>NZ_JASGXC010000001.1:0-357486 GCF_032913585.1 Gluconobacter sp. GP1
CCCGGTAGCTCGTCAGGCTCATAACCTGAAGGCCGTAGGTTCAAATCCTACCCCCGCAACCATACCGAACATACTGATATCTAACAAAAAATGCCGCCCCCAGAGGCGGCTTTTTTGCGTCCGGAATTCCACCGCAGGAAACACATAGGAAACAGACGAATTTTAAACCCCCGCTATCTCATCGAGACAGCGGGGGGGGGGCGTTTTTCTCTATCGAACTACACCACACGTCACGCGAGACCCCGAACCACCAATCGGTTGAGTCCGGTAGTCATCAGCAGAAGCATGAATGACAAGAGACGAACCGTCAGCATCCAACAGAGCCGGACGACCGTCTTTACCCTTCAAAGATACAAAAGTTGAATAAACTTCAGCTTTGGCCGTTCCGTCGCTATCCGCAAAAATGTTCGGAAGGTCCCCAGAGTCATTTTCTCCGGCATTGAGTAGCCCGTGCGTAACTGGTTTTGTGGTGTGCACATGCGAGCCCGCGCTGGTAAATGCAGGTGCGCTGCAATTTCCTTTTTCATGAAAGTGCATGCCATGCCAGCCAGGTGTCAGTCCACTGACTTCAATGTGGAGCACAACGCCCTTTGGAGCCTCAATAATCTGTGCAGTGCCAACCGTTTTTCCGTCAGTTCCTGTGAGGGGTGCGGTAGCTGTCTCTGCTGAGAATGCCAGGGAAGGGGTAAGAGCCATTGATCCCGTTACAAATGCGAGCCGCTTTAAGCGTGCGAAGGTCATTGAAGTCTTTCTCCGGTCTGTAGATCGTTAGAACCATCTTATGAAATGATTGGTTGGTAGTGGATTTTGTCGCAACTGCGACGCAATAGCAACAAAAGCATTTCATGAGCCCCGATATATCCGAAAGAACGCTAACCATTATCCCGCAATGCGACGTTCACATTGTCATGAGTTACAAAATTTCTGATGTGAGGCTGGTCGGCTACAGCCGATAAGTACTTTCATTGTGTAACATAATGTTGGTAACGAGAGAAAAAAGAACCTTAAGTGAACTTTATTTCTTTCGTTTTGTTTTGGAAGAAAGCATGGCAGAAGGCGCGTCTGTCCAACGCGATTAATGCTGCACTGTATTCAGGGAAATTATGCTTTTCAAAACTCTTCCCAAGCAGACCATTATTGGTTTGTGTGCACTATTCGCGTGCACGTTTACGGCACTGACAAGTGAAGTGGCACCTGTTGGTCTACTGATCGATATGGCGCAGGGTTTTAGCATCACAGAAGGGCAGGCAGGACTGGCTGTAAGTGCTTTTGCTCTTATGGTTGCTTTGGGTGCAGTGCCTCTGACCATCCTGACTGCAAAAGTTGACCGTAAGAAACTCATGCTCCTTTCTTTGGGAGGATATGTTCTTTCCAATTTGATTGCAGCCATTGCTCCGACATTTCTAGTTCTATGTGCTGGGCGCGCTATCGGTGGAATCGCCCACGCCCTGCTGATGTCAATCGTCTCTGCCTATGCTGCCCGGCTTGTCCCACCCAAGATGACGGGAAGAGCTATTTCGTTTGTATATGGTGGGACCTCTCTTGGTTCAATTTTAGGTGTGCCTGGGGCCGCGGCCATTGGCCAT
This sequence comes from Gluconobacter sp. GP1, assembly GCF_032913585.1. Lineage (NCBI taxonomy): Bacteria > Pseudomonadati > Pseudomonadota > Alphaproteobacteria > Acetobacterales > Acetobacteraceae > Gluconobacter > Gluconobacter sp. GP1. Next base: position 1,587 of record NZ_JASGXC010000001.1, read on the forward strand.
TTTGCAAGCTGGCGTATTGCCATGCTTGTGATGACTGGTATTGCCGTCCTGCTGACGGTTTGCATTGCTGTTTTCCTGCCGCCAGTCGTAACGTCTGGAGATGCCAGCACGAACCTGCCATCGGTGGGGTCACGCAAGGCTATGAAGATCTTTCTCATAGTTGTGGCCATTGATGCGATCTTTTTCGTAGCTCACAACATGCTTTATACTTATGTTACACCACTTCTTCTGGCGCATGGTCTGCCCAAAAGTGCTCTGAGTATCGCTCTCTTGTTGACAGGTGCCGTGAGTATTCTAGGGCTATGGGGGGCGGGTCAGATTGTTGATCGTTGGCCAGCTGCGGGCATGTTGGCAGGCGGAATGGCCATGCTTATCGGAATGGGCCTCATGTATGGTCACATTCTGTCTGGCTGGGGTTCTGTTGCATCTGTTGCGCTTTGGTGTACCGGCTATTCAGCACTCATTCCATTTGTGATGTCCGGCGCAATTCGTGCGAGAGCGACACGCCCGGATGTGGCGGGAGCAGCGATCAACGGCGGGAGCAATCTTGGGATTTTGCTTGGATCGGCACTTGGTGGTCAGGTGCTAACCTGGAGTGGGTTCGGCGTTCTAACGCCAATTGCCATTGTCATTACGCTAACCGCTATCCTTCTGGCGATTTTTAATCCAGAGGCATTTCCAAGAATACTGAACTCTTCAGAAGAAGAAGCGGCTTCCTGACAATGAGAAAGGGCCCCCGGATAGACATCCGGGGGCCCTTTTTTATTTATCCAGTCTCGGTGTACTGAAGCTGATCAGAATGATGTGGACAGTGTGCCCATCATCGCGAATGGCGGCATGATATAATAGGTCGGTGCCGTGTCCGCGCCGATCTTGTGGCCATAGACACCCGTTGTCGCCCGGGCATTATTCGAGAAGTAATAGACGCCACCCAGCTTGTACTGGCTGGTCAGGTTGGTGAAGTTCAGCTTGAAGGTGGGGGACTGCGCAATGAAGAACTTGGGCAGATGATAGCCAAGCGTCAGGGAGTCTGAGAAGTAAGACGGCATGTACTGATCGTTCATGAAGGACGATGCCTGCTTGGACGTGTAGTGCACGCTGGCATTCATGAAGAACGGGCCTTCATTATAGGTCAGGCCAACGCTGCCTGAGAACTTCGGAGACATGACGGCCGTCTTGCCCTTGGTCCGTAGATAGTCAACGGAGCCATCGTCTGCCGTGGTCTGCAGGTTGTTGTCCATCGTTGTGTGCAGGTATTCGAACGCGAAATACGGGCTGAAGCGATGGAACAGTGGGCGGGTGGACAGCATGACATCCACGCCGCGGATTGTTTCGCCACCTGCATTGATGGTCTGGCTGACCTGAACGTCATTGCTGAACATGTTAACGGACAGCAGACGGTTGGAGACGTTCATGTTGAAGAAGCTGATATCAGCCAGGAACAGATCGTCGCTGTAACGATAGCCCAGTTCTTCCTTGATCGAGTACTGCGGCTTTGCCCCTGCACCCGATGTTGTCATTTTACCTGTGCTGGTGCTGTAGCGCGAGATCATGTTGATCGGGGAGGGTGCACGGAAATCGCCTTCAGCATTGATGTAAAGCTGATGATGAGGTGCGAAATTGTACGACCAGGAAAAGCGCGGCGTCGGCGAGACATAGGTGTGATTGGTGTGGCTGGCCGTGCTGGGCAGGTAGTCCTGACCTTCCAGCGTCATGGACGTCACCTTGATGCCGGCTGTGATGTTCATCTTGCGGTTCAGCAGGTGGACCGTGTCTTCCAGGAAGCCCGAGTTCAGGCTGTAAGACCCTAGGTAGTCAACGGAATTGTAAATGCTGCCGCTGGTTGTACGGTAGTAGGACGACTTGTCCGTGTCAGACGGCTGCGCACCCGTTGTCTGATTCATCTTGGACATAGGCGTCTTCAGGGAATAACGATATTCCTCGTGCCAGTAGCCGATTTGACCGTCGTTATTCTCGGAGTGCCAACCCAGTGCAGCAACAACGCCGCCCTGCTGGGTCACGGACATGGAGTTTGTGGACACTGCGGCACGCGTCGCCGTGCTGATCTTGCCGTCGCCGTTCAGGTCAACCCGCTGAAGCGCTGATCCGGCATAAGTATAGCCTTCCTGCAAACGGGATGCACTGTTCAACGTAATGTCGGAGCGCTCGTAGTATGGTGAGATGTTCAGCGTGAAGGTGTTGTTCAGCGCAAACTTCATCGGCATGGAGATGTAGAACTGGTCCTTGTCCGTACCGTGCACGCCATAATAGCTGCTCGGAGACGTGGCGCTGAACTGGGCATTGTAGCTCAGAGGCGTGGAGACCGGACGTCCATGCTTGTCGTTCTGGAAGTTTGCCAGTGTTGGATAACGGTTCAGGTAGTAGTGTGAGTGGTTATATCCGGCGAACAGATCAATGGAGCTTCGGTTGCCAATCAGCTTCTGGGCACGGAAATCCATATGCTTGCGATCGCTGTCGCCCGACCCGCGCCATGCATCGGAGTGGGTGTTGGAAAACGACGCATAGCTTGTGATTCCGGTATGCCCGATTTCACCGGAGTCCACACGGATGAAGCCTCGTGTGCGGTTAAAGGACCCGTAGCTGCCGGACACCAGGCCGCCAAATTTCTTGGAGGGGGCGCGCGTGGTGATGCTCAGGGCGCCTGCGCCCGCTGAAGTTACCGGATCTTCCACGGAGATGGAGCCTGGGCTCATGCTCTCGGCAGAGATGTTGTTGCTGTCGATGTAGTTCTGGACGAAGTTTGAGGCCGATGACGTGCCGCCGTTTGCAATCGGCATGCCATTCAGCATGATTCCGATATCGTTGTCATACAGACCGCGGCTCTGCATGGAGCCGCCTTCATTGCCGCTCGGGTCCGGTGTCGTGATGTTCACGCTCGGCAGATTGGCAATCAGGTCGAGCGGGCTGCTCGTCGGGCTCTGCATTTCGATATAGTTCTGCGTCACGGTCTGTACAGCGCGGGATGCTGTTTCGGCGCGCATCATGCCACCGCCAGGCTGATGATGTGTTCCTGTGACGCTGATGGACTCTTTGCCTGCTTCGACTTCTGTGCGTGCCGCATGCGCACGGTGCTTCGTAGGCTCCGTTGTCGCAGACGTTGCGGCATAGGCCGTTGGAACAGTAACGGAAAGACCGCTCAGAAACGTAGCTGCCGCAAGAGCTTTCTTTCCCGGCCCGAAAAGAGCGTTAAGCGGAACGGACATTCCGGAACGGCTGGAGCGACTGGGAGAGAAAGTACAGGAAGACATTTCTGGAACTCATTCTGCAGGAGACTAACGCTTCGATAGCGTTATGAATTTGGTAAACGAAGATAAAGGAGAGAATTATAAGAACATTCCAAAGAAAAAATTGATAGTTTCAATTTTTGTCTGAAGGGATGCCTGTGTCAGGAGCGGCGTGTCAGCAAAGGCTTGGCCAAAAGCACGCTCATGAAAGAAATAATGGCCGTCAGGATCATATAAAGTGCCGGAGCATGGTTCATTCCGCTCCAGGCAATCAGCGCGGCGTTGGTCATGGGGGCGAGGCCTCCGAACAGCACTACGCCGAATGAATATCCCATGGTGAGGCCACGCCCTCGCCGTTCGCTGGGGAAGATCTGTCCGATGAAGCCATCGAGGGCTGCAAAATAGAAAAGCCCGCTGAGATTGAAGATCAGCGGCATGAGCAGCACTGTAGCCGGAGCAATGCGAATCAACTGAAATGCAGGCAACGGCAGAAGGATTAAAAAGGCGCAGGACAGAAGCATGGGACGGATGCTGTGTGTTCTGTCAAAGCGGTCTGCCAGCTTCCAGCGCAGGGGCGTGAAAAGCAGCTGGCCGCCATACGTCAGGAGTGGCGCAAGGGACGTGCTGATACTCGAGAGACTGTATTGGCTGCGCGCATAATGCGGCATGTAGAGTCCGAGGTATGTGATACCGCTTCCAAGCGCGACAGACCCCATGATGAGGGCAGTCCGCAGGATCGTGTCAGACTGGAAAAAAGGTGCCACAACAGCAGGAGCGGGCTGACGTGTTGGCGGGTTCTGACGGTTCAGGATCAGGCGTAGAATCAACCCACCCGTGCCCACTGCCGCACCAAGTCCTGTGGCGATACGAAAGGCATAGTCGTTGAATGCTGCTGTCGGGAGGCACAGGTTCAGAACAAGGACGACAGTGGCAGCGCAGAGAGAGGCCGTAATTTGCCCGATAGCCTGCCAGCTTGCAGCACGCGCTTCATGGTGGGGCGCATGCTCGATCAGAAAAGATGTTGCGCTGCCAAATTCGCCGCCAAGCGAGAAGCCGTGAATAAGCCGAGCCACGACAATCAGAACAGGTGCCGCAATGCCGATGCTGGCGTAAGATGGCGTTACGGTGAGGAGTAGACTGCCTGCCGCCATGAGAAGAATGCAGATCATCATGGTGGGGACGCGCCCCCGCCGATCTGCATAATTGCCCAGTACGATAGCTCCGAGCGGGCGGGCAAGAAGCGTCAGGCCGAACGTTGCAAGAGAAAGGCCAAGCTGCGACAGCGGAAGACCCGACGGAAAAAAGGTTCGGCCAATCGAGGCGGAAAAATACGCGTAAATGACGAAGTCGTAGTACTCGATGATATTGCCAATGATCGAAGCAATAACAGCCTGATCTGGCTTTTTTTGGAACAGGGTACCCGTCTTCGCCATCAACCCTGGATGCCCCCGAGTTTCTGGATCAGGAACTGAATGAACGAACGCAGTGTCGGCGCGGTGTAGCGCTCCTTGTGATACAGAAGATAAATAGGCCGAGACGGAAGCGTATAATCCGGAAGCAGGGCCTGGAGTTTTCCGTCCCGGATATCTTCGCGCACCAGATCTGAGGGCAGCATGGCAATTCCCATGCCCGATAGCGCGGCGCGGCGCATGGCCTGCGTGTTATTGAAAAGACCCTTGCGGTGCATTTCTACCGAGACATGGCCTTGGGGTCCTTCAAAATGCCATTCCCGTCGAGCCCAGTGCCAAGGTGATGCGGGGGTATAGGAAAAGGCCAGAGCGTCATGTGTGGCCAGTTGCTGAGGCGTTAGAAGCTCTTCACGGCGCGAAAGATACGCTGGCGAGGCGCAAAGCGTCATGGTGTAGTTGGAGAGCCGACGACAGATCAGGGAGGAAGGCTCCGGCACGCCCAGTCTGATGGCGATATCGAACTTCTCATGCGTCAGATCAACGCTGCGTTCCGTCAGGACAAGATCGATATCCACGGAGGGATGCTCGTTCAGGTAATCCGCGATGCAGGGCGTGATGCTTTGTGTGCCATACGTGACCGGAGCGGTAATCCTCAGGGTGCCAGACGGCAGACTCTGGGCGGCTTCCGCCATACGCTCCGTTTCGTCGAGCATGCTGAGAATTTTCTGGCATTTGGCGAAATAGACGGCCCCGAATGCAGTCAGGCTCTGTCGACGCGTTGTGCGTCTCAGCAGGCTGGTGCCCAGTCGCTCCTCCAGCAGGCGCACGTAATTGCCCACCATTGTGGGTGAGATGCCGCATCGCTCTGCGGCAGACGTCATGCTTCCTGTTTCAACGACCGCGATAAAGGTCGTCATGGCCTGAAAAACGTTCATTGCAAACCGCAGATTAGTAATTATCGCACCATAACAGCATTTATCGAAGAGATCGAAGACCGTAACGGTTTGACGTAGATGCTCCCGATCAGGAACTGAAGGTTGATGTTTTCCATGCGTATCAGAAGTGCGGCTCTCTCCCAAAGAAAGCTTTCTGCCAGAACCCCGGTTCTTGTCGGCCTGCTTGGAGCAACGGCCCTCGGACTGAGCGCCTGTGCACATCAGCTTCAACCTGTTCAGCCTGTATCCCAGCCCACAGTGGCCCATGATTTTATGGCTGCCACAGCCAATCCCATGGCATCACGTGCGGCTTCTGATGTTCTGCAGAAGGGTGGAAGTGCAGTCGATGCTGCCATTGCGGCCCAGATGGTTCTGGCCGTGGTGGAGCCCCAGGCTTCCGGTCTGGGTGGTGGTTCCACAATCTTGTACTGGGACAAGGCGGCCGATCATCTAAGCTTCTTTGACGGTCTGGCCAGTGCCCCGGCCGGCATGCATCGGGACTACATGCATGACCGCAATGGTGTTCGGATTCCGGAAGTGACATTGCAGCGGACGGGCCGTGTGGTTGGCGTTCCCGGGACCTTGCGAACCCTAGCACTTCTGCATGAGCGCTATGGCAAGCTGCCTTGGAGCGACCTTTTTCAGCCCGCAATTTCAGCTGCCAGAGACGGCTTTCCGCTTGCCGGATATCTGCATCTTGTCCTGACCGAACGTCCGGAACTCGCGAAAGAACCGCAGTTTTCGGCATATTTTGATGCCAGTGGTCAGCCGCTGCCTAAAGGTACGATCCTGCACAATGCCGACCTGGCAGGCACGCTTGAACATGTAGCGCACGATGGAGCGGAGTACTTCTATACGGGCGCTTTTGCGAAAAAGCTGTCCGCTGCGGTTACGAGTGGCGCTTATCCGGGGGCGCTGTCTCCTGCGGATTTGAAGAACTACAAGGTGCGTGAGCGGGCCCCTCTGTGTGTTACGGCCTTTAATCGTCGCATTTGCTCCGCGGCTCCCCCGGTTGCGGGTGGACTGTCCGTTCTGCAACAGCTTGCCATTCTGGATCGTCTGAACATTGGTCAGTACAAGCCGGGCAGTGTGGAAGCCGCCCACCTGCTGCTTGAAGCCTCCCGTCTGGCCGAGGCCGATCGCCGGAAATATGCTGCGGATCCGGATTACACGCGCGTGGATACGGCAGCTATGCTTGATCCAGCGTATCTCGACCGCCGGGCAAAGCTTGTTTCAACAGGTGAAGCGGCCAACCGCGTGGTGGCAGGACAACTTGCCGGGAAGCTGGCGCTTTTGCCATCGTCAGACCCGATGACTGTACCTGCAACAACGCATCTGTCCATCCGTGATGCATCTGGCAATGCGCTGTCTTTCACAACCACGATCAATCTGAATTTCGGATCGGATATCATTGTGGATGGTGTCGTCCTGAATAATGCCATCACGAATTTTGCGTCGCATCCTTTCGTGAATGGGCAGCCCGCGGCCAATATCGCAGCACCGGGGAAGCGCCCTATCACCACCATGTCTCCAACCATCGTCTTTGGGCAGAACGGGCAGCCTGAAGTCATCGTTGGTGCGGGCGGTGGTGCCCGGATTATTGATTCCGTCGTGCAGACGCTGGTGGGCTATCTGGCGTGGGGACAAAATATCCGCACGGCTATTGAGCAGCCTCGGATTGGCGCCCAGAACCATGCCGAGGAACTGGAGCAGGGCACATCTGCCGCCGGGCTTGCTTCGGCTTTAAGTGCCATGGGGCATCACCCGAAAATTGACGTCATGAATGCCGCCGTGCAGGGCATCACCATTCATCCGGACGGCCTTACGGGCTGGGGTGACCCGCACCGTGACGGCGTGGCCGTTGGTCAGTAATATCTGCCTCGATCTGCTGGAGACCATAATGAAGCTTTCTTTCCGCGCTGCCCTCAGCGCTGCCACACTCCTGTCTCTCGCGGCCTGTGCCGAACCTGCCCAGACTGCAAAGCCTGCAGGTATGGCAGAGGTGGATCGTGCTCTAGGTGATGGTGGGGTCAGCGATTTTTACACACCGCCCGCTCAGGTGCCGGCAACGGTGGGTCAGATGATCCGCACGCAGCCTATTACCGATCGTCCGCTGCCGGAGAATGCAGGCCAGGCTGTGCGGACGCTTTATACGTCCATTAGTGGGGTGAATGCTCCTGATCCCGTCACGGTTTCCGGTCAGATCATCTTTCCCAAGGGTACGCCCCCTAAAGGTGGCTGGCCTGTTGTGGCATGGGAACACGGCACAACAGGGATTGCGGATATCTGCGCCCCGTCCTGGCGGGGATATCTCTCCCGGGATCGTGCCTATCTGGATCATTGGCTGAAGGCGGGCTTTGCCGTTGTGGCCAGTGATTATCAAGGACTGGGAACACCGGGCCCGCATCCGTATCTGATGTACCGGCCGGAAGGTTACAGCGTTCTGAACGGGTTGCGCGCCGCTCTGGCTCAGTACAAGGGCACGCTTCAGAACCGTATCATTCTTGTTGGTCAGTCGCAGGGCGGTGGCGCTGCGTTGGGTACGGCTTGGCTTTCCTCCAAATATGCACCGGATCTGCATGTCCTTGGAACGGTTGCAACAGGCGTCGTAACGCAATTCAAGCTGCCGGATCATCCGAAGCATGAGCCGCTTCCACGGCTGAATGTCGAACCACCGCACATGGCTGCGGCTTTTGGTATCCTGACGATTGAGGGATCCCGGAAGAGCCTGCATCCTGAGGTGGATGTCCGTGCAAACATGACGGACAAGGGCAAGGACCTGTCTCATCAGGCTCGTCAGACCTGCCTTGGCGATCTGTTCCGATATACGGAGGCGCATGACATCACCGAAGACAATGCGTACGCAGGTGATACATCCAGGCTTGAAGCTGACTTTCAGGACGCATTCACCATCCCGGATGCGCACATGACGATGCCGGTTTTCGTGGGTACGGGCCTCGCTGATAATGAAGCTGGTGTAGCCCAGCAGTATAATGCTGTGGCGGCCATGTGTGACGCAGGTACGAACGTAACGTGGAAGACCTATTCCGGTCTGACACACAACGGAGCAGTGAACGGCTCTGCGGCTGATTCTGTTCCGTTTGCGCTGGCGCTGCTGAAAGGCCATCATCCGAAAGGAAACTGTGCAACGATCAAGCCCGTTTCCGAAGTGGAGAAGGCATTGCCGGGAATTCGCTGGAACAACTGAGTTCTGTTGGCCTGTGCGTTCTCCCGTCTGGGAAAGGAACGTTTATGCCGACGCTTGAAATCTGTGTTGAAGATGCCGTTGGGTTGCAGACAGCCCAGCGGCCCGGCGTCTCGCGGATTGAACTGTGTTCCGCTCTGGCGTTGGGTGGCCTGACCCCTTCGGCAGGGCTAATGCACCTTGCTGCAAAATCGACGGTCCCAGTTTACGCCATGATCCGCCCCCGAGAGGGCGGCTTTGTGTTTGCCGAAGCGGAAATTGAGCAGATGCTGGCGGACATTGATGCCGCCCGTGCAGCAGGACTGGCTGGTGTGGTTCTCGGCGCGTCTCTGGACGATCACACACTCGATATCGCGACCCTGAAGCGTCTGTCTGAGGCCGCTGGTTCAATGGGGCGCACGCTTCATCGCGTCTTTGACCTCACGCCTAACCCGCTCATGGCCGTGGATCAGGCGGTTGAGTTGGGTTTTGAAAGAATACTGACGTCCGGGCAGGCAATTAGTGCCCCCAAGGGACATTCTGTTCTGAAGAATATTGTGCATCATGCCGCCGGGCGTATCGAAATCATGGCGGGAAGTGGTGTGCGTGTAGGAAATGCGCGTGATCTTCTGCGCGACACGGGTGTCACCAGCCTTCATGCCTCCTGCCGGGGGCCATCTGTCGGGCAGGCCTGTCGCGTCTGGGACCTGGGATTTGGGCGACTGGCGTCCCGAACCAGTGGTCGGATTATCGACCAGATGCTGGCTATTTTGTCTGAAGAAACAGCATCGGCAGATGCTTGAAGAAGAGTGACATCAGACATCACTCAGCGGTTTTCATGAAAACCGCAATGACGCTAACGGATTACTATAATCCGTTAGCGTCGAAGAAAAACCGAAAGCTAAATTAGCTTCAGGCTCTCTTGGCGGCCTCACGTGCGGCAAGCTTTTCTTCTTCAGTCCAGACTTTTCGCTCCCGCTTGACCTGCGGTTTGATTTGTTTGACCGGGCCACCCCCTAAGACGGGAGCGCGCATGGTGGAGTGCCGTGCGGTTTCTGAGTGCCATGGATGTTCGGTGTGAACAGTCAATGTACGACCGATTTCTCGTTCCACATCGTGTAGCCATGCACGTTGTTCGGCATCGCACAGGGTGATGGCGAAACCACTGCGCCCGGCACGTCCGGTGCGGCCGATACGATGGACATAGCTTTCAGGCAGACTTGGAAGATCGTGGTTGAAAACATGTGTGACGGTGTCAACGTCGATGCCGCGGGCGGCGATATCCGTGGCAACGAGGACTTGTACGGTTCCGTCACGGAATGCGCTGAGTGCGCGTTCCCGCTGGCCCTGGGACCTGTTGCCGTGCAAGGCTTCTGCGGTAATCCCGGCTTCGGTCAGGAAAGCACAGACCTCATTGGCAATGTTTTTTTGAAGCGTGAAAACAACGGCCTGACCCACATCCTGTGTTTCAAGCTGGGCCAGGAGAGCCGTTTTTTTGTGAGCTGCATCCATAAACATTACGGACTGCTCAATGCGGTCCACGGTGGTTGATGGAGGAGCAATTTCGACTTTTACCGGATCATTGAGAAGGCTCTCAACCAGTGCCGCGATAGATTTCGGCATCGTGGCCGAAAACAGAACGGTATGCCGATCTTTCGGTAGTGTTGCGACGATACGCTCAATCGGTTTTGCGAAGCCCATATCCAGCATCTGGTCGGCCTCATCAAGTACAAGCGCTTCAAGCTGCGATAGATCGCATAAGTGTTGCTCGATAAGATCCAGAAGCCGCCCTGGGGCGGCGACAATAATGTCCACGCCATTCTCAAGTGCATTCACCTGATGAAACTGGCTGACACCGCCGAAAATCGTCGTCACGCGAAGATTCAGATGACGACCAAAGCTCTCAAAGCCATCCGCAATCTGGGAGACAAGCTCGCGTGTGGGTGCGAGCACGAGGACGCGTGCGCCACCCTTTGGGGCTGTGCGAGGATTAGCCGCGAGGCGGTGTAACAGTGGAAGAGCAAAAGATGCCGTCTTTCCTGTACCTGTCTGGGCCATGCCCAATAGGTCCCGGCCCTCCAGCAGCATGGGAATTGACTGTGCCTGGATAGGGGTAGGTGTGACATATCCTTCTTCAGCCAGAGCGCTCAGAAGAGTGGGCGCCAAGCAAAGATCGGCGAAAGTCATGGACATGGACACGCGGCGCCTCCGGCGCTCAATAATGCTGCGCCTGGTTGGGCTTCGCTGTTTCAGAACGCGGAGTTCTACGGGTGATGCCGGCCTGGGTCAACGCGCTACAGCGGCTCTTTTATCTCCGTGGAAGCATCGAATTTCCAGTCATCCTCACGACTGCATTCGTCCATGATCATAATTTATGATTTGGCGACATCACGCATCGCAACCACCAGATTCATATGAGAGGCTAGAAGGCGCTGGGGAAGCGTGGGGAGATAAATGCGGATGGCTTCCAGTCTTTTTGACTCTGGCAGAGTAGTAAAAGGCGGACGCGAGCCTTCGCCATCGCTGCCCGCATCGTAGCTCTTAGCGATCGCATTAATGAGGGAGGCAGGCACAGAAGCCAGTAGTGTCCTTTGGGCAGGACTTAAAACTTTGTCCCGAAGAGGTCCAGATAAGGTTCGAATTTCAGAAACTTTTGGAGGTTCGTAAGGCTTCAGCTGAGACAGTGGGAATTCAACTTCCACACCATTGCTTTGCATCACGTAGCCAGTGGAACCTTCAATATCCACAAGCTTGCCATCATGGGCGCCTTTGAGGTCTGAAACATGATCGCCGATTGATAACTGTGCCATGGCTAATTTCCCAGTAAGATGCGTCATAGGGGGCCATGAAGTGCCTGACCGTCAAGCAGGCAAAGGCACCCGAGGCGCGTTTCTTTCTATGGCATCGGGATCGATCTCCGTTAGTTTGTGGTTGCCTCCCTTCGGTGGATATTTCTGGCAGTCAGCAGTGCGGGTATGACACGCTCATTTCCCAAGGCCCATGCACTCGATATGTTTGTGATTTATAATTTATACAAATAATAATCGTTTGTTCTTCAGTAATTAAAAAATGATATTTTATACAAATCAATTACAAGCCGAACTGCTGGAAGATTTTATGGCGATAGAGAGCTTGCTTCTCAAGCCGCTCTTGCGAAAAAGGTAATCGCTTCGCAAAAAGCTCATGCATAAAATTTATTTCTTCGAGATGAGCAGTCTGATTTAACGTATGAGTCGAAGACGACTGATGTCGTCTATGGATGTTCATGGCATCGCTGACATAGACAACGCCAACGTCGGGACTATCGAGCAACTCAAGATAGGCTCTCCAGTCACCAGCCACTTTCAAGGTTTTCAAATCTTTTTTGCACGTTCTGAGTGCCGCTTGCATGGCCGTTCGTTGGAAAATTGCGCCGCTGACATTGAGAACCAGATTGCGCTCAGACAGGCATGTTTGAAGAAAATCCCGCCCGCTGAACTGACCATCATGCTCAAGAAGATTTCCAGCCGCCTCTACACAGTATGGCTGATAGGAGGCGGAGAGAGGCGCGCCGGTCTCATCTATTGAGCGGCTATCGCAGAACGCCATGACCGCATTCGGACACTGGTGCACAGCGTGAACAAGCTTTTCCAGAAAATGAGGGTCGCAAAGGTCATCTGCTTCCGCGATCCAGACCCATTCCCCTTGTGCCTGTTGGAGTGCTTTCTGCCATTGAGCAAAGACGGACCCGGAAGACCGTCTTCCTTTAATAATACGAACGTCACGCCCCCATTCGGCGGCAGTGCCCATGGCGACTTCGATACTGTTATCCTCGGATGCATCATCAAGGACGATAATTTCCAGGACTGGGAATGTCTGCGTGAAAATAGAGACGAGCCGGGCTTCTAAATAACGCGCATAATTATACGACGGTACCACGACGGAAATTGACGGAATTTTTGGTGCGGCCAAGCGCAGGAGTTGCTGGGCATAGGGGCGGAAAAGAAACGATTTTCCAAGTTTGCGTGCGGCAGCCTGTCGGGTGTTTTGACCGCGAGCTTTTGACCACTCGGCAAGCTCCAGCGCCGCCAAACTCATGGCTCTCACATCTGCGAACGGAACGACCATATTGAAAGTCGTCGGATCGTTTTGAAGGCTTTTAAGTAACTCTGGAATGCCACCGTTATCGGCAAAGGATGTGCATGGCAGACCTGATGCCAGAGCTTCAAGGACGACGGAAGGGTAGGGGTCTTCGCGGGAGGTCAAAGTAAAGACGTCCGAAGCAGACAGCCAGTCCGTGACGTTATGAACACGACCTGGCATATGGAAGGTGCCGCTTGCTCGGGCATGATCGATTTCGGTTCTCAAACCATCCTGAAGAACCGGATCAATCGCACCGACCCATACGCAGTGTGCTTGCCCGGCGAGTTTCCGCCAGAGCTGGAGAAACAGGTCAAAGCCTTTCCGCATATCCGCGTAGCCAACGCCAATGACCAGCAGATCCTGAGCGTTAAGGCCCAACTGCGATCTGAGCGCTTCCCGGGAAGACCCGTTGAAGGTTGTCTGATCATACAGGCCTTGAGGCAGGATCGTTATGTGAGGGTGTTTCTCCAATCCCAGGCGCGCTGCACAGGAGTGTGCGGGGACGACAATTGATTGTGCCGCCTCGCATGCGTCCCGCATGGTTTTCCGTAGATCTCGGCTTTGAAGGAGGTGAGGGAGCTCATGAATGAGGAATGTGTAGGTGATTGCATTGTCATGTAGCGCAGGCGCAATGGCGGATGATGCCGCGCTGTTCAATATCGCACATTCAAAACCTTCTGCCCGCAACGTATTGAGGCGCGCCATCACGTCATTGGAGGTGGGAGACAGGATTTCAACAGGAGCAACAGCTCTGTAGTCTTCCATCATCGCGCCCCCTTCGAGGAGCACGAAGCGGATATCAACACCGAAAGATCGCCGGAATGTACGGCCTGTCTCCAGAAGGAGTTTTTGGGCTCCAGCCGGGAAGGCATCGTGGCCAATCAGCAGCAGGCGCACCTTATTTGAGGAGCTTTTAAAGCCTGTGCAGGCTCTTGCTGTTGCATTCAGATAGGCGCTCCCGAAATGAACGTCAGGCTCCAGATAGGCACCTTCTGCCCATTCATTCCACGCGTTAACGCAGACAATAGATTCCCCGAAAAAACGGTGTTTCTGCGCTGAATTGACGAGGCCATTGAGCCATTTCTCATAAAGCTCAGGAGTTGAGCCGTGCATGACGAGACCGTTGCCCTGACGTCGTGCGTCATTATCCCATGAAGGTGCCGCTGTGCGGATAAGGGGAAAAGACGGACTTGGCTGTCGGAGCGCATTTTCTACAATATCGGCGTAATCGTAGATCTGCCCTCTGAAGTCTTCGTCAAGAATTTGAACGTTTTCATTGATGAGGCGGCAGTCGGAAACAACTTTGTGGGGAGGAAATTCGATGGCTCCTTCAACACCAAAGGAATGAGGGTCTTCATCTCCAAAGGCCTGCCCCATAATAAAGATAGGGTTAATGCCGTGCCTCTCCCGAAAGAGTTCACGCCAGCGCGCAAAGGCTTGGCGTGAATTGGGAATGGTTCCAGGGCGATACACCATGAGGAGGGGACGCTCACCAATCCTGATATATCGGGGATCGTGCATATGTCTGGCGAAGCAATCTACGAGAGCGATGTCATCCGCGTCTCTGTAGTGCTGGGCAATCAGAATATCATCTTCTGACCCGTCCCAGCGGCGGGTCCAGTTTTCGTTGGCCCACATCAGGCAGAATGGAAGGTCAATCTGAGGGTTTGCCAGAAGCATTTCCAGCGGCCCATCAAGCAGACGCTTTTGATTGAACCAGTAAAAATAGAAGACAAAACCCTCAATTCCGGCGGCCTTGGCCATTCTGGCCTGACGGTCGAGAAGGTCTGGAGAATTCAGAGTGTAATGACCCAGGTCACGTGGAATGCGGGGTTGATAATGGTCTGCGAAGCGAGGGAGCGCACGCGACGTGTTGGTCCACTCCGTAAAACCCTTTCCCCACCATTCGTCGTTTTCTGCTGTGGCATGATATTGGGGCAAGTAATACGCAAGAACACGGGCGCGTCTGATTGCGCTGTGGGGAAGTGGGTTGAAATCTTCAAATGAAGGGCCTGGCGCGCTACGCCGCCGAACTTCCCGAAAGACAGTGACTTCATTCGCCGGGCATGAGGAATGAATTCCCGAACGGTTCTTGTTCTCCAGGTAGTGAAGAAGCGGGTTACTTTCCGGGGCATGCCGCAGATAATTCTTCCGGTAGTAAACCGGATCAAAGCCTTCGAACGGCTGCCTGGCCTCACGAAAGCCCTGGATCATGTAATGTTCCAGCGGGTCGAGACCGGCGGCGGCTACATCGGGGTAGGTTTTCAAATAGAAGGCTGGATCAAACTCAGCAATGGGTTTCAGTTTCTGTGTATGGCGGTTGAGCAGATAATGAGCGAGCGCCAGCATCCCTTGTGGAATGGCGTAGGTCTGAGTGTACCAGCCAGGATCAAACCAACCGATTGGTCGGCGGCCTTCTTTCTCGCCTTTTGTGACATAATGTAAAAGAGGGTCTCCCAGAACATCCCGATTTTGGGCGACATACCAGTGAGGATCAAAAAACGGATTGGGTTTACGACCCTCTCTCCAGCCATGCTGGTGATAATGCCGGAGAGCTGCAGTTCCGAGGTTATGGAGGTCCGGATTGCTTTTCAGATAATATGTTGCGTCAAATACTCCCGAATACCCAAGAATTGGGAGCGCACTTGGTGCGAAGGCATCCGAGGCTGCAGAAACGGCTGGGCTGGATGAATCCGGGAGGGCGTGAAGCATGAAACGGTTTTTTACTGTTTCTTAATGAATTTCAAGTGCGTTAATTTATCGTCAATAAGAAGGGTGATTTGCCGTAGGGTGCGGAGAATGTCATACCGTCGGCCCCGAAGGGCATCGACGCCCTCCCGTCGGCATCGGAGGTGGAAGACTGATGGACCGCAGTGTGTCTTCCTTTGAGGAAGATAGTCCCGTTTACACGCATCAGACCATGTACCTGGAAGAGGGGATGGATCTGGAATGTGGCGTTCATCTTGCGCCGCTCGAAGTTGCTTACTGCACCTATGGCACCCTCGCGCCTGATCGCGGCAACGCCATACTGGTCTGTCACGCTCTGACCGGAGATCAGTATTTAGCCGAGCCTAATCCACTAACTGGCAAGCCAGGCTGGTGGAACCGCATGGTTGGTCCTGGCCTTCCAATCGATACGGACAGATTTTTTGTCATCTGCCCCAATGTGCTGGGCGGATGCATGGGATCTACCGGTCCGAAGTCCATTCGGGCAGAGACCGGGCGGCCGTGGGATAGTGAATTTCCTCCCATCACCATGCACGACATCGTCGCCTCTCAGGCATGCCTGTTGGACCATCTGGGTATCCAGCGTCTTTTCGCTGTCGTGGGCGGCTCCATGGGAGGCATGCAGGCACTGACGTGGATTGCCGATTATCCAGAGCGCGTTTTTGCGGCTTTGCCGATTGCAACGTCGCCGTTCCACTCAGCCCAGAATATTGCATTCAACGAAGTCAGCCGTCAGGCGATCTTTGCGGATCCTGACTGGCATGATGGCCATTACAGAGACTTCGGCGCCATTCCGGCGCGTGGTCTGGGGGTCGCCCGGATGATGGCCCACATAACTTATCTGTCCGAAGAGGCTCTGAGCCGGAAGTTCGGACGTAAAGTTCGAAGTGAAGCTCCAACGGCCGTGCCGGCAGCCAGCAGTCCTTCTCTGTTTGGTGAGATGTTCGAAGTTGAGAGTTATCTGCGGCATCAGGGCTCAACATTCGTGCGCCGGTTTGATGCAAATTCGTATCTGACAGTAACGCGGGCGATGGATTATTTTGATCTGGCCGCCGAGCATGATGGCGATCTTTCGGCACCGTTTCGCAAGTGCGAGACGCGTTTTTGCGTTGTGTCCTTCAGTTCAGACTGGCTTTTTCCCACGTCTCAGTCCCGTCTTCTGGTGCGGGCTTTGAATAAAGCCGGAGCAAACGTCTCTTTTGTGGAAATTGAAAGCGATCGTGGGCATGACGCGTTCCTGCTGGACGAGCCGGATCTGGATCGAACGGTTCGGGGTTTCCTGAATGGTGCAGCTGAGCACGCAGGTCTGACGAAAGTGGAGTGTGTCTGATGCGGCTGGATCAGCGTCTGATTGCGGAGATGATTCCAACCCGGGCCCGCGTTCTGGACGTCGGCAGTGGTGACGGCACGCTCATCGATTATCTGTACCGAACGCGAAACTGCGACGCCCGCGGCATTGAAATCGACATGCAGAGCGTGACGCAGTCCGTTGCCCATGGTCTGCCGGTTATGCATGGAGATGCAGATCACGATCTGTCCTACTATCCCGATGACTCGTTTGACTATGTTGTTCTGCAAAGAACACTTCAGGCGGTTGAGCGTCCCCGGGAGGTGTTACGGCAAATGTTGCGGATAGGGCGTCATGCGATCATCTCCTTTCCGAATTTTGGTCATTGGAGACTGCGTTTACAGCTCCTGACCACCGGCCGCATGCCGATGACATCAGTATGGAGTACGCCTTGGTATTCCACGCCCAATATTCATCCATGCACCATTCGGGATTTTCTCGCGTTATGTGAGGAGGAGGGTTACATTGTGCAGCAGTGGCTCGCCATCGACGAGGATGGATTGAAGGCTCCGTGGCGCCGCTCAATCCGCTTCGCAAACCTTTTCGGTGAACAGGCGCTTTTTCTGCTGCGACGCGGGTAGAGGGTCAGTTCTTTTCTCTCTGTGCATCATTGATGCGCAGGAAGTTCGCGATTTTGCAAAACGCGTTAAATAATAATGATTTTTTAGAAATCGGACCTCTCAACTCCCTTGCAGGGCAAGGGAAGCTGCCTTACATCCGTTTGCAGATATCCTTGTGTGAAAGCAGGGAGATGCTGACGGTCTCTTCGTCATGCTGGTCGATTGAGCACACGGTGCTTTGCTTCTCTGACTTTGGTGGGAAAAGTGAAGTGGGCAATGTGCAGGGCTTTTTTTGGCTCTTGCACATGTCCAGCTGTGTGTCTGCGTCTCAGTTTGAAGGCTCGTCTTTCATCAACTTTCTAGGCTCAAAGCAGGCATTTTATTCGTGCATTCAAAAGTGCGAACTAGCTGTGCGAGCCAGGCCTTGTTATCCCTCAGGAGGGGTCCATGACCAGTTTCGCAGAGCTCAAACTTGCCGAGCCACTTCAGAAAGCACTTGCTGAAGAAGGTTACACCACGCCAACGCCTATTCAGGCTGGCTCTATTCCCTACCTTCTGGAAGGCCGTGACCTTCTTGGTCTGGCCCAGACCGGCACGGGTAAGACAGCTGCCTTCGCGCTGCCAATTCTGGACTACCTGCTGCGGCATCGCCGTCCGGCAGCTCCCAAGAGTGTCCGGGTGCTGGTTCTGGCGCCGACGCGTGAGCTGGCTTCCCAGATCGACGAGAGCTTTGCTGCATACGCACGCCACATGAAGCTGACGCATGCAGTCGTGTTCGGTGGGGTCGGGCAGGGACGCCAGGTCGAAGCAACGCGCCGTGGCGTGGATGTTCTCGTGGCTGCGCCGGGCCGTCTGCTGGATCTGGTTGGGCAGGGTCACATCGACCTTTCTGCCCTGGAGGTTCTGGTGTTGGACGAAGCCGATCGTATGCTCGACATGGGCTTCGTTCGTGATATCCGCCGCATCATGGCTCTCTTGCCTGCGCGTCGTCAGACGGTTCTGTTCTCGGCAACGATGCCGCAGTCCATCAGCGATCTTGCGCATTCCCTGCTGAAGGACCCTGCTACTGTTCAGGTAACGCCTGAATCCAGCACGGTTGATCGCATCCGTCAGGCTGTGATGTTCGTGGAGACGGACAAGAAAAAGGATGCGACACTGATGCTCGTTGAGAGCTCAAATGTCGTACGTGCAGTCGTGTTCACGCTGATGAAGCATGAAGCGAACAAGGTTGCGGAATTCCTGAACAAGAACGGCATTACGTCCGAAGCACTGCACGGGAACAAGTCCCAGGGTGCGCGTGAACGTGCCATGGCTGGCTTCCGCAACGGGACGATCAAGGTTCTGGTCGCAACGGATATTGCCGCACGTGGCATCGACGTTGATGATGTTTCTCACGTCTTCAATTACGATCTGCCAAATGTTCCTGAATCTTACGTTCATCGTATCGGTCGTACGGCGCGTGCAGGCCGTGATGGTTGGGCAGTATCACTCTGCGATGCGGAGCAGCGTGCATGGCTTCGGGATATCGAGAAAAAGATCGATAAGGCTATTCCTGTCGTAACTGATCATCCGTACCACTCTGATGCTGCACAGAATTCCACAATGCGTCCGCCAGTGCTTGGTGGTGGTCGTGGTGGTGGCGGTCAGCGAGGCGGTGGTGGAAATGGTGGTGGCCGCCGTCGTTCCGGCCCTCCTGCTGGTGGACGCAGTGGCGACGCTGCGCGCCGTGGTGGCGGTGGTGGCCGTCCGACGGGGCGTCGTTGATCTGTTAAATATGAAGTGATTGCGCGCAATCCTTAGAAAATTTTCTACGTCTCCGCTCGGGTATTCGGGCGGAGATTTTTTATATATGACGCATGACATTCATGATTAATTTGAAATTAAGTAGTAATTTTATTTTCTAATCTAGGTAATATTTCTTATTTTTAAATATCGCCTCTATTAACTTGGCCCCCCCATCAGGTCTCGTGCGTGATTAGCCAGTGTATGCAGGCTACTCATGGAAGTGTCTGCTACCATACTAATTCCCAAACCGTCTTGCGCCCAAAGATAGCCTGGCAGATGACGCATCGGACGCATAGGCGCTGTGACGTCCACGCCATACATCGGCCGCACGAAGAGAGAAATTCTGGCGCCGCTGTCATCCTTGTAGAAAAAAACGCAAGCTGGCCCATGATCCGTTGTGACCAGTTGTCCTCCCGTCAGGCGATAACCCGCTGCAGACAGGTCCGGTGGTCGCACAGGGCGACCTAGTGTTCTTCCTCCCCATGCTGCCAGTTGTGCAACATTACCTTCCGTAATTGTGCTCCCTTGGCTGGCCTTTCGCACGATCGCCGCTTCCTGTTCAACTGCTGCCAGTCCCACTGGTACGCGTCGATCCCGGAGGAACCACCCGCTGCCGAAACCTATGGATAATGCAAGGACAATTGAAGCTGCCATGCGAGGCATGTTTGAGCGGGTGCTCTGTCGTTGCTGCAACTGTGGGACGTTGAAGCGCGCTGGGAGGGGGTGTTCAAGCTCCGGATCAAGTCCTGCGCGAAGGGCATCGCGCTCGCGCTTCCATGCTAAAACACGGCGCAATGTATCGGGACGACTTTCAAGCCATGCCTCGACTGCCTGTAGTCGTTCAGGTGACAGAAACCCATCAACCCAAGCCTGCAGATCATCTTCGGTCACGGGGCGATCAGGTTGTGTCATTTGACTCTCCGAAGAGTAGGGCGTTCTTCGTGTTCGACAAGATTGTGCAGAGCTGTGCGTGCCCTGGAAAGGCGCGACATGACAGTCCCCACTGGCAGGTCCAGAATTTCTGCAACCACGCCATATTGGAGCCCCTCAACGCCAACTAGCAGCATGATCTGGCGGTGATCATCGGATAAACGTTCAAACGCGTGCACCACATCCTGCCATTCCAGATGTGAGATCTGCGCTTCTTTTTGTGGTGTGTCAGGGATAGATGTGTCTGTTAGGGACACGAAGCGACGTAATCGTCGCCAATGATTGACGTTCAGACGATGTGCGATCGTGAACAGCCACGGGCGAAGATCAGGCAAATCACGGACCTGATGTAGTCGCGTGAGGGCACGTTCCAGGCAGTCTTGGACAAGGTCATCTGCCTGAGATGGATCGCGGGTCAGGACGCGCGCGTATCGTCTCAATGCCGGGATAGCGGTTTGTAGCCTGATGTCCGCATCATCACTCAAGTCCGTCTTTGCCTTTCACACGATCATCTTTCACAGACAAAGACGTTCTGTGGGCCAGTTTATTCCCTCTAAAAAACAGAGATACTGAAATATCCTTTGGTAGCGTGTTTTTTGCGGAATAAATCCAGTGTGGCTGACGTCTTCATGGAAGATAGCTGCATTGGATAGAAACCCATGGATCAAAAATACGCAGGTTCCTTAACCACCGCTGCCCGCTGGTTCGGTGTTATTGCTGCGCCCGCGGCGCTTGCGTTGGCTTTTCTTTGGGCGGGAGGCTGTTTTTCTCCTGACCGTGTTACGCAGAACCGTTTGATGGGAGAATTGCATAACGCCGGGAGCTATGGACATGGCTTTCGCAGGGCCCACGCCAAAGGCGTCTGCGTCAGCGGATGGTTTGATGCGAGTGGTGACGCCGCACATTTGTCACGAGCTGCGGTCTTTCGTGAACAGCATGTACCGGTCATTGGGCGGTTCGCTCTCGGTGTCGGGCAGCCTTATGCTCCAGATAATGCCGCCACTGTGCGAAGCATGGCGTTGCGGTTTATGCCGCACGAAGCTCCTGAATGGCGGACTGGCATGAACGATCCGCCAGTTCTTCCACTGCGTGACGCGCACGACGTCGCAGATTTTTTTGCATCTCAACAAATTGATCCCGCAACTGGAAAGCCTAACCCTTCGCGCACGACTACGTTCGGTGCGACGCATCCCTGGCTCAAGTCTGCGGCTGAGGAAAATGCTCATCGCGTTATTTCATCAGGGTTCGCAGACGATACGTTTCACAGTCTTGATAGCTTTATACTGGTCGCTGCAGACGGTTCGAAAACGGCCGTGCGGTGGGCCATGGTGCCGATGCAACCTGTCGAACTGACCAACGGAAAGGCGAGGGACCATGACTATCTGTTCCGTAAACTGATCGGCGATATTCACGAGCATCCTCTGCAATGGCGTTTGATGGTGACCGTAGCAGGCGCGCATGATGTCATTAACGATCCTAGTCAGATCTGGGCGCGCGACGACCGGATGGTTGATGCTGGAACTCTGACCCTGGCGTCCATTGAAAGCGAAGATGGCGGCCCTTGTACGGGGATTACCTTTGACCCTCTCATTTTGCCGCCGGGCATCGAGCCGTCGGGTGATCCGATCCTTCAGGTGCGGTCTGCCGCCTATATGCGGTCGTTTCTACTGCGCTCTGGCGAAAAGCGTGGCCCGAGTGCGGTTACTCCCAGTCTGATACAGTCTTCCGAAGGCAAAAAATCATGAACCACATAGCATCATTTTCGCCTTTATCGCGCGTGCTGCACTGGCTCATGGCTGTAATGATTATGTGCATGCTGTTCATTGGTCTGTTCATGGCCTCTTCGGTAGGGCCCAGTTATCATCGGCTAGTGACGTTGCATCGCCCTCTGGGGATTGCGATTCTCGTGCTGGCTGTCCTGCGTTTGGGAAATCGTCTCGGATCATCCGCCCCAACGCTACCAAATGATCTACCCCGTTTTTTAAAGTATGCGGCTAAAGCCTCGCATGTTCTGCTTTACGGATTGATGATTGCGCTGCCCCTTGTGGGCTGGGGAATGCTCTCCGCCGGCGGCTTTCCCATCCCTTTGTGGGGACAGTCAGTTATTCTTCCGCCAATTCTGCCGCATGATCCGGCTCTTTGGTCGTGGCTCCGTTTTATTCACTCGATCCTGGCTTTTGCACTTTTCGGGCTTGTTTTGGTCCATATCGGGGCCGCTCTGTTTCATGGCCTGATCCGCCGTGACGGAGTGTTTGGAAGTATGACCTGGGTAAAGCGCGTAAAGTAGATCGTGTTTAGTGGAAGGTGAGGTTGTAGGGCTTAACGCCCTACAATCATGTTATTTTCGCTGAGAGGCGTCTGAAGCAAAAGCTATTATTTTAAAACAGTAGTGTAGTTGATTAACCGTCAATCTATGGTCACGCGTGCCGAATTTTTTCTCGGGCAGGCTCATGCTTTATCTTAAAGCGGATGAGGACAGTTAAGCAGAACGTTTTGCTCAGTGAGCCCGTTTCATTTCATCGGCTCGAGCATCGCGGTGTCAGACAAATTACTCTGACTTGTTGTGTAAGCCTCAAGCCGTTGTCGGGACTGCAAATCACAAGGGACAGCAGTGAGAGTGGCGACTGTAAAAACATAATTTTATGGGAAATTTTTGAGTTATCTGGCGGAGAGGGTGGGATTCGAACCCACGGTACGCTTCCACGCACGGCGGTTTTCAAGACCGCTGCCTTAAACCACTCGGCCACCTCTCCAGACCCCAACCGTAAAATCGGGAGTCGTGTCCTGCGTGCAGGACGTGGGCGGCTACATGCGATGAGATGGCGCTCACGTCAAGCCTCCTTCTTTGTTACATACCTTGGAGGGGTTTACTCTTCGAAACAGGACATGGGGCGTTTTGTAACGAAAAAACTGTCATCTTGAAGGGAATGGGGCGGGAACACTTTTTCGCCTCTCATCACCATCAAGGATATAGCATCCATGACGGCATTTCGTCTTTCTGTTCTCCTTCCGGCTCTAGCTTCCGTTGGGCTGCTGGCTGGTTCCGCTCTCGCACACGCCCATCCGGGTGCGCCAGGACCGCAGCCTGATGGCATGCATGGCAGGCCGGGTCCTGGGGGCATGCTTCCGCCGTTTCCGCCGGGAATAACTCTGACTGAGGCCCAGAAGGCTCAGGTCCATAAGATTTTCAGCCAAGGCCATGAGGAGATGAAGGCTCGGCATGAAAAGCTGAAGGCTCTTCGGGACAAGATCCGCACGGCTCTTTCTGTGGAGGGCGATCTGGATCGCACGCTCCTCGCTGATCTGACCAAGCAGGAATCCGACCTGCATGTGCAGGAAGCGCAGGCTCGACTGGAGACGCAGGAGAAGCTTCATGATATCCTGACGCCTGAGCAGCGCCGTCAGGCGAACGCGACTATGGAGAAAATTCGTTCGCTCCATGATCAGTTGGACGCCATTATGGGCCATCCGCCTGAAGACGGGCCGCCGCCTGCACCCTGATTTCTAAGGTTGAGGCGCTCTATTGCTTGACGTCCGCGTCACGAAGCGATAGAGCGAACCTGTTTCCGGACACGCCACATCGCGAAGGCTCGCGCAGTGGCGTGTTTCTGCTTGCTATAAGGTGGCCCGTTGTTCGATCAACTCTCAGGTAAGATGTCCGGTGTCCTCGAAGGGCTTTCCAAGAATGGAAAGCTCTCGGAGGCTGATGTCACCGAGGCCATGCGTGAAGTTCGTCTCGCGATGCTGGAGGCGGACGTCGCGCTGCCGGTCGTGCGGGACTTCGTCAATAAGGTTCGTGAGCGTGCAGTTGGTCATGAAGTGCTGGAAAGCGTTTCTCCTGGCCAGGCTGTCGCCAAAATCGTTAACGATGCCCTGATTGACGCGCTCGGCGGCGCCGGTGTTGCTCCTCTGAATCTTTCAGCCGTGCCGCCAGTTCCATTGCTGATGGTTGGTCTGCAGGGTTCGGGAAAGACCACGACGTCAGGTAAGATCGCCCTGCGTCTCTCTTCCCGTGAGCGCAAGAAGATTCTTCTGGCGAGCCTGGACGTGCAGCGTCCAGCAGCGCAGCTCCAGCTTCAGCAGCTTGCTGAGCGCGTTAACGCGATTACGGGGCTGGTGAAGTCTCTGCCAATCGTAGCGGGGCAGTCGCCGGTAGATATCGCGAAGCGTGCGCTGGAAACAGCCCGTCGCGAAGGCTACGATATCGTCATTCTCGATACCGCTGGCCGACTGTCTATCGACGAAGCTCTGATGGACGAGGTTCGCGAGATCCGGTCTGTCACGAACCCGGCAGAAACGCTGTTGGTCGTGGACGCGATGACGGGGCAGGATGCGGTCAATACAGCCAAGTCCTTCAATGAAGCCGTCGGTATTACCGGCGTCGTCATGAGCCGAATGGATGGTGATGCCCGTGGCGGTGCCGCACTGTCCATGAAGGCCATTACGGGCGCACCGATCAAGCTGACGGGGTCTGGCGAAAAGCTGGAAGCGCTCGAAGAATTCCATCCGGAACGTGTGGCTGGCCGCATTCTGGGGCTGGGTGACGTTGCTGGCCTTGTGGAACGCGCAGCGGAAACGCTCGACCACGAAGAAGGCGAGCGCGTAGCCAAAAAGATGCTCGCCGGTAAGTTTGATCTGGATGACTACGTGTCCCAGATCAACCAGATCAACCGTATGGGGTCGATCTCGGGCATTCTCGGCATGCTTCCTGGTATGGGTAAGATCAAGGATATGCTGGGTGACAAGGAGATCGACACGTCGATTTTCAAACGTCACAAGGCCATCATTTCTTCGATGACCAAGCAGGAGCGCAAAACGCCGGGAATCATCAAGGCATCCCGTAAAAAACGGATCGCCTCAGGTTCTGGAACGACGGTTCAGGAAGTGAACCGTCTGCTCAAGCAGTTTGACGACATGTCCACAATGATGAAGCGCATCAGCAAAATGGGCCTTGGTGGCCTGATGCGCGGAATGGGTGGGGCAGGTGGTCTGGCCGACATGATGAAGGGGATGGGCAAGCCCGGTGGGCGCCCGCCTTTCGTCTGATCAGCATCAAGTTTTCAAGTTTGTCTTTCAGGAGTTTTTCATGAGCCTCAAGATTCGTCTTTCACGCGCTGGTGCCAAGAAGCGTCCGTACTACCACATCGTCGTTGCAGACAGCCGCAGCCCGCGCGATGGCCGTTTCATCGAAAAGGTTGGCGCATACAACCCGATGCTGCCGTCCGACCATGCTGATCGTATCCGCCTTGACGGCGAGCGCATCCAGCATTGGCTGTCCAACGGCGCGCAGGCAACCGACCGCGTTGCACGTTTCCTCGGTAACGCTGGTCTGGCTCCGAAGCCTGCTTACAGCGAGCAGCCGAAGAAGTCCGCTCCGAAGGCCAAGGCTCAGGCTCGCGCTGCAGAAGCAGCCGCTGCTGCAGCTGCCGCAGCCTGATCTACTGCTGACGTTTCAGGACGCTTGATCCGTGCCACCCTTTAAACCTGACAGTGATGTCCTGATCGCGACCATCGGTCGTCCGCATGGCGTACGCGGTCTGGTTCATCTTCATGCTGCTACTGATGATCCGGCTTCTGTCGAGATGTTCGGTGCGCTGCATGATGAGCGCGGGGTTGTATGGACAGCAAGCTGGGTTTCTCCGGGAGTGGCTGCTCTGACAGATGCTCAGGGGAACACTCTGCCAGACCGCACAGCTGCCGAACGACTGGTTAACCGTCGTTTGTATGTTGCGCGTGAGCTTCTGCCTGCCGTCGAGGAAGACGAGTTCTATCATGCAGACCTGATCGGCATGACTGCAGTCTCCGAAGATGGCGAAGTGCTTGGAACCGTCTCCATAGTTCATGACTATGGAGCGGGTGTCAGCATCGAGATTGATCGAGGTCTGATTGTTCCATTCACGCTGGCCTGTGTGCCGCATGTCGATCTCGCGCACCGTCGCGTCACCGTCGTGCCACCAGTTGAAGTCGAGGTCGAAGGTGATCTCGATGGAGAGGTACAGGTCCGGGCATGAGTTGGCGCGCTGACATCCTGACCCTGTTTCCGGACATGTTTCCGGGGCCGCTTGGATTTTCCCTGGCGGGCAGGGCGCTCGAACGTGGCATCTGGTCCTGTGAAGCGCATGACCTGCGTGCTCACGGACAGGGCCGCCATCGTGCGGTGGATGATACGCCATTTGGTGGTGGAGCCGGCATGGTGATGCGGGCAGATGTGTTGGATACGGCTCTCTCGGCGCTTCCCGCGCTGGATGGTCGACCCGTCATCTACCCGACACCGCGCGGACGTCGTCTCTCGCATGAAGATGCGGAGCGGTTTGTGGCTGGCCCAGGTGTTGTCGTCCTCTGCGGGCGTTTTGAAGGGGTAGACGAGCGCGTACTGGAAAAGCACGACATCGAACAGTTCAGTATGGGCGATGTCGTACTGTCAGGCGGAGAAATTCCTGCTCTGACTCTTCTGGATGCGTGTGTACGGCTGCTTCCCGGAGTTATGGGTTCTGAGATCAGCGGACAGGACGAGAGTTTTGCCGAAGGTCTGCTAGAATACCCGCAATATACCAAGCCGGCAGTCTGGGATGGGCGCGAAGTGCCTGAAATCCTTCTGTCCGGTCATCACGGCGCCATTGCCCGCTGGCGTCATGAACAGTCAATCGCAGTCACGAAGGCGCGTCGCCCCGATCTCTGGGATGCGTACCTGGCGCGACAGCAGGTTCATTGAATTTTTGTTTCCAGGAGTTTGGTCATGAACATTATCCAGCAGTACGAGGCGCGCGAAATCGAGCGTCTTTCCGCGGCTCGCGCCGTTCCGGAATTCATCGCAGGTGACACGGTTCGCGTTGGCGTCCGCGTTGTTGAAGGTACGCGTGAGCGCGTGCAGAACTTCGAAGGCGTTGTCATTGCCCGTTCCAACAAGGGCCTGAACAGCAACTTCACGGTTCGCAAGATTTCCAACGGTGAAGGCGTGGAGCGTGTGTTCCCGCTGTACGCTCCGTCCCTCGCCAGCATCGAAGTGGTGCGTCGTGGTAAGGTGCGTCGCGCAAAGCTGTACTACCTGCGTGGCCGTTCGGGTAAGTCTGCCCGTATTGCAGAGCGCCCGCGCGATCTGCCGAAGGCTGGCGAAAAAGCCGCTTCCTAAGTCAAGGTTGGAGTATAAGGATGCCCGTTTCTTCTTCGCCCAGAACACTGTTTGACAAGATCTGGGCCGATCACGTTGTTGACCGCCTCGAAGACGGGACGTGCATCCTATACATCGACCGTCACCTCGTTCACGAGGTGACAAGCCCGCAGGCGTTTGAAGGTCTGCGGATGGCCGGACGTCGCCTGCGCCGTCCGGATGCAACAGTCGCCGTGGTGGACCACAACGTCCCCACGTCCGACCGTTCCCAGCCGATTGAAGAGCCGGAAAGCCGCCTCCAGATCGAAACGCTGGAGAAGAATGTCGCTGAGTTCGGCGTTCCCTATTTTCCGCTCCGTTCCGCGTCTCAGGGCATCGTTCACGTTGTCGGGCCAGAGCAGGGCATTTCCCTGCCAGGCATGACGATCGTTTGCGGTGACAGCCATACCTCGACGCATGGCGCACTCGGCGCCCTTGCATTTGGTATTGGCACGTCTGAAGTCGAACACGTCATGGCGACCCAGACGCTGCTCCAGAAGCCCGCAAAGAACATGCGTGTTTCTGTTGAGGGCAAAGTGGGCCCGGGCGTGACAGCCAAGGACATCATGCTGGCCATTATCGGCAAGATCGGTACGGCAGGCGGCACCGGGCATGTGATTGAATTTGCCGGCTCTGCAATCCGCGATCTGGACATGGCAGGGCGCATGACGCTCTGCAACATGTCCATTGAGGGCGGCGCAAAGGCTGGTCTGGTCGCACCCGACGAAACGACTTTTGCATATGTGAATGGCCGTCCGTTTGCACCGAAGGGTGAAGCGTTCGAGCAGGCCTGTGCTTACTGGCGTACGCTGGCATCGGATGAAGGCGCTCATTTCGATACGGAAGTGACGTTGAAGGCCGAAGACATTGTGCCTTCCGTGACATGGGGTAACAGCCCACAGGACGTTCTGCCGATTGATGGCATTGTGCCGTCCCCATCAGATTTCAAAGACCCGGCTCAGGCTGCGCAGGTTCAGCGCGCTCTTGATTACATGGGCCTCACGGCTGGTCAGAAGATTGCCGGAACGCCCGTCGATGTGGTCTTCATCGGCTCCTGCACCAACAGCCGTCTGGAAGATCTGCGTGCTGCTGCTGAAGTTGTGCGCGGTCGTCATGTTGCGGCAACGGTTCGTGCCATGATCGTTCCAGGCTCAGGCCTTGTGAAGGCTGCTGCCGAAGCCGAAGGGCTGGACAAGATTTTCCTTGATGCCGGTTTTGAATGGCGCGAGGCAGGCTGCTCGATGTGTCTGGGGATGAACCCGGATCGTCTGACGCCGGGACAGCGTTGCGCTTCTACGTCCAATCGTAACTTTGAGGGTCGTCAGGGGCCGGGTGGCAGAACGCATCTGTGTTCCCCATCCATGGCTGCCGCGGCGGCTGTCACGGGCACGCTATGTGATGTGCGTGAGCTGATGAAGGAAACCGTCTGATGGACAAGTTCACGGAACTGACCGCCATTGCGGCTCCGATGCCGAATGAGAACATTGATACCGATCAGATCATTCCGGCGCGCTTCCTGAAGACCATCCAGCGCACGGGTCTTGGCAAGAACGCCTTTGCCGCGCAGCGCTACGACGAGAATGGCAACGAGAACCCGGACTTTGTGCTGAACAAAGAGCCGTATCGTCAGGCTGAAATCCTCATCACCTATGACAATCTCGGTTGCGGCTCGTCTCGTGAGCATGCGCCGTGGGCTCTGCTGGATTTCGGTATCCGCTGTGTCATCGCGCCGAGCTTTGCCGACATTTTTTTCAATAACTGTTTCAAGAACGGTATCCTGCCGATCCGTTTGCCACGGGAAATCTGTGACGAACTGATGGGTGATGCACGCCAGGGTTCGAATTCGCGTCTGACGATCGATCTGGAAAAGCAGATCATCATTCGCCCCGACGGGAATGTTGTGCCGTTTGAAGTTGATCCCTTCCGCCGTCACATGCTGCTCGAAGGTCTGGACGATATCGGCCAGACGCTGGCGCATGATGCGGAAATCAGCAGCTTTGAACATCAGGCCAGCCGTGCATGGGTGCCGTCAATCAGCATGGGAACTGCAAAATGAGTGAAGCCCACAAGCTTCTTGTTCTTGCCGGTGATGGTATCGGCCCGGAAGTCATGCGTGAAGTTGCACGGATCGTGCATTGGCTGGACGCAAACCGTGGCCTGAAGCTGGACATCACGGAAGAGCTCGTTGGCGCGGCTTCCCTTGCAGTTCATGGCGTTCCTATCCGTGATGAAGTTATCGACCTTGCCCGGAAGTCCGATGCGGTTCTGTTTGGTTCGGTTGGTGATCCGGCCTGGGGCCATGTCGGGTTCGACAAGCGCCCTGAAGTAGCCATTTTGAAGCTGCGCAAAGAGCTTGAGCTTTTCGCAAACCTTCGTCCGGCCCAGCTTTTTGATGCGTTGATTGATGCGTCTGCTCTGAAGCCGGAAGTGGTGCGCGGTCTGGATATCATGATCGTCCGTGAGACAGTCGGTGGTATCTATTTCGGCGAGCCACGCGGCATCGAGACCCTTCCGGACGGCTCCCGTCGCGGGATTAACACGGAAGTCTACACAACGTCCGAAATCGAACGTGTCGCCCGCGTTGCTTTCGAGATGGCCCGTCAGCGCGGCAATCGCGTATGTTCCGTCGAGAAGTGCAATGTGATGGAAAGCGGCCTCCTGTGGAAGGAAGTCGTCACGGATCTGCACAAGCGCGAATATCAGGATGTGGAATTGTCTCACATGCTGGCCGATAACTGCGCCATGCAGCTCGTTCGTAACCCGAACCAGTTTGATGTGATCGTTACGGGCAACCTGTTCGGCGATATTCTGTCTGATCTGGCGTCGATGCTGACGGGTTCTCTGGGTATGCTTCCGTCTGCAACGCTCGGTATCGTGCGTGAAGATGGCAAGCGCAATGCGCTTTACGAGCCAATCCATGGCAGTGCGCCAGACATCGCTGGCAAGGGCATTGCAAACCCGCTGGCGCAGATCCTGTCTTTTGCGATGCTGCTACGTTACTCGCTCAACCGGGCTGAAGATGCGGAACTGATTGAAAAGGCAGTGTCCAACGTGCTGGCAAGCGGCCTGCGCACCGCTGACATCATGTCTCCAGGCATGGCTCGCGTTGGTACGGATATGATGGGACAGGCCGTTCTGCGCGAAATGGAAAAGCTGGCCTGATTTTATCTTAAATCGTCTCTGCTTAAGGGCCGGGTAGTTCCATAAAGGAGCTGTCCGGCTTTTTTTTGTGCACAAAAAACGTGTCAGTCATGTGCCGATGGGCTGTGGTCAAATGAGGGCGGAGGGCGCTAGAGTCTCTGCGCGATAAAGCCACCGGGAACCCATCATGTCTCTCATTGCCGACCGTCTGAACCGTATTCTGCCGAGCCAGACGATTGCGATTACCCAGAAAGCCCGTGCCCTGAAGGCAGAGGGCCGCGATATTATCAGTCTTTCAGCTGGTGAGCCGGATTTTGATACGCCGGATTTCGTCAAGCAGGCCGCCATTCGGGCCATTCAGAATGGCGAGACGAAATATACGGATGTTGCAGGTACGATGCCGCTGCGTGAAGCAGTTGCGGCCCGACTGAACGCTGATTTCGATCTGGATTACCGCGCCGAGGAAATTTGCGTTTCGACGGGTGGCAAGCAGGTTATTTATAATGTGATGGTTGCAACCCTGAATGCGGGCGATGAAGTCATCATCCCGGCTCCGGCCTGGGTGTCTTACCCTGATATCGTCTCACTGGCCGACGGAACACCTGTCGTAATCCAGACAACGGCTGAGAACGGTTTCCGCCTGACGGCTGACCAGCTTCGCGCTGCCATTACGCCCAAGACGAAATGGCTGATGCTGAACTCGCCCTGTAATCCGACAGGGGCAGCTTATGACGAGCATCATCTCAAGGCGCTGACTGAGGTTCTGTTGGAGCATCCGCATGTGTGGATCCTGACAGACGATATGTACGCCAAGCTGATGTATGAAGGCGCCGTCGCCAAGACGTTTGTGCAGGTTGAACCGCGTCTGCGGGACCGGACGGTGACGATGAATGGCGTGTCCAAGGCCTACGCCATGACGGGCTGGCGGATTGGCTTTTCCGCAGCGCCTGTGGAACTGACGCGCCAACTGATCAAGCTGCAAGGACAGAGTACGAGCAATCCATGCTCCATCGCTCAGGCTGCGGCCAAAGAGGCCGTTTCAGGCCCGCAGGATTTCATTGGGGAAATGGTGACCGTTTATGAGCAGCGCCGTAACCTTGTGGTGTCCATGCTCAATGACGCACCTGGCTTGAGCTGTGCAAAGCCGGAAGGCGCGTTTTACGTGTTCCCATCTATCGCGGGAACGCTTGGAAAAACGAGTAAGGGTGGTCATCTGATCGATAGTGACGAGGCCTTTGTCACGGCTCTTCTGGATGAGACGGGCGTTGCCGCAGTTCATGGAAGTGCTTTCCTGACGCCCGGATATTTCCGGATTTCCTATGCCACCAGCACCGAGCTTCTGAAGGAAGCCTGCACCCGCATTCAGCAGTTCTGTCAGGGCCTGTCATGACGTTTCGTATTGCATCCCGTCTGGCAACACTCCCCAAGCCAGCCACTATTGCTATGGCAGCGCGGGCCCGCGAATTGCGGGCGGAGGGTGAAGACGTCATTTCACTTGCCCTTGGACAGCCGGATTTTCCATCACCGCCAGAAGCCATTGAAGCCGCTTATGCAGCCGGGTTGGCTGGTGATACGGGTTATCCTCCCATTCCGGGCCAAAAGGCGCTGATTGACGCCATTATTCATAAGTTCAAGCGGGATAATGATCTGACGGTCACATCTGACCGTATTATGGTGGCCAATGGTGGCAAGCAGGTCATCTATAATGCTTTTGCGGCAACGCTGGATGACGGGGACGAGGTTATCGTTCCTGCGCCTTATTGGGTCAGCTATCCACTGATTGCCCGGATGCTGGGTGGGACGGCTGTTGAAATTCCCTGCCCGGAAGAAAATGGTTTCCGGCCTGATGCAGCGACAATCAAGGCTGCGATTACGCCTAAAACCCGTTGGCTGGTTCTCAATTTTCCGAACAATCCCACCGGTGCCATCCTTGAACGTCATGACCTTGAAGCCATTGCCGATGTCTTGCGCGAGGCGCCGCATGTTCTTGTCATGTCTGATGAAATTTACGAGCACCTGACGTTCGATGGTCGCAGGCATCTGTCCATCTTGCAGGTGGCGCCTGATCTGGCAGACCGCATTCTGGTCATTAACGGTATGGCCAAGGCTTATGCCATGACGGGCTGGCGCGTCGGTTTTGCATGTGGTCCGACGCCGCTCATCAAGGCGATGATTGCCGTGCAGGGGAACACAACGTCCGGTGTTTGCACACTTGCTCAGGCAGGCTCTGCTGCTGCGTTGAAAGGTGGGCTGGATCGTATTGAGCAGATGCGCGAAACCTACCAGCGTCGTCGGGATACGATGGTTGAAGCGCTTCAGGCTATTCCAGGACTGACATGTGCCGTTCCGGAAGGCGCTTTCTACGTTTATCCAGGTGTTGGCGGACTGATTGGCGGCACTTCTGCCAGTGGGCGATTGCTGGATACGGATGTGGCGTTTGCAGAGGCCTTGCTTGAAGAGGCTCATGTTGCGACCGTTCCGGGAACTGCGTTTGGCTTTAGCCCTTATCTGCGCCTCTCATGTGCAGCGTCCGATGACCAGCTTGCGGAGGCATGCCGCCGCATTGATGGGTTTGTAAAAGGTATCCGCAAAACCTGAGAAGCATGGACGGAAACGGAGCGGAGTGTCAGAATTGGATCATGACACAGACAATCCCTCCGTTCTCTGACCTGTCTTTCCCCCGTCCAGACGAAGCGTCTCTTAAGGCGCGCTACGCGGACATTTCGTCGCTGCTTGATCGCGGGCAGCGCGAAGAGGCTCTCAAGGCTTTTGATGCCATTCGGCGAGAGTATGAATCCTGGGCCTCCCATGTTCATCTCCAGTTCTCCCGCAACACGCAGGACGAGACGGCGAAGACGGATCGTGACTATGCGGATCGCCTTTCGCCTGTTGCGACGGACCATGAAGTCATCATCAAGAAGCGTTTGCTGGCAGACCCTGATCGTGCCGGTCTGGAAGCGCTCCTGACGCCGCATGTGGTTCATTTGTGGGAAGCAGACACCACGACGTTTGATCCCCGGATCAGCACGGATATGGAAGAAGAAGCGCGCCTGACGGGCGAATACACGGCGCTTCTGGCTTCTGCGAAAATTGCCTTTGATGGCAAGGTTCTGAACCTGTCAGGGCTTGTGCCATATTTGCAAGGGGCGGATCGGGACGTCCGCCATGCTGCCGAGCAGGCACGCTGGGCCTTTTTTGAAGAACACGGCGAAGAACTGGATACGCTTTATGGGCGTCTGGTTGAGCTGCGTGACCGGATGGCGAAAACGCTGGGGTTTGAGAACTATATCGGGCTGGGTTACCGCCGGATGCGCCGGACAGATTACGGCCCGGAGCAGGTAGCATCCTTCCGGGAAAAGGTTCTTAGTTCAGTTACCCCATTGGTTCAGTCACTGTTAGAACGCCGTCGCCTTAAAATGGGATGGGACAAGGTCTGGGCCTGGGACGAGGCACTGATCGATTTGCAGGGGAATCCGGAGCCAGCAGGAGATCATGATCTGCTCGTGGCGCGGGCAGAGGGCATGTTCCGTGAGCTCGACCCCAAAGGCGAAATGGGTGATTTCTACGTGCAGATGCGGGATCTCGGATATCTTGATCTGAAAAATCGGGACAACAAGGCGGGCGGCGGATTCTGCACGTCATTCCCGACCATTGGCAGCCCTAATATCTTTGCCAATTTCAATGGCACCCATAACGATATTGGCGTGTTTACCCACGAGATGGGGCATGCCTTCCAGAACTGGAAAAGCCGCGATCAGGACTGGGTCGATCAGCTCTGGCCCACCATGGAAGCAGCCGAGATTCATTCCATGGGTCTGGAATTTCTGACCTGGCCGCAAATTGATACGCTGGTCGAAGACGGGGCCGGGGACCGGTATCGCCGGATGCATCTCATCGATGCGCTCTCATTTTTCCCATACGGTGTCTGTGTCGATCACTTCCAGCATGAAGTGTATGCCAATCCGCAAATGACAGCGGCAGAACGGCACGAGACCTGGGCACGCCTGGAGAAAATGTACATGCCTTGGCGGGACTGGGGCGATCTGGCTTATCCGGCAAAGGGTGGCCGCTGGCAGGCCCAGCTCCATATCTATCGTCTGCCATTTTATTACATTGATTATGCTCTGGCCCAGTGTTGTGCGCTGCAGCTCTGGCTTCGTTCCCGTATGAACCGGGAAGCCACGTTCGAGACGTATCGCAAACTATGCTCGGAAGGCGGATCCAAGCCGTTCTCACAGCTTGTGGCTGATGCCGGTCTGGTATCCCCGTTTGAGGAGGATGCTTTGGCGGAAGTCGTTCATGAAGCCGAGCAGGAACTCGGAATCTGAGGCAACGCTTCTGGCTCTGAAGAGTAACTTCAGAGCCAGAATGAACGGTTTATCCGCGGCTGTTCCACTCGGAAATCAGGTCAAGAACGGCCTGTGGGGACATGCTGCGAGCATTCCCCAGAGCCTTCGACCCGTCGCCGTTCAGGGCCTTTCCATCCGGCGTGACGATAATGACGGTCGGAACAGCCTTGATCGTCACGTCGTATTTCTGGGCCAGGTCGAGATTGGTGTTAATGCGCCCGACATTCACCGGGACGATCACAAACTGGCTGTCCAGCCATGCCTTGGCGTCGGGCAGGGCAAAAATGCCGGAGAGCATTTTGCAGTCCGGGCACCAGTTGCCGCCGAAATCGAGAAGCACCTTACGGCCCGTTTTGGCAGCGAGCGCAAAGGCATCGCGCACCTGCTTCTGGGCGACGGACGTGTCTGGATAGGGTGTTGCGACCGGCGGGGCTGATGTTTCCGTCAGTTTGGGCGCAGGCGTACTTGCAGCCTGTGCTGAAAAAGGTGCGGAAAGCGCCAGACCCAGTCCGGCGGCGGCAAGAAGGGAAACGCGCATAAAAAAGGCTTTCATTGATCGAGTGGTCTGCATCACATAACGCAGTGTCACAGCAAAACGATTAAAGCCTACTTCATTCGGAAGGTCATGCTTTTGATAACGCAACACGGTTCACCTTCATCGCCCTCCGCTCAGCAGGGTGCAGAAGTCAGTATTCTGGAGACGCTCCTGAGGACTGTCGTCCTCGTTGGGCTTACTCTGGCGCTTGCCGCTATCTTTCGTTTCTGGGAACCTGCCGTAAAGCTTTCTCAGAAGACTGCGGCGACGCATGCCTGGCAGTCGCTTTACAGCGTGTTTCATATTGAAACGGCGCTCGGGCGGGAACAGCTCATTCTTGTGGGTATTATTCTGTTCTGTTTTGCCGTGGCACTGATTGTTCAGGTGGCTGGGCTTTTTGCTCTTAAGATGATCAGAAACAGATCCTGACGTCTCAGGCTGAGCGCCGTCTTAGTCCGGACAGTGCTGCAAGAAGCCATGCTAAAATCAGCAAGGTACCGCCATAGGGGGCTATGCGGGCTACTGAGAGTGTCCCGATTTTCAGATCAAAAAGCGCGAAAAGCGTGACGGAGACACAAAAGAGCAGCGTGCCTCCCAGCATCGTCAGACATGCAAGCCGGGCCAGACGTGGCACCAGAAAGGACGCGCCCAGCGAGAGCGCGCAGAGTGCGATGGCGTGCCACATGAGGATGTCCACCCCGGAGTGCAGAACGGCACGGCCATTGGGGATGGCAAACATATGGTCCGGGAGGTGAGAGGCAAGCGCCCCGAGAACCACTCCGGATGCGCCTTCGACAGCTCCTGCAATGAAACAGAAGCGGAAGGCACCGGAAAAATCATGCGTGCTAGAATTTGCGGACATGGCCTGAATGTATCATGAGTGGTGCCGAACATGAATGGACCGCTTGAAGCCGGGACCATTCAGCCAGAGTGGCTGGGACATTGTCCTGGTCTCGCAGATGGAAGGAATGTCTCTTCATGACAGTTACTGCACGCTTCGCAGCTCTTGCCTCAATTGCCATGCTGGCAGGCCTGAGCGCCTGTAATGCCCCGGATGCACCGCCAGCACCAGCGCTGCCGTCTGCCGCATCAACCTATACGCTTTCGACGGCGGATGCAGCATTTCTTCAGCAGGTCGATGCGATGGATCTGACGCAGGTGAGCATTGCGACCCTGGCTGCAACGCATAGCAACAGCGATGTTGTGAAGGCTTTCGCCGCAACGGTGGTCAGTGATCACACGACCAACCGCAAGGCTGTTGCCAAGGTGGCGAGCGACGCCAACCTGACCGTCACTGACAAGCTGAATGCTGGCGATGAGGCGCATGTTGCATCCTTCGGTCATCTGTATGGCGCTGCTTTTGATCGTGTTTTCCTGCGCGAAATCCTGAGCGTTCAAACGCCTGCTCTCAGCAGTGCTCTGGCAACGGCATCGCAGTCTGGCGGAACGGCCGATATCAAGACGCTGGCATCAGACACCACGAAGATGCTCAAGGACCATACGACTCGTGCGCAGGACCTGAGCGGCGCGAAGAC
Source organism: Gluconobacter sp. GP1 (assembly GCF_032913585.1). Classification (NCBI taxonomy): domain Bacteria; kingdom Pseudomonadati; phylum Pseudomonadota; class Alphaproteobacteria; order Acetobacterales; family Acetobacteraceae; genus Gluconobacter; species Gluconobacter sp. GP1. The sequence continues at coordinate 38,539 of NZ_JASGXC010000001.1, forward strand.
TGTCAAAGGTCATCATCATCACTTCGGTCGTCACTAAGCTTTAGAGGGCAATTATGACGGGTGTTCGGCTTGATCGTATTGTAACGCGTGGCGGCGATTTAGGGCAGACTTCACTGGGAGACGGAACGCGTGTCTCAAAAGCCTGTCTGAGAATTGAGGCCATGGGGACGGTCGATGAGCTGAACGCTCTACTTGGTTTGCTCGATTGCTCTCTGAGATCAGAGGAAAGTATACGCGATCTTTCCTCTGATATTCGGAAGATACAGTCCTGCCTTTTTGATTTAGGGGCAGATTTATGTATTCCGGACAAAGAACGTCCTCAGAGTCTTACAGTAAAGGCTGTTAGTTGGCTGGAAGAACGCATTGAAGACATGCGCCTTCAGCAGCCGGCGCTTAAAAGCTTTATTCTGCCTGGCGGTTCTCTTGTTTCTGCACATGCCCACATGGCCCGGACTGTTGCACGGCGCGCAGAACGGCGGATTGTGATTTTGGAGCATGGTCCTCAGGAAGGGCTCAGGTTTCTAAACCGCCTTTCTGATTATTTCTTCGTTCTTGCACGTCATGCCAATGCTCACGGAGCAGATGACATTCTCTGGCAACCGGGTCAGTGGCAGTAAAAGAAAGATGAATACAGTCTTATTGTGTTGATGACAGGACATATAAGATCTGATAAAAGAATTCAGTCTGATACACCGGAATGAGTTAGAAACCCGGCAGTGTCGACTTTCATTTCCTTGTCAGGACATGCTTTTTTCTGATCGGCTTTACGCCTTTCAGAGCCTCCGTCATTCTAGGTGGGCATTCTGATCAGGTGACATAGAACAAATTTTATAATTGGTTGAAAAAACGAAGAATGCAGGACGATCAGCAGGTTAGTGAAGACAAACTGCGAGAGGCGCTTGCTCGTCTGGGATCAGGATCTTCCCGTCCCCAGAAGGCGCGTCCCATCACGCCAACAACAGAACGTCGCCGTCGCTTTGTGCGAGATGGTCAGGTTGTTGTTGAGCATCAGGCCAGTCGTGGATTTGCACAGCGTAGCAATGCTCCGAGCCAGGACGACCAGGACGAAATTGAACGTCTTCGCCAGTCTGTAAAGCGTGAGCAGCGTCGCTGGGAAGAAGCAGAGCGTTATCTGGCTGAAGCCCGCACGCAACTCAAAACATATGAAACGCGCGAGGCTCACGCCAAAATCCAGATTACGGAACTCAACCGTCATCTGCGTGAGCATCAGGACCAAATTCAGTCTCTGAAAGCACAGCTTCACCAGTCCCGTGAGCAGGCTGCTGAAGCTGCCCGCCGTTCGCCGCGCCCTGTTGGACGTCCGCGTAAGGAAGTGCAGGACGAAACTGTGGTGAAAAAAGTCGAGAAGGCCGCTGTTGAGGCCCCGGCTGTTCTTCTCGATGAGCCGGAACCTGTTCAGTGGTGGGTAAAGGCCTGAAGTTCAGGCTGTCGGGCGTCTTACAGAACGCCCAAACCATATCATGATGCCTAAAAACACAGCCCAGCCTAATCCTGACCGAACCATGTCAGGAATGGGCAGGGCCAGTGTTTCCGTGCTGCCTGTGGCACCTACAAGGGCTGCCACGGCTACACCAACCAGACTTTCTCCCACAATAAAGCCCGATGCGATCATTGTACCCTGTTCTTTAGGGGACTTGCGCAGTAGCCAGCCGAGGCCTGCTCCGATCGCGATCGTCACGGACACGTTGGCCGGCAGGTAAATTCCCATACCAACGGCTAGAGGCGGCAGAGCGAGATTACGTCGCTTCAGAAGAATATCCGCAATAACCAGTACAATCCCGATCACCGCTCCGATTTCCAGCATCAGCCAGTCGAGGTTGTGTGAGAGAATGCCTGTCGCGATGGCAGCCATGAGCGCGGGTTGTGGCGCTGCGAGAGCTCGGGTCGGATCCATATCCGCGCGGGGCATCGCTCCAACAAATCCATAGGCCTGATAAAGTGTCTGCAAGACCCATGGAATAACCACGGCACCCACAGCGCACCCTATGAGGAGAGCAACTTCCTGCTTCCATGGAGACGCTCCAACCAACTGTCCGGTCTTGAGGTCCTGCAGGTTATCATTCGATACGGCAGCAGATGCCGTAATGGCAGAAAGTACGAATAGCCCGAATGCAATAACCGTCGGGCGTTGGTCGGGCGAAAGAACGCCGCCACTTTCCAGTCCCCAGAGTGTGACGGAAATGGCAATGATCGCGATAATTCCGACGCCCGAAATCGGGGAAGACGATGATCCGATAATGCCCGCCATATAACCGCAGGCACTCGCGACCAGAAAGCCGAGACCGAAACAGGCGCCCAACCCCAGAACAACGAGCGTCACAAGGGATGCACCGTGTGGCATTGCAGGCCACAGGAACTGGGTAAACAGTCCAGAAAGAACGAGAGCCAGCCCGATGCTCAGCCCGATCAACGTGCGCGGCGCGAGATCCAGGTCGCTCTCATCCTGTGACGCGCGATGCTTAACGGACAGAGATTCTTTCAGTCCGATCGCAACAGGTTTGGCCAGTGCGAGCAGCGTCCAGATTGCGGCAACGGCAATTGTTCCGGCGCCGATGAAGCGCACTTTATGAAGCCACAAACCTGTCGCTGCGGCCATGGGGTCTGCAGCCGGGTTCAGATGCCCCAGAATGGGAACCATGACGCCCCAGCCCATCAGAACACCCAACAGCATGGCAATGCCACCGCCGATGCCGACAAGATAACCTGTTCCCAGAAGTGCGAGGGAGAAGCTAATATCCAGACGAAACACGGACGCGCCGAAGCTCGTAGCGGCCGAAACGCCGTCGGACAGTAGCCTGAGCCCTGATGTCGCCAAAGCAACGGCAGCGGAGACAAGGCTTCCTTTTGTCAGGGAACGCAGGCTTTCGGCATCGCCTTCAGGGGACGAGGCTTTCAGGATTTCCGCACAGGCTGTGCCTTCCGGATACGGGAGGTCAGAATTCTTCACCAATGCCCGACGCAGCGGGATCGTGAAGATGACGCCGGTCATGCCTCCTGCAAGTGTTAGGAGGAGTGAGACAAAATATGGAAATTCGTGCCAATACCCGACCATGATGAGGCCAGGCAGCGCTGCGAAGACGCAGGAGAGTGTTCCTGCCGCAGAAGCCTGCGTCTGCACCATATTGTTTTCGAGCATCGTCCCGCCGCCCATCAGGCGGAGTACGGCCATTGAAATGATGGTCGCGGGAATAGAGGAGCCGAAGGTCAGGCCGATCTTCAATCCCAGATAGACATTTGCTGCCGTGAAGACGACGGTAATCAGGGCACCCAGAATGATGCCCCGCAAGGTCAGTTCGCGGCTGTCCATAAGTTTCATGGTGGGGCGATCCTGTGATGTCGCGTTGTTTTTTCGGGCATTACGCTGCGGAGGCCCGCACCGCAACCATTCATCAAAAAGCAAATGACAGGCTGGACTGATAATAGAGCCCGCTTTTTGCCCCGGCATTTTTCAGATCATGCGATGCCGCAAACCACGCGACGACATGTGTCCAGTTCCAGTGTCGGGATACGGCCCATGTCAGCAGACCATTAGGGGCTACACCGATGAAGTGGCTGCGAAACCTGGGGAAATTATAAGCCGAACTGATTGAATAGACGGAAGACGCTGTGGTCTCCCTCCATAGAATCGGGACTTTGATCCGCAAAGACACCTTACCGTAGGACCCTACGACGATGGGGGACAGATTGATCAGGTTCGCTGCGCCAATGTAGCCCGTGTAGTCCAGATACGGATTCTGCGGGGCAAAAGGCGCACTGTAAGTCCCGACTGTTCCGGTACGTCGGTTTTCATTGCCGCCGGAATAGACGTCCGTCTGAATTCCGAAGAAGGGTTTGAGAGGCAGATTGGAACGTCTGTATCCCAATGTCGTATTCACGGAATAAGCAGAGACCTGGCGCCGGGCAGTGGTTCCGTATTGTGTGAAATTGCCTTGCTGCCACAAGACGCCAATGGCGTATTCCAGTTGCTGGGCTGTGCCGTACCACCGAAAACCGAAATTGTTACGATTTGTCGCGCCCGTTACGGAGCTGATTTTGCTCGCACTGACCAGCGGGACAGAGCCTGTTTTTCCACCAAGATGAAAGCCAATCCAGAACAGATCGAGATAGGATTGAACACGCTGTTGGCCCAGATGGAACGCGGGGACATCAAAGGTTGTGTTGAAGCCATAGAGGCGCGTGTTCCAGTCCTGCGTGTCGTGGAACATGGCCGTTGGGGTGATGTCCGTCGCAACGAAGTCATAGAGATCGAACCGGACATGCGGGAAAATCGCGTAAGCGCGCGGTCCGTTCCAGGTAATCTGGATATTCGGGGGTTCCCGGTCATACAGGACATAGGACGGCGCATCGAGAAACTGCTGCCTTCCAAACATCAGGCCCGTCTTTGCTGTGCCAATCGTGCGTTTGTATTCGATAAAGGCCTGATGCAGGTCCAGACGCTTACGATAAGTGCCACCATAGCCATATCCGTTCCAGCCTGCGGCCGTACCGTTTACGAGTTGTGCGAAAACGCGCCAGTGTTCTCCGATATGGAGGTCGGCCCCCAACATATTGCGCGTAACAAAGCGGCCTGATCCGGAATGGGTATTCGTCCCCAGCATCGGATAGTCATTGTACCAGTTGCGGAGGCGGGTGCGTTCGGACAGGGACAGCCAGATTGTGCGTTCATTATTCAGAGCAATAAACTTCAATGGATCGCAAATGTCGCTCTGGTGGCGCTTGTCACGTAGATATGACCAGTCTTCGGCCCATGGTGCGACACCATAGCGCCCGACAGGTCCAAAGCCTGCGCCTTCGCCGTTGCCGCGATTGAATCCACCCCATCGGGGCTGGCGTCCGATCGGCGCAACATTCTGGCTCGGCGTCAGGCGGCGTGGCTGTTCCAGGAACCCTGCATGGGGAAAGTTCTGGATTTCCGGACGTTCTGCGTGATGGACCTTGATCCTTTCTTCTTTCGATGCCGAAACGTCAGGAGTCGCAGAAAAGGCTGAAGACCCAAAGCCTGCCAGGCAAGCCAGGGTCGTTTTCAGCGTAATCCGGATTTTGACGTCAGGTGAAAGAGAAGGAAAAAGGCCCTTACTGCGTCCGGCCACGGAACTTTACGACGGGGAGGTGCTGCTGATTGTAAGTCAGCTCATCCTTGGTCAGCTGATAGCCGATTTCGAGCGTATAGGGATTTTCCTGGATATTTTTGGATGCAGGAAGATCAACAAGGCGCAGATCCGTACGAACAGACTGGTTGCTGACATTCGGTTCCAGCTTGAATGTGTCCGTGAAGACCTTCTTATCCACGATTTTTCCGTCACGCATGATGACGATGAAATAGGGGACGTCGATGGTGCCGGTCTTGGAGGCAGGTCCTCGCGTCAGGTTCATTGCCAGACTGACGCGGGTACGAATCATCTGCTGGTCTTTGGGGCCTTTGGGGCCACGTTCGCAGTCCCCTGAAATGGCGGTGAGCTGTGCGTGGCTGACCAGATTCCCGATGTCCGGATCTTTTCCGTCATAGACAAACCGGTCTGCTGCGGCGCTGGGAATATCCGTGACCGGGCATGTGGGGGCAAAGAAGCCCGGATTGGATTCGTCACATCCCGCGAGTGTTGAAATCGCGACGACGGCAAAAGCCGGGACAAACAGGGACGTGGCAAGGCGCCGAAAGGCTGGCATCTGCTGTAGAAACTCCCACAAAGCGGCCCGGACGTTGCGACATGCGTCAATCCGGTCGATACTGGTCCTACATATCGAACTCCGCCCGCTTGGGGAACACCATGTCAGATCAGACAACTCTTGCACCTGAAGGTGCTGCACACCAGAAGACGCTCCGCGTCCTGCTGGCCGGGCCTCGCGGCTTCTGCGCCGGTGTGGATCGTGCCATCCGTGTCGTTGAAGAAGCGCTGCGCCGCTATGGCGCGCCCGTCTATGTGCGTCACGAAATCGTTCATAACCGTACTGTGGTTGAAGGACTGGAGGCCAAGGGAGCCATTTTCGTTGAGGAACTCGACGAAGTGCCGCCCGACGGACATGTCGTTTTCTCAGCGCATGGCGTGCCGAAGTCAGTTCCAGCCGAAGCGCAGCGCCGCAATCTGCTGTACCTAGATGCAACGTGTCCGCTGGTTTCCAAGGTGCACCGTGAAGCAGAGCGTCACTTTGCAGGTGGTGGCCCAGAGCAGCTCCATATTCTGATGATCGGTCATGCTGGCCATCCGGAAGTGGTCGGCACAATGGGCCAGCTTCCGCCGGGCGCTGTCACGCTCATCAACGATGCTGAAGAAGCCCGTACGATCCAGCCAAAGGATCCGGCGAAGCTGGCCTTCATCACGCAGACGACGCTGTCTGTGGATGATACGGCTGAGATCGTTGATATTCTGCGGACTCGCTTCCCGCTCATTGAAGGTCCGAAGCGCGAAGACATCTGCTACGCGACGACCAATCGTCAGGAAGCTGTGAAGGCCATTGCGCCGGAAAGTGATCTGGTGATCGTGATCGGTTCGCCAAACTCTTCCAACTCGCAGCGCCTGCGCGAAGTGGCAGAGCGTTCTGGTGCCCGCCGCGCACTTCTGGTGCCGAAGCTGGAAAATCTGGACTGGTCTGTGCTGGAAGGCGTTGAAACGCTGGGCATCAGTGCGGGCGCGTCCGCTCCGGAAAGCCTCGTGCAGGAAATGGTGACGGCGCTTGCTGCGAAGTACACGCTGAAGATCGAAGAGAGAATCATGAAGGAGGAAAACATCAATTTCCGCCTTCCAGGTCCGCTTGCTGGTGAGGACAACTGAGTCTTCATGGCCGTCTATACTGAACTGGCGGCCGAGGCGCTTGAAGCGTTTCTTGGCACATATGACATCGGTGCCCTGGTTTCTTTCCAGGGCATTGCCGAAGGCGTCGAAAACAGCAACTTCCTCCTCCAGACCACGGAAGGGAAGTTCATCCTCACGCTCTTTGAACGGCGGGTCAAAGCGTCTGACCTTCCATGGTTTCTGGGGCTGATGCAGCATCTGTCGGGGAAGGGCATGAACTGCCCGCAGCCCGTACAGGCAAAAGACGGCATCGCTCTTAGGGTATTGTCAGATCGGCCTGCGGCGATCACCACGTTCCTTCCGGGGCAAGCCGTCCCTCAGATTACAGCATCTGCCTGTCATGCACTGGGACAGGTCCTCGCGACATTCCATAAGCTAGGGCAGGACTATACAGCGGAACGCCCTAATGGGCTGTCTGTGGAAGCCTGGCGCCCACTCCTTGAGAGCTGTCAGGGCAGTGGGGATGACCTGCTGCCGGGCCTCACGCAGGAACTGTCTGAGGCACTGTCGCGGATTGAAAAGTCTTGGCCTGCTGCGGGCAGTTTGCCTCGTGGGCAGATCCATGCAGACCTCTTCCCCGATAATGTCTTCTTTCAGGGCAATCAGGTCTCTGGGCTGATCGATTTCTATTTCGCCTGCACGGACCTGTTTGCTTACGATCTGGCGATCTGTCTGAACGCTTGGTGTTTTCGCGATGAGAAGGTTTTCGAACCTGCTTTCGCTCACGCCATGATCGAAGGTTACGAAAGCGTCCGCAATTTAGAGGTGGCTGAAAAGGAAGCTTTGCCAGTTCTGTGTCAGGGGGCTTCAATCCGGTTTCTGCTGACGCGCCTCTACGACTGGATCAATACCCCGTCTGACGCACTAGTGACCCGCAAGGATCCACTGGCCTATCTGGGTCGTCTCCGACATTTTTCAGGTGTCGCGCATGTCTGATGCGAGCGCGGATCAGCTTCCGGTCGAGATCTGGACGGATGGTGGATGCAAACCCAATCCCGGCCCCGGTGGGTGGGGAGCACTGCTTTGCTTTAAAGGCAAGGAAAAGGAGCTATGGGGCGGGCATCCGGAGACGACCAATAACCGCATGGAACTGACGGCTGCGGCTGAGGCTCTGGAAGCTCTGAAGCGGCCGTGTCGGGTCACGTTGCATACAGATAGTGAATACCTCCGGAACGGTATCACGCGGTGGCACAGTGGTTGGGTACGGCGGAACTGGCGTAATTCAGCTGGTGATCCTGTTGCCAACATGGATCTATGGCAGCGCATTCTCGATGCGGCCAAACCTCATGAAATCGAATGGCTCTGGGTGAGGGGGCATTCTGGTGATGTGAACAATGAACGTGTGGATGTATTGGCAACCCGGGGACGGGAAGAGCTCTGAAAAAGTCATGTTTTCTGCGGGTTACTGAAGAAAGTTCAGAAAAATGCAGAAATATGAAAAAAGGGGCTTTACCGACCCCGGCGGTTGGACTAAATACCTCCTCACCGGTCCCGAATAGCTCAGTTGGTAGAGCAAGCGACTGTTAATCGCTGGGTCGTAGGTTCGAGTCCTACTTCGGGAGCCACTCTTTCTTCTTGAAAGATTTGGTTCGGTACAGTGAAAAGCCCCTTACGGGGCTTTTTTCATATCTACTGTACTGATTGACCATCACCGGACGCTTGATGCTGTTCCGGTGATGAGTTCGTGGGATTTTCTCAGAGTTCTTCTGGTCTGACGTCTTCCAGGCGATCCAGCGCCCACAGGCTGGGAAAGAGACGAATCCAGGTTGCCGCGACAAGAATTGTTCCTACGCCGCCTGCAATAACCGCTGCTTCTGGCCCTATGGCTGTTCCCAGCATTCCGCTCTCAAATTCGCCCAGCTGGTTGCTGGAGCCGATGAACAGTGAATTCACAGCGGAGACCCTTCCGCGCATGGCGTCTGGTGTAGCCAGTTGAATGAGTGAAGACCGGACGACAACACTGATGACGTCTGCTGCTCCTAGAACCATCAGGGCGACGACTGAAATCCATGTGATGTGCGAAGCGCCGAACACGATGGTCGCGATTCCAAAAACGATCACGGAAACAAACATCGTAATTCCAGCGCGGCCCCCAAGTGGATGGCGAGACAGCCAAGCTGATGTAAAGAGCGCTCCGAGCGCAGGGGCTGCGCGCAGAAAACCCAGCCCGACTGGCCCAACATGGAGAACGCTATCCGCATAGACGGGGAGCATGGCAGTGGCGCCGCCAAGAAGAACGGCAAAAAGATCTAGGGAAATTGCACCAAGAAGGTCGCGGCGTCTGTTTAGAAAACCAAGACCCGCAAATACAGAGGCGAACGTTACAGGTTCTTTTGATGCGACCTTATGGCGCAGCTTTAGAGCCAGCGTTCCTAGAAACGCCAATGCGAATCCAAGCGTCGCAAGGCTGTAGCAGATGACTGACCCAAGTCCGTAGAGAAGGCCGCCCAGGCTTGGTCCCACAATGGATGCCGTCATAAACAGCGAGGACATCAGGGCCTGTGCTCTGGGCAGAAGCTGAGGGGGAACGATCGCTGGAAGAAACGCCTGCTGGCACGGCATCTCGAAGCTGCGTAGCGTGCCGTAGAACGCTGCAAAAGCGTACACATAGGCCGGGGTCAGGCAATGCATGGCTGCGATGGCGGCAAGGGCGCCCGTGCTGAGCACTTCCAAAATTTGGCAGATCAACACCACGCTGCGACGATTAAAACGGTCCGCGACGTGTCCGGAGATGAATGTCAGGGGAACCATCGGTAGAAACTGTGCAAGGCCCAGATAGCCCAGCGACGAAACGCTATGGGTCAGGGCGTACATCTGCCAGCCGATGGCAATTGTCAGCGTCGTCGCAGAAAGCTGGGAACAGATTCGGCTGATAATCAGTGGGCCGAGGCCGGGAAGGGCCCGTAATGCTGGTTCAATCATTCAGGCACATTAGTCACTTCCGGCGTGCAAGTTTATTGCAAAATTCCGAGCCGGAAGGCAGATGAGAGACATGAATGCTACATCCACACCCAAACCCGTAACGTACGCAACCGTCACCTGGGACCAGCTCCATCGTGACGCCCGTACTCTTGCTGCGACGCTCATGGAAAAGCACGGTCCGTTCCGCGGTATCGTGGCGATTACGCGTGGTGGCCTGATCCCCGCAGCTATTCTCGGTCGTGAAATGGGCTGCCGCCTGATCGAAAGCGTTTCTGTCATCAGCTACGCTGGTGAAGAAGGCACGCAGCACCAGCCGAAGGTTGTGAAAGCACCAACCGCCGCAGGTGACGGTGAAGGCTTCCTGATCGTCGATGATCTGGTTGATTCCGGCATTACGGCTCAGTTCGTGCGTGAAATGCTGCCCAAGGCTGTTTTTGCATGCCTGTATGCCAAGCCGGACGGAAAACCGCTGACCGATCACTATGTCACGGAAGTCGCTCAGGACACCTGGGTGCTGTTTCCGTGGGATACGGCACCACTTTTTGTGCCTCCGCTCGTAAGAAATGAAAAAGATTGAAAAAACCCTATTGCGTCCGGAACTTATACCACCTAAGTTCCGCCTCGGTTCGGGGCGTGGCGCAGCCTGGTAGCGCGCCTGTTTTGGGTACAGGAGGCCCCCGGTTCGAGTCCGGGCGCCCCGACCAGTCTTTGAGGTTTCTTTACTGCGCCCTTAGCTCAGTTGGATAGAGCAACAGCCTTCTAAGCTGTGGGTCGCTGGTTCGAATCCAGCAGGGCGCGCCAGCCTGCTTAACAGCAGCGCCGCGCGCCTAGCAATTTTCAAAAAATTAGTTGGCAGGATTATTCTTGCTATAGGCATCTCGAAGAACCTTTTCTATTGCTGGTTCTGGTGATCCGAGAAGAGTCTGCTTCAAGGCGCTGTTAGCCTTGATCGATAAAAGCCCCCATGCGCCTGAATGGTCGTTTGCCATGACGATTTCTAGCTGCTGCGCCGCACAGTCGTGGGGCTTGCACATGTGACCCAGTGCATAGCGTTTTCCATCCTGAGAAAAATATTCCACAGGCGTTGATGTGCCCTGTCCTGATACGACCCAAGCCGGCAATGTAATCATGCTTTTATAGGCCTCCTTGAAGCCCGAACGGCTCAGGAGCTCCTGTGTCGTTGGAACTTCTGCAGACGCAAGTGAGGTGGAGAGTGCGATAAGGGGTAACATCGCTGCGAATAATTTCAGTTTCATATGTAGTGTCCTCTCCAGCCGAGCTCGTTCAGTCAGACAAAGTGATTCCGTTGCTCCTCAGTTTCTGGAGGAGGGCGCTTTGGTCCGCGTTGATGCCACGGCAGGCCTCAAGCGCGATGTCTGTCCTAAAGCCACAGCGCATGGCGTCCTCAGCAGTTGCCGCGACACAGAAATCAAGCGCCAGGCCACAGATCACAACATGGTTGATGGAAAGGCCGCTGAGGAGCGTATTCAGGCCGGTAGAGGTGACATGGTCATTGTCGAAGAACGCTGAGTAGCTATCCCGATTCTGCGCCATTCCTTTATGAATGATATGGCTGATCGGGCTAAGATCGAGAGACTTTGGAAAATCGGCACCTGACGACGCTGCAACACAATGTTCGGGCCAAGGTCCGCCTTGTGGCGCGAAAGAGCAGTGATTTGCGGGATGCCAGTCCTGAGTGGCAATCACAGCCCCAAAGCCAAGATGGGACAGGGCATTAACCTGGGCAATGATTTCATCGCCTTTAGGAACAGCCAAGGCTCCATGAGGCAAAAAATCATTCTGGACGTCGACGATAATCAGAGCTGAGTGCTGAAAATCAGGCAAAGGAGCAATCTTCCGAGGCTGAGGCAGGAACCATGTCCTGCAGAACGCATTGTGCGATCTTAATCAGCCTCCATGCCTGGAAGAAAGGTTTCCCGTTAGAGGCGTGTCACCAGAAGCTGGTTAATCCGGAAGCCCTCAACATCCACAACTTCGAATCGGAAGCCTGAAGATTCGACGCTATCGGCCTTTCGGGCCATGCGACGCAGGCGATTCATCACGAAGCCACCAACGGTATCGAAATTCTGGGCATCGTCGAAAATTGGGATATCCAATTCGCGAATAACGTCACCGATTGGTGCTGCCCCATCGATGAGCCAGGAGTTGGCATCGCGGCGGACAATGGCCTGCTCCTCAAATGGGCTGACGAGACCATCCATCAGAGCGCCCATGATGTCCTTGTAGGTGATAAGGCCCACGACTAGGCCATATTCATTCACGATCAGTGCAAAGCCTGCGGAATGAGCATCAAACTGCGCGAGAGTTTCCCACAGGTTCAGCGTGTCGGGCAGGGACAAGACATCCCGGCGCATCTTGAAGATCTGGCTGGCGACGGGCGTCAAGCTCTCTTTGGATTGCGGCTCATCCACAACCGCAACCAGAACGTCTTCTGCGCGAATAGACCCGATCACGCGATCCAGGCCGCCATCGCAAAGGGGATAACGGGAGTAGGGACGCACGCGAACCTTGTCCCGTTGGCTCTCCGGTGTCTCCTGAACGTCCAGAAAGACGATCTCATCACGCGGAGTCATGGCGGACGTTACGGAGCGATCCTGAAGGCCCAGAACATTCTGAATCATCTGATGCTCCTGCTCAAGCAGGATACCAGAGGCTGTGCCTGCAGCGAGAATAGCGCGCAGATCTTCAGGCGTTACAGGCTCGACAGTGGCCGCGGCTGGGATTTTCATAACGCGCAGAAGTACATCCGATACACGCGAAAAGACCCAGACCGCAGGATACAGAACCTTCAGCGCCAAGGCAGGGAACCACCCAACCTTAAGAGCGATCCGATCCGGTGCATTCATCGCAATCCGCTTGGGAAGCAGATCCGCGAACAGGACGAAAAGTCCCGTAATAAGAATGAAGGAACAGGCCGAGCCGCCCTTGGCCGAAAGAGACGGTGAAAAGCCCATGAGCTGAAAGCCGTCTGCGATGGGCTCGCTCAACATCGATTCGCTGATGATACCGCCAAGAACGCCAACGGCATTCAGGCAGATCTGCAGGACGGTAATGACCTGCCCGCTGTTGCGACGGAGCTTCAGAAAGGCAACGGCTCGTGGATCGCCGGCTTCTGCTTTCGAGCGAAGCCTGACGTCACGAGCTGCGGCGAAGGAAATCTCTGAAAGAGAGATCAGGATGGAGACCGCGATCAGGACGACGGTCGCGAGAAGGCCCAGCAGGAGAAGAACAATCATGTGCTGGGTGTAAGAAGAAACTTGCATGCAGGCGGCATCATACTCCGAAGACACCAGAACACGCCAATTATCTTCGGGTGGCAGCCATGCAGGTCCTCAATGTCTTAAAACTGTCAAATCCCTGCCAATGTTCTCCAACCGGCTTCATCAACAGTTTCAAGTCCCAGATCAGCAGCCTTCTTTGCTTTTGATCCGGCTTTTTCTCCCAGCACAACCAGAGACGTCTTTTTGGAAACACTATCGGTTACCTGTGCCCCAAGACGCTCCGCGATCGCTTTTGCTTCAGGGCGCGTCATTGTGGTCAGGGTGCCGGTGAAGACGATGGTTTTGCCCGAGAGGTGGCCTTCGGACGGTGCTTCTTCTGCTTCAATTGTGTGAAGTTGCTGCCGCAGATCATCAAGAGTTTCGACGTTGTGGGCTTCTGAAAAGAATGCAACCAGTTCGTCTGCAATCGCACCACCAACGCCCATGATGGAATCTAATGCTTCCCGCTCTTCGCTGCCCGCGTTTGCGGCTACCATTGCGTCGCGCCAGGCTTCGAAGGTGCCGTAATGCCGCGCAAGCAACTGGGCGTTACGCTCCCCGATCCGGCGAATTCCAAGACCGAAAATGAGCCTGGCCAGAGATATGGTCCGTCGTTCATCAATCGCCTGGAGAAGATTCCTGACCGAGAGTTCTCCCCAGCCGTCCCGTTTCTGAAGTTCATCCTGATGTGCGCTCAGGCGAAAAATATCACCTGGTCGAAGGACGTAGCCCGCGGCATGGAATTCTCGGATGCTGCGGTCTCCGAGACCGTCAATGTCGAACGCGCCCCGTGACACCATGTGAATCAGGCGTTCCACGACCTGTGCCTCACAGGTCAGTCCGCCGGTACAGCGGCGCACTGCTTCTCCATGAACACGCTCAGCCAGTGATCCGCAGACCGGGCAATGATCAGGGAAGACATATCGCTGGCTGCGTGGCTCATCGCTTTCCACAACGCCCAGAATTTGTGGAATGACGTCTCCGGCACGTTGAAGGCGAACCAGATCGCCATCACGAACGTCCTTACGGGCGATTTCGTCTTCGTTGTGCAGGGTTGCGCGCGCAACAATCACGCCACCAACATTGACGGGCTCCAGATGAGCGACAGGGGTCAAGGCGCCAGTTCGTCCGACCTGAATTTCAATCCGCAGCAGCCGGGTGATGGCCTGTTCAGCCGGGAACTTCCAGGCGATGGCCCAGCGTGGTGCGCGACCTGCAAACCCCAGTCGGTTCTGAAGGGTAATATCGTTCAGTTTGAAGACAATGCCATCGATATCATAATCGAGGCTGGAGCGATCGAGAGTGAGCCTGTCCACATACGCGGGGATATCCCGGGCATGTTCGATTAGTTTGGACAGAGGATTAACCGTGAAGCCCCAGCGTGTCAGGGCTTCAAGATATCCTGAATGTGTTTCGCTCACAGCGGACGATGCGTAACCCTGAGCGTAGGCGAACAGGGACAAGGGTCGGTTGCGTGTGATTTCCGGGTCTAGCTGTCGAAGAGATCCTGCTGCGGCATTTCGCGGATTGGCGAACGGTTTGATCCCGCGTTCTGCCTGTTGCTCATTCAGGGTTAGGAAGTTCTTCTTTGAGAGGAAAACTTCACCACGGATTTCTATGACATCTGGTGCATCATCAGGGAGAGTGTGCGGAATATCCTTGAGCGTCAGCAGATTGGCCGTGACGTCTTCACCCTCAATACCGTTTCCGCGCGTGACGCCCCGGACGAATTTTCGATTTTCATACGTCAGGTTGATAGAGAGGCCGTCAATTTTGGGCTCAGCGACAAATTGAAGAGCCTGAATGCCGTCGTCATCCAGTCCCAGAAAGCGACCGGCGCGGGACACAAATCCTTCAAATCCGTCTGCCCCAAAGACGTTATCCAGAGACAGCATGGGAACAAGGTGACGGTGCTTTCCAAAAGCCGAATCGGGTAGGGCGCCTACGCGATCGCTCGCTCCTCCCTCACGACGAAGCTCAGGGTTGGCGTCTTCCAGCTCCAGAAGCTCACGCCGGGCAGCGTCATATTCTGCGTCAGAAACCTCCGGGTCGTCCTTGCCGTGATAGGCCTCGTCCCATCGGGCGAGCAGGGTCTCAAGTTCGGCGTGACGATCGGCAGAATTCATGCGGTCTGTTCCAGAAGGCTATCTGCGGCGCCGCGTGCCGCATCAGTAATGACGTCACCCGCAAGCATCCGGGCAATTTCTTCGCGGCGGGCCTCACGGGAAAGAGGCTCTGCAAGTGTTTCAGTGCGCTCGTTGCGGATGCGCTTGGCAATGCGCAGGTGATGGTCACCTCGTGCGGCAACCTGCGGGCTGTGCGTTACGACGAGGACCTGCACGTCCTGTGCGACCTTGTGAAGCCGGTCGCCGATTGACGATGCGGTTGCGCCGCCAACGCCAGAATCTACCTCGTCAAAGACCAGTGTTCCAACATCAGAGCGCTGGGCCAGCACAACCTTCAGCGCCAGCATGAGACGCGATAGCTCACCGCCAGAGGCCACTTTGGCCAAGGGACCGGGCGCCTGACCGGGGTTTGCCGCGATAAGAAAAGAGGATTGCTCCATGCCGCGGCTGTTCCATTGTTCGGGTGCGAGCGGGAGCAGCGAGACAATGAAACGGGCGCGTTCAAGCTTGACCGGCTTCAACTCACGGCTGACGGCCTGCTCAAGTTTCTGAGCAGAGTGTTCGCGCGCCTTGGACAGAGCTTTCGCGGCTTCTTCATAGGCCAGCCGCGCTTCTGTCAGAGCGATTTCAAGCCGTGACAGTTCGGCATTACCCGAATCGAGCGCAGCCAGACGGCTTTTCAGGGACGCGAGAAAGGACGGGAGTTCGGCGACCGAGACATTATGTTTTCTGGCTTCGGCCCGCAGGGAGAAAAGACGCTCTTCTGTCTCTTCCAGCAGCCGTGGATCGCTCTCCGTATCGGCAGCAAGACGCGTTAGCAGCATTTCTGCTTCTGCTAACGCTTCCTCAGCTTTTTCCAGCGCATCCAAAGCTTCCTGAGCCTGCGCCTGATGAGTGGAGGTGCTGCCCTCAGTTTCTGCAGAAGACGGCAGCAGCCGGACCAATGCCCTGCTGGCAGACCGCAAAGCTGCGGAAGGGTTTGATGAGCGTCGGTCACGCGGCGTCAGTTCAGAAAGGGCTGCGGCAACAGCCTCTCCGCGACGTTCGTCTTGCTGAAGACTGACACGGAGCGCGGCAAGCGACTCTTCTTCGCCTTCCTGAGGAGCCAAAGTCGAGAGGTCATCAACTGTCGCGCGTAGCCACTCTTCCTCGCGCGCAGCAGCATCCATTTCGGAGCGTGCCTTTGCGAGGGCTGTGCGGGCATTGGCCCATTGATGAAACGTTGTGGCGGTTCGCGCCAACAGGTCCCGTTTGACGCCGAATGCATCCAGCAAATTCAGGTGGGTGCCCTGATCGGCGAGGCCCATCTGCTCGTGCTGGCCCTGGATTTCCACGAGTTGAGACGCGATACGCCGCAGTAGACTAATTCCAACCGGCTGATCCGAGACATAAGCGCGTGAGCGTCCATCAGGCGTGACGATGCGGCGCAGCACCAGAGGCTCCGAAGCTTCCTCCAGTGCGATTCCCTGTTCACTTAGGAGAGTGAAAACAGGATGCCCGGACGGAACTTCAAAGATGGCAGCCACACTAGCTTGCGCTGCCCCGGAGCGGATCAGTCCAGCATTGGCACGGTCGCCGAGGGCAAGGCCAAGACTATCGAGCAGGATGGATTTACCAGCACCGGTCTCACCCGTCAGAACGGTGAGACCAGCGGCCAGGGTCAGATCGAGCTTTTCGATCAGAACGACGTCACGGATCGAGAGATGGGTCAGCATGACGGGAATGTTGTGTGTAGTGAGGCGTGTTTCAAACGCCTCACATCAGAATACGCTATGCCAGGCGCGGGAAAAGAATCCACGCGGCTTGCTGGACGTCTTGGTGGGCTGCTTGAACTCACTGGACAGCAGCTTGTTATCCCGCAGATTTGCATAGGCATAGCGGTACCACTGACTGTCTGGATAGTTGTAACCCAGCACGGATGCAGTCTGTCTGGCCTGATCCTTGAGACCGAGAGCCAAATAGACTTCGACCAGACGCTCCAGCGCTTCAGCTACGTGGTTCGTGGTCTGGAAATCCTGCACGACACGCTGATAACGCGTCATCGCGGCTTCATAGTTGCGCTGCTGCTGATACCAGCGGCCAACCAGCATTTCCTTACCTGCAAGATGATCACGGCAAAGATCGATCTTCAGCTGGGCATCACGTGCGTAAGCTGTCTGTGGGAAGCGGGTAATAACCTCTTCCAGAGCATCAAGGGCTTCAACCGTTCCCTGCTGGTCACGCTGCACGTCAGCGATCTGCTCATAATAGCAAAGCGCGCGCAGATAGAAGGCATAGGCCGCATCAGGGCTGGTCGGGTGTAGCTGGAGATAACGCTCAAGCTGCTGAACCGAAAGCGCATACTCACCTTGCAGGTAGTAGGCATAGCCTTCCATCAGCTCGGCATTGCCGGTGAAACCAGAGTACGGATAATTCTGCTGAAGCAGCTCGAATTCGCCGCCTGCCAGTTCATATCGGCCGGAATGAAGAGCATCGATACCGTAGTTATACAGCGTCTCTGCGTCAGCAGCCTTTGGAATGACCGGCTTCTCATGCTTGTGAGAAAGCAATGAACAGCCTGACAGAAGCAGCAAACCGCTTACGGCCGCAGCCTTCAGAACAAGACCCCGTCCGTTCCAGGACACTTCGAAATGATGCTGAGTGCTGCTTGCCATACCTGCTCTTCCCGTGAAGCCCGTCTTATATCACGGGAATGCGGGGACGAAAGACCCGCCATTTAACCTTAGGCTGCGACGCGTGTGCGACGATGGCCGCGTGCCGAAACGGTAGGGGTCTCTGCTTCAAAACGCCAGTTTTTCTGATTTGAGAAAACGCTGCGCAGAAGCTCGTTATTGATCTTGTGACCAGACTTATGGCCGATAAATCCCGCTTTTAGGCGATGCCCGCAGCAATAGAGATCACCGATAGCATCCAGAAGCTTATGCCGGGCAAATTCCCGCTCGATTTTCAAGCCCGCTGGATTAAGGATGGTCTTGCCGTCCACTACAACAGCATTGTCGAGAGACCCGCCGCGAGCGAGGCCGATACTTTGAAGATACTCAATGTCTTTGCGGTTCACAAAAGTACGGCAGAAAGACACTTCTTCCAGAAAACGCGCCGGATCGAGCTGCATGGCATAGCGCTGACACCCAATGGCTTCAGCATCAAAATTTAACGAAATTGCAAGAGAAAGACCGCGTTGAGCCGGGCGTAGCTCGGCAAAAGCCCCGTTGTCGCCCTCAACTCTCACGTTTCGAAGAATTTCAATAATTTTTCGTGGCGTATTCAGCGTTTTCTTGCCCGCGCATCGCAAGAGGAAGGCAAAGGCATCTGCCGACCCGTCCAGCACAGGCAGTTCCGGCCCGCTGACCGAAATAAGCGCATTATCGATTTCCATGGCGTTAAGCGCCGCCATCAAATGCTCAATGGTCGCTACACGTAAAGAAGGATCGTCTTTGCATGCGACAACAGTCGAGAGTTTGGTGTCGATAATCCGGTCATAGAGAGCGGGAAACGAAGGAGAGCCGGGGTAATCGCTCCGCTGAAAGCGAATGCCAGTATCCGCTTCGGCTGGTGAAATTTCCAGATCGACATCAAGGCCACTGTGAAGGGCGATGCCTCGGCAGGATATGGGAGAATGAAGGGTTGTCTGCAGGTTCTTCAAATCGGGACGCTCAGAGAAAAGAGGCGTCTGCGTGCTGTCAGACGCGCTGGAAAGTAGCGGGCGGACCTTTCGATCTGCTGGAACCGACTTTCCATGATGCGCTGGCGTAACCTGCATGAATCCCCCGACGATTTAGACTGGCTTATAATAAAACCCAGTCATCGCCGGAGTGCCATTCAATGATTGTTGCCGGATATTACCTGACTGCTTTCCTGCGATGCGCAAGATTTTACAGGAAAGCAGTTTGCTTATTCAGCGACGAAGATAGGTCGGGATATCGAGCGTGGAATCATCGCTACCGTCAGACGGCGCTTGGTTATGGCGCTGGTCGGAGGGGTTATGATGATCCGTCTGCTGATATGTGTCACGGCTGTTCTGCTCCGTGCGCGGGGCTTGCGGAGCTGCTTGCTGCGGAGCCGGACGGCTCCGGAAAGCGCCTGTCATGAGACCGAAAATGCTGCGTGGGGCTTCTGGAGCTGGTGCACGCGGCGGCTCGGAAAACAGGCCAGCGCGCGGGGAGCGCGGTGCTGCATCGTCCTGCGGGGCTGCGACGTGCGGCTGCTGAGGGGCCGCATGTGGCGGGGGTGCAACCGGGCTTTCTGCTGCCGGTGGGGGTGATGCAGGCTGCTGTGACGCGTTCGGGTCAAGGTTGAAGTTCGGGCGTGGCGGCCCACCTGCGTAGGTTGATCCCGGCTGAAACGTCTGGGGTGCCTGGCGGCTTTGAGCAGACGTATCGCGTGGAGCCGAAACCGATGGGGCCTGCTGCGGAGGCGACGCAGGAGTTGTTTCTGTGTTGCCCGGATCATTTCTGGACTGGGTGTCGATGCCCGTTGCCACAACGGACACGCGAATACGTCCGTTCATGTTTTCATCGATCAGAGCACCAAAGATGATGTTGGCTTCTTCGGCAACTTCTTCACGAATACGATCGGCAGCTGCGTTCACTTCGTAAAGTGTCAGATCTTCACCACCTGTGATGTTGATCAGCAGGCCGCGGGCGCCAGCCATGGACGCATCTTCAAGCAGTGGGTTGGAAATGGCGCGCTCGGCAGCGGCAACGGCGCGATCTTCACCGTCATCTTCCGTGGTTGCTTCACCGGTGCCCATCATGGCCTTGCCCATCTCTTCCATCACGGCCTTCACGTCCGCAAAGTCGAGATTGATGAGGCCCGGAGAGACCATCAGGTCCGTAATGCCGCGAACACCCATGTTCAGGACGTTGTCAGCCATTTTAAAGGCTTCACGGAATGTCGTGTTCTGGTTCGCGGAATTGAACAGGTTCTGGTTCGGAATAACAATCAGGGTGTCGACGTGCTTTTGAAGCTCGGCGATACCGGATTCAGCAGCCAGCGTGCGGCGACGACCTTCAAAGTTGAAGGGCTTCGACACCACACCAACTGTCAGAACGCCACGTTCACGGGCCATGCGCGCAATAACCGGGGCCGCACCCGTACCCGTACCACCGCCCATACCGGCTGTGATGAAGACCAGATTCGCCCCTTCCAGCTGACGCTCGATTTCCTGTGCAGCTTCTTCAGCAGCTTCGCGGCCGATTTCCGGCTTGGCGCCTGCGCCGAGACCGCGTGTCAGATGGGGGCCAAGCTGGACGCGGCGTTCAGCCTTGGAGTGGGCGAGCTGCTGCGCATCCGTGTTGGCAACAACGAACTCGACGCCCTTGAGCTCCGAATCGATCATGTTGTTGACGGCATTCGTGCCACCACCACCAACACCGACGACGGTAATGCGCGGGGCCAGTTCAACGTGAGAGTTCGGGGTCGGGGTAAGGTTCAAAGTCATGATCAGGTCCGGAACTGCGAGGAAGCAACGGAAAAAAGGGCGTTATTTTCTGTGTAGCTCATCCACGGTCGCGGATGAACCCCACGAGACGTTTCAGAAGGCTGCCAGATCGAGGTTCCGGGGTTGAAATGTCCCCAAAGTCCCGATCTGCGCCCGCTGCCCAGGCCAGAAGCCCCGCAGCGGTGGAAAAACCGGCCGAAGCTGCAGCAGTCTCCGGCAGGCCATGAACGTTTAGCGGTTTGCCCATGCGAACAGGCCGGGCAAGAATGCGTGTTGCGACAGGCACAATGCCTTCCATCAGGGAGGCCCCGCCTGTCAGAACGACACGCCCGTTGGCGAGACGCCCCAGACCTGCATTGTCCAGAGCATGGCGCACAAGTTCAAGTGTCTCTTCAACGCGAGGCTGAATAACGGAGATCACTTTCGAGCGCGGAATACGGGCCAAACGGTCCCGGCCTTCCCCAATGAGGGGCACGGACAGGATTTCTCGT
Organism: Gluconobacter sp. GP1; assembly: GCF_032913585.1. Lineage (NCBI taxonomy): Bacteria > Pseudomonadati > Pseudomonadota > Alphaproteobacteria > Acetobacterales > Acetobacteraceae > Gluconobacter > Gluconobacter sp. GP1. Next base: position 59,608 of record NZ_JASGXC010000001.1, read on the forward strand.
TGATCGTCGGATCCAAGCTGTGCCGCACCATACATGGTTTTCAGACGCTCTGCAGTTTCCAGAGATGTCGAAAGAACGCCCGCAATATCACGGGTAACATGGAGGCCGCCGACAGGAATTTGTGCCGTATGGATCAGTCGCCCTTCACAGAAAACTGCGAGAGAGGTGGTTCCGCCTCCCATTTCCACGACGGTAACGCCTAAATCACGTTCTTCGTCAGCCAGCACGGCAACGCCAGAGGCAAAGGGGCTGGAAACCAGCCCGTCAAGTTTGAGCTCTGAATGCTGAAGAACTGTATCCAGTGTGCGGAGAGCACTGGAGTTCATGTCAACAACATGCAGTTTCGTGGCCAGCTGTTCACACTGATGGCCACGCGGATCAGCAATGCCAGGCATGGAGTCAACGACATACCCGATGGGAAGGGTATGGATGACGTCCCGGCCTTCTGACCATGCGCGGGCCTGACCGTCCGTGATCAGGCGCTGAACATCTCCATCCGTGACTTCACGGCCACCAATGGGCATATGGGCATCGATCAGTCGGCTTCGGGGATGACCGCAGGACAGATTGACGACCAGTGAGTCCATGCGTCGCTCTGCGGCTTCCTCTGCCTGACCAACGGTGGCGCGAATGGCAGCTTCGGCTTCACGAATATCAACGATCGATCCAGATCGAATTCCGTGGGAGCGTCGCCAGCCATAACCCAGAACCTGAATGGAACCATCCGGCTCACCCTTGCCAATAAGGCAGGTCATTTTCGTCGTGCCGATATCCAGCGCACCGAAAACACCATTGCGCCAGACACGAGGCTTGGATGTCTCTTCCGGAGGCAGCGGCAGGATTTCACGTGATGCGCGGTTCAGCGCAACTTCGCGTTCGCCGCCCACAGGGATCAGGGACCGGCCCCGCAGACCACCCCGGCGGCGAAAGGCCGGAAGATCGGACGTTGGTGTAAGATCGGTCATGGCTGCTGTGTCGTCTGGCTGCTGTCAGAAGGAGGGGCGGGTGTGTCTGTTTTGGCTGCGTCAGGAGGAGGAGTGGGCGCAGGTGTCTGATGAATGACCATGCGATCTGGAAGGCGCATGTCAATCGAGACGACAGGACGATCCAGCAGGTTCATGCTTGTCTGGTATTGTGCGAGACGTGCAAACGCTGCGGCCTCTTCGCCTTCGGGGAGCATGACAGTTGTCCCGTCTTTCAGGGTCACATTCCAGCGCCTGTTTCCCACACGAATGAGAGCAGTCACACGGGATTTGACATCAGGCTGTTTGGCCAAAGCGTCAATGACGACGGACGCGGCAGTATTGGCACCATCGCCAACGACAAGCGGTAACTGAAGGAATGCCTGAGCATTCTTGCCTGTCATGCCCTGATCGGGAACTTCTTCGCCGGCCTGATTAATGAGCGAAAAATGCCCATGTGTTTGCCAGACGGCGATGGGTGTACGTTCGGTCAGGTTAATGATGATCGTATCCGGCATCCGCCGCTCGACGGTCGCATGATCCACGAAGGGAAGTTCATCAATGCGCTGGCGTGCGGCTTCAACAGAAAAACCGAAAATTGGGTGGCCAGTACTTGTTCCCAGGGCTTCGTAAATTGATGCCTCGCTGGTCATGCCGCGACCATTGATGATGACGTGCCGAATAGGCAGTGGCTCCATGGCAACAAGCTTGGCTCTTAGCGGAGCAAAACGCTCTTCCGACGCTGCGTCATACAGGAGGCGCGCTCCTACTCCTCCCAGTCCGACCACGACAAGGAATACGATTCCGGGGCGAATCAGTTTCCGTTGACGGCGCAGGAACAGTTTCGTCCGTGACGGCCGGTCCTCGTAAGGCGGCATCGGCGCCGGGCGGAAAGCCGGGTCACGTCGGAAATCGGGTTCCTGAGGGCGGGAGTCCCTGCGCATCAGCGGGTCAGTGCCTCCTGAACCAGCCAGTCACAAAGATCCGGATAGGAGATGCCACAATACGCAGCCTGTTCCGGCAGCAATGAGGTCGGGGTCATACCCGGCTGCGTGTTAACCTCGAGAACGATCAGAGTGTCAGTCTCGTCATCGTAGCGGAAATCCGTTCTGCTGGCGCCAGAACATCCCAGAATCTGATGAGCGCGCAGAGCGTAATCCAATGCACGCTCCGTCACGCTTTCTGGCAGCTCTGCCGGAACAACATGCCGGGAGCCACCAGCTTTGTACTTTGCTTCGAAATCGTAGAATGCAGCCGTTTCGGCAGGCAGAATGTCGGTAACGGCCAGAGCGCGATCGCCCATGACGCCCGCAGTCAGCTCACGGCCCGGCACGAAGGCTTCAACAAGAGCTTCTTTGCCAAAGCGCCAGTTTTTTGCGATTTCGGCACGACGGTTATCACCCTGGCGGATGATTTCAACGCCGACGGACGATCCTTCCGCAACGGGCTTCACAACATACGGAACGGGCAGCGGGTCTGCTTCCGCCAGTTCTTCAGGCGTGATGACACGGCCTTCCGCAATGGGAAGCCCCGCTGCCGCGAGCAGCATGCGGGTTGCTCCCTTGTCCATTGCGACAGCAGAGGCGCGGATGCCGGAGTGTGTGTACGGAAGTCCCATCCATTCCAGCACACCCTGAATGGCGCCATCTTCGCCTTTGGGGCCGTGCAATGCATTGAAGACGACGTCAGGGGCGGCGACTCTCAGAGCCTGAATGGTGACGGCAATATCGGCACCGACATCGACTGGCGTTACCTCATGCCCTTTCTCACGCAGGGCAGAGATGGCTGCATTGCCACTGACAAGGCTGACAGGTCGCTCGCTGGACGTACCGCCATATAAAACTGCGACCTTCATACTGTCTTCTCTCCTACGTCACGACGACCAATGCGTCTGATCTCCCAGTGCAGGTCAATTCCGCTATGGTCCAGAACTTTCTTGCGAACAGTTTCCCCAAGCGTTTCAAGCTGTTCGCTATTGGCATCACCAATGTTCAGCAGGAAGTTGCAATGCTTCTCACTGACCTGAGCGCCACCAAACGTCAGGCCACGGCAACCTGCTTCATCAATTAGCGCCCAGGCTTTGTGACCCTCCGGGTTGCGAAACGTTGAGCCACCAGTGCGGGCACGAACGGGCTGGGACGCTTCGCGAGAGGCACGAATTTCTGCAAGGCGTTCCCGAATGGCATCTGGCGCGTCCGGTGTGCCACGCAGTCTGGCCCGAATGACAATAGCACCTTCCGGCAAAGCCGAATGACGGTACGCAAAGCCCAGTTCTTCACAGGTGAGGCGACGCAATTCGCCATCTGACGTGAGAATATCCGCCCAGTCGAGAACGGCATTGATGTCCGAACCATAAGCGCCAGCGTTCATGCGCACAGCTCCGCCGATGGACCCGGGAATCCCGACCAGAAACTCCAGCCCCGCCAGCCCGGCGGCGGCACTGTGCTCGGCCACCGTGACATCCAGAGCCGCGGCACCCACCACCAAGCCGTCAGCCTGGACTTCAATGTCCGAGAAACCACGGGCCAGCCGGACCACCACGCCTTCAATACCACCATCGCGGATGATGACATTTGAGCATGCGCCCAGAACTGTCAGGGGCATGTCGACGGGGCAGTTCCGCAGCAGGTCAGCCAGATCATCGGCGTCTTCTGGCACGAACAGCCAGTCAGCCGGGCCGCCGGTGCGGAACCAGGCGCGGGCTCCCAGCGGTGCATTGGCGGTCAGACGTCCGCGAAGGCCCTGAACTGGAAAGTTGTCGCTCATACAGCGCTTTCCGGCGCCGGGCTCTTGGTGTTCAGAGCTTCCAGTTCTTGCGGAAGGGTCTGAGCCCACTGGGTGATTGTTCCGGCACCGAGGCAGACAACATAGTCGCCGGGCTTTGCAATTGCGTTCACCATCTCAGGAAGAAGTTCAGGTGAGGGCAATGGCACAACAGACCGATGTCCACGATCCCGCAGGCCTTCGACCAGAGCATCACGATCTGCGCCTTCAATCGGGCTTTCACCAGCTGCATACACGTCAGCCACGATAACGGTGTCAGCATCGTTCATGCAGGTGCAGAACTCGCCGAACAGGCCTTTTAGGCGGGAATAACGATGCGGCTGCACCACGGCGATGACGTTCTTTGCGCCTGCCTGACGGGCAGCTTTCAGGACAGCTGCAATCTCGACCGGATGGTGACCATAATCATCAATGATCGACACGCCATTGAATTCACCTGTCCGCGTGAAACGACGCTTTACGCCCTTGAAGGACGCAAGGCCGGAGGCGATGACGGAATCACTGATTTCCATTTCCAACGCCACTGCGATGGCTGCCAGAGAGTTCAGAACGTTATGATGCCCCAGCATCGGCAGGCGGAACGGACCGGCGCGACGCGTCCGGTTGCGGGCGCGGTTCGTGACTACAACCTCGAATGTTGCGCCACGCTTGTCCATCACGACCTTCTCAGCACGAACATCGGCTTGCGGGCTGAAACCGTAAGTGATGATGCGGTGATCGGACAGGCGCGGGATCATCTGCTGAACCTGAGGGTGATCCACGCACAGGACTGCAAAGCCATAGAACGGAATGTTGGAGACGAACTGGTCATAGCCCGCCTGCATGGCTTCTTCCGTACCCCAGTGATCCAGATGCTCGGGGTCCATGTTCGTGATGACCGCAATGACCGCAGGCAGACGAAGGAATGATCCGTCGCTTTCGTCGGCCTCAACAACCATCCAGTCACCGGAGCCCATACGGGTGTTGGTGCCGTATGCCTCGATGATGCCGCCATTGATGACGGTCGGGTCCAGCTTCGCATGCTCCAGAACACACGCCACGAGGCTTGTCGTCGTGGTCTTACCGTGTGTGCCCCCGATCGCGACAGACCAGCGCAGACGCATCAGCTCTGCCAGCATTTCCGCACGACGAACGACCGGGATCAGCTTTGCTCGCGCCGCAACAACCTCAGGGTTGTCTTTCTTGACGGCTGTAGAGGTCACGACAACCTGGGCGTCACCCAGATTGGAGGCATCATGTCCGATGTGGATCTGGATGCCAGCGTGTCGCAGACGCTGAACATTCGAGCTTTCCGCAATATCTGAACCCTGAACCCGGTAGCCCAGCATGTGCAGGACTTCTGCAATGCCGGACATTCCGATACCGCCGATACCGACGAAATGAATGGTTCCGATGTTCAGGGGCAGGGCGCGCATGGGGCAGGTACTCTTGAGGTAATAGGGTAAAAAGAGATGATCAGGACCGAAGGCCAGCTTCGATCAGGTCTGCTACCTTTGCGGCAGCATGAGGGCGAGCAAACTGACGTGCAGCTTCGGCCGCAGCGGACAGACGCTCAGGATGGGTAATCAGGTCAGCGACAAGAGCTGTGAGAGCGGCAGATGTGAAATCCGGCTGACGAACCATCCAGGCAGCGCCCGCATCCTGTAACGCTTTGCCGTTCGCGCCCTGTTCGTCAGAGGCTGCGATGGGCAGAGGCACAAGAATGGACGGAAGTCCGGCCATGGCCAGTTCCGCGACAGAAGATCCGCCTGCGCGACCAATAACCAGATGGGCTGATTTCAGTCGCTCGGGAACGTCGTTGAAAAAAGGTTCAACCTCAACCGCAATACCAGCATCTTCATAGATGGCACGAACGCGATCGGTGTCTTCCGCACGAACCTGTTGCGTGACATGCAGACGTGTGCGGAAGCCAACCGGCAGAGCAGCCAGAGCCTGTGGCACAACATCTGAAAATACGCGGGCACCGAGAGAGCCCCCCCAGACCAGGAGCCGAACAGTCTCTGTCGGGGCGGTATAGGGTTGTCCAAACAGGGCTTCGATCCCGGCCCGAACAGGCATGCCCGTCAAAGTGATGCGGGCGCCCTGCGGGAGGCGCGCAACGCTGTCATAAGACGTAGCGATGAGCGGAGAAAAGCGCGACAGAAAGGCATTTGCCTGCCCGAGAACCGCGTTTCCTTCGTGAATAACCATTTCCGGACGCTGCGATTTTGGCAACATGCGAGAGGCCAGAAGCGGCGGAATGGATGGATATCCTCCAAACCCGACAACAGCGGCGGCATCGAGTGTTTTGAGGACTCTGCGTGCTTCGAGCATGCCTCGGAAAAGTGCAGTGATGCCACGCACTTTCCCCCCCAGGCCTTTGCCAGCCACGCCAGCACCGTCCAGCACGTATTGCGGCCGATCTTTGAACAGGCCGGTCTCGCGCCGTCCATGTCTGGCGTCCGTCATGAGAACAAGGTCATGCCCACGTTCTGCCAGGACGGTTGCAACAGCTTCAGCCGGGAAAAAATGCCCTCCGGTTCCACCGGCAGCAACGACAATCGGACGTTTCATGGGGTGTTTCTCTCAAGAAGGGAACCGGGGGTGTAAGGGGTGGCGACACGCTGGGCAATCTTGCCCGGGCCAACGTGATGGCGCGTCAGGGCAAGGACCATTCCCATGGTCAGAGCAATGGACATGGCCGAACTCCCACCATACGAAATGAATGGCAGCGTCATGCCCTTCGTTGGGATGAGGTGAAGTGTTGACCCCATGTTGACGAACGCCTGTAGCCCGAACCCTGTCACCAGGCCTGCCGCAGAGACAATCACAAAAGGATCTTCTTCCCGCATAAGCTTCAGCAGGGTGCGAAGAACGATAATGCCGAACACGGTGATAATGCCGAAGCAGAGCAACAGGCCGTACTCTTCGCCAGCAACGGCGAAAACAAAGTCGGCATGAGCATCAGGCAGCAGATCCTTGACGCGCCCTTCGCCCGGACCACGTCCGAGCAGACCCCCATTTCCGAAAGCACGAAGCGCCGTGTCGATCTGATAGTGATCGCCAACGTCCGGATGCAGGAACCGTTCAACACGGGAGCGCACGTGCGGGAACATGACGAACGCCATGCCGAACGCACCAATCATGCCTGCAACACAAAGCCCGACCCAATACAGACGCAGTCCGTCGACGAAGAGCTGCGTCATAAAAACCATGGTGATGACGGACAACATTCCAATGTCCGGCTGGGACTTGAGGAGCGCCAGAATGACGCCAAAGCATGCGAATGCGATCAGCATTCCGGGGAACGCTATGTTCCCCCGCAAAACGACCATCCGGCGTGCGGAAAGCAGCCAGCCCGTCATGACGGCAAAGCAGGGTTTTAGAAATTCTGAAGGCTGCACGGACATCATGGGCAGGGCGATCCAGCGGCGCGCGCCTTTGATCTCCATCCCGTGCACCAGTGTCATGGCTGTGGCGGCAAGGGCAAGAATACCCCCGATAAAGGCCAGCTTTTTGACGCCCGCTCGCGAAAGATAAGACACACCAAGCACGATCGCCCCAGCCAGCGCCAGGAAGATCACCTGCTTGAGGATGAACATGTTGCGGGACGCGCCAATTCTCGAAGCCACGGCAGGGCTGGCCGCGAGCATCAGTACGTAACCCAGGCCGATCAGAATTCCGACACAGGCGAGCGTGACCCGGTCGGTATTGCGCCACCAGCGGGCGATTGCCGATGAATCGACACGGGAGGAGCCCGCCATGACCGTCAACCTTCCTGTTCTGCTTTGAGCATTTCGCCCGAATGGCCTGATTTCACAATATTATCGCAAATCTGGAGAAAGTGTGACCCTCGATCCTCAAAACTGCGAAACTGATCAAAACTTGCACAGGCCGGAGACAGAAGAACGGTTCTGACACCACCTGTCACGGCTGCGTCAAACGCTGCGGGAACTGCGCGATCAAGCGTGTCACACATCGTGTAGGGAACGCCATTGGCTTGAAGCGTTGCAGCAAGAACAGAGGCATCTCGGCCAATGAGGAACGCGTGGGCAATGCGGTCAAACCATGGGACAAGCATTTCGATGCCTCCCGCCTTAGCCGTTCCCCCTGCAATCCACATCACACGGTCGTAGGACCCAAGCGCCTTGGACGCAGCTTCGGCATTAGTTGCTTTGCTATCGTTGATGAACGCCACACCATCCCGCTCGGCTACCTTTTGCAGCCGATGTTCCAGACCGGGAAATGACGCCAATCCATCACGAATAGCCGTATCGCTCAAACCAAGATGCTTTGCCATCGCCCAAGCCGCGGCGACGTTCTGACGGTTGTGCCGTCCGGGGAGTGCCGGACCGTCGAAGGATGGAACCGCATCCGGCGCCAGCGTCGTGACGGGAATTCCTCGTGACGAAATTTTCTCCGCGATCGTCAGGCACCATGGATCGTCTTCTCCGATGGCCGCCAGATCTTCAGACGTCATGTTGTCGAAGACATGCGCTTTCGCTGCCGCATAGCCATCCATGTCTCCATGACGATCAAGATGGTCCGGTGTGATGTTCAACAGGCAGGCAGTTGCAGCGTGGAACTGATCCAGCCGTTCCAGCATGTATGACGACATCTCAATAACGTAAACGCCGGTATCAGCCAGAAGAGGTAGTGCCAGAGACGCAGTGCCCAGATTGCCGCCCGCGACACAGGGAACTCCGGCAGATTGCAGCAAATGCGCCAGCAGAGCTGTTGTTGTGGATTTTCCGTTAGTACCGGTTATGGCTGCAAAACGCGCTTTGGATCCGGCTTTGCGAACATTGCGATAAAGCAGTTCTGCATCTGACAGGATCTGCACATTCTGAGCGCGAGCCAGTTCGGCCACTGGATGCGGCTTAGGCAGAATATGCGGAATACCAGGAGACAGGACGAGCGCTGTCATGCCGGAAAGGTCTGTCAGTGGCGCAAGTGTCAGTCGCTCATGAGGGGGCAGAGACGGGGCATTATCATCCCATGCCTGAACCTCGGCACCCATGTTCAGCAACGCCCTGACTACGGCCGCCCCGTTACGACCAAGGCCGCAAACCGCATAGTGCTCCCCTGCGAGAAGATCTGTTGGAAAGCCTGTCATCTCAATTTCAGCGTGGCCAGACCACACAGCCCCAGAACGATGGAGACAATCCAGAATCGTACGACGATCTTCGGTTCCTGCCAGCCCTTCTTTTCAAAGTGATGGTGCAACGGTGCCATGAGGAACACGCGCCGACCTGTACGCTTGAACCAGAAAATCTGGATCACGACGGAGAGCGTTTCTGCGACGAATACGCCGCCAACAATGCACAAAACAAGTTCATGCTTGACGGCAACAGCAACGGCACCCAGTGCGCCGCCGAGGGACAGGGAGCCTGTATCACCCATAAAAACGGCAGCCGGTGGAGCATTGAACCACAGAAAGCCAAGCCCCGCTCCAATCAGTGCGGCGCAGAACACAGCCAGTTCGCCGGTGCCCGGAACAGGGTGAAGCTGGAGGTAATCAGCAAAAACATGGTTGCCAACGAGATAGGCAATCAGCGCAAAGACGAGCGCTGCAATTACGACAGGAACAATCGCCAAGCCATCCAGACCGTCAGTGAAGTTCACGGCATTGCCGAAGCCTGTGATCGTAATCATCGCAAACAGTGGGAAGGCATAACCGAGCGGAAGGAGGATATCCTTCACGAAGGGGAACGCGACGGCATTACGGAGTTCCGGCGGCGTCAGATGCTGGAGCCAGATGCCTGCGATGAGAGAGGCTGCAAACTCACATCCTAGCCGCACACGCTTGGACACACCTTTCGTATTCCGGCGGGAAAGCTTCAGATAGTCGTCTGCAAAGCCAACGGCACCGAATGCGGCAGTCGTGAGCATAACGGCCCAGACGAAACCGTTTGTCAGGTCTGCCCACAACAGCGTCGCGGAGAACAGCGCGATCAGGATCAGCATCCCGCCCATCGTTGGCGTGCCAGCCTTTTCCAGAATATGCCGTTCCGGACCAAGCGTGCGGATAGGTTGCCCCTCACGCTGGATCCGTTTGAGCTGTGCAATGAAAGGGTTGCCAAGCGCCAGCGAGATCACCAGCGCCGTCAGGCACGCACAACCCGAGCGGAACGTCAGATAATGGAAGAGGTTGAAGAACCCGCCATGCGATGAGGCATGAGAGGCGACGAGATTGAACAGCATCAGGCAGAGACCGGGTTGGAAGCGTTATCGAGGGCCGCAATGACATCGCGCATCCGGCTACCCAAACTGCCTTTGACAAGCAGAAGGTCACCGGGGCGGAGAGCATCACACAGAAGGGGGGCGAGGGAAGACGCGTCCGGGGCATAACCACCCCGCACGGTTTCGGGAAGAGCTTCGTAAAGCGCGTGCATGTGGGTGCCGCAGCAGAAAGCCAGTGCATCTGCTGCGATTACGGCATCCGCGAGAGAACGATGTTCTGCCTCTGCGAATTCGCCAAGTTCACGGATGTCTCCCAGAGCGACCACGCGCCGTTTGGCGGGAAGAAGCGAGAGAGTCTCTAGCGCCGAACGAATGCTGGTCGTGGAGGCATTGTAGCTTTCATCAAGCAACTGCACGCCGTTCAGCACAGTACGCATCTGTCCGCGGCCTGCTCCTGGAACAAACCCGGTCAACGCTTTAGCCGCATTCGGCACATTTTCGCCAAGGGCTGCGACAGCTCCGAGAGCCAGCGCGGCATTTCGCGCCAGATGTCGGCCTGGAGCTGTTAATCTGACGGACACGCTCGGAGCATTAGGGACTATCAGGGTAAAAGTGCTGCCTTCCGCGGTGCAGACCAGGTTTTCCAACCGGACTTGGGCGGCAGCAGAAAAGCCGCTTAACCAAAGAGATGCATGGGCAGGGAGTGCTGCCTGAAACAGGTCTTGCCCCACAGCATCGTCCGGAGCAATGGCCGTCCCGTGTGCTGGTAATGCACTGAAGAGCTGGGATTTTTCACGCGCGATTTCTTCCACGCTTCCCATGTGGCCCAGATGTGCTGTTCCGATAGTGGTAATGATCCCGACGTCCGGGCGAACCTGCGCAGCCAAGGGGGCAATTTCCCCCACATGGTTCATGCCAATCTCACTCACGCAAAAACGTGCGTCGCGGGGGAGGCGCGCTAAGGTGAGAGGGACGCCCCAGTGATTATTGTATGAGGCGATGGCAGCATGTGTCGGCCCGAGCGCAGAAAGTGCGGTGCGGAGCATGTCTTTCGTCGTGGTCTTGCCGACGCTGCCAGTAATCGCAACGACTTTTCCATCAAAGCGTGCGCGTGCGAAGCGTCCCAGTGCTTCCAGGCCTGTCATCGTATCGGCAACGATCAGGAGGCGTGGATCTGTCAGGCCTCTGGTGTCATGCACCATTACACACGCTGCACCGGCATCGAGGGCTTGCGTAATGTGAGCGTGGCCATCACTGGCATCGCCCTTAAGTGCGATGAACAGGTCGCCAGATTTCAGTGTCCGCGTATCAATGGAAATTCCGGTGACGGAAACGTCGGCTTCAAGGCGGCCATTTGTCGCATCACGAAGCTCTTCGGATGTCCAGAGAACGTTCATGCTGCACCTGCGAGTTCACGGATAACGCTGCGGTCATCGAACGGAAGAACGGTTTGACCAACAATCTGTCCCTGCTCATGACCCTTGCCAGCAACAACCAGAATGTCCCCTGGCTGAAGCACGTCCAGCCCTGCGGCGATTGCGGACCTCCGGTCCCCGATTTCATGTGCTTCCGGGCAGGCCGCATGGATGGCGGAACGAATACTCTGCGGATCTTCCGTGCGCGGGTTATCGTCTGTGACAATCGCCAAGTCCGCCATGCGTGCTGCAACTTCGCCCATTAACGGGCGCTTGCCACGATCGCGATCTCCGCCCGCACCAAACACAACGACCAGCCGTCCCTGAGTGTGTGGACGGAGGCTGGAGAGAACGCGTTCCAGCGCATCCGGCGTGTGGGCATAATCGACGTAGGCGGCTGCTCCATTGGAGAGCTCAGCTGCGCGCTCACATCGTCCGCGGACACCGGTCAATTGCGGCAGGTATTCCACAATGCTTCGTGCTTCGCTTTCATCCTGCCAGCACATCGCGGCTGCCAGCATGGCATTATCAGCCTGGAACAGGCCAGGTAATGCCAAAGTCATTTCCGGAAGCTCTTCTCCATAAAGGGAGAGCCGAACGATTTGACCGGTAGGTGTGGGTGTGGTTTCAAGGAGGCGTAGGGCCATGCCTGTCTTGCCTACTGTACGGAGTGTCATACCGCGCTGGGCTGCTAATGCCTTCAGGGCGTTGAATGTCTCCGGATCCATATCCGCATTGACCGCAGCGATGCCACCTGCCGGCAAGAGATCTTCAAAGAGACGCAGCTTGGCTTCACGATAAGCTGAGATGGTGCCGTGGTAATCCAGATGGTCGCGCGTCAGATTTGAGAAGCCCGCTGCGTTTAGTGTCACGCCATCGAGGCGATGCTGTTCCAGTCCGTGTGAAGATGCTTCAAGCGCAACATGATCCACACCATACTGTGCCAGAGAGGCAAGCGTTTTGGCCAAGGACACGGGATCGGGCGTTGTGAGCGACGGTGGGGGCGGGACATCAACGTTCGCAACCAGTCCGAGCGTTCCAAGGCTGGCGGCCTTGAAGCCCTGAAGCGTCCAGATCTGGCGGAGAAACTCTGCCGTGCTGCTTTTTCCGTTTGTTCCCGTGACCGCGGCGATACAGGTCGGCTGCGGACCAGCAAGAGTTACAGCGGTCAACGCGAGCAGGCGCTTGGCATCAGGGGTGAGCAGAACAGGAATATCGGCTTGCGCCGGATGATCAGCAATAACGGCAGCCGCACCATTCGCGACCGCTTGTGGGATGAAAGCTGCTCCATCCTGTTTTGCGCCACGGAGAGCGAAAAACAGCGTGCCCGGCCGGACCTGTCTGCTGTCTGCTGTGACCGCGCAGATTTCAGGGTCAACGGAAGGCGACAGAACGGAACCATTCTGCCGGAGGAGTTCAGAGAGACGCATGGGCAGGCTCAGTGCTGTGTCTTGGGAGTGTGCGCCTGATTGCGCGGATCTCCAGGGTCGTTACCAGGGCCAAGGGCACGATAGCCCGCTGGCACGGACGGATTCATGGGGATGGCGAGAGATGCATCAATGGCGTCCTTGTTGGCCGTATCCGGGAACTGGTTCAGGATAGGTCCAACACGGGAAATGATTTTCTTGACGGTCGGCGCTGCGTTCCATGCGGCAGTGGTCCAGCCATGTGTGGCCGCAGTGCCCTGTGGGCTATCGAGCATGACATACACCGCGTAATGCGGGTTGTTCATCGGGAAAACACTGGTGAAGGCCGAAACGTTGACGTGTTTCAGGTATCCACCATGAGCACCGATCTTTTCAGCCGTGCCTGTTTTGCCACCCACGTAATAGCCCGGAACTTCAGCCGATTTGCCGCTTCCCAGGGTAACGTCAAGACGCAGCAGTTTGCGTAGCAGGGCAGACGTCTTCTCTGACAGAACCCGCGTTCCGACAGGTGTCTGTGCGCCAATGTCATCGCCGCTATCTGCCTCGTCGGGCTTGTAAACAACAGGACGCACCTTGGCATCAGGTGTCTGGCTTTCGTCCTGCTGATCCCGGGCCACCAGTGTGGGCTTTAAAAGAATACCGCCATTCACAGTGGCCGCCGTGCCGCGGACAATGGCCAGCGGAGGCTCAGCCACACCATGGCCGAAGCCAACAGTCATGACAGTGGAGAGGCCCCAGTTTTTCGATGCGGGTACTAGGGGACGTCCGGCTTCTGGAAGCTCTACTGGGACGCGGTTGAAGAAGCCCATGCTCCGCAGCCAGTCCTGCTGACGCTGGGCGCCGACATCCAGCGCAATATGAGCTGCAGCCGGGTTGGATGAATAGGCCAGCACACCCGGCAGAGACAGCCATGGCGCAAAGTGGTCAGTCTTCATATCGCGGATGGTGAAGCGGCCAACACGAATGGGAATGGTCGAAAACCGATCCCAGATATGAACCACACCAAGCTGAAGACCCATCGCAGCTGTCTGGAGCTTGAATGTCGAGCCTGGCTCGTACATGCCTGTCACAGCACGGTTGAAGCGTGCATCGTTTGGTGCGTGGTTGAAATCATTGGCGTCATAGTCAGGGAGGCTGACCATGGCCAGAATTTCACCCGTTCGAACATCCATGACAATGGCCGAAGCACCAATAGCCGAGAACTCGTCCTTGGCGGCCATCAGCTCATCATGCGCGACTGCCTGAACGCGAACGTCCAAAGATAAACGTAGAGGCGTGCGATCCGAGTTCAGGCGCTGATCAAAAAATCGCTCCACGCCGGCAATACCATGATCATCAATATCCACGCTGCCCATGATCTGAGCGGCAGTCCGGCCAAGCGGGTAATGACGGCGCTCACCGGCTTCAAAATAAATACCGGGAATACCAAGATTATTGATCGCGATTTCCTGCACAGGAGAAATATCACGAGCGATGTAAACGAACTGCTTCTTCAGTGAGAGACGACGAACAGTTTCGGCTTCATCCAGCTTGGGCAGAACGGTTTTAAGCTTCTTTGTCGCATCCTCTGGATCAATCAGTTCCATCGGGTTGGCATAAACCTGCGCGACGGGAAGAGACAGCGCCAGGGCCTGCCCATTACGATCGGTAATGGTAGCCCGTTTGACTGTAGGCAGGACAAAATCGCCTGCCATTTCACCACGTGGATCGCTTTTCGGAATTTCTGGAACCTGAGGTGCAATCTGGCGCTTCTCGGGCTCCATAGGCATCAGCACCGTTGCGAACGTGGCTTTGAGGGCAACTGCGCCATAAATGGCTAGAAAACCCATGCCAACGCCCAGAAGGCGACTATGCATCTGATCCAGATTAAGACGGCGGGAAGGCGTTCGCACTGCCGTCTGTGAGTCGCGCCGCTCTGCCCGTTTGCCCGGGCGCGCTGCGCGACGCGAACCTGATGGGGGTGGCACGTCCTGGGGCATCGTGCGGCGTTGCGTCCTGTCTAAGGTGCTCGCCCGAAGCTATCCGGAAAATACTGAACGAGCAGTTAATAAAGAAGAGAGGGTCTCAGTTAGCCAACGGAACTGGCGGGGGCAATGCGTCTTCGTCATTTCCCAGCGCAGAGCTGGCATGATGGTGCGGGCGAGGGCGCTCTTCTGCAACGCGGGTCAAAGACGCCTCACGAACCTGATGGACGGGTTGCGTATGCCACGCAGCCGCGACCAGCGGTGTCGGGCGTGCGCCATGATAGCTCACAAGACGAACAGTTGGCGTCACGTCCGAACGGGTTGTCGCGCTGACATGCGGCGTCACAGGACGAGCAGAGGCCAGATCCATGTCTGGGGAATGGACAATCCGGTCAGCATGCGGGTGCGCAACATGCGTCGTGACGGCACGGGCTGTCATGACATGAGGTGTGGGAGTTGCAGGCGTTGCTGAAGCAATAACCGGAGCATGCTGAACAGGCGCAACTGGGTGAACAACCGGAGGAGCCGGGAGCGGAAGATGTGCCTCGGTCGCCGCACGGTTGACGACTTCATGCAGGCTTTCTCGCGGATCTGTTGGAACAGGGCGAGAGCCCGGGTTTGGAAGGCGTGCCTCAAGACTGGCCATGCGGATGAACTGATCCGGGGCCATAGGGTGAAGGTCGGGAAGGAAGCGCGCTGCCAGGGTGTTCAGGCGATCCGGCTGATTCAGGAGGGCCCATTCCGTCCGCATCATGGCCGTTTGTGCGCGGACCTTCTGCGTTTCCTGGACCACCTTGGTGATCTTCTGGTCGAGGACCGTCGTCTCATGCTTCTTGGTGTAGAGAAACAGGCCAGACCCTGCGGCGAGAACAGCGCAGGCGATGGTGAAGGGCCGGATCATGCTCGGTTTCCTGAGGCGGGCGGTTGTGGGGCGGAATTACGAACCAGAGCGCGCAACCGGGCGCTGCGTGCTCTGGGGTTATCCCGCGCTTCCTCTTCCGTGGCAGGCAGGGGGCGGGAATACAGGAGAGAAAAAGCCGAAGGCTCTTTCCGGACAGGCGCCGGGTCATAGCGGGACGGATTGGCAGTACGTCCTGCCAGTTCCGCCATGGCGCGCTTGGCCAGACGATCTTCAAGGGAATGGAAGGTCACAACAACGAACACGCCGCCTGGAGCCAGAAGGCGAGGGGCTGCCTCCAGCGCGCGTTCCAGTTCGCCCAACTCGTCATTCACAGCAATCCGGAGGCCCTGAAAGCTGCGTGTAGCGGGATCGATCTTGGAACGGTCTTTGGGGACGCAGGACCGAACGATGTGAGCCAGACGGCCCGTGGTCGTAATGGGTTCTTCCGCGCGGGCTGCCACAATGGCGCGTGCGATGCGACGGGACAGCTTCTCTTCGCCATAACGATAGAGAACATCCGCCAGGTCACCTTCCTTCATGGAGTTCACCAGATCGGCAGCAGAGGGGCCGTCGCCCCCCATGCGCATATCCAGCGGGCCATCATTACGGAAAGAAAAGCCGCGTTCAGCCTGATCAATCTGGAAGGAAGAAACACCGAGGTCCAGAACGATGCCGTCAAACGGTCCGTCCTGGCCCACAAGCGCTTCCATGTCCCCGAATGTTCCCTGATGCATGAACAGTCGACCATTGGCCTGCTCGGCCATGGCTTCACCACGGGCAATCGCAGTCGGGTCACGGTCAATGCCGTGCAGGGTGCAATCTGCGCTATTGAGTATGGCACGGGCGTAACCGCCGCCCCCAAATGTTCCATCCAGATACCGGCCGCCTTCACGCGGGGAAAGTGCTTCGAGCACCTCCTTCAGCATGACGGGAACATGTCCTTGATGGACGAGCGTGATTGCGTTCATGCCGCATCTCCGGTGGCCGGTTTGCGGCTGCTGGTAAGTTCTTTTGCCCGTGCGCGGGCCTGGTGACGACGTTCTGCTGCTGCTGCCGGATTCCAGATCTGGAAAACGCGTCCCAGACCCATGAAGGACACTTCGTCGTTTAACGATGCATGGGCGCGCAGAACATCGGGAAGAATGATCCGGCCTTCCTTGTCGCTGTCGAGCGGATACGCATCTGCGTAAAGGCTGGCAGCCAGATCTTCGTGGTCTTCAGAGAACGGATCGTATTCGTCCAGAGGCTGCGCCAGGGAGGCGAAAGCGGCGGACGTCCAGGCTTCGATGCACGGATGAAGATGTGAGGGCCGAAGAATGACCAGCGCTTCGCCAGGCTGAGCCTGCGTTCTGAGAGCGGATCGGAAGGGGGCCGGAATGGAAACACGTCCCTTGGCGTCAAAGCGGTTCTGATGTGTGCCGAGGAACATGCTCATTGATGATGTGCCTCCCTTCACTTCAGGACTTGCGCAAGGTGATCAGGTATTTCTCTGTTCTTTCTTGGGATACCATGGGATTTCATGGGACGTCAAACATATATCTGCGAAAAACCGCAGAAAACTGCGGCTATTTTCATAGTGGAAATTGTGACGCGATTTTTTGCTGTTTGTTAGGAATTATCAGGGATAATCGCACGGCGAGATCTATACCTGCCGTTATTTGTTCCCTTTATGTTCTCATGGCGTAGCTTTTGAGAATTACTGGGGAACGTTTTTCATCAGAGGTGCCAGACGGCCTGTAAGCCGGGTTCTGTCCGCCAAAGGCGGGACGATCATTCCTCTGGGACATGCATCGCTGCATGCCTCACGCAACCAACCCGAACGACGGAGTGAGACGCTCCCGGCTGCCTTGCGACAGCCTGCCGTTCCTATTCGGTTTTGCTCCCGGTAGGGTTTACCGTGACCGACGCCGTTGCCGGCATCGCGGTGTGCTTTTACCACACCGTTTCGCCCTTACCCGCGACGTATTCCAAGAAGGAACAGTCCGGCGGGCGGTCTGTTTTCTGTGGCACTGTCCCTAGGGTCGCCCCCGCCGGCTGTTAGCCGGTACCGTTGTCCCATGGAGCCCGGACTTTCCTCCATGACGGGGATCCTCATCCCAATCACAGCGACCGTCCAGCCGTCTGGCGGTGCGGACCTTGCGCCGGGAGCGTTTGCGGGTCAAGGGCAGACTTTGTTCTGGTTTCGCTGCATGATGCTGGAATGAAACCAGTATTTGCCCTGAGGCTGTTTCTTGCATGGCTCGCATGGCAGGCTCGTCGCCGAGGTGTTGTACGGCCGGCAGTGCCTGTTGAGGTGGTTCCAGAGATCCCCGGTCCGGTCCCATCGCCGGATGTGCTGAAGCAGATACGGAAGATCACCGGGCGCCCCAGCTTTCCGCAATCCCTGTCATCGCTGCGGATCCGCAAATGGGTAGACATCAGGGTTCCAGGCGAAGAAGACCTGCGACCTGCACGCCTGTATCGGCCAAGAGGGACCGTATCGGGCGTGGTGCTCTTCCTGCACGGTGGCGGATTCGTACATTGCGATACGACGTCACATCATGGGATCTGTTGCCGCCTGGCTGCGTCTTCAGGCGCAATGGTCCTGTCTCTCGATTACCGTCTGGCACCGGAGCATCGCTTCCCAGCAGGTTTAAGAGACGCGCAGGCAGCCCTTAAGTGGCTTAAACTCGCGGCGCCGGATCTGCCGATTGCTGTGGCAGGGGATAGTGCTGGTGGAAATCTGTCAGCTGTTTTGGCGCAATGGAGTCGCTCACAGCCTGATCTGCGACTGGCTGCCCAGCTTCTTTATTATCCTGCCCTGAGTGGCCCGGTCATTCCTTTATCCCGGCATGATTACGCTGAGGGTTACATGCTGACGACAGACCTTCTGTATTGGTACTGTTCTCAGACGCTCTCATCGCCCGATCAACTGTTCGATCCGGAATTTTCGCCTGTTTTTGCGGATCATCTTAGTGATCTTCCTCAAGCGATGATCGTAACGGCCGGCTTTGACCCCTTGCGTGGAGAAGGTGAACTTTACACGCGATTGCTCAGGGAGGCTGGAGGAACCGTTAAATACCGGGTGTTTCCACGCATGATCCATGGCTTTCTGAACGGGTATGCCCTGTTCAGGGATGGGCGGACGGCATTGCGGGAAGGGGGCGTATTTTTACGCGATGCTTTCAGGAAGGCCGGATCACGACCTTCCTGAGCAGAAGCTTTAGAGCCGCAGTTCGTGGAACGTGCCAGGCGTTCCTGCATCGGTTTGAATCGTGCGCTCACTGCGATCAACCTTCAGGCTGAACAGTTTGTCAGCTGACGGTTTGTCTCCGGGGCAGCCATTACCGTGGCGTCCCAAGACATCAATGTCCGGATTATTCTCGGCAGCATTGCCATTCACAACGAACACGAGACAACGCTTGGGCATGTCCGTCAGTCCGTCGTTGGTCACGACAAGCCGCAGATGTTCCACAAGGGCTGTATTATCGAACCAGCTCAGCTTGTTGAACGTGAACTTGTCGTAGGAAAAATCCAAAAGTCCGGAACGCACGACCACGAACATCAGCAGAAACGCCGGCACCACAATCAGGAGCCGGCGCATCAGGTGCTGTTTGAGTGTACGGGGCGGACGCCGTGTGCCCCGTGTAAAACGGGGCTTCGCGTTCGCGGGGTCAGTCAAAAGCAATTACTCCATGTCTTCGTGCCACTTGTCGCCCTTGTCGGCGAGCAGCGCTGCAGATTTCTCCGGACCGTAAGACCCGGCGCTATAAGTCTGCATCGGTACCTTGTTCTCGCTCCAGGCCTTGAGCACAGGCTCGGCCCAGCGCCATGCCGCTTCAACTTCGTCACGGCGAATGAACAGAACCGGATTCCCACGCACCGCGTCAAGCAGAAGGCGCTCATACGAGTCCGGGAAAGGCAGGCCGCCTTCCATGCGGATTGTCGTGTCGAGATCCGCCGTACGCAGGGTATAGGCGTCCAGAGCCGGGTTCTTGACGTTCAGCTGTAGCTCAACACCCTCATTCGGCTGAATGCGAATAACCAGCCGGTTTCCCGGTGGCGTCGCACCAAACAAGGCTGTCGGCGCAGCACGGAAGCGAATAACGATCTCGCTAACCTTGCGTGCAGAGCGCTTGGCCGTCCGGATGTAGAAAGGAACGCCTTTCCAGCGTGGGGTATCAACCCAGGCACGCACTGCGGCGTATGTTTCCGTGTTGCTCGGCTGTCCAAGCTCTTCCAGATAGCCCGGAACGCTCTGGCCACCGACAACGCCGGCAGTGTACTGCGCGCGGACGGTCTCAGAAGCGACAGTCTCATCCGTAATCGGGCGCAGTGCGTTCAGCACGGCCAGCTTGGCATTACGGACGGTATCGGCTTCCAGGGAATCAGGCGCTTCCATCGCGACCAGACACAACACCTGCAGGAGATGATTCTGGATCATGTCCCGCATGGCGCCTGATGTGTCGTAGTAGGATGCGCGACCTTCAACTCCGACGGTTTCAGCAGCCGTGATCTGAACGCTCTCGATCTGCTCGGCAGACCAGACGGCGTTCATGATCGGGTTGGCAAAGCGAAGAGCCAGAACGTTCTGGACTGTCTCTTTCCCGAGATAATGGTCAATACGATAGACCTGATTCTCGGGGAAATACTGGCCGACGCCGTCATTGATGGCTGTCGCAGTCGCCATATCCGTGCCGATCGGCTTTTCCAGCACGACGCGCGAATGCGGCGATACGAGATTGTGGCTGTGAAGATTTTCGCAAATTCTTCCGTACAGCTGAGGTGCCGTCGCGAAATAATAGACGCGGATCCGGTCAGCTGGGGCTTCGGAGAGAATGGAGGACAAGGCGCTCCATTCACTATCAGCCTTCGTGCCATCAAGTGTGACGTAGTGTAAAAGTCCGAGAAAACGGTCTACGAGGACCGGAGACCGGACATCATCGGGGATGAAGCGTTCCAGCGCCTCTTTGGCGCGGGCAACATAGCCGTCCCGGTCGATATCCGTACGGGCGGTACCAATGATGCGGGCATCGTCTGGTATCTGTCCCATGCGGAGACGGTTATAAAGCGCAGGCAGAAGCTTGCGCATTGTGAGATCGCCGGTGGCGCCAAAGATAACATAGTCGAATGGTTCGACTTGCTGGACGTGTTCCATGGGTGCTCTCTGACCTCTCGAACCCGGATTGTCGGGGGAAAAGGGTTTAGGGTTCAGGCCTTTGCAGGCAGGGTCTAGTTCCGCTCTGGGGGGCTTTATGTCAAGGGAACGGGCATGCACGACATCGGGAGGAGGCATCACGGAAACGCGTGCGTTCCCTAAATGTGCACATAATTCCGTTGACCTCCCAAGCCTTGGCGCGATAAGCCGCGCGGCTGGTGTCGCATCTCTGCGATGCCCCGGACTTATGCCTGAAAAAGGAAAATGAACATGGACGCAGAAAGCAAAATCGAAGGCGCCGCAACGGGTGGCATTGCTGCTGACCGCCTGCGCTCCATCATTGAGCGGGTCGAGCGTCTGGAGGAAGAACGCAAGGCTCTGGCGGGTGACATTAAGGATATTTTCTCTGAAGCGAAGTCTGCCGGTTTTGACGTGAAGGTGATCAAACAGATCATCAAGCTGCGTAAGCAGGAGCCTGCGGAAGTGGAAGAGCAGGAAACGCTTCTTGATATCTATCGCCGCGCTCTTGGCATGTAATCCGGCGTCTCCGGATCGAACCCGCATTGTCTGGCTCTCTTAATATCCGGACCGGAGCATGATGCCCGATATTTCATGGTTGCCCGCATGGGCATTGATGTCTCTGCTGATCATTGCCGGCCTGTTCGCGCTGGCTCTGGTCTGCATGCCGTTTGCCGTTTTCGGTGTTAAGCCACGGTTGCAGGAACTCGAGTTCCAGATTGGAGAACTGCGTGCAGAGCTTCAATCCCTGTCCCTGCGTCTGACGGCCCCGCCGTCGGACCGGATGGTTGCCGCCGGGCGCCCTGCTGATGAGGAAAACCGGACTGCCGGTGTTCGTGCGCCTGTTCAGAAAACGCCCTCAGTTGAGCGCGTACCTTCGGAGCCAGCAGATTATTTTGAGCCTGCCGCTGTCGTGCGTGCTGAGGGACCGTCCTATGAGGACGGCCCGTTGGTGGCTGACCCTGATGCTCTGCGCAGAGTAGCCAAGAAGCCTGAGGCCTCTAAAAAAAGCTGGTCCCGCGCTCCTTGGGAGGGTGAGCAGACGCGACAGAGCGCTGCGCGGGAGCGGGAAGAGCTTGCCCCTCGGTCTGTATCTGCTCGAAGTGACGATGACGAGGCTTTTAGAGCCCGTGCGGAGCCAAAGCTCCGGTGGCCTCCAAGGGGCTAGACACAAATTTGTGCTGGAAAGGCTTTAGTGCTGATCCAGCACAAGGTCATCCCGATGAATCAGAACATCGCGACCACGATAGCCTAGAAGCTGCTCCATTTCCTCGGAGCGATGGCCGATAAGCTTCGTGCACTCTTTCGCTGTGTAGGACGCCAAACCGCGACCCAGCACATCTCCCTGCTCATCTTTGATCAGCACCAGATCGCCGCGCTCAAAGTGCCCGTCAATCGCGGTAACGCCGGCAGGCAGGAGTGACGCGCCCACAATCAGGGCATTTCGCGCTCCCGCGTCAATCACAAGAGCTCCCTTGGGATGCAGGCTGCTTCCAATCCAACGTTTGCGAGCAGAGCCAGTATCCGTCTGGGGAAGGAACCAGGTGCACAAACCACCATCCAGGAGCTTCTGAATCGGATTTTGTGCCTGTCCTGCCGCAATAACCATGGATGCGCCTGCACGGTTGGCAATGCGGGCTGCCATAAGTTTCGTGCGCATTCCACCAGACGAATAGCCAGGTGGAGGCTCGCCCCCCATCGCCATGATGTCGTCCGTCACTTGCTCAATGACCGGAATATGACGCGCCGCTGGATCTGTGCGCGGGTCTGCCGTGTAAAGACCGTCAATGTCGGAAAGGAGGACAAGACAGTCCGCTTCAATCATCTGGGCCACACGAGCACCTAGGCGATCATTGTCACCAAAGCGGATTTCTGAGGTGGCGATGGCATCATTTTCATTGATGACGGGAATGCAGCCGAGGTCCAGCAGTGTCTGGAGTGTGGCGCGAGCATTCAGATGGCGCTCACGGCTTTCTGTATCGTCGGGCGTGAGAAGTAACTGCCCGGCGACAAGTCCATGCTGGGCGAGGGCGTCACTCCAGCCCTGAGCAAGACCAATCTGCCCGACAGTAGCAAGCGCCTGCTTCTCGTCGAGGCGCAGGCGGCGGTTCATCAGGCCCAGTTGATGTCTTGCAAGTGAAATTGCCCCTGAGGATACAACAACAACTTCTGTGCCCGCTTTCTTTAGGCTTGCGATGTCCTCACAGACACTGCGCAGCCAATCGGCCCGCAGCGCTGCCTGTGCGCCATCGACAAGAAGAGCGCTTCCAACCTTGATAACAATCCGGCGCGCCTGCGCCAGTTGAGGGGCAGGGGCCTTGGCGGTCATGCCAGCTTGCTTTCCTTTGCTGCATTGACACGATCCTGAAGGAGCCGGAGCAACTCGGGCAGACCTTCGCCTGTCACGCCGGAGAGTGTCAGTACTTCTGCACCAGATGCTTTTGCAAGAGCCCGTTTTTTAGCAGATTTCTGTTCGGGAGTCAGAGAATCGCACTTGTTGAGCACAATGATTTCAGGCTTGGCGGCCAGGACCGGATCATACGCTTCAAGCTCATTTCGGATCAGGCGCCAGTGCTTCACGATTTGCGACTCTGTTCCATCAATCAGATGAAGCAGCGTTGCACAGCGTTCGACATGGCCTAGGAAGCGGTCTCCGAGGCCTGCGCCTTCGCTTGCGCCTTCGATCAGTCCCGGAATATCCGCAATTACGAACTCTTCAGTCGTATTCAGGCGTACGACGCCAAGCTGCGGATGCAGAGTGGTAAACGGGTAGTCTGCAATCTTCGGTCGTGCGCGGGATGCCACGGAAAGAAGCGTAGATTTGCCTGCATTCGGAAGGCCAACCAGGCCCACATCCGCAATGAGTTTCAGGCGAAGCCAGACCCAGCGCTCTTCACCCGGCCAACCCTTGTCGGCACGGCGTGGCGCACGATTGGTGCTGGTCTTGTAATGGGCATTGCCTCTGCCACCATCACCGCCGCGGCACAGGAGGATCTCCTTGCCGTCTTCGTCCAGATCCGCAAGGAGTGTCTCGCGGTCTTCATCGAAGATCTGCGTGCCGACGGGCACATTGATGATAACGTTTTCCGCAGCTGCACCGGTTCTATCTGAACCTGCGCCGTTGCCGCCTTTACGGGCCTTGAAATGCTGTGTGTATCGGAAGTCGATCAGCGTATTGAGGGCAGGGACGGCGCGGAAAAGAACATCGCCACCACGTCCGCCGTTACCACCGTCAGGGCCACCGAATTCGACGTACTTTTCCCGACGGAAGGCGATCACGCCGTCACCGCCATCGCCGGAACGTACATAGATCTTGGCCTGGTCGAGAAATTTCATCGTATTATCCGCAACATATGAAAAAGGCCGGCCCTTGGGAGGACCGGCCCTTCCGCTCGCGCTTGGGGCGCGGTGACTTACTCGGCGGCTTCCGGCAGCGCCACGGAAACGTGGACGCGGCCTTCGGCGCGACGCTGGAACTTCACATGTCCGTCCACAAGGGCGAACAGTGTGTGATCGCGACCAATGCCGACATTGCTGCCAGCCTTCATCTTGGTTCCACGCTGACGGACAATGATGTTGCCTGCCAGAACGCTCTCGCCGCCGAACTTCTTGACGCCGAGACGGCGACCGGCGCTATCGCGCCCGTTACGACTGGAACCGCCTGCCTTTTTTTGTGCCATGGCTGTGTATCCTTCCTAGTGCGGCTTCAGGCCGCGTTGATCGCGTCGATGCGCAGCACGGTAACGTGCTGGCGGTGGCCATTCTTACGACGGCTGTTCTGACGGCGACGCTTCTTGAAGATGATGACCTTGGCCAGACGATCCTGTGCGACCACGGTGGCCGTCACGGTTGCGCCAGCAACCAGCGGCGCGCCAACGGTCACGCTGCCTTCGCTGCCGACCATCAGGACGTCGGAGAAGGTCACGGTGCTACCGGCTTCAGCCTCAAGCTTTTCAACCTTCAGGATGCTCTCAGGAGCAACACGGTACTGTTTTCCGCCTGTGCGGATGACTGCAAACATTCTGGAAACTCTCGCTGTTCCGATCTCTTGGCCGCTTTTGCCGGGGTATTCCCGGTCTGGCGCAGCCCAGTCGCTTCTTATCGTTGGTTCCTGACCGGCCACATGGGACGGCTAGAACAGGCGGGTCGATACAAGGAGACAGCCGTCCAGTCAATCAAAAACAGCAAATCGTGAGTAGGTCATCCCATCTTTAATTAGGGAAAGAGTGGCAGCTCCCTCTTGCATTATGCTGAAAAGCCAGTCATAAGCCGCGCCATCGATCAGGTCTGCTTCTGTAGGCCGTACGGAGAGGTGCCAGAGTGGTCGATTGGGGCGGTCTCGAAAACCGTTGTGCCTTCGCGGGTACCGTGGGTTCGAATCCCACCCTCTCCGCCAGATAAATCAAAAATTCCCATATTTTTCAAAGAGTTATTTGATTTGTCGAAATTCATCCCACCTTGAGACCCACCTTAAAAAATGCGTCATCGCGCGGCGCTCGGACGCGATATGCGTCGTTTTATAAATTTATCGATGCGACCTGCTGGCTGAAATCCTGTGTTTCTCAGGCGCATCCAGATAATCTGAGGACACAACCAAAGTAGCACTCCGCAAAAATTCGCTCAGAAATTTCTTGAAATTGTCGTCCGTGCTCGGCTAACGTTAGTAGGTTAGCTGACACTACAGTACGAAAACCTCTAGCAAGCCCCGAAGGTTCTCTGCCACTGCTTCAAGCAGAGACCCTGTAGAACACTGAACGCCGAAAAAACCAAACGAAACTAGTATCATCGTTAGTCCCATAAGGGGCTGGTTGGAAAGGCGTGTCATGAGTTCTGTTTTCCCCCTTCGTCGCTCTGACGACATCTTTATAACGCGTCGGGAAGCTTCTGAGCGACTACGCGTGTCCCTCTCGACGATCGACAGATATGTCGCTGCGGGCGAGCTCGAACGCTTGAAAATCGGTCCAAGGCGAACTCTGTTTCGACTGCGCGATGTCGAAAGGCTCGTCCGTCGTGACGGCAGCGCTTCTTCCGCCATGCAGACCACACTGAGCAACGTCTGGTCGTAGCTGCTGATTTTATCAGCGCAGGATACCTGCGGATCTATCCTTTCCATGATGAAAGCTAGCGCTATGTTTGACGTCGCTGAGATTGACTTTGCTTGGGACAGCCCTTGGGACTCCCTGGAGATGAAATGCGTCTATCAGGATATTGTTTTCTGGATCCTGTGTGATGTTACTCGAGAGATTGATCCCTATTACAAGACTAATTGCTACAAAGTAGATAATCCCGATAGTTTATTTTCGCCACCAACTACCGTAAATGACTTACATAACTTATTCTGGGCATCTCCTTCGGAGATTTCTGAAGGGTGGTCTCTATTCAAAATGATAAACGGTAATTTTTCAGACACTAAGCTCTTTGAAATCCTCAATACATTTCTTTTCCTGAAAGACAAATCTACGGTTGCACAGCCAACGATAGATGAAATCATGGAGCTTTTGTTTGCCCGTGCTTCGCATTGGTCAGATAGACTGACGATTAAAGATCTCCTGCCGCAGCTGACTTCTGGCAGGATGATCCAGGTCCATGATCAGTCTCCGTCTGGAGGGCTGCCGCTGAACGTTATCGCGGAGCAAGTCCTGTTTTATAAAAGGCCGATACGATCTGACGAGCAGCTTATTCTTGCCCGTGCTTTGACATATCTTGGATGGCGACGGCATCGTACCGCCCAGACACGCCGATGGATTGCTCCCCCTGACTTTCCGACAAAAGATCCCGGCAAACTTCGATGGCATTACAGGTGACGATGTCCGCCAAAACACCGCGACTTCGCGAGTACCTTTGCACGAGAGAAAACATCCCGCAGGCGATTATCATGGCGTTTGATGGTCATCGAAGATCGATAGATACCAGCAAAAATGGTTGGTGACTGCGGGACTTTCCATGATGGAACATCGGAAGACGGTCCAGTTGCGCGACGGGCAGCCAGAGACGGCCATTCGGAGCAAGGCAAGGCGCATCAGCCCAGTGCAGACGTGAATCCGAGATCAGTTTCGTGATCTTTCCGGAAACGTCTTTCCGATAGACGCCATTATCCTTCAGATTGGTGAAATAGAGATTTCCTGCAGCATCCATGGCGCTGCCCCCGATTGGAGGTAAATCTGCCCACGGCTGAACAGCCGCAGACAGATCAGTTGATGACACATCAGGATCATCGAGCAGTGCTGTCGGGATGCGGGACCACGGCCCTTCAAGCGGCCCGAAATACAGCCATTTCCGGTCCGGACTCACTTCAAGCGGATCGACATTCACCAGAAGTGGCTGATGCAGACCGTTCTCCACGACGTGCCCGTCCATGACAATTGGTCGATCTGTCCGTGCGCGTGTGGACGCGTCATTGTCCAGAACACGACGTGCCTGACCTGTTTTGATATCAAGAACGATCAGCGCTGCCTTGCCCGCATCCGTGAGATAGGCGTGCGTCCCGTTGAAACGGATATCGTCGATATAGCTCCCCGCCTGCGCGATATCCGGGTCCAGGGGATAGATCCGGAGCACATGACCTGTTGCCGGATCAATGCGGACCAGTTTGGCTCCTTCAGGTATGGGAGCACCTCCAAAAGACGGAGTTCCCGTATCAACAACCCAGAGCGTGCCGTCAGGAGCAACGTGGAGGGCATTGACGCTAACAAACCGATGCGTCGCATTCCGTCCGGGTTTCCAGCCATTCCAGTCAGCATCCGGAAACGGCTCTATCTCTTTGCTTTTCGTCAGAAGACCCACGGCCGGTCCGGAAAACCCGGTCCAGCGAGGGCCTGAGACAAACACATGACCGCCGGCAAGCGCTACGGCGTTCCAGTCTATTGCGTTAGTAGTCGCCTCAATCCTGATGGTCTGAGCACGGGCAGGATCAGGATGCCCGCATACCCCAACGAAACCCGTGAAAACGGCAATGGCGATCCTGCACAGGCCTCTTTTTGTGAAAGCCTGCCGTGAGCGCGGTCTCATGAACCCCATACCGTCAGATCCCTGCGATAAAACCGGAGGGCGTACCATCGGCAGGATCCACAAACACCACGTCATCCGGGGCCCGTCGCGGCGTGTCGATAGCCAGAAAAACAACTGGATGGCCCAGAATGCGGGGCACGGCATGCACAGCCTGACGGGGGAACACCAGAAGATGGCCGGGTGCAAACGGGGCTTCGTCAGCCGGATCATCTATCCAGAATGTGCCTGTCCCGGACAGGACATGAAGCACTTCATCGCACTGGGTATGGTAATGCGGCGGCACATCCCGATAGATTCGAAAGACCCGGATACTGGCTTCCGGCTTGTCGGTCAGATAGGTGTCCAGCAGCATCGTGTCCGCCGTTTCGGGGAATGCCGCCGCAATTTTATTGAGATCGAAGCGACCTCCCGTCCGGTTCAGGGGCGTAAGATGCTCTTCGTCATTCATGAGGTTTGCCCTTCTCAAGCGCTTTGAATGTTTTCGTCATGGCTCTCTCCGTTCAGGCAGGGAAACCCTCGAGAACGATTTTGCCTTTGGCCTGACCACTCTCGATCAGGGCATGAGCCTCTCGCAGATTGGCGGCGGTGATATGCCCGAGATTTTTACCGAGTGTCGTACGGAGACGACCTTCGTCTATAAGGCGCGACACGTCGTTCAGGAGTTTCCCTTGTGCGCTGATGTCTGCCGTTCCGAACAATGAGCGGGTGAACATCAGCTCCCAGTGCAGGGACAGGCTTTTCTTTTTGAGAGGGACGGCATTCAGATCAGCCGGATCATCAATCAGACCGAAATGTCCTTGGGGCGCAAGAAGTTCGATGATTTCTGACAAATGTTGATCCGTCTGCGTCGTGGAAAAGACAAAGCCGGGAGCGTCCGTAGGAAGGGCAGCAACCTGTGCGGCCAGAGGCTTGCTGTGATCGATCACGTAATCTGCCCCGAGAGATGCGACCCAGGCCTGCGTTTCGGGGCGCGAAGCCGTGGCAATGACCGTGATATCAGTCAGCACCTTGGCCAGCTGGATCGCCATGGAACTGACACCGCCTGCGCCCCCGATGATCAATATGGATGGCGTCGTTCCCGGGACAGACCGACGAACGTCCAGACGATCGAAAAGCATCTCCCAGGCGGTGATTGCGGTCAGCGGTAAGGCTGCAGCTTCAGCCCAGGTCAGGGAACGGGGTTTACGACCGACAATCCGTTCATCGACCAGATGAAACTCCGCGTTGGTCCCTGAGCGATCAATCGCCCCCGCATAAAAGACCTCATCGCCGACAGAAAAATCCGTGACGTCCGGTCCGGTGCCGACGACAACGCCTGCGGCATCCCAGCCCAGGACACGCCACTGACCCGCCTCCGGCGTTGCGCTACGGCGGACTTTTGTATCAACCGGATTGACCGACACGGCCCTGATTTCCACCAGAAGATCCCGGCCCGAAGGAACAGGTTTCGGTAGATCAATATCCTGAAGGGACGCCAGATTTTCGATGGGAAGCGGCGCCTGATAACCGATGGCCCGCATGATGTCTGCTCCTCTGTTGAATGAGGAGAAGAGTGAGCACTATGCTGTTTTCAGACAAGAACGCACTTTTAACGCCCATAGTGTCGGAAATGATACCGTTATGACCCGCATCCGCCATCAGTCGCTCGATTGCAGCCCCGGCTGCGCTGTTGAAGCAACGCTTCAGCTCATTGACGGAAAATGGAAAGGCGTGATCCTCTATCACCTGCTTCAGGGAACATTACGCTTCAACGCCATCCGCAGGCGCCTGCCCAACATCACCCAGAGAATGCTGACGACCCAGCTTCGCGAACTGGAGCGTGACGGGTTCGTGTTACGGACGGTTTACCCGGAAGTTCCGCCAAAGGTGGAATACAGCCTCACTCCACGCGGGCGGACCCTCGAGCCTGTCATCATGGCTCTCAAGGCCTGGGGCGATGAGCACACAGAGTTCAGGCATGGTCCCGAGATCTGCGCCGATCAGGATCAAACGCTTTCAACTGCCGTTCAGTCTTCTCCAGCCGCAAAAGGGGCCGAATGATTACCCAGCATTCATTTGGCTAATGGCGGAAATGGGGGGGAATCGGACATTTCAAATTTTACCCTTATGCAAAGTTTATTTATAAAATCGCTACTGATTGAATTTATATTATACCTTTATTTCCATCACGAAATAATATTTAATCAAAAGAAACCTGCGCCTGATCAGGAGACAAAGATTTCCCAACAGAAACTTTTATCGTAATGCTCTGCTTTGGTATAATAGTTATATTTTCCGGGGCATTCTCTTCTTTCATTTCTGAAATAACTTTTTTTATTATGTCGGAATCTCCCGAAATTATACCTCTTACGACAGTATTTTTTGATCCTTTGCCTCTAGCTATAATAGGCCCGTCTTGTAAAAGACCTCTAAATGCTCCAGAAAATCCCCTCTGTGAAAAGTGTTCAATAATGAACCAAGTAAATGGAAGAGCACTTTCAAAGGATTTGCTATGTAAGTTCGCCAAATTTTTTGGCTTTTCGTCGACTGTGGTAAGCCATACCCCGGAATTAATACCTTTGTTTCTCGTTAAAAAATCCCGGAACTCCAGACCAATGCCATAATCATAAATTAATTGAGCCGTGTTTTTATTATGAAGAGCTCTCATTTGTATCTGAGCCTCTCTAGTCAAGTCCAATAATTGAGGGCAATATAATATATAATTTATGTGTCCGTTTAAATATTTATTGAGATTTTCAATTCTTTTGTGCTGATCTGTGTCTGAAGACATAAATCTAGAAGATTTATCGTATTCATTATTTTTTGAGTTTCTGTACAATTTTTTTGCTTGCAATAAATACGCTGCAGACCAATTCGTCGATGGCAACACATGATTTTCATATTCTAGAATAATTCCAAAATCGGACTGAGATACGTAACGTTCCATGCTTGAATTATGTGGATATGTGTCAATACTAACTTCAAAATCTAAAGCATCACCAACAGAATCTAAATCTTTGTTAAGATCACATAAATTATAAGAAAGAGTTTTCTCAATTTCTTGCGTCTTACAATCAAGCAGAGCGCATAATTCATTAGTTAAAGCAGGCTCATCTGGCGCATAGGATCGACGCATTTTCTGTGAAAGAGCAAAATCGATACCCTCAAGATATTTTATAATATATTTTAGATGCTGTGGTCCAAACATTATTATCCACCCGATTATCTCGTATTTGAAGCTGATTATAGGTTGTGCCTTACCACAAGACAACAGTCATTAAGGCCGACAATCGGAAAATCAGAGATTGGACACGCAATAAACATAAGTAATATTCACAAGAATGATACTTTAGACGGATTTATATTACTCATTGATTTCGTTCCGCTTTGAAGGCGTAAGCCGCTGATCCGCTTACGCCGTCTTTGTAGACGCTGGTGCGCAGCGCTGAGTTCTCTGAAACAGACATAAATCATTGCATGTTAGAATTAGCTGCCGCAAAATGCGGCACGGCTCAGACCGCAATGACCCTTGTGATAGCATCGGGGCCCGAGCTCTAGGACTGGCAGCAGGTCCCAACCTGCTATGACAGATTCCCGACAGTATTCTTTCAGCCATCGACCTCGCAGCAACCATCATGTTCTGGATGCAAGGCCTGAGCCTAAATTTAAAAGTATTTTTATCTTCATGAGCAATTGCATTGGCCATAACTCGGATCGATAAGCGTCTCTGCTCGTTTCTATCTTGTCCTCCGTGAACTGGCCATTTTTCTTTCTCCTATGTCAGGACATCATGCAGAGCACTAAATATCCGGAGCGCAGAAAGGAACTTTCATCAGCCTGCGTGAGAGTTCGTCCCATTGATTGACATTGTCTCGCCGGCGGTCCGCAGCCGCATGATGTCCGGGATCCGGGGCAAGGATACGAAACCCGAGATTCTGCTACGTAAAGCCTTGCATGCAAAAGGATTCCGCTACCGTCTTCATGACCGGAAACTGCTAGGGCGGCCTGATATCGTTCTGCCCCGCTGGAAAGCTGTGATTCTGGTTCATGGCTGTTTCTGGCATGGCCATCACTGTCATCTGTTCCGGCTGCCCAGAACTCGGACGGAATTTTGGCGGGCCAAAATCTCCGGCAACAGAGATCGAGATGACAGAAACCGCCAAGCCCTGCTTGAGCAGGGATGGCGGGTCCTTGAAGTCTGGGAATGCGCCATGCGGGGGCCCGCCCGTCTTCCGTGGGAAACGCTACTAGCGGAAACCGTTTCCTGGATCCGGTCTGACAGGAAACTGTACTCTCTTCAGGAAGAAGCTATCCGGCTGGAGAACAGCTCCGGCTTCTAAGATCTCGGAACCGGGTTTCAGCCACTTCCCAAGACACCTGGCTGTCGGAAACCTGCCGAACTTTTTCCAGATCGAATGGTTTGCGGGGTTGGTAATAGTCCCCGTCCCCCAGAACGAGCCATCCACCCAGTCCATGTGCAGACAGGGAAGCCGTTACCTGATCGATTTCTTCTTCACTGGGCGAACGGTGCTCCCCAAGCGTTGCGTGACGGCCGTCCTCGGCAATGATCATCCAGCGCTTCATTTTTTTCCCTTTTCATCAGACACAGATCTGTTCCAGCTTCAGATCCCCAGCCCACAGGCTGCTATTCCCAAGGTCAGTCTGTCCCGTCTTTAACAATCCTGTAAACGAAAAGCTCCTGTCGGCGGATGCGGCAGGACGTCCCGCCGGAAAGAAATCCTGCAAAGGGCTGTCCCCCATCTGCGACCCTTACAAAAACTGCTGCGCCCACTAGGCTAGCTAACATGGGAGTCAGGTGGGCAACATTCATGACAAGAAACTCACCACCTTCTGGTTCCGGGGAGCAACGCTTCAGCAGACAGCTTCCGGCGTTGGTAGGACCGTTGCCAGCATTGCCTTTCGTCTGGTTGCACTCGACATCTTGGAATCTCTTCATGTCGAAAACTATACCCGGAAGCAGGAAAATCGGACCTGATTTCCTAAAATTCTCTGAGAGAAAAGACCAATGCATACACCATGCAGACTACCGCGAATCCTTGATCTCAACAGTCATGATCTCTGTCTGGAAATCCTGTTCTGTGGCAAAAATCAGCTTGTGAGAAAGCGAAGGGTGGGCTTGAACGTTGAAAATGTCCTAAGAGCCTGTTTGAAAAATCACGAGTGGGCATTCCTGCACATGAGATTGGTCTCCGCTCTTTAAACGCAGTTGCTAGTCTTACAAAGACCATGCGCCAAAAATCAATGGTCGTTTAATAAAAATTAGACATTTTTACTGTACAATATCCAACAAATTGAATATACACCTCAATTACTTTATGGAAATCAGTAATTCTAGACATCAATTAAATTCCAAGATCGGGATCTGGGCTTCGGAACCAGATTGATAGATCCTTAATTGTACCTAACCAAGCCCTAAAAAAGACCTGTCCTAATTTGATTCCAAAGGTTTATTTAACGTCTACTCTGATTTAGGATCAAAAGAGTAGGCGCACGCAGTTATCATGCCTATCAGGAAGGATTGGGAGGCCACGGTGGACGAGCACAACTTGAATGCCGAAGTTACCCTGACAGTCCGGTTGTACACTGCCCCATCGCAAAATCTTGCAGGTCACCTGTGCTCAACTACGAGACGCGTAGCAACAAGATGAAGATCAAGGTTCGACAGAAGCTGTTGTACTACTTATTGAGGCTCTTCAAAGTTGATACCGATTTTGGCACGAGGAAGCCGCAAGACCAGAAGATCGCGATATCTCAACAGGAAAGTCATTCATGAAGATCATGGATAGACTGTCCCGCATATTTGGAAGTCGCAAACAGACGGCGAGCGAACTTGAAAGCCATGTTCTTAGACCTTTCGAGATCCGACTGATCGCTGAAGGGAAGCTCGATAGGCTTGTCGAATTTGCGGCATCTTCTCGCCTTCACGCTACTGACCTGCAGGGAGATACACCTCTCCACTTTGCTGCACGTACAGGCAGTCTGGCCGTGTGCGATCTCTTTATTCGGTCAGGCGCTGACCCCGACGCACTGAACCATGATCGACAGACGCCTGCTGAAGTGGCATTTGCCGAAGGCCACGGTCTCGCCTCGCAGCTTCTGTCGTCGCTTGCGGCGCCACCTCGGGAGACAGAAACGCTTAGCCAGAGCCTAGGCTCACTCGCTACCGAGACTGCTGTTGCCGGGCCAGATGCAATTGAGGATTGCCGTTTCACCGTTATTCAGAAGACTGAACCAACCGTTAGGGTTGACGACCTCGATGACCTGTTGAATTTCGAAGCCAAGGCAGAACCAGAGGAATTCTTCAATTACTATGCGGGCGCCACGGCATCCGGGACATTCATAACACTTGCCAGTCCGTCACCTGTGGTTTCGGACAACGAAGTGGGGGACTGGAATCTTGACCTTTCACCTGCGCCGATTGCCGGAGAAGGGATCGGCTCAGACACCTGTACCTCTATAACAATAGATTACGGTGTGGAAAATGACTTCCTGAAGGTCCGCAAGAGTGGCCGAAAATCGAACAAACGCGCAGTCGTCCATACTGGTACGCGGATGTCGATCGACCCGGATTTCTGCCTCATTTGGTCAGAAGAAATTTTGGCCAAGGGCTGCTGCTCCCTTAACGATATCGACCGTCTAGTCGACGCCTGCGAAGGGAACGGTGATTTTGAGGAATTACGTATCAATCTCAAACGCAATTTGGAGGCAGCAGGCTTCGACCTCGAACAGGCGACCGGGCAGGATATGGATCTGTGGTATGTCATCTCGGACATTTCGTCCGATGATCTAGCCGATGCTATCGAGACGGCCCTTACACGTCGAACGCATCTGCCTGGCACACAACGCTTCGTCATGAACAAATCTGACGAACTTCAATTGCTTGAGCCGATGATACGGGCCAAACAGGAACTCCAGCTTAGTATCCTGTCCTCCGAGACCGCTGTCGTAACAATCCTCGACGTCATGAACAGCATCCGCGACGGTTCGCGAGACCCCGCCTCAGTGTCTCTTAGAACTATCATCCCCTCGCGTCAGAACCATGCAGAGACATCCAACGTAATGGAAGCTGTCGACACCCTGAGGTCGTGGCATACCAGCGGACGGATGCTGGACGGCAAACAACGACGAAAAGCACTCGCCGCGCTCGATGCATTGGATCTTTCTCTGGCATTCCACAAGGAGTTATTTCGTCGACTCCAACAGTTCCCGTCGTCTCAAAACGAGGCCAGTACGTTGAAAGCTGAGATACTGGTCTTTGAAGCCGTCAACGAGCGCCTTATCCGCGAGCATCTGCCTTACGTACGGCGTTTTGCGTCGCGGAACGTGGTTGAAGGAGAAGATCCAGAGGAAGTCTTTCAAGTAGCGTTCATAGGTTTACAGCGTTCTACAAGACGATTTAACCCAGAACTTGGCTATCGCTTTCTCATCTACGCCACTTACTGGATGCGGCAGGCAATCACGCGATGGCGCGCTGATGAAGGCGCGGCAATCCGCATCCCCGTGCACCGAAACGAGAAGATTACCAAGCTTGATCGGGCCTTGGACAGACTAGACGTCCGAGTCAATGCCATCATTTCCGACTACGAACTCGCCGATGATTTGGAATGGACAATCGACGAAGTTAGAGAGTTCCGTAGTATACCACGTGAAGCCGAGTATCCCGCAAGCATCAGTGAGTGGGACAACCTGCTGCCCGAATTTTCAGACGCAGATATCGTCAATCAGGCAGAAACCGAACGGATTGTGGCGGAAGCACTGGCTGATCTGCCGGAACGCCAAGCCGATGTGATCCGGATGCGCTTTGGGATCGAGCGTGAGACCGATATGACCCTTGAGGAGATCGGTCAGATCTACGGAGTGACACGCGAACGCATTCGTCAAATCGAGGCCAAAGCACTCGCCCATCTTGCTCACCCTGGACGCAAAAAGCGTCTTCAAACTCTACTTGGGATGTAATGGATATGGGCGTAAGGAATGCTCCGCCTCATGCCGGTTCTATGCTGGAGTCCCTGCGCGGGCTCGGCTACGCGCCTCCCACTGCACTTGCTGATCTCATAGACAATTCCATCGCTGCAAATGCGCGCGACGTCGCCGTTCATCTTGAATGGGCTGGTCCAGAGAGCTGGATAAAAATCGTCGATGACGGTGGTGGTATGGACGACGCAGCTCTGGAGGCTGGCATGCGCCTAGGTGCACGCGATCCAAGGTCTGAACGCGCCGCCACAGACCTTGGACGCTTTGGACTAGGTCTGAAGACAGCCAGCTTCTCTCAGGCCCGTCGCCTGACCGTCGCCAGCCGGAAAGAGGGTGGACCAGTCGTTTGTTTACGCTGGGACCTCGATCTTATCGGTCAGGAACCCGCCGCCGAATGGCCCCTCTTCGAGGGACCGGCCCCAGGATCAGAACATCTGCTCGCCCCGCTGGACCAGATGGCCCACGGCACCGTTGTTTTATTGGAAAAGCTAGACCGTATCGTAACTGATGGTTTCGCGGCCACCAACATGATCGAACTCGTAGATCACATAGAGGGGCACCTTGCGATGACTTTTCATCGCCTTCTTGATGGCCAGCTGCCCATGCTTCGCTTGTCCCTTAATGGCCGAGGAGTGAAACCATGGGACCCGTACCTGATTGGTCATCCCGGCAAAGCGCTGGAGAGCCCGGAGTATCGGATACTCCACACCACTGGTGTGACTGTGCAATGCAACGTTCTTCCGCATCGTGACATGCTCAAGCCTACAGAACATGAAGCCGCAGCAGGACCCGGAGGATGGACGCAGCAGGAGGGCTTCTACGTCTATCGTAACAAGCGTCTTCTTCTCGCCGGGGGCTGGCTCGGCCTCGGCGACGGCGGCAAGCCATGGCCGCGTGATGAAGCTCACAGACTTGCCCGTATTCGGCTCGACATACCGAACAGCGCGGATGCCGACTGGAAGATCAATGTCCTGAAGTCGACGGCCAGTCCGCCAGTACGACTGCGATCTCAGCTTCACCGTCTGGCAACAGAAACGCGGGTCTCGGCAAGAAGAGTCTTTGCCCACCGGGGTCATGTCACTCCAGCCTCAGGCATAAATTCGAACGCAGGAGTCGAAACTTGGCAAGTACGACGTACGGCGCAAGGAACATCGTACCGCATCGCTCGCGACC
The DNA here is from genome assembly GCF_032913585.1 of Gluconobacter sp. GP1. Lineage (NCBI taxonomy): Bacteria > Pseudomonadati > Pseudomonadota > Alphaproteobacteria > Acetobacterales > Acetobacteraceae > Gluconobacter > Gluconobacter sp. GP1. The sequence goes on from NZ_JASGXC010000001.1 coordinate 96,533, forward strand.
ATGACCTTGTCGCCTCGATCTTGGATCGCGCCGGTTCTCTAAAACCCGACATCCTCGCTCTTTTGAGGCTGATCGAGGAGACGGTTCCTGTTCAACGTATCTGGCTGGATACGGCGGAGGACAAGGAGACGCCAAGAACTGGTTTCGCAGGTGCAGCCGACAACGAAGTGAGAGAGATACTGTTGCCAATGTTTGAAGCACTGGTGACGTTCCGTGGTCTCAGCCCAACAGAAGCGCGCGAACGGCTTGGCCGTACACCCCCATTTGATCGACACCCAGATCTTGTTGCCGCCCTCGGAGTAAAAGATACGCAATGACGATTTCAAACCAGAAAGCCTTCGACTCAATCCTTTCCATGGCCCAGAACATGCTCCGCCTCTCCGCGGAACGCGCTCAAAGCGCTGTTACACCGGAAATGATCGAGAAGGAGCTGACCAAGCTGTCGATCATGATGGAAGACGATTTCGCCCTTGTTGATCGGGACGCACTCGCCGACGAACTGATCCGGCGTTCAAGCCGCACAGTGGGCGAGAACGCTACCCTGTCGAACGGTGAAGACCATATCGCTTGGCTTGATGCAGAAAGGAAGAAGGACTGGACCTATTGGCGGCGCTACTCAGAATATATGGAGACACGCATCCCTTGGACGGCCCTCGACGCCCTTGACGTTTCAACCGACGAAGTCCTTTCACAGCTCGAGGACCCGACCCGGGAAGGCGCCTGGGATCGTCGCGGACTGGTCGTGGGCCATGTTCAGTCGGGAAAGACTGGCAATTATACCGGACTGATCTGCAAAGCAGCCGACGCCGGTTACAAGATCATCATCGTGCTTGCTGGCCTGCATAACAACCTGAGAGCCCAGACCCAGATCCGCTTGGACGAGGGGTTTCTAGGTTTCGCCACCATCGCAGATGCTGATGAGCTCCCAGCAGTGGGGGTAGGACTGATCGACAAGGACATGTCGGTCCGTCCCAATGCTGCAACCAATCGGAGCGACAAAGGCGACTTCAATACAGCCGTTGCAGCGAAGATGAATATTAGTCCGGAACAGCGACCGTGGTTGTTCGTCGTCAAAAAGAACAAGACGGTGCTGGAGCGCCTGCTGCACTGGATCCGCAACCGTGTAGCTAATCACATCAACCCTGAAACAGGCCGGAAGCTCGTCACCAACCTGCCGCTTCTGGTTATCGACGACGAGTCAGACCATGGATCGGTGGACACCGGTGAGGATGTCGTCGACGAGTCCGGCATCCCAGATCTCGAGCATCAGCCGAAGACAATCAACAGGTTGATCCGGTCTATCCTTCACCACTTCTCGCGAAAAGCTTATATCGGCTACACGGCGACACCCTTTGCTAATATTTTCATTCATGACCGCGGGGAGACCGAGAAGCACGGACCAGACCTCTTTCCAGCATCCTTCATCACCAACCTCGCAGCCCCATCAAACTATGTCGGACCTGGTCGTGTCTTCGGATCGGCTTCCAGCACACCTGAAGAGCTGCCACTTGTTCGCCCCTTGATGGAAGATGAATTCCAGCCTTGGATGCCCAGCAAGACCACGACTTCTCCAGAAATCAAGCCACACAAAAACGGGCATCAGCCACGCTGGAAAGGTGAGGATCGTGTACCCGATTCGCTCGCAGAGGCGATCCGTTCCTTCCTCTATGCCTGTGCCGTGAGGAAGCTACGCGGACAGGGGAGCAGACATTCGTCGATGCTTATCCACGTCACCCGTTTCACCTCGGTGCAGAGCGCCGTCGTTAACCAGGTTACAGAGTATGTGCGAGATCTGAAGGGACGTTATACCCGCAGCATTGAGCTTGCGGAGCTCGAGCAGCTCATGCGCGCGGAATATCAGGAAACCTTTCTTCCAGGCATGCAGGATATCCGTTCTGCCCTCGTTGAAGGCGAAACGCTGGAGGATTTCTCGTGGGCAGACATTCGGGCTGTCCTACCCGACGTGCTGTCAGACATTCGTGTCCGGGAGATCAATGGTACGGCCAAGGACGCACTCGACTACTCCGAAAATGATGGCACTGGCCTCAAGGTGATTGCCATAGGCGGTGACAAACTGGCACGTGGCCTGACGCTCGAAGGTCTCTGCACGAGCTACTTCCTTCGAACCGCACGTATGTACGATACGCTTATGCAGATGGGACGATGGTTCGGTTACCGTGATGGTTATCTTGATGTCTGCCGCCTCTACACATCGGAGGAAATGGTGGAGTGGTTCGGTCACATCGCCGATGCCGCAGAAGAGCTCCGCCAGGAGTTTGACAACATGGTTGCGGCGGGCGCCACGCCAAAACAGTTTGGTCTGCGAGTAAAATCACATTCCGTGCTGACAGTGACGTCTCGGGCCAAAATGAGAAACGCTCGCACGATGCAGCTGACTTATTCGGGCGACCTTCTGCAGACCATCGTGTTTCCCAACCGTAACAATGACATCACTGCAAACTTCAAGGCCGCGAATAGGTTCATCAATACACTCGGTCCATCGACGGATCTGAACGATCAGTATTTCGTTCCACAAGGTCAAAAGTGGAACGGTCACCTCTGGCGGAATGTATCAGCTCTGAATGTCATCTCGTTTCTCAGGGACTACAGGACTCACTCCGCCAGCTTCAGAATCATGAGTCCGCTGATTGCGGACTTCATTGAAGAGATGAACAAGGATGGCGAGCTCACGAGCTGGACCATCGCGTTGATCGGGAAGGACAGCGGTCCGGACGACAAACACCGCACGCTAGGTGGTTGTTCAGTAAATATGCTTCAGCGAAAACGCACGACCGAGCATCCGGATCGATACTCGATCAAGACCCTGATCTCACCACGCGATCAGGCCATCGATCTAACCGAGGCAGAATGGAAGGCAGCGCTCGATCTCAGCCGCAAAACCTGGCGCAACGATACGGATCGAAACGAAGGCAAGGAGCCACCGTCCGAACCGAGAGGCCCACAGATCCGTTACATACTTGGCGAAGGTGTCACCGAAATGGGTATTCCGTCCCGCCGGGAACGCGGTCTGCTCATGCTCTATCTGCTTGATCCTGTAGGTGCGGGTGTCGATGAACTGAAGAATGCCGATCCCGTCGTTGCCTGGGCCATCAGTTTCCCGTCAAGCACTTCCGAGAGAAAGGTCTCCAACTCCAGATACATCGCCAACAGCGTACTATGGGGGGGGATCAATGACTGGGTGGACTGAAGAGGGGCTTGTTCGTGCCTGGCGAGCGCTCGCGCGGCAGGCAACAGTGGAAAACTGGCGATTTGTGCATCTCACCGATGTGGGTACGGTCTCGATTGAGGCAGGTTGTCAGTTTCCACTTGGGCGGGAGGCACTGATTGTCTCCTTTCCAGGATTATGGCCGGTGAGCCCGGAAAGGCTTCCTGAAGGCAAGGGCTTCGACGTCTCCTGCATCAAGGAGCAGACCTTATTTGCAGGTAGAACGGCGATTGCTCTCGTCAGACGGCCAGAAGGCTCACCCGACATCTTCGCCATCATGGTTGTGGATGTTCTGAGAACTTTGGAGACAGCAGCCAATAACGCGGACTGCGACGTTATGGAAGCTTTCCTCAATCGGGTCAAAGAGTGGCAGGCTTTCATGGCTCGAACACACCGCCCCCTTTCGTCCGACGCTCAGATTGGCCTGCTCGGCGAACTTTGGATGCTCAGAGAGTTGACGCACACCTCCCTTGGGGCTGGTGCTCTCGACTGCTGGCAGGGACCGTTGCGAGCAGCGCAGGACTTTCACATTCGAGGAGGCGCGGTAGAAGTGAAGAGCACAACCCGGGCCGGCAGTTTCCTCGCGCGGGTCAACAGCATAGAACAGCTCGATAGTGATCGGGCGCCTATCTTCCTGTGCGCCTTCCGCTTCGAAGAATGCATCGATGGTGTCTCGCTCGCCAGTCTTGTCACGGCACTCCGAGAAAAGTTCCGACTGGCCGGAGTACAACGCGGTTTCGAAGCATTGCTCATGGTGATGGGATACCTAGACGAGCATGCAGGGCTTTACGGACGCATACTGACATTAAAGGACGTGAGGGCATTCCTTGCGGAAGGTGACATGCCCCGCCTCAAGCGCACTATGCTCTCACCCGCCATCCGCTCGGCTGCCTACGTACTCGACCTCGACGCGCTCGAAATACCCTCGATCGGGCTCCGGGAAGTGATAAATGAATTTGGACTAGTTTAACATGAGCCTCGAAGAATTTCACCATAACTTTCGTTCCGACATGCAAACCATTGTTGCCGAGCGAGTAGAGGATGGCGAAGGCCCATTCCCTTCGGATGAACTTGTCTTTGCAGAGATGGTCATGGAGCATGTCGCAGAAGCCGGGATCTGCGAGGCACCAACAGTTTGCCATTGGAGTGGCAAGGTCGGTAACGCGAAACTCCGCATTACGGGCTATGCGCTCAGCTCTGATGAAACGGCCCTCGATCTCTTCGTGACCCACTATTTCGGGACCGAGGAACTGAACGGTTTAAAGGACTCGGATGCCACCGCTACTGCCAGCGAAGGTGTTCGCTTTTTATTCCGTGCAGCAACCGGCAGCCTTGATGCAAGGGTCGATCCTACCCATCCAGTCAGGGACCTTGTGGCAACCATTCGTTCTCGCTGGGGCGACATCGACCGACTTCGCGTGTTCGTGATTACAGATGGCAAGATCAAGACCAAGCGGTTCTCGAACAAGGAAGTTCACCAGAAGATGGTAGCCGTTGAGGCCATGGACATAGAGAGGCTCTACCGTCACACCGAGGGCAAACCACGAGACGAGTTGGCTGTTAGTTTCGTCCAGTCGATTGGTCGAGCACTGCCCTGCGTCCATGTCCCAGATCCCGATGCTGATTATGAGTATGCCCTTACCGCCATACCCGGGCAGCTCATTCGGGATCTCTATCTGCGCTATGGAACGACATTGCTCGAAGCCAACATTCGCACTTTTTTAGGGAACAAACGTACGGCCAACAAGGGTATCGTCGAAACATTGCGAAAGGAGCCAGAACACTTTCTCGCCTTCAACAATGGGCTCGTGCTTGTCTGCGACGAAGCTGCGTTTGAGCGGACTGCCGACGGGAATTTAGGCCTGTCTTTCCTGAAGGGCCTGCAAATAGTGAACGGTGGCCAGACGACCTCGACCATCTACTTCTCATCCCGCGACGATCGCACGATCGATCTCAGCCATGTGATGGTCCCGGCCAAGATTATCATCCTCAAAGAATCACAGGACGAAGCACGCGAAAGACTTATCAGCAATGTGTCCCGCTATGCCAATAGTCAGAACACGGTAAAAATATCCGACTTGTCGGCAAACCGTCCTTTCCATCGAGAGCTTGAAAAACTTGCGAACGGCACTTGGTGTCCCGATGGTGCTACACGATGGTTCTATGAGCGAGCAGCTGGCGCATACAATGTCATGCTTCTGAGAGAAGGCACCACGCCGGCCAAGAGGCGAAACCTGAAGGAGATGATCCCGCCAAAACGCAAACTGACCAAGAACGACATCGCAAAGTACCATGAAGCGTGGCGCGGCAAGCCAAATCAAGTCGCAATGGCTGGCGAAAAAAACTTTGCAGCGTTCATGGCTGCGCTCGATGATGATCCCACTATTGTTCCCAGCCCGCTCGACGCCCAGTGGTATCGAGCAATGATCGCTAAGGTCATTCTGTTCAAGGCGATCGAGAGCATGATCAAAACGAGGGAGGCGAAAGAGGTGTTCCGCCAAGGTTGGGTGAACATCGCCACCTATGTCGTTTCGGTGGTCGCGGACCGACTTGGCGACAAGCTCGACCTCGAGCAGATCTGGATGCGGCAAGGGATTTCATCTGGTCTGCGGGACCTGCTTTGGGACTGGGCCGTTATCGTAAACGCCGAGTTCAACAGGATCGCCCCAGGTCAGCAGATTTCGGAAGTAGCGAAGCGTGCAAACACGTGGGAAAAAGTGAGAGCCACTGAATTTGCGCCGCCCGGCAAGGGAATAAGTGAGATCAAGTCTCTCTGAACTAAAAGCAGTGCACCAGCATACCAGAAACGAAACAGGATTTATTAAAGTTCTGCGGTCCGACGGAATATTCCCTCAGAAATCTCGAGGACGGTGCAATCTACTGTCAGCACTATTCGGCCTATAATGGCCCATTTGAATTCTGGAGCGACATTCATGAAGGAGTTTCCGAGGCAAAGCGCGAACCTGAACGCTTTGTGGCGGCTCTCCAGGCATGGGGCGTGGAAGGTTGTTCATCTCAAGACGAGAACTTGATTGCGTATTTTGATGAATGCAAAGATTCTCAACCACAGTTCCAAGAAATAAGAAATAAATTAAGAATCGCATGTTTAGGTTCGCAACGAGACAACCTTCTTATACAGTCTCACTATGCAGACGATCTTAGGGGTTTTTGTATTGTATTTGATGAGAGCTTGGTCACCAAAGCCGAACCAGAAGGTTATGTTATGGACATTGCCTACATTGATGCGCCACCAACTTTAGATAGTTTCGTCTACGCGATCACTCGGGACCAATAATGGTATCATCAGATAGCGATTGAGGAGACGAGAACAAGAGTCCAGTATTTGGGGAAGACAGACGAAATAAGCTGGATTCCACTTTGCGAACAGGCTTGTGGAGAAGCATTACGGCAATTTAGCTTTGCAGAAAAATCTAAGGAGTGGAAATATGAAGGAGGACGACGTCTTCTGTTTCAATCGCTGCAGAGCAACGCCGATCCGATCTTTAGGCCGTACCCGCACGAGGCGATCAAGGAAGTCATTCTGAGCGAGCGTATGGTGAACGATTATCAAGTGAGAATTTTTGCCGTGATGAAAAAACTCTACCCTGAAGTTCCGGTGAGAACGGCTCGTCGTGCGAAAGGTGCGTACACTTTAGTTATCGATTAATGTTCCTATCGCCAGCTAGCAGGCTTTTAAACACCAGCCGCGCGATTTGCTTTGCCAAGAACGGCGGCACAGCGTTTCCAACTTGGACGTACTGCTGTGTCCGATTACCCAAAAACAAATAGTCGTCAGGGAAGGTCTGTAAACGAGCTGCCTCACGAACGGTTAGGCTGCGGCACTGGATCGGATCAGGATGGATAAAGTAGTGGCCATCTTTGGAAATGTGGCTCGTAACAGTGGTCGATGACTCGTTCGCTAATTGAACCCGGAAACGGTCGTTAAAGACACCGCTGTGCCAATTGCGGTGGTCTGGGCTGAGTACCAAAGGAAAGTCAGCGGCTTTCGGGCTGTAGCCACGGACGATCCCGAACACGGAAGCAAACAGGTAGCGGCCCAAATCCGAAGCCATATGCCCACGCGTCTCGTGCTGAGCAATCGCGCGTAGTTCCGTTCGCTCGATCCATTCCAGCAACTTATCTTTTGAAGTCCCATAGCCTTCCGGCAACCGTGAAGTCGCCCGAAGAGTAGGCATATTTTCCTTTGCTTGTTCTGAGACAGCCAGAAACTCTTCACGGAGCGTACGGTTACCTTTCCCCTTGCAGACGCCGGCCAGTAATGTCGATGCGTCCAAGACTTCTCTTCGCCAAGCGACCGCATCGTCGAGCCCCCGGCTGAGGCCGCTTCGTAAGGCCGGCATCGTTTCGATGACATCGCGGACGGTCCGCGCCCTTTTCGATACAGTGATCTCCGCGTCCGCATTCTGCCTTGCGATGTCCGAACGGATGCCGACGATGATTACCCTGTGGCGACGCTGCGGAACCCCGAAAGCCTCGGCGCGCACGATAAAATCCGAAGGCTGGGCTGCCTCATGGAGGCTGACCTTGCCATCCTCAACTCGAACGGCACGAAGTTCATAATGATGAGCGTGATTCGTGCCAAGCGAGGACAGGTCATCCATCAGCATCTCAAAGACAAGTCGACTCTCAACTGTCGACGAAAGCATGCCCTTAACATTTTCCATCACGAAGATGGCCGGACGAAGCTTGTCGAGGACGCGGATGTACTCGCGAAATAAATAGTGCCGTGCATCCTCTTCAGGGACATAGCCTACCTTACCTCTGGAGCGGACACGCCCCACCAAGGAATAGGCTTGGCACGGCGGCCCACCGATTAGGATCGTGTCGTCATATTTCCGTTTCAGCGTCGCGATGGCGCCATCTATAGTGCTCGTCGCAGCCTCTGTACCGAGTTCAAGTGCGCGGGCTTCTTCAATGGCCTGCTGCCACGCTCGAGCGTCGATGGCTGACCAGTCTGGTTCGGGTACCTGCCCGGCATGAAAATCAATGAACTCTTTCGGCAAGACGCCATGATGCGCACGGTATTCACGTAGGAACGCACGCAGCATCAAGGTACGATGGGCCGACGCCTCCTTCTCGACCGAAATGCCGATCCGGAACGGCGCATGGCCGTCCTCAACGAGGGACGCAAATCCTTCGCCAAGTCCGCCGGGACCGGCAAACAAATCGACAATTCCGAAAGTGGATGGCAAATCAGGCTCCTAATAAGTTTCTTTCAGCCGCTGTATACTAGATTTTATGACGAAAACCAGGGCGATGTGACCCAACTTATGGGTCAACAGCCCGTCTCTAGATGAAGCTATAAATTAGGAAAAAGAACACTAACGCCAAGCCGATTTCCACATGGGCCTTATACGCAAGGTTTCCGCTTCCAACTTTATTCGGGGGAGCCGGAGCAAGCGTCGCTTCAACCGAACGCTCAGGACTAAAGTTCTTAATTTCATTCCTCCCCAGCACCCCTCAGAACCTTGAGAGCAGGATATTCCCCCGACTGCGCCCACGGCGTTCATACCCACAGCGCCGCAGCACCGGAAAGACGTCCTGGGCCCACCGGCCATGCTCGGTGTCTTCCATGATGAGATGATCGGGCCACAACGCGGCCGGTGCCTCGCGGAAAAACGGCAGCAGCGCCCGGTCTTCGTAGCCTTCGATGTCAATTTTCAGAACATGCACGGCCGTCACATCGCAGGCCTTCAGAATGTCCAGAAGTGGACGGATCCGCACCGCAGCACCGTGCCCCGCACCGATCCGACCGCCGCCAAAATCCCCATTCACCTGCACGAGCTGACCAGAGCCCTCCTGATCGCCGACGGCGACACGGAAGAGATCCGCCTGCATCCCGTTCAGCCTCATATTGGTCGTCAGGCGCTCGAACAGCACCGGGTTCGGCTCAACGGCGATGACACGGGCTTCTCTCTGGGCGGCGTAGAGGGAGAAGAACCCCATATTCGCGCCGACATCCACAAACGTCCCGCCTTTCGGCAGATGGCGCCGCAGCCATTTCAGTTCGCGATGATTGTAGCACGCGCCACACACCGCCGATTTTGCATCCGTCTGGTTGTCCTGCGGATAAAACCGCACTTTCAGCCCGAACAGGGTCGCATCGACGGGACCTGAGGAGCAGTCTCGTTTGAACCGTTCCATGAAGGACCGACGCAGACGGCTGTATCCCAATGGCGTGTTGAAGAAGACCTTCCGGATCTTCTTCTGCACATCCGTCAACGGGTAGGTACCAAAAGGAAGGGCACGCGCAAGGCCGTGTCCGTCCAGCACAACGTGCTCAGAAGACGGCTCTGAGTGTTCTGACATAAGAGATGATGACCGTATGGAAGGGAACAACAGGGCTTCGACGAAGCAAACGGCAGGGTCAGGACGCGTTATGTCCGATGGAGCGCTCCGTCACAGCTTCCCGACCTCGCGGCAGAGCTGGAGCAGACCGCCCATCCGCTGCTGCAGCACGGCGCCGAGCACCATCACGCCCTCCAGCAGACGCGCACCTTCCGTATCCGCGCGAAGGCTCTCCAGCCGCCCTTTGAGCAGCGCATGCTCGATCTCGATCAGACGCAGCACGTCATGCAGACCGGCATGCAGGTCCTCGAGACCGGCTGGACGGGGCGGTGGCAACAGTGGATCTTCAGGCATGACAATCCCTTGGACAAAAATGTCGGTTTCATGCGAGGATCTGACCATGACGAGTCACGGGCCACGCAACATTTCAATGCCAAGAGATACGGTTTTCCGACTTTCATATCAAGCGGAATATCGTATTGATACCTCATTTCCGAATGAGGACCCTCTGCGTGCCCCGACATTCCAGGCGAAAGCGTAAACTCATGGACGACCAGATCCGCCTGATGCGCGAGCGCGGCGAGCGCCTCCGCGAAGCGGCGCAGAGTATTGGCATCACCCATGCCGCCAAGGCGGCGGGCGTGCCGTATACGACCCTGAGAGACTACATGAATGGCGGGGAGATGAAGTTCTCCGCCCTTGCGTCGCTGGCCCGGGTCTGCGGTGTGTCCCTGGACTGGATCGCCTTTGGCACGGCCGGCGGCTCACCCTCCGGGGCGACAACGGTCCAGACCACCTCGACCCGTCAGATCGTTGTGCCCTGGTATGATCATCATGAAGACGGCCTGCGGATTGGCCGTGACTGGTTGCAGAGTGTCATCCCCCGGGACCTCACAGCTCTCTGCCTTATCAGCAATGCAGGGGATGCGATGGAGCCGACCCTGTCCTCGGGTGATCTGGTCATCGTGGACCGGAGCGTCACGACCGTGACGGGCAGCGCGCTCTATGCGCTGGAGAGTGCTGGCGCCATCCTGATCCGTCGCCTTGACCCCAAACTCGGTGGCGGGGTCCGGGTGATTGCTGACAATCATCGCTACCCGCCTCAGGACGTTGAGGCCGATCGCCTGGAGTGCTTCAAACTGCTCGGCGAAGTGGTCTGGATCGGCGGCGTGCCTCATCCCTGAGGCGCTCACGATATACGGGAACCTGTTTGAATAAATAGGCGCATATCCGTATTGACGGCACACGGGAAATCGTAGATCATCTGACTTGTTGAGTTCATCGTGTGTGCAGGGCTGTCCTGCCACACAGGAACTGCAAGGAGCTGGCGATGATGTCTCTGTCCCGTTGTGTCTTCCGGTCTGGCCCCTGTCCCTGCCTGTCAGGGGGCGTCTGACATGGTCGTTTCTCTCCTTCTTGTGCTGATCGTTCTTCTCCTGCTCGTTCTGGCCCTGGGGTCTTCGGTCAGGCTGTTCGCGTGGCTGAAGGCCCGCGACGTCCTGTCCCCTGCGGCTCTGATGCTGGGTACGGCGCTGGTGATCCGGGTCGTCTTCCACGCCCACTGGGGGAGATAAGCGCTCATGACGTCTTCAACAGACGGTCTGTACAGCGAAGCGACCGAAGCAAAACGCGCGGCCCGCCTGGCGGCCTATCTGGAAGAATATGGTGCCGAGGAGGAAGAGACGCGGGTTCTGCTGAGATATGTCTCGTGGTTCGGAGCGGGCGCCTGTCTTTTGTGCGGCATCGCGCTGGCTCTGCCCTGGCATCCGCTCTTTGCATTCGTTGTGGGCATGAGCTGTTGGACGGCTCCGCGAGAACCATTGCTTCGAAAACTGAAAGCCGCTGAAGACCGCCGCAGGCTTCGCGGGCTGGACTGAGACGTCCGTTCGTTTTTCGGCAGGTCGCCCGCTTTTTTTCCAATTCTCCCGTCATCGACTGTTTTTGCAAAAACAGCAAAGGATCCCGCATGTCTGCACGTCTTCTCAGAACCCTTGCCGTCACGCTGTCTTTCACGGGGCTGATCGCCCTGACAGGCTGCGCCTCGGAAGGGAACGAAGCCCTCAAAAACGAGACCGGTGCGTCCATCGATCAGAAGATCCATGATGGCGTGACCACCAAGGACCAGATCCGGGCCCTGTTCGGAGATCCGCGCGAGAGCACGTTCACCGATAGCGGTCATGAGCAGTGGCGCTATGCGTTCACCAACGCCTCGTCTGACGCCGCCAACTTCATTCCGCTCTATGGCGACCTGCATCAGGGCACCCATGGCACGGAAAAGACACTGACCATAATCTTCAACGGCAATGTCGTCTGGCACCACACCATGAATGCTTCGGCCGTCAAAACCGGCAGCGGGTTGTTCTAAGGTTACAGAAGAACGCCCCCTCCGCCGTTGCAAGCAGAGGGGGTAACCCAGGCCGCTGAAGAGCTGGATGCATCGTCCGGGTCTGAGGGCATTTTCAAACCTTCCTAAGTCACCGTCGACGCCTCCGCTGGTCACTCAGTCTTCCAGCATGGCAGGACCTTGAGGCAGACAACTCCACTCTGCGGCCTGACCGAAGGGTTCCTCCTCGCCAGGCGGTGGAGAGACGACATTGCCTGACAGCACCAGCAGCCGGTTCAGCGGCTCCCACTCAAGAAGTGTTTCAAGCAGAGCAGTTGCGCAGTTCAAACGCAGAAAAGGGCTGTCCCGCGTCAGTTCTGTCATCAGGTCTGTCCGCAGTTCGAGGACGGATTCCTGCAACCCGCACGGCCGCAACCAGGACGCCCGCTGTCGTGCGAGCCGGTACAGGCAGAGATCATACGGTGGCCGATCCTGCGGTCCGCCCATCACACGGCGCAGGAACGACATGTGAAATCCCGCCAGAACAAAGGGTCGCGGGGCATCCACCGGCATCACGGCCCGGAACAGGGGATCGCTGATGGTCAAGGCAGGCTGACCATGCTCGTCGGGACTTTCTTCCAGATGACCCGAGGAACGCCGGGGCTCACTCAACCAGAGCAGGCTTCGCCCTTCGACAAAGCCGTCCCTTTGCAGCAGCGTGACGGGAGCGCCCGCATAGGGCGCTCCTTTCTGATCCGGCGTGATATCGAGCAGTTTCAGGCGCGTGACGGGCCAGCACGGCAGCCGGATCGGACCCTGGGTCATGACCTGACTCCCGAGCGCAACTGCGCCACAAGGACGAGGAAGCGCTTCTGTAGCTGCGCTGGCTCAAGGAGGTCGTTGAGGTACCAGATCTCGGGTGTAAGCCGCTTCTGCCGGTAGACCTCCAGCCTTCGGTCAAACTGGGCCAGCAGATGCGCTTCCCAGTCATTGCGTGTCACGCGGTCCGCACCGCAGGCGCCCACGATCTCGATATGCATGACACGCGAGCCGTAACGGATGGCGAAATCGGAATAGAACCGCGGCTGCTGCAACGGGTCGAGGGCGATTTCCAGATCCAGCGCAACATCCCGCGGAACGACAGGTTTGACGGCTTCGTAAGCAATGCGCTCGAGTGCTGAATTCAGCAGGGTTCCGTCAGAAGCAACGCGGCCACGGCTGGGCAGACCGGGCCAGCGCTGCTCGACCCTGCGCAGGAGACCGGCCCAGACGCCGGGTCCTTCATCACCAAGGCGCATGAGATGCCGCCCCGCCGGTTGAAGGTAGCGGAACAGGCTTGAGGGCGGTTGCGCCTTCAGTTTGAAACTGATGTCGCGATACAGATCGAGATCATCATCCGTGGGCTCGAAGAAAGAGCGCACGTGTCGGGACACGGTCGCAGCAGCGACCGGGGTTTTTGTAAGAAGCATGAAGCCTCCAGATTTTTGTGGGGAGAAAATGAAAGGCCGGAGTTGTCCGACCTGTCGGTGTCAGGTGTTACAGGCGATACTTGAGGCCGCTCCCAGGCATCTGTCCGGTCCAAAGCGCCTCGATCAGTCTTGCCGCGGCATGAATGCGGACGAGATCGGAAGCCGGATGGACGCCCGAGCGGTCTTCCGCTGCAAACCGGGCCAGAAGAACTCCAGTCGTGTTCCCAGCTCCCGCCAGCTCTGGCGCCAGCCGGTGTATGAGATCGCCCAGGGTCATGACCTGTGGCTTCTCTGACGACCAGGGCCCGAGCCAGATCATCTCTCGTTCCCCGATAAGCAGAACGATATCTGGAAGCAGGACAGGAGAGAGAAAAGCGCCATCTTCAGTGTGCTCCGCTGCACCGGCTGGGGACGGCATGGGCTGCTGCAGGATCTGGTCCCGCAGAGCCTGTCTGTGTTCCGGGTCCTGATCGGCCTCCTGACAGGGAAACCACAGGCCCAACCGTTCAGCCACGGGCACGGGTTCGGCCCGGGACAGAACAAGATCGTACAGACAGACGGCAGTCCCGGTCGGCCGGAGCGGAGCGTCCGGGCGATCGCGGGAGGAGACAAGACCCATCAGGCGGACAGCCAGGTCCGTGCACAGGAAGGACGTCATGTCCGGTCTCCTGCGTTCTCCGTCAGTGCCCGGTTCAGTGAGCGGACTGTCTGCGCCAGAACGATCAGCGTACCCTCAAGCCGCGTGTCGCTGGTGAAGGCTCCGGGCTGTGCGATCACATCGCGCAGTGTGGGAAGAACGACGCCCGCAAGCACGGCGTGGGCGTCAAAAAGCGTGTCGAGTTCGGTGACTGATCTGGTCATTGCGAAAGGCTCCAGAAAGAAGGGAACCCCAGAAGGACGAGAGAGAAACCCTCGCTCTGGTCGCTCAGCGACCATTCCAGCTCACGCCCCGCGTGAGCCTCTCTGGGGGGAGGACCAGCCCGGCCCTCCCTTGCGACGCCAAAAAAAACGACAGAACCCCTCTGATCATTTTCCGTCGTGAGAGAGAGGGAGAGAGGTTGAGTTCTGCACCGCCGCCCTCCGGGCGGCGCGACCCCGGAACGGGCGCGCGTGCAGGTCCGGATGACGCGTCACAGCGTGATGCGGACGCCCCCGACAGGGCACGAAAATGAAACGGTTTTAAGGTACTGTTTTGAAAGGGTTTTTGGAGCTTTGCTCCAAAAACCCGGTATCGTGCCATCTTAAGCGATCTGGCAGCCCGATTTTATGGCGCAGTGCCATGCTTTTGAGCTGCTCATGGAATGGCGACATAGCGCATTGATGACGCGTCACTGAGATTGTGCAGACCGGTACGACGCAATCCGTGACGCGTCATTGGGCTTTTGACGGGCCTTCAGGCATCTGGATCTCCGATTTCAGAGTCTTTCCAGGTGAAGAGCGGCGCGCTGTCAGGATTGGAACGCGGCGGCTTTGCGACCGCCTCCGTGGATTGCCCGGCACAGAAGCGTTCCCAGGCAAACATCATCTCGGAACGCCTGTTGAAGAGATCCCCGCGGCGATAGGCCGCCTCGACCTTGTCACCGATGGCATGGGCCAAAGCCATTTCGGCGACCTCGCGTGGAAAATCGGTTTCCTCAGCCGCCCAGTCCCGGAAGCTGGAGCGCAAACCATGGATCGTCACATCCTTCGTGCCTGCGGCCTGATGGAGGGCTTTGGAGACCGCGACATCGCTCAGCGGCGAACCAACCCGGCCACCAGGAAAGACGAAACTGTCCTCACCGGAACGGGATCTCAGGGTCTGGACTTTATACAGCAGCGCCATCGCTCCGCTCGTCAGGGGC
The DNA here is from genome assembly GCF_032913585.1 of Gluconobacter sp. GP1. Taxonomy (NCBI): domain Bacteria; kingdom Pseudomonadati; phylum Pseudomonadota; class Alphaproteobacteria; order Acetobacterales; family Acetobacteraceae; genus Gluconobacter; species Gluconobacter sp. GP1. Next base: position 111,701 of record NZ_JASGXC010000001.1, read on the forward strand.
ACACGATGCTCCCGCCCGGCCTTCATCCGCTCGGCCGGGATGGTCCAGATCTTTTTCTTCAGATCGATCTCCGACCACAGGGCCTTGCGGACCTCGCCAGATCGGGTTGCGGTCAGGCAGACGAACCGTGCGGCCAAAGCTCCTACACCATGCTCGGCGCCGAGCATGGTGTAGACTGGCGGGAGGTCGCGATAGGGCAAGGCGGCATGATGCACCACCTTCGTGACTGCCGTGGGTTTGGGGAGGATGTTGGCCAGATGCCCCCGCCAGCGGGCCGGGTTCTCCCCCTCGCGCCAGTGATGGCTCTGCGCATAGTCCAGAATACGCTCCATCCGTCCACGCAGCCGTGTTGCGGTTTCGGTCGTGTTTTCCCAGATCGGTCGCAGGACGGCGAGCACGTCTTCTGTCTGCACGCTGCCAATCGGTTTCGGGCCGAGGACGGGGTAAACATGCCGCTCCAGAGAGCTGCGCCACATGGGCGCCGAGCGCGGATCTTTCCAGCCCGGCGCCTGTTCGGTGATGTACTGCTCGGCAACCTGTGCGAAGGTGCGCTCCTGAACGTCGGGGCCCTTCTGCCGGGCTTTCTCTTCGAGAGGGTCGAGCCCTTCCAGAAGCAGGCACCGGTTCTCGGCCGCCTTGAGCCGGGCATCGGCCAGAGAAATATCCCGGGCGGGACCGAGTCCCATCTCCCGTCTTTTGCCGGTCTTTGGGCTTTTATAGCGAAAGGTCCAGGCCCGGGTGTCGCCCCGGACGGTAATCCATAGATTTCCGCCATCGCCGTGAACCCCGTCTTTGAGGGAGGCGACCTTGCGGGCATTCATCTGGTTCGGCGGAAGCTTGCTCATGGTTTTTCAGTCCCATCTTCCGTCCCACCTTACGGCATGGGTTTCAATGCGTCTATCTGCTTCTTCAGGATGGCATGAATTTCTGTAAAACTATGAAAAACAAGGGTTATTGCGCTGATCTGCTTTTCCGTGACGCCCTACACCGGCGGACACCCTCTCCGCCATGATTTCTAAGATCTGTGTATCTGACCTTAACCCTTACGAAGACTATCTTCCGTCTTGGAGCGTGGGTTGTGTCGCGGTATTGGGAACAAATCAGAGTGGGTTGTAATCGCTCTGCAATCTTCGAAATTCCCAAGCTATGCGAGAAGCGTACTTCTCTTGTCGCCTAACGGGACTCTTGTACTTTCAGATGGCTGCGCTCGCCTCTAAATGGGCGGCTGGCATCCAGGAAGTCTGCGTTCGTTTGCATCGTATAAGCAATAACGACGAGGTAAGTGATTGCCCGCGTCATTTCCAGTCGCGTGACCAGATCTGTCTCATGCTCATCCAGTGCGCGCAGTCGTCTTACGGCCGCATTGGCGACACGAGCGGCCTTATCATGGCGTCGGGTAGACTGCTCGACGTAATGGAGCACCAGTTGGATCGGGCGTCTTGCGCTGTCGGGAAGGTATTCGCGGTCCAAGAGGGTTCGTAGGCGAATAATGTTCAGGCCCAGCGTGAGTGTGGCGAGCGTCCCCAGAATACAGGCTTCGATGAGCGGAGCAGGGGTGGGGCCAGCATGGCGGATCAGACGTGCGAAACGATCCGTATTACGGCCGATCCAGATACTGATTTGTGGTGTCTGTGCGGGATCTGCGAGGCCGCGCAGTTCAGCCAGCATAATTCTGCGGAGACGCAGCCGTTCATCAGAACTGTTGAACGGCAATACTGTCCTGAAAACCAGAACGCTGATGCCCACAGCCATGACGACGGCCATATTACCGTTATAAAATGCCACCTCGTTCATGACGTGATGGTTCTCCAGTCCGAGCATTGCAGGGAGGAGCAGGCCGTAAGCTGCCGCGCCGCCAGCAGTGGACGGGTTGCCTTTCGCCAGACCGCCAAGGAACATGGCCGGTCCCAGGAAAAGCGTCAGGGTTTCAAACGTTGTGACTTTGGGCATAAGCACAAAGACAAGTATCCAGGCCACAATGTAAGCGACCAGTGCTCCTTTCAGGAACTCCGTAGTCCCAAGGACTGGGTTTTCTTTGGTCGCAAATAGGCCACATACCAGCGTTGTAATGGCGATAAAGCCAAGTCCGCTTGGCCAAGCTGTGATCTCATAAATCAGGGCCGTAACAAGAACGGCGCATGCTCCGCGGAGGCCATTATGAATGGCTTCGCGTGTGTCGCGGTGGGTCTGGCGTTGGAAATGAAAATGATCGCCTGGAATAGAGTGTGTGCTGGCCTCGTATTCCTTGATGGCAAGTTCCAGGTCTCCGAGTAGCTCCCCAAGTGACATGAAGAGAACGCGTTCATCGAGGTGTGTCTCGGTATCCTGCTCATTCAGGCGTAGATCGAACGGGTCTGTTCCCGGAATGGGTTCATTGCTGTTCTCCAGATCGGTAATCCGGTGAGGGGCAGCATACAGGCGGCAAACATCACGGAGGTGCTGGAGTTCTGCCAAAAGATCCGGAACGGACTCAGTATTGGCAATACGCTTCGGGAAATCCTTCAGGAACGAGAGGATTTCATCAGCGGCCTGCGTGAAGGCAGGGTGGTCATGGTTCAGAAGTTGCAGGCGCATTGCCATACCGAACCCGCGAGACAGCAGGGCTGATACGGAGGCCAGAGCCGCACGGGCATGGTCACCTTCGTGTCCATGCGGGCCCATCTCGACTTCTGCAAATTCAATCTGATCGTTAATGCTGAGGATGGTGCCAAATTGTCTGCGTGCGGCATTCAGGGCGCCGCGTTCCTCACCAAGAATACTCGTAAGCGTCTTCGTAACGAGAACCAGAGCAGACTCCAGCTTCTGGCGCAGTTGGATCCGGGCCTGCCGTTCCTGAGTGGTGGCAAAGATCAGACCCATGAAGGCTTCACACAGAACGCCAAGGGTAATGTAAGTGGTTCGGGAAACGGCAACGGTGAAGATATTGTCCGGATCGGAAGCCGCATCCATGCAGATGATCGAGCAGGTATATCCTGCAAGAACAAGAGCATAGGATCGGAAGTTACTTACGAATGTTGCGAGCCCACTGCACACGCCAATCCAGACGGCGATCATGGGGAAGAAGAGCCAGGGTGCCTGAGGCGCGGCAGCCATCAACGCAATGGATGCGACCGCTCCGGTAATTGTTCCAATGATACGCCATTTGGCTTTGGACTGGCTTTCCCCACGGGTGGCCTGCGCAACAGCCCAGACAGTCATTGCGGCCCATGCAGGACTGTCCAGCTCCATCCAGAATGCAATTCCGATGGCGAGACAGGCTGCAAATGTATTTCGCAGAGCAAAAGTCAGGGTCGCTGCGGATGGCGCATAGATCCATGACAGGGGCAGCTTGACCCTGGGCCGCAGAGCGGCTGACGCACCTGCACCTGATGGGGAACTGTTCGGAGTCGGACGTCCTGTTGACGTAGTACTGCCACTCATTGTGCGGCTTTCTTACTCCTGAAGCCGTCAATTAGGCGAGAGCGGAAATGGCCATTCTCAGATCTGCGACAAATTTTGTGTATTCGCGTGTCCTGCTGTCCTCATCCGGAATTCTGAGCAGGTAAGAGGGATGGACAGTCACAATGCCAGTACTGCCATCGTCCAAAGTCATGTACCGGGAACGCTCCCGTGAAATAGTGATGGGTCGTCCAAGAACGGAACTTGCTCCGGTCACGCCGAGCAGAACTGTAATCTTTGCCTGAAGGATACGCCGTTCAGCTGTGATCCACGGGGCGCAGGATTTTACGTCTGTCGCATCGGGTTTCTGATGAATGCGTCTTGCACCCCGGCGGACAAATTTGAAATGTTTGACCGCGTTACTGATCCAGGCCTGTTCCCGATTGCCCCCGGCTTCCTGAAGTGCGCGCTCGAAGAGTTGTCCGGCTGGGCCAACAAACGGTCGTCCCTGAAGATCTTCCTGATCTCCTGGTTGCTCGCCGACAAAAAGGATCTGGGCCTGCGTCGTGCCTTCTCCGGAAACGGTGCGTGACGCGTGGTGACAAAGATCACAGAGTGAGCAATCGACGGCGAGGGACCGCAGGTTTGACAAAGAGGACGTTTTTTCAATCTCCTCCAGATCCGGTGTGACATGCACTGTGGCCGGGTTGGCCCAAAAGGCATTGTCTTGCCCGGCGGTCGCCGTTTTCTGTGCAAGATCAATCAGATCTGCCTCTGGTTGTCCTGCGTCACTAATGGGTGGTCCAACACGATACTTGTGGCCGTCCCAGCAAAGTGTCGTCTCGTCTGAAAGGAGAACCCAAGGGGAAACCCGCAGTCTAATAAGAGGAGATCTCTGACTGTCTATGAGCTGTAATTTTTGGCGTGTTCGAATGATCTGCCAGTCTGTTATCCGGTTCTCTGGGAACGCGCCTCTCAATTCAAGAATCTGCTCTCGAACAGTGCTGGCAATCTGCTCAAACCGGGTGATGTCTGTCTCACGTGGGCTTCCGTGCTTCTGGATATGTTCCAGGGCGCGATAGAGAAGATCAAATCTCTCCGGAATATCGGATGCAAACACGGACGGGATCAGGGCCGCAAATTTTCGGGGCAGACGCAAAGGGGAGGGAGTGTCAGGTAAATCCCGATCTGTTTTCGCTGCGTAAAGAGCGGCAGGTGCTCTAATACTCCAAGTGATCGAAGACCCCGGGATTCGCTTGCTCAGGAAATTACGCGATTGTGTTCGCCATCCTGAAAAATCACTTGGTGAACAGAGTGTAGCGTCAACGGTTTGCATAAGGCTTCCCGGAAAGAAAATTAGCGAATTCCGAAACACGCTCTGAAGTGATTACTTCTTTTTTAAGGAACGTGTGGTCAATTTGGTATTAAAGTTGAGTGGCTATCTCGGTGGTATTGGGTATATATTCTGCAAACAGGCTCGGCAGAATGATTTCACGCTGTTGAGCATAGTAAAAATGCTATTTTGAATGGAAGGTAAGATATTATGTCGGAGAATACATCCCACCCGGATCTGTTGGAGCTTACAGCGCAGATCGTTGCTGCACAGGTTTCCAAGGGTAATGTGGATGCGGCGTCTCTCCCGGCATTGATCCGCCAGGTTTATGAAGCTCTTGCAAATGCTGGTGCTCCACAGGAAGAGCCGCAGCCAGAGCGTCCGCAGCCTGCTGTGCCGATCAAGCGTTCAGTATTCCCGGATTACATCGTCTGCCTTGAAGACGGCAAAAAACTGAAGATGCTCAAGCGTCACCTTCAGAGCGCTTATAATATGTCCCCAGAGCAGTATCGTGAGCGTTGGGGTCTTCCGTCCGATTATCCGCTGGTTGCTCCGAACTATGCACAGCGCCGCTCGGCTCTGGCACGCGAAATCGGTCTGGGCCGCAAGATCAGCGCAACAGGCGAAGGCAAGAAAGAAACTGGCCGGACGCGTCAGTCCAAGAAGCAGGACTAATTCCCGGCGTTCTGGAATTGTCTTTCTGAAAAAGCACTATCTGTCATGTGGTCGGAGAATACTGTTTCATGAGTTTAGAGGCAGAGACGCTTCTCCGATCAATGGCTGACAGCAAGCGCCTCCTTCTCTGGAGGGGCACTGCGCTTTTGTTTTTTCTTGCAGCGCTTATTATTGCTGTTGGTAAAAGCCACTCAACTGTTTCCAGTTTAGATGCGCGTCCGCACATTGCGCGTCTGGTTATTCACGGCGTGATCGGAAATGACGTTTCCCAGATCACGACGGCTCTTCGCAAAGCACAGAAGTCCTCTTCAGTAACCGGACTACTACTGGTTGTTGATAGTCCGGGCGGTGGTGTCACGGGCGGGGAACGTCTGCACGACTCGATCGAGAAATTTGCACAGGTAAAGCCTGTTGTCGTCACGATGGGCGATATGGGTGCGTCCGCCGCCTACATGCTCTCAGTTCCAGCGCAGCATATCGTGGCATTGCCTTCCACGCTGACGGGCTCGATCGGTGTAATCCTGCAGCGGCCCGATCTTTCTCCGCTGCTGGGGCGTGTCGGCATTGATGTTGCTGCTATTACGTCTGGCGCTATGAAAGATCAAACTGATCCCACAAGTCATCTGACGCCAGAAGGGCGCACGATGCTTCAGGGATTGGTCAATGATCTCTTCGATCAGTTTGTCGCTATGGTCGTTAAAGGGCGGCACATGCCTGAAGACAAGGTGCGAAGCCTTGCAGACGGTCGGGCCTATACGGGTCGTCAGGCTTTGAGCCTGGGCCTGATCGACGAGTTGGGAGACGAAGACACTGCTCGGCAATGGCTCAGGCAGCGCCTGAAAATTGGAGACGCACAGTACCCGGTGATGCCGTTGCTCTCTGTAACCAAGCGACACTGGTATGATTTTCCTCGCAAACGGGCCATGCTCGAAGGCGTGTTTGGATCAGGCTTTACGGAGATGCTGGAAGGGCGATTAACCCTCAGCAGCCTTGACGGGGCCGTTGCGATTCTGCAACCCTGACAAGCCAGTTTCATGGGCGGAGGCAGATAGGCTGCAGTCATGACCAAATCGGAACTTATTGCAGAGCTTTCCACGATTTATCCTCACCTTCTGACGCGGGATATCGAACGGATCGTTCACACCATTTTTGACGAAATCAGTGCAGCTTTGACGCGAGGCGATCGTGTTGAACTTCGCGGGTTCGGCGCATTCATTCCCAGGCGCCGAGATGCGCGGACGGGTCGGAATCCACGCACTGGAGACACTGTTTCTGTCGAAGAAAAAAGCGTTCCCTTCTTTAAAGTGGGGAAAGAGTTGCGTGAGCGTGTGAATCAAAGCGCGACCAAGTCAGCCACGGCAGAATGAGAGGAGTTTCTGTTCCCTGTGTTCTGGATGCCGCTTTTTGAAGCATAAAAGCGGAGCTAATGCTTTCAGGCACGCGTTGAGAAGCGTCGTGCGCTATTGTGGGGCAATGTGGAAAGCCCCTTCATTATCTGTCTGGATAATCCCAATTTTTATAGGGGCTCTGTGCTGTGCCGGGGCGTCCTCGGCAAAAGCTGCCTCAGGATCTCCTCTGAAAAAAGCAGCTTCAGTAAAAATGCTACAGAATCAGAAGGGTCGGGCCACTGTCACGCCCTGCTATCATTCCCAGTTGGGGCTAATTGTTCTCAAGAGCAATGTAGAGAGCACTCATTCCAGGCATGGAAATGGTTTTGCGCCTGTCGGGGAAGCTGTCTTTCGGTCCAGTGCAGCCCAACATGTTTGCATCACGGGGCATGGCCGCCGCGGGTGAGAGCGGCGGCATTCTATGGGCTTTATTCCTGGCCTTTGAGGCTGCTGATTTCCGAAAGCAGAAAATCTCGGAATACGGCGATTCTTTTGGAAGTCCGCAGTTCTTCCGGATACACGAAGTAAGCCTCAACCAACGGAACGGCCTGATTGGGCAGAACTCTGACTAGGTTGGGGTAGGACGCAGCTGTGTAGAGCGGCAAAGAACCAATACCTGTGCCTGAAGCAATCGCAGTCGCAACGGCAGCAATATTGTTGATGGCCAGCCTGCTTCCCCGATGGGCCAGACCTTCATGACGAAGGAGGTCCAGAAGCCAGTTTACATTCGGCAATGGCAGGTGGCGTCCTGCAAAGCCGATGATCTGATGTTCCGCTAATTCCTGCAAATTTGTCGGCGTGCCGTACCGGTCCAGATAGTCTGGGCTGGCATAGATTGGCATAGGAAAATTAGCGAGATGGCGCTGTACAAGGTCTGGTTGTGTCGGCGGATGCAGACGAATAGCCACGTCTGCTTCACGCATTCCCAAATCGAGGTCTGCGTCTTCAAGAAGAAGCGTGACCTCGATATCAGGGTGTAGTTCCAGAAAGCGATGCAGCCTCGGAGAAAGCCAACAAAGGCCAAAACCGGTGGTTGTCGTGATCTTTATTTTGCCCGCCGCTCGTTCCTTGCTTTCGCTCAGGAATGCCTGTGTCAGGGCCAGCTTGGAGAAGACTTCACGCACTGTGCGATTCAGAACCTCACCCTGTTCAGTCAGGATGAGGCCTCGTGCATGCCGATGAAACAGCGGAACACGCAGAACCTCCTCCAGAGCTGAAATCTGCCGCGAAACGGCAGACTGGCTCAGGTTAAGTCTGTCACCTGCATGGGTGAAGGACCCGGCTTCGGCGACTGCGTGGAAAATACGCAGTTTGTCCCAATCCATGTGGTGGTCTCCCCGATCGCTGGCGCGTCGGTCCTCGTCCTTCTTGCCCATGTCACCTGGCGTTGTTTAAGCGGTGTGTCGTTGAAGGGACGAAACTGTCTGAACCTTCGACGAGGGTCAAGTTTTTGTCATAGCAGGTATGCCAGAAATGTAGCGTTCGGCTTCCAGAGCGGCCATGCATCCTGTGCCCGCAGCCGTCACAGCCTGCCTATAAATCCGATCCTGAATGTCGCCTGCGGCAAAAACACCCTCTACCGAAGTGCGCGTTCCACCAGCTTCCGTGATGATATATCCGTCTTCGTCACAAGCCACTTCATGGCGGAACGGCCCCGTATTCGGGCTATGGCCAATGGCGACGAACACGCCCTCAACGGGCAGAGTTTCGCTTTCTCCCGTCTGAGTATTCTTCAGACGAACGCCACACACAACTTCCGGCGTTCCCGCACCAAGAACTTCTTCGACAGCACGATTCCAGTGAACTTCGATTTTCGGATTCGCAAAAAGACGCTCCTGCAGAATGCGTTCAGCCCGGAAACCGTCCCGTCGATGAATCACGTGAACCTTGTCAGCGTGGTGAGTCAGATAGAGCGCTTCTTCCACGGCCGTGTTGCCACCACCCACGACCGCAACCGTTTTGCCGCGATAGAAAAAGCCGTCACAGGTTGCGCACGCCGAAACGCCGCCAGCCTGAAGGCGCTTTTCCGACTCGAGGCCAAGCCATTTGGCCTGGGCGCCCGTTGCGATCACGACTGTACGTGCAAGAAACTCGTCCCCTGAGTCGCCTTTCAGATGAAAGTATCCATCTGCAGCCGGACCGTTCTTCAGGTCTGCCTCCGTAATCAGGTCATAGATCAGGCGTGTGCCGACATGTTCAGCCTGTTCGCGCATCTGCTCCATCAGCCACGGGCCCTGAATGGGAGCGGCGAAGCCAGGGTAGTTTTCGACGTCTGTCGTGATGGTCAACTGGCCGCCTGGCTGAAGACCAGTCACGAGAATCGGTTTCAGGCTGGCGCGTGCGGCATAAATGGCGGCAGTGTAGCCAGCGGGGCCTGCGCCCACGACCAGAAGGTCCGTATGATGGATTTCAGGCATGATCGATCCTCGTCCGTGTTTTGACCCCTCATATAGAGCTTTCAGACGCATGTGCCATCTTTGCGGACGCTGCCACCTGCCATATACGTCAGATTCAAATGAACGCTTCTTTCTCTTCCATCCCCGTTGAACTGGATGCCATTGACCGGCAGATCATCGCCGAGCTTCAGGCAGACGGTCGTATGACCAATGTGGAGCTGGCCAAACGCGCCGGTATTTCCGCTCCCCCCTGTCTGAGGCGTGTCAGGCGTCTGGAAGAACTTGGCATCATCAAAGGGTATCATGCAGAAGTTGACGCAGCCCTGCTTGGCTGGTCGCTCAATTTTTATGCCCTCATCGGTCTCGATAGCCAGAAGGGAAGTGTTCTGGAGGCCTTCGAGGCGCAGGTCGGTGCCTGGCCCGAAACACGCGAATGTCACATGATCCGTGGCGGAGGAGATTTCCTCGTCCGTCTCGTCGCTCGTGATGCTGCGCACCAGAACATTCTGACCCGCCGTCTGACAGACAGTGTCCACGTCGTGCGGGTGCAGACACTCCAGACCATTCATACCAGTCGTGATCTGGCTGGAGTTCCTATCTGATGCCAGAAGCATCCCCAACGGTTAGCGCTGGGATGCTTTTGCCTGCCCGGATCAGCATTATTGTTCCCTGCTATAATGAGGCAGAGAATGTTGTTCCCCTTGTCGCGGCTTTGGATGCAGCTCTTGAAGGAGAACGTTGGGAAGTCATTTTTGTTGATGACAACTCCCCGGACGGAACTGCCGAGCGCGTTTCGAAAGTTGCGAACAGTGATCCTCGTGTAAGGGTCATCAAAAGGGTAGGACGTCGGGGTCTCTCATCCGCTGTTATCGAGGGTTTTCTGTCGTCCAGCGCACCGTATGTGGCGGTCATGGATGGGGACCTTCAGCACGACGAGACTGTTCTGCCCAAAATGCTGGCAGACCTTGATGCCGGCTCCGATATTGTTGTCGCCAGCCGCCATGTGGAAGGCGGAGACAATGCCGGGCTGGCAGGTTATTGGCGGCATCTCCTGTCAGACACCGGAATTCGCGCTGCTCAATCGGTTTTGCCGCACCGCCTGACTGATCCGATGAGCGGGTTCTTTGCCATGCGGCGAGAGCTTTTTCAGACTGTTCTTCCAAAACTTTCCGGAACCGGCTTCAAGATCCTGCTGGATTTGGCGATGTCTGCGCCAAAGTCCGTGAAGATCACGGAAGTACCCTTTGTTTTCCGTCCGCGTCTTGCGGGAGAAAGCAAGCTGGATGTCGTTGTTCTCCTCCAGTTCGCAATGATGATTCTGGATAAAGTCACGCATGGCTGGTTGCCATCCCGTTTTCTGGCGTTTGCGCTGGTCGGCCTTGTTGGCGTGGTCGTGAATGTTGCCGTGATGCAGATTGCCCGACTGGGAGGAATGGATTTCTCTCAGTCTCAACTGGTTGGAACGGCCGTTGCCATCCTGACAAATTTCCTGCTCAACAACCGTCTCACTTATCATGACCGGCGCCTGAAGGGCGCGAAGATGTGGATGGGATTAATTATTTTCTTCGCCGTCTGTTCTCTCGGGGCGGCCGCTAATATCGGGGTGGCCCGTATGGTGCTGCATGATGTTGGCCATGGGCACTGGGACCGTGCGTCTGCCGCAGGGGCCGTGATCGGTGTCGTCTGGAATTACGCTGTGTCTTCCACTCTCATCTGGCGCTGACGTGACTGATAATTTCAAGAAGCAGGCCAGCCTGTTCTGGGCGCTTCTTGTTGCCCTGACTGTGACGCGCCTCGGGTTGGCAGCATGTCTGCCGCTCACGCCTGATGAGGCTTACTATTGGGTGTGGTCCCGCCATCTTCAGGGTGGCTATTTCGACCATCCTTTCATGGTAGCCCTCTGGATCAGAATTGGGACATGGCTGGCTGGCGACACGTCTCTGGGGGTGCGTCTGCTCGGGCCGCTTTCCGTTCTTCCCGGAAGCTGGGCCCTGTACCATGCGGCCAGGCTGTTGCTCCCGTCGCGGCCTTGGCCGTTATCGGGCTTTCAGGCCGTTCTTCTCCTGAATGCAACGTTGATGCTCGGACTTGGATCAGCGACCATGACACCGGATACACCGCTGGTATTTTTCGTTTCGGTGTCTCTTTTTACACTCGGGAAGGCCGTTTCGTCGTCGGGAGGCAGAGCAACCGGTTGGTGGCTGTTAACGGGTGTTTTGCTCGGTCTCGCCTTTGATTCGAAATATACCGCTGTTCTCATCGGTTTAGCCCTTGGGGGGGCAGTTCTCACGACCTCGAGGCTCAGGAAGCAAGCTGGTCCATGGCTGGCAATTCCGCTTTTGATCATCACGACGACCCCGGTCCTTCTCTGGAATGCATCCCATCATTGGGTCAGCCTGCTGAAACAGGGTGGACGAGCAGGCGACTGGCATCTGGCTCGTGCATCCCAGTTTCTGCTGGAGCTTCTCGGAGGTCAGATTGGTCTGGCGACACCCCTTGTTTTCGGGCTCTTTGCTCTAGGTGGCTGGGCGTGCATCAAACGGAACAGGCTTCTGGCATGGCTAAGCCTTCTGCCTCTCGCTGTGTTTGTCATGCATGCTCTGGGCGATCGGGTTCAGGCAAACTGGCCGGCTGTCGTTTATCCCGTCCTGGCTTTGGCTGCGATAGAAGCCGGCCGGAGTGTTCGGTGGCCGGTCATCAGCGGAATAGCCTTGACCGTGCTGGTTTATGGGCAAGCTGTCTTCTCTCCGCTGCCGTTCCCAGCCGCTAAAGATCCGATCCAGCGACAGACGGCTGGATGGCCCGATTTCAGTCGAAAGCTTGTCGCTCGTGCTCAGGAGATGGGAGCATCTGCTTTCGTGGCTGAAGAGTATGGTCTCGCATCTCAACTTGCTTTGACACAGAACAGCCTTCCGGTTCTGGGATCAGATCCAAGGTGGAGCCTGTTTTCTTTTCCGTCTGCTGAGGTTCCGCTCGGTTTAAAAATTGAAGAGCTTCACCGCATTCCCGCAGTGCTGGATCAGGACACGCTGTGTCGCCAGAGCCATGGCCATAATGTGCGGTGTTACCGCGTTGACGTTGTGAAAATGCCGTCTGGTGTGCAGTTGCCAGGGCGGACTTAAAGCTCTCCTTAACCTTTGATTGCCATACTGACCTCTCTCAGGAGGCAGCATGTCGAAAGCAAACGGCAAGGACGAGCGCAGGATCATTATCAAGCGTTTTGAAGTTGTAGAAGGTGGCCATCACGGCGGAAGCTGGAAGATTGCCTATGCGGACTTCGTGACGGCCATGATGGCGTTCTTTCTGGTCATGTGGCTTATCAATGCCACAACAGAAGAGCAACGTAAGGGCATCGCTAATTTCTTTAATCCGATAGCAGTTCAGCAGGACGCACCACCCAAACTGAGCGTCATGCCTGATCTCTCTCCCATCGCGTCCTCTGATCGTCCTATGGCCATCAAGCCCGGCCAGACCGCGGGGTCAAATCCAGATGACGGTCCATCAGGACAGAATCATCTTCCCCAAAAAGATGCGGAAAAGCACAGCGCACAGATTGTAGTTCTGCGCGATGGGCAGATCGAACCAGGAGAGCCCGTATCCGGCCAAGAGGCATTCCCCCACAAGCAGGCCTTCCAGAATGCTGCCGATCAGATCAGTAGAGCCCTGAATGCTCCGTCACAACTGGCAGACGTCCGAGATCAGGTTTCCATCCAGGTCGGTGATGATGGGTTGCATGTGGAGATTGCAGATTCTGAACATCAGCCAATGTTCGCGCTGGGTTCTGCCACTCCAATGCCGCGCGCTCTTCAACTCCTGAGGCTGGTCGCTCCCTATCTTGAAAAGCTTCCGGGACACCTCTCCATCGCCGGATACACGGATGCGGCGCCTTACAAAGCTGGTTTGCCATCCAACTGGAGCCTGTCCAGCAGCCGCGCGGTTGCGGCGAGGGACGTTCTTGTTCAGGCGGGCTTTCCGGACCGACGCCTGCAAACTGTCAGCGGCTATGCCGATAGAAACCTTTTTGATCATGCCAATCCGCTGAGTCCACGGAACAGACGCGTCGTTCTGGTTCTGTCTCCCGATCAACCATAATCAAGTCGCCACTCAGGAAATATTGAATGTTTATTCTTATCGGCCTTGGTGTCGTTCTGGCCTGCGTGTTTGGCTCCTTCGTGGCATCAGGCGGCGCCATAGGTCCATTGCTTGCGTCCATGCCCTTTGAACTCCTGACGATCCTGGGGGCAGCAATCGGCACATTTGTCATGGCCAACTCAATTTCCGCTGTGAAACACCTTCCGGCCGGTTTGAAGAAAGCCATGAAAGGCTCTCAGTACGGTCGACAGGATTATCTTGAACTTCTGGGGCTGCTGTTCCACGTGACCAAGCTGGCGGCCAGCAAGGGGATGATGGCTATTGAGAGCCATATTGAAGATCCCCAAGGCAGTACAATCTTCGGGGCGTTTCCGAAGATTCGGGATAACGGACAGGTCTGTTCCTTCATCTGCGATTACCTGCGGATGGCAGGCATGAATGCGACAGATCCGTTCCAGATGGACGACGTGATGGGACGGGAGCTTAAAAAGAACCTGCGGGAGGAGATGCATCTTCCTCACGCACTGCAATCTGTTTCCGATGCTCTTCCAGCCCTCGGAATTGTTGCTGCCGTTCTCGGTGTGATCAAGACTATGGCATCCATCAGCAAGCCTCCTATCGTGCTGGGCGAGATGATTGCTGGTGCGCTTGTCGGAACGTTTCTCGGTATTCTGCTGGCATATGGCATTGTTGCCCCGATTGCAGGCCGTCTCGGGGGCGTTGTGGAAGAAGAGGCGTCTTACCTTGATTTGGTTCGTTCCGTCATTGTCGCGCATTTGCAAGGGAATGCGCCTCAGGTCAGTGTAGAAATCGGCCGCAAAAGCATTCCCTGTGACCTCATGCCGACCTTTCAGGAGGTCGAAGAGGCTGTCAGTGCCGTTGCTGTGGGATGAGGTTGTTTTCCCGTGGGTGATCTTTACGATGCCGTCATCACTATGAATGACGGCCGAAAGGATCAGGCATGCGTCCCTCCGCACTGCGGGCTCTCTGTCTCTTACTTCCTCTTTTTCCTTTTGCGTCGGTACAGGCTGCTACGGCCACTCCCTCAAGGGCTCAGCTTGAGCAGGTCGATGGCGGACCAGCCCTTCATTGGGTGAAGGCTGAAAATAAAAAAACGCAGAATGCTCTGGCTTCTGACCCCAGATACAAGCCGCTTTATGATCGGATCCTCTCGGCTCAGCAGTCACCGGATCGTCTCGCTGTTCCCACACAAATGGCAGGAGAGATCTGGAATTTCTGGCAGGACAAAGTTCATGCCCGCGGGGTCTGGAGAAGCACGTCCGAGGCTGATTTCAAAAGCGGACATCCGCTATGGAAGACGCGCTTTGACTTGGATGAACTCTCTCAGTCTGAACATGCTAACTGGGTGATGGAAGGTCTGAACTGCCTGGAGCCAGCAGACCGGATCTGCCTTCTGGGCCTGTCCAATGCGGGCGAAGACGCGCACGAACTGCGAGAATACGACACGACCACCAATGAATTTGTGCAGAGTGGTTTCCGGCTACCAAACGGGAAGCAGGCAGTCGCATGGCTTGATAAGGATACAGTTCTGGTCTCTCGAGACTGGGGCACGACCGATGCAGGCCTGACAGCGTCAGGGTATCCGTATGTTGTCCGTGCCCTGAAGCGCGGGCAGAGCCTGTCTCAGGCTCAGGAAGTGTTCCGTGGAACCGGGCAGGACATGGAAGTCGTTCCCACTGTCCTGCGGGACGGGCAGGGGCATCAGGTCGTTCTGATCGATCGGCATAAGGATTTTTTCCATAGCGAAGTTGAGCGACTGGATCCGGGAACGCTTAAAACAAGCCAGCTTCCCATGCCGGAGAAATATGACGGTCTGAGCTATCAGGATGGCCAACTGGTCTTCCATCTGCTCCAGGATTGGCCCACGGCGAAGGGGACAATCCCTGCAGACAGCGTTGTCGCGGTAGATCCAGATCATCCTCAGGCCCCCGAGATCATTGTCACCCCGACCAAGCGGCAGACCATCGGGGATGGAATGGATGGCGCTATTGCGGCGACCAAGGATGGTCTGATCGTTGTTATGTATGACAATGTTCAGCCCGTACTGATGCTCTATCGACGGGGTTCGAACGGACATTGGTCTGGGCGGAGCATCGAGCTGGCCAAGAATATGGCCGCCAGTATTGTCTCCTCTGATCCCCACAGCTCAGAAGCATATCTCCAGCTCGAAGGCTTCATTCAGCCGCCGCAGATCTGGAGCGTCAACACAGCTAGGCAGAACACTCAGCTTCTCTATAGCCAACCCGAGCTGTTTGATTCGTCCAAGCTCACGGTTGAGCAGCTTTTTGCGCCCAGTAAAGACGGAACGCAGGTCCCGTATTTTGTTGTGCATGCGAAAGACTGGACGAAGAATGGTGCCAACCCCACGCTTATGACCGCCTATGGTGGCTTTGGCCTCTCGTACCTGCCTGTCTACCATCCAGACCTTGGGATCACGTGGTTCGAGCGTGGTGGGGTTTACGTGATGGCAAACATCCGGGGTGGCGGAGAGTTCGGCCCAGCCTGGCATGAAGCTGCGCGTCACGCAGGACGCCAGTCTGCCTATGATGACTTTGCATCCGTGGCCCGGGACCTGTTTTCCAGAAACATCACATCGGCCAAGCGTCTGGGTATTCGTGGACGATCCAATGGCGGCTTGCTGATGGGGGTAGAATTCACGCAGCATCCGGAACTGTGGAACGCGACCATCATTGGTGTGCCGTTGCTCGATATGCTGAATTACGAGCGCATGGCGGCAGGCGCGTCATGGGCGGCTGAATACGGAAGTGTGTCTACACCCGAAGGAAAAGCATTCTGGGATAAGACGTCGCCGCTTCAGGCTTTGAAGCCTGATGTGCACTATCCAACACCATTCATTTTCACTTCGACCCGAGATGACCGTGTTGGTCCTGTGCATGCTCGCCTGTTCGCAGCGCGCCTTCAGGAGCTCCATGTACCCTTCTTCTATTACGAAGATATGGAGGGAGGTCATGCCGGAACCGTCAATGCTGCCGAGGTGGCACATGAACGGGCCCTGGAAGCAGTCTATCTAAGCCGCAGGCTGATGGACCCACGCTGAGGGGAGGCTTGCCTCCTTGCCGTAACAGGTAAGGGGGCAAATTCTGAAATCTTTGTGTGACGGTAATAAAAAAAAGCCGCGCCCCTGAGGGCTGCGGCTTTTCTCGTCCGTTCAGATAACGGGAAGGACTTTAGAAGCCTTCACGCTCCAGACGCTTGCGCTCCATCTTGCGGGCACGACGAACAGCTTCTGCTGCTTCGCGGGCGCGACGCTCAGAGGGCTTCTCGAAGTGGCGACGCAGCTTCATCTCACGAAACACGCCTTCGCGCTGCATCTTCTTCTTGAGCGCCTTTAGCGCCTGGTCAACATTGTTGTCACGAACGAGTACCTGCACGGTGCCGTCAACTCCTTCTGGGCCCGCCTTTAGCGTCACCCGTGATATGGCAATCCAATTGGGATGGAGCCCTTAACACACTCTTTTGGAGATGTGCAATTCATTCGATGGTGCTTGTGCTGATTTTTATCCATGCGCAATCTGCGGGCGATTTGTGCGTTAACATTCTGCAACTGATAGAGGAAGCTCATGGCCCTGCTCAAGATTGCCCGTATGGGTCACCCTGTCCTGCACCAGATCGCAGAACCTGTTTCTGATCCAACATCCCCGGAAATCCGCCATTTGATTAAGGATATGCTCGACACGATGGTCGATGCAAATGGCGCCGGGCTGGCTGCGCCCCAGGTTCATCACCCCTTGCGACTTTTCGTCTATCGCGTGCCCGCAAACCGGGTTTCCGATCCTGAACAGGCTCTGTTGCCACGTGTTCTGATCAATCCGGAAATTACACCTCTTGGTGAAGAGATGATGGTTTGTGGCGAAGGATGCCTCTCGATTCCAGGTTTGCGAGGCGATGTCCTTCGCCATGCCAAGGTCCATTATCGGGGCGTCGATGAAAATGGAGAAGAGGTTGAAGGCGAGGCGGTCGGGTTCCACGCCAATGTTCTTCAGCATGAGAACGATCATCTGGATGGTATTCTCTACCCGCAACGCATCGAAGATTTTAGCCGCTTCGGGTACGTTGAGGAAATAGTTCGGTGACAATGCGCCTTCCGGACGGACCACCTTCTGCGACCGCACATCTTTATCTTCGTGAAGAGCAGATTCGTCAGTCCTACGAAGCACTCATGCTCGCGTGGCGCAGTCTTAACTCAGAATGCGAGACACTTCTGCGGGAAAACGGCTTGGGTTCTGCGCACCATAGAATTCTTTTTCTGGTCGCGGCCCATCCCGGGATCACTCCCAGCGCGCTGCTTGCCAGCCTCGGGATCACAAAGCAGTCCCTTGGTCGGGCTTTGGGAGACCTGCGTGAGCGAAATTTTCTTGTGCAGGAAGAAGACCGGCATGATCGGCGCAAGCGCCCGCTAAAGCTCACGCCTGAAGGCGAGGCGATTGAGCGACAGCTTTTTCAGCTGATCCGTGATGTTATGACACGGGCCTACAGGGAGGCAGGAGTAACTGCGGTTGAGGGGTTCAAGCGTGTTCTTTCACCTCTCCAGATCGCTCCGGGAGGAGGTTTTCGATGAGTGACGAACATATTCTTGTTGTCGATGATGATTCCCGCCTGCTCAGGCTCTTGCAGCGGTACCTCGCTGAAAACGGCTATCGCGTTACTACGGCGCAAGATGCCCGTCAGGCTCGCGAAGTGCTGCAACTAATTCAGCCGGATGCCATCGTGCTGGATGTCACGATGCCAGGAGAAGACGGGGTTTCGTTAACGCGGGCACTCAGAGCGGAGGGACTGTCGTTACCGATTCTTCTGCTTACGGCTCGGGGAGAGCCGGCGGATCGGATCGACGGACTGGAATCCGGTGCGGATGATTATCTGGGCAAGCCGTTTGAACCCAGAGAACTGTTGCTTCGCCTTCGTGCACATCTAAGAAGAATTGTGCCCACCGTCTCCGCAGTCTCCGAAGTGCCCTCTCTTTTACGGCTTGGCGTGTTGGAGTTCGATGTGCCGCGTGGCCTTCTGACTGGTCCGGATGGACCGGTCCATCTGACAGGAGGCGAGGCTGCCTTGCTGGGGGTGCTGACCAGTCGCCCAGGGATTGTTATGTCGCGCGAAGACATTGCCAAAGCGCTCGACATGGATGAAATCGGAGAACGTGCTGTGGATGTGCAGGTGACGCGTCTCAGACGGCGCATTGAGGTCGATCCCAAGGAGCCACGTTTCCTCCATACGGTTCGCGGGAAGGGTTATGTTCTCAAGCCCGGGATCTGAAGATCACTGGGGACGACTGGATCGTCCGCTAAGGCGCGTTCTTCCGCGCTCCCTTTTAGGGCGGTCCATGCTGATCGTCCTGACGCCGCTGCTCGTCACGCAGGCAATCGTCCTGATTTTGTTTTACGGGACTTACCTGAATGTCGTCTCCCGGCGCCTGTCTGATGGCATCACAGGCGAGGTCTCGCTCGTCATGTCGATGCTGGAGCGGACGCCTGAGCAGGATCGGCGCGAAGCTCTTTTGCGAGATGCGTCTGCACGAACCCAGCTGGAATTCGTTTTTCATCCGAATGCGACTTTAGGGCGCGAAGGGACGAATCATGTTCTCGGTCCTATCGACGATGATTTTGAGCGTGCTCTGCATCAGGGGCTGGGACGTCCCTTTTTTGTGGACTGGTCTGCCGTTCCGGAAACCGTCAGAGTCTCCATCGCTTTGCCTGATGGTGTGCTGGATGTTCTGACGCCTCATAAGAGGCTGAGCATTGGCCCGATCTGGATGTTTGTCGCCTGGGCTTTCAGCAGTTCTGCGCTTCTTTTTGTCATTGCCGCACTGTTCATGCGTAATCAGGTGCGCGCCATTCGCAGGCTCGCTCAGGCAGCTGAGCTTTTTGGATTAGGTCGCGATGAAGGGGCTATCCGCCCTCAAGGGGCGCGTGAGGTGCGTCAGGCCGCTATCGCGTTCAACCGCATGCAGGATCGCGTCAATCGGTTTGTCGCGCAAAGGACGGCGGTTCTGGCGGGGGTTTCTCATGATCTGCGCACCCCCTTAACGCGGTTGCGCCTCAGTATGGCCATGCTCCCGACAAAAGGACGCATTCAAGCTGAAGATCTCCAGCCCGATATTCAGGACATGGTGACGGATATCGAAGATATGGAGCGGCTGATTGGCAGCTATCTGTCTTTTGCGCGTGGAGAAGGATCGGAACGTCCCGTACTGACAGATCTCCGATCCCTAATTGATGAGGTTGCTGTGGCTGCCAGACGTGCCGGCGGTCAGGTTCTGGGGGTCGAGGGACGGGAAGGTGTTGAAATACCAGTCCGGCCGGATGCGCTGAAGCGTGCGCTCACCAATTTGGCGGATAATGCCAGACGGCATGGGGGTGCCATGCGAATCTCTCTCTGGGAAGGAGAGAGAAGGATCGAGATTACAGTGGAAGATAATGGTCCCGGTATTCCCCCTGATCAGCGGGAGACGATTTTGCAGTCAACACGATCAGGAAGTAACGGCGGGAGCGGTCTGGGGCTGACGATTGTCCGCGATATCATTCATGCCCATGGGGGCACCATCAGGCTGCTCGAAAGCCCACTTGGCGGACTGGGCGTTCTGCTCAGCCTGCCAAAATAAGTGGAAGATCAGGGCAGGGTATTACCCGCGCCACCATTGCCGGTGCCCTGATTACCCAGCGGGCCCTGGCTGCCACCAAATGTGCTGCTCATGTTGCTCATTGGGTTGTAACGGCCAACGTTACCCAGCAGCTCCTGAATGACCGACGTCTTGGTGCCCGGCGTTGGGGTTGTGGCGCCCACCATGCCGACGCGGATGGAATCCTTGCGGTTCAGGGTATCCATCTTCCGCAGTACGCCGGAGTTGTCGAAGTTCAGAACCACAACCTGCTGCTTGTCCACCGTTGGGAAGCCCAGCGGCGTTGGAGACGTGATCATGGACACATAGATCCATGTGTTGTCGTCAAAGGTTGCGTGTGCGGTCGGGGAGCCGAGGCTGTCGAGCACGTCAGACCGTGTGCTGGTGCCTGGCACCAGCTGGGCATAGTCGGTCTTCTCGATGAGCGAACCGCGCGGCTCGGGAATCGGGCTGAATACCGAGCATCCTCCCAGAAGGAGCGGAGCACAGGCCAAACCGGTGAAACCGAGGCGTTGCACAAGACGTGTTCTGCTTTTGGTCGTCAGAAAAGATGCGTTATTCATGGAACCGGAAACTATCCTGTGCAAGAGAACCGCTCAACCCTGCGGGTGCCTTAAACGATACCTGCCTGTCAACGATTTCCCCTATGTAACCGGGGATGGAGTGCTCAAATGTCTCATTCTCCCGAATTTTCACGTCGTATCCCCCTGAGTCGGGTAGGGGCAGGAACAGAAGAAACCGTGACGGCAACCCCGCAGGAGCGTGAAGCCCTGGCGCGGCGGTTTGGCATTCCGGCAGTGCATCACCTTGAGTGTCGCTTCGTTCTGACACCTGAAAGCAAGACCGAAATTCTTGCTCAGGGCCGTCTGAGCGCAAAGGTGACACAGGAATGCGTCATTACGGCAGAAAAATTTGATGATGTGCTCGCCGAGACCTTTGTTCTGCGGTTCATTCCGGAATCCCAGATGCCAGAAGATGAATTCGACATCGATTCCATTAATCTGGATGCCCCTGACGACGTTCCGCATGATGGCAGGGCGCTGGACATTGGCGAAGCCGCTGCCGAACAACTGGCCCTGATGCTGGACCCATATCCTCGTCTTCCGGGTGCCGGTCTCGAAAATGCTGTTGACGTGGCCCCTGCGGAAGGGGAAGAAGGGGACGATCAGTCCGAGGACCTGCCTGAGTCAGAGCGTCGCCCAAACCCATTTGCAGCGCTCGTGGGTCTGAAGAACGGGGATAAAAAAGAATAAAATCCCTCGCTTTAGCTTGCGGGTTTGCGTTTGCTCTGCTAGAGCCGCCCGCCTGAACTCGGCGTAAATACGAGACGACGAACAACGGGGCACCGGATGCCGCTGGGAGCGGAGCAAGGGTGCCGACACAGAAGCAGAAAGAGGCATAAAAGCCATGGCCGTCCCTAAAAGAAAGACCTCGCCGTCCCGTGCTGGCATGCGTCGCAGCCACCATGCCCTGCAGGCTGAAGCGCATGCGGAATGCGCGAACTGCGGCGAACTGAAGCGCCCGCACCACGTTTGCAGCCATTGCGGTCATTACGATGGTCGTGAAGTTGTTGCAGCAGGCAAGAGCCTGAAGACGGCCGTCCGCGCCTGATCTCTTCTGCGGATGCTCTGATGGAGTATCCGCATCTGCGATGCTGTCCGGGAAACTGTCTTAATGTCTAAAGCGCCTGTCACGCCTGTTCGTGACGCCGCGGCCCTAGGGCCTTATGCCCTTGCCGTCGACGCAATGGGGGGAGACAGGGCACCGGATATCGTCCTTGCCGGTCTCGAACTGGCGGCTGATCGTCATCCGACAGCCAGACTGCTCCTGATCGGAGATGAGGCGGTTCTCAAACCGGCTCTGGCACGATATCCTAAAGCTGCCCGCATCTGTGACATTCGTCACACTCCAGCCAGCATTTCGATGGAAATGAAGCCGACCGCAGCACTGCGTGTTCGTGGCTCTTCCATGCGTCTGGCTATGGAGGCTGTATCTTCTGGTGAGGCCTGTGGTGTTGTGTCTGCTGGAAACAGCGGAGCGATGCTGGCCCTGGCCAAGATTATCGTCAAAGCGCTGCCTGGAATTTCCCGCCCTGCGATGGTTGCTGTCCAGCCTTCTGCGCGCGGTGATACGGTTATGCTGGATCTGGGCGCCAACATCGCGTGTGACGCCCGAAATCTGGTGGAATTCGCCGTCATGGGCGAGGCTTTTGCTCAGGCCGCGCTGGGTTTGCCAAAGCCGACAATCGGACTCCTGAACGTTGGTTCTGAAGACCTCAAGGGTGACGAAAGGCTGCGTCAGGCTGCTGAGCGCCTGCGAGACAGCGCGCTGGCGGAACAGTTCCACGGCTTTGTTGAAGGTCATGACATTACCGCCGGGACGACGGATGTTGTCGTGACAGATGGTTTTACGGGAAATGTTGCTCTGAAAACAGGCGAGGGGGCTCTTAAGCTTGCTTTCGGTCTGTTGAAGCGCGTTTTCGAAACCAATCTGCTGACTCGCATCGGTTATCTGCTGGTTCGCCCCGGGCTGGAGCGAATGCGGGAATGGATTGATCCGCGGCGTTATAATGGCGCCGTTTTTGTTGGGTTGAATGGCGTTGTTGTGAAGTCTCATGGTGGCGCAGATGGCGAAGCTTTTGCCTCAGCCGTCGATATCGCAATGGATGCCGTAACCCATAACCTGAACGACAAGATCCGTGCCCGCCTGGATCAGCTCGGTATGCTTGGAGCTGATGCAGCTTCTGCTGCTGCCAGCACGGTCGCCCCAGAACCTGTGAGCTGAGAAACTTTATGTCCGGTCCCCTTCGTGCCCGCCTGACAGGCGTGGGTGGCTATCTGCCACGCACGATTGTCACGAATGACGATCTCGCTCAGAAGATCGAAACATCCGACGAGTGGATCCGGGCACGCACGGGCATCACGCAGCGTCACATCGTTTCAGGTGACGAAACGACGGCGTCCATGGCCGCTGCCGCGGCGCGTCAGGCTCTTGAGCAGGCCGGTGTAAACGCTGAAGACGTTGACGCCATCATTGTGGCAACCTCAACGCCAGATCAGGTTTTCCCCGCAGTGGCAACGCAGGTGCAGGCCCTGCTCGGGATCACCAAAGGGTTCGGCTTCGATATCAGCGCTGCGTGTTCGGGGTTCGTCTATGCGTTGGCCTCAGCAAATTCGTTCATTCAATCCGGGTTGGCCAAGAAGGTTCTCGTGATTGGGAGCGAGGTCTTTTCCCGGCTGCTGGATTGGAATGATCGCACAACCTGCGTTCTGTTCGGAGATGGCGCCGGCGCGGTGCTTCTGGAAGCCGGAGCTGAGGAAGGCGAGGGCGTTCTCTCGACCCATCTTCATTCTGACGGTCGATCTGGGGACATTCTGTACGTTGACGGGGCAGTAGGCTGCGCAGGCACGACTCAACATCTCAAAATGCTTGGGCGAGAAGTGTTTCGTCATGCGGTTGTTAAGCTGTCCCAGGCTGTTGATGAAGCACTGGAAGCCAACAACCTGACGGGGCAGGATATTCAGTGGCTCGTACCGCATCAGGCCAATCTCCGTATTATTGACGGTATGGCCAAAAAGCTGGCCCTTCCTGCCGAACGTGTCGTGGTGACAGTAGACCGTCACGCTAACACGTCTGCCGCTTCCATCCCGTTGGCTCTGAACGAAGCTGTCAGAGACGGTCGTATCCAGAAGGGCGATCTTGTTCTGATGGAAGCGCTGGGTGGCGGTTTGACCTGGGGTTCTGCGCTCGTCCGCATGTGAGGCGGCGCATCGTCTTTCAAGGTTAACGATTGATTCCTTTGACTGTTCTGAACGTCATGATACGCATGTGTCATGAGTACAGTCACGCGCGCGAATCTTGTCGAGCACATCTATAGCCGTGTTGGGCTGTCCCGGCACGATTCCTCCATGATTCTGGAAAGTGTGTTGGAGAAAATTTCCTCCACACTTGAAGCAGGTGAGTCCGTGAAGCTGAGCGGCTTCGGGACCTTCTCTGTTCGCCAGAAGGGAGAACGCATCGGGCGAAATCCCAAGACCGGGGTTGAGGTTCCAATCTTGCCTCGCGCTGTCTTGGTGTTTCGGTCTTCGCAGCTTCTGCGGGACCAGATGAATGGCGTGGAAAGCCATGCTGACGATGTGGACGACGCAGATGATTGATACCACTTCGAACAATAGCGCTGATCTCTCCGACGATAATCTGGCTGATTCTGGCGCTGGAAAAATCAAAAAGGGCCCGGACGCTTACAGAACCATCAGCGAGGTCGCGGAAGAGCTCCATATTCCGCAGCATCGACTGCGTTCATGGGAAACTCTCTATCCGGGTGTGAAGCCATTTCGTGGGGAGAGTGGGCGCCGTTATTACAGCCCTGAACACGTCGAGACGCTTCGTCTTATTTCCGATCTTCTCTACGTACAGGGCTATAAGGGCCAAGGCGTTCTGCGAGTTTTAAGAGAAGAAAAAGCCAGGAAATCTTTAGAAAATCGCACTGTTTCTCCCAAGGCAGAGGAGACTATTGCGAGTGTTCATGCAGCGCCCGCTCCAGTTGAGGGTCCAGTTTTAGGAGACGCTGCGGACGATATTATCTTTCCCGAAGCTCCGGCAGTACCAGAGATCTCTGGTACTCCTGAACTGAGAGAAGAGAGCGTCCTCGTTGGTGAGACGTCAGTGCTTCACGACGAAGAAGACGCATCGCTTTCAGAGTATCCCGAAGCTCGTGAACCTGAAGAAAAGGCGGATCAGGTGCTTGACGAGTGTCTGACGGGAAGGACATTCGCCGAAGCCGAAGCCGAAGCCGAAGCCGAAGCCGAAGCCGAAGCCGAAGCCGAAGCCGAAGCCGAAGCCGAAGCCCCTTTCTCAATTTATGACACAGAAGAAGTTCTGGTTCTTCAGGATGCGAATCAGCACCTTGCTGCCTCCGTCAGGCATCTGGATGCAGAAAACGAATTTTTGCGTTCTGAAATGAAGGAAATTCTGGAAGAACTTCAAATTTTGAGAAGTCTTCTTCCGGTATAGGGCAGATGCCCCATTGCGGTGATGAGTTTGCACTGCTAAACCACCGCCACCGCAGGACGAACGGGCAGTAGCGCAGCCTGGTAGCGCACCAGTCTGGGGGACTGGGGGTCGTGGGTTCGAATCCCGCCTGCCCGACCAGTCCTGCGGTAATTACCTTAAAAAATGATGGTATTATAAAAGGCCTTTTCAGGCCTTTTTCTTGTCTGTGCGCTCTTCTGTCCAGAGCGTCCACAGCAGATGGAGTGCGGCCATAATTGCTGGTCCAAGGAACAGGCCAAGAAGGCCCCACGTTTCTGCTCCGCCCAGAATGCCTAGCAGGACCCAAAGAAATGGCATCTTGGTGCTGCCGCCAATTAGAACCGGGCGGACAAAATGGTCAGCTACAAAAATAACAACTGAGCCCAGAGCCATTACGACAATGGCGCCGATCATGCTGCTTTTAGCCAATAGCAAGAGAGCGACCAGTCCGACGGTTGGCCAGGCGAGGAACGGTATCATGGCAGCCACGGCCGTGAGCATGGCAAACAGCAAGGGCTGGGGTGCGCCTGTCAGCATATAGGCGGCTCCCATGATTGCTCCTTCTCCCAGGCCAACCAGCACCAGCCCCGCGAGTGTTCCGTGAACGGATGAGATCATCTGTTTGGCAAGGCTTTCGCCTTGTTCACCAAACAGCCGGTGTGAGCCCACAAGCCCCTTACGAATCACGTAATCTCCATCCTTCAGCAGGAAGAAGAGCGTCAGTAGAGAAAACGCAAAAAGTGTGCCGCGGCGTGCGACCTGCGACCCAACCTGCTTTGTCATCTGCATGCCATGAGCGACATCGACTGAGTGGAGCAGATGTGACAGCCGTTGTGGGCTGGTCATGTGGTTTTGCCACCACGTGGTTGCCTGGGTGGACACGAATGGAAGACGCGGGACCCATTCGGGCATTGGAATGCCGTTATTCCGCACGTCCTCAATCCATTCCAGCGCGCTCCTGATTTCGTCGGCAAGTTTGACGCCAACGAGAGAAACCGGGACCAGAAAAATCAGGGCAACAACCAGGGTGAAGCTCATCGGCAGCCAGTCATTGCGGCCAAACCGACGCTCAGCGCGCTGGTAAAGCGGCCAAAGGGAAATGGCGAACACGCATCCCCATAACAAAGCCGGAAGAAAATTTTTCAGTGTGTAAAGACCGATAGCCACGAAAAAGAGGGCCAGAAACCCACGCGCCCGCCGCTGTATGGTTCCGGTGGAATCCGAGGCTTCCACCGGAATGACTTCAGGGGAACGAGGAGGAAATTGATCGGTCATGGGGGTCCTGAAAATAGTGGCCGGAAATTATGGCTGATGCGCTATCCGTTCGCGCACTGGCGAAGTGTTTGCACCATGCCCGTAGGTTCTCAGTTGAACAGTGAGCATCCGGACTGGATAGTGAGGCCCACAGCCTGTTGGGAGAACTGTTGCCGGTAAGCGGCCTGAATTGCACGGAGATTGTGCTGAAGGTTCTTGTCGGGAGGTGTCACAACCCAGAGAATTCTGGACGGTTCCCTGCTTACCACATGGGTCACAGTATTCATCCATTGCCCATCAGCTTTGAAAACTGTCAGGCCGCTTGGGAAATAGGGGGTAATTTCGGATGTAACAAATGTCTGCCACTCATCATCTGTTATGGGCAGTCCGCCGGGACGCATCTGCCCGAACATCATTCTGATCTGCAACGTATCCTGAGCACGCATTTCGCGGCAGAGGTCGGGCGTGACACTCACCGGGACGACGCAGCCTCCCAAAAGGGGAAGCGAGAGGAACAGGGCAGTGAGACCGAGGTTTTTCATGAGTGTGTTTGTGCCAGTGCATTTTTAAGGATGGTACATTCGCTGGGAGTGAACAGACCCCGCCGGATAAACAGATCGATCAGAACGAGATTGACGTTGAACTTGAAGTCATCAGTATCTCGGACGAGAGAGAATGCATCCGCTAGCGGTATCAGATGAAAGCTCTCAACTTCACCATCTTCTGCTACCGGGACAAAGTCTTCTGGCAGGATCAGGTTGTAGCAGTGAAGAACATCCCTTCTAAGGCCTTCAGGGCGGTCCATGGCGTAGTGCAGTCGGCTGACGGGCACTGCGCGGCGGGATAGCTCTTCCGGGATGCCAGCCTCTTCCTGAGCTTCCTTGATCACCGTCATCTGTGGGTCAAGCCCGGCACTCATGCCGCCAGCGACCAGATGGTCCAGTTTTCCAGGATCAAGACGCTTGGACATACTCCGACGGGCGATCCATAGCATTGTGCCTGTGGAATGCTCCACGAGGCCATTCATATGGATACCTTCTGCCGCTACTCCCAGAACAGGAATGGCACCCCGGTCAACACGCCCAATGACATCGCCTTGCGCGTTGCGAACGTCGAAGGGCTCATCATGCGAAGCATACACACCCTGTCTGGCAAGAGTCTGGGAGAGGGGAAACAAGTCCTCTCCTGACGCAACGCCAAATTTTTCCTGTGTTTTTAATCCCAAAGATTCAAGCTGGAGGGACGTTTCCGGGGAAATCCATCCGATCTGCTCGTGAGCACAAAAAAACGGGAGCCGTCTGCCGGGAAGGCGTGCGCTATTGCAGGCCTCTATATGTCGGAGGAACGGATCAAGATTCGGGGTTGGAGACTTTTCTAGCACAATCGAAAGTTTCGCATGCGCGCGGGCGATTGCAAAGCGGAGCCTCTCTTTCTCATAGTCTGGCATGTCAAAGAAACACGATTCGAAATCGGAAAGCCTGTCTCTCAAAGAACTCTGGAAAAAAATCCGCCCTGAAAACCCAGGCCGTACGGCGTTCTGGGTCGGGGTGGCGATGGTCCTGCTTCTCGTAGAAAGCGGGACGACTGTTGCGACCCCCTGGCTATTCAGTCGGATGGTGTCGGCGTTGTCAGAGCATCAGGTGCTGCTGGCTGTCCCGTTCTGGTTAATTGGCCAGTACGCGATCATCCGTGTTGTTGCCGGGCTATCGACACCGCTCCGTGAAATGCTGATTGCTCCTATTGAAGCTGACCTGCAGAGGCGTGTTGCGCTAGTGGGATTGGAGCATCTTCACGCCATGAGCGTGCGGTTTCACCTTGATCGGCAGACGGGAGCTCTCACGAGGACATTGGATCGTGGCTCGGATGCGATTGGCACACTGCTCAGTCTTGTCCTCTTCAATGTTCTGCCAAACACTATCGAACTGTTGATGACGCTTTTCGTCGTGTTTCGGATCTTTGACTGGCGGTATGTCGTGGTGGCTGTCGGCGGGATCGGCGTTTATGCGGCTGTATCGTATGTTTTTACACGTATGCGAATGACAGCTCGGCGTGCGCGGAACACAGCCAACAGTCAGGCACAATACCAACTCGTTGACAGTATGCTGAACTTCGAGACAGTCCGCAGTTTTGCCAGCAGTCATCAGGAAATTCTCCGCTACGACCGGTCGCGCGTCGCTCTGAAGAACGCTGAAATTCGTTTGAAACGATTGGTCGGCCTTTCCCAGATGGCGCGAAGTCTGCTGATTGCGGGGGCAACTGCGGTCATATTGTTGCTGGCCGCTCATGACATCGTGCAGCACAGGATTGGTGTCGCACAGTTCGTTCTGATCGGTAGCTACCTTCGAGGGCTCTATAGTTCTGTAGGAGCGCTGAATTACGTCAGTGCGGGCTGGAGAAATGCCCGGGTAGATCTTGAGAACTACCTTGAACTCCTTGGTACACACTCAGAAATCGTTGAGGCGAAAAATCCGGCACCCTTGCCCGTCAAACTTGCGACAGGTGGTCCTGCTGCGATCAGGTTCGAGCATGTTTCCTTCAGTTACGATCCGTCCCGCGAAATCCTGCATGATATCAATCTGGATATTCCGGCGGGAACATCTCTGGCAATCGTTGGGCATACGGGCTCGGGAAAATCAACGATCGGGCGTCTGTTGACCCGCGCTTATGATCCGACATCGGGCTCGATCTTTATTGACGGGAAAAACCTGCGGGATGTGGCGCTGGAAGATCTACAACGGGTGATTGGAACCGTCCCTCAGGACACGGTTCTGTTCAATGCAGGAATTGGCGAAAATATTGCCTATGGAGATCCTTCCGCTCCAGAGGAGGCAGTTGAACTTGCGGCCGCCCGTGCGCAAATTCATGACTTCATTAATGAGCTTCCAGAAAAATATGACACAGTCGTGGGAGAGCGTGGGCTGAAGCTCTCGGGGGGCGAAAAACAGCGGGTCGCAATCGCGCGCGTTCTGCTCAAAGACCCCAGAATTCTCCTTCTGGATGAAGCAACAAGTGCCCTCGATACCTGGACGGAAGCTGCGATACAGCAGGAATTGCGCGCGCTTTCTCTGTCCCGAACAACGGTGATCGTTGCGCACCGTCTATCTACCATTCAGGACGCTGATCAGATCGTCGTGCTGGATGCAGGAAGGGTGGTCGAACGAGGAACACACACGGAATTGCTGCAAAAAGACGGCTATTATGCAAGAATGTGGTCGGTTCAGGCGGGAGAAGCGGTCATGAGGGCTTGACGAAAGCCCTCTCGTTCGCGATAAGCCGCGCCTGATTTACGGAACGCGCCGGGCCTCCGCTGTCCTGCGTCATCCAGCATCGAGGAAAGTGCTACCATGTCTCGCCGTTGCCAGGTCACGGGCAAGGGCGTGCTGACGGGCAATAACGTCAGCCACGCCAATAACAAGTCCCGCCGTCGTTTTCTCCCGAATCTGCAGGAGACCACGATGATCTCCGATATTCTTGGTTCTTCAGTGCGCATGCGCCTGTCCACCAACGGTATCCGTACGATCGAGCACAATGGTGGGCTGGATTCGTTCCTGCTGGGAACGCCAAACCGCAAGCTTCCTGAAGAAGCTCAGGTCATCAAGCGTCGTATCCTGCGTGTTCAGGAGCGTAAGGCTGCACAGACAGCCTGAGAAATCTTTCCGGCTTCGGCTGGTTCATAAAGATTACTCTTGAAAACCATGGCGGTCTGGGTCATTCAGCCGCCACTGGGACAAATCAGGTTCGGCTTTAACGAGCCGCAGCGGAGGTGTTTCAGTCCAGACTGAAACACCTTTTATTGTTTTTTGGAGGTTCTCCGTGTCCGAAAGCGTTCAGGAAGCCAAATCGGCTCTCTCGAAGATCCGCAATATCGGTATTACCGCTCATATCGATGCTGGTAAGACCACCACGACCGAGCGCATCCTGTATTACACGGGTGTCTCCCATAAGATCGGTGAAGTGCACGACGGTAACACCACCACCGATTACATGGCGCAGGAACGTGAGCGCGGCATCACCATCACGTCCGCTGCCGTGACGTGTGAGTGGAACGACCACCGCATCAACATCATCGACACCCCGGGCCACATCGACTTCAACATCGAAGTGAACCGTTCGCTCCGCGTGCTCGATGGCGCCATCTTCGTGATTGAAGGTGTGGCTGGCGTGCAGCCGCAGTCCGAGACCAACTGGCGTCTTGCTGACCGCTACAACGTCCCGCGCGTCATCTTCATCAACAAGCTCGATCGTACGGGTGCAGACTTCTACTACGCTTTCAGCACGCTGAAAGAGAAGCTGGACATCGTTGCAGTTCCGCTGCAGCTGCCGATCGGTGCTGAAGAAAACTTCGTTGGTGTTGTCGATCTGGTCGAGATGCGCGCCATCGTGTGGGAAGGCGGCGAACTCGGCGCCAAGTTCCATTACGAAGAGATCCCGGCTGACCTGAAGGAAAAGGCTGAGGAAGCTCGCCAGACCCTGCTCGACACCGCTCTTGCCGTCGATAACGACGCCATGGAAGAGTACTTCGAGAAGGGCGACGTTGACGTTGCAACGCTGAAGAAGTGCATCAAGAAGGGTGCAATCTCCGGTGAGTTCCGTCCCGTCATGTGCGGTACGGCGTTCAAGAACAAGGGCGTTCAGCCTCTGCTCGATGCAGTCATCGACTATCTTCCGGCTCCGGACGAAGTTGAAGGCATCCGCATTGCTCCGCCGGAAGGCGAAGAGGTTGACGAAGACTTCCTGCCGATCGTTCCTGTCGATCCGGATGGCAAGTTCGCTGGCCTTGCATTCAAGATCATTTCCGACAAGTACGGCACGCTGACCTTCGTTCGCGTCTATCGCGGCGTGCTGAACGCTGGCGACACGATCCTGAACACGACGAAGGGTCACAAGGAACGCGTTGGCCGCATGTTCCAGATGCATGCTGACAAGCGTCAGGAAGTGAAGTCCGTTGGTGCGGGTGACATTGCTGCGTTCGTTGGTCTGAAGGACACGGTCACGGGTGACACGCTGGCTGATGCCGCTGATCCAGTGGTTCTGGAGCGTATGCAGTTCCCGGTTCCGGTTATCGACATCTCTGTCGAGCCGAAGACCAAGGACGGTGTCGAGAAGATGACGCTGGCCCTGCAGAAGCTGACGGCTGAAGATCCGTCCCTGCACCTCAAGACCGATCAGGAAACGGGTCAGACCATCCTGTCCGGCATGGGTGAGCTTCACCTGGACATCATTGTTGACCGTCTGCGTCGTGAATACGGTGTTGATGCCAACATTGGCGCGCCTCAGGTGGCCTATCGTGAGACGATCACGAAGTCCCACATTGAGACGTATACCCACAAGAAGCAGTCGGGTGGTTCGGGTCAGTACGCTGAAGTCAAGATCGAGTTCGCTCCGTCTGACAAGCCGGACGAGATCGTGTTCACCAACAAGGTTGTCGGTGGTACGGTTCCGAAGGAATACATCCCGGCTGTCGAAAAGGGCATCCGGATGCAGAGCACCACGGGTGTTCTCGCTGGCTTCCCGACGGTGGACTTCCAGTTCACGCTGCTCGACGGTAAGTACCATGACGTTGACTCGTCGGCTCTGGCCTTCGAAATCGCCGCCAAGGCTGCTTTCCGTGAAGGTATGAAGAATGCCGGTCCGGTGATTCTTGAGCCGATCATGGACGTTGAAGTTACGACCCCGAACGATCACGTGGGTGACGTTGTTGGCGATCTTAACCGTCGCCGCGGCATCATCCAGAGCCAGGAAACGTCTGGTTCGACCGTGATGATCCGTTCCCAGGTGCCGCTGAAGGAAATGTTCGGCTACATTTCCCATCTGCGTTCTGCAACGAAGGGTCGTGCATCCTTCACCATGCAGTTCCACCACTACGAGGCTGTTCCTCGTAACGTGGCTGAAGAAATCATGGCGAAGTCTGCCTGATTTTTTCATCTCGGTGAGACATCTGACCCCGCCAGAGCAATCTGGCGGGGTTTTTTGTTGCTATATTTTATAAAGACGCCCAATACCGCTGCCTGAAACGCAAGCGTCTGTTATCGCAGCTCTTTCTACGAATAATTTTCCGCAAGCAGAGTGTTTCTCGTCTTGTCAGGTTTTCTTCTGAGAATGTTAGCACTCAGGAGCGCCAGCTTTTACTGAGTTCTGATGGTGTCGCTCTTAATCTGACGCAGGCTGTCTCAACGTTGGCGTCTAGACCAAATGTTCGCTTGAAAAGGGCACCCCAGCGATCGAGCCGTAGCGTGTATGCGAGTTTTCAATCAGACGCCTCGCCAGAGCTTTTGTTCAGATAGGCTAGCCTGCTGACTCATAAAAAAAGCGACGAAAGGTTGCCCCTTCGTCGCCTTTTCTGAAAACGCTAGAGATTAGTGCAGATTGTCTGTCCGGCGGATAAATGCTGCGACATTGTCATGAAGCTGCTGCAGTGCGGCCGGATCTACGTAGACCATGTGTCCGGACGAATACTGAGCGTATTCGATGTTCTTCTGAAGGCTGGTAGGCATCGGAAGATGCTTCATCTCGTAAATACCTTCGTAGTAAGGCGTTGCGAGATCGTAGTAGCCACCGTTCAGCATCACATGCAGGTTTGGGTTCGTCTTGATTGCCATGGCAAGGTCGCTCATGACATTGGGAACGCCCTTAGGCTGGTAGCCGTGTCCTGGCTGGGTGTGTTTGTTGTCCCAGTTCCCTTCAGGATTGAAGAGGCGGTAGGTTTCGTCTGTGCCGTACTTCAGAGTGTTCCGCACATAGTCATTGAAGACCGAAACATAGGCAGAGCTAATAGCGCTGGACTGCGGATCGTAATCTGCCTCTTTTGTCATCGGATCAAGCGTCGGGCTGGAATACCGCGTATCGAGGCGACCTGTTGCCATTCCCGTTGCAGCCTGAAGCTGCTGTTCGAACTGGCCGCCGTTCACGCGGAGATCAGAGCGCAGAATATAGTCCACCGGCAGACCAGTGTAGGTGTGGAGCTTCTCTGCGATGGCCTGACGCTCGCTTTCCGGCAGATCTGCTCCCTGACGGAGGGCAACGGTATAATCCGTCACAGCAAAATGCTCGACTTCCTTCAGGAAGGCCTTCAGGTCCGGGTGCTGCTGTGGCAGGCAATGATGATACCACGCCGTTGCAGCATAGGTGGGTAGAGCGAGAACATACGGGTCATCAACGCCAGGGTTGAACTGCGGTGCATCAGCGCTGTTGTCGTAATTCAGGATCTGGGAGAGCAGGATGACACCATTGAAATCGATGTTCTCTTCCTGCTCCAGATCATTGATGACGACTGCGGAGCGCATGGTGCCGTAGCTTTCGCCAAACAGGTATTTGGGCGAATTGTAGCGGTGGTACTTTGCAAGAAACTTCGAGATGAAGTGGGTGAACGCTTCTCCGTCACCATCGACACCAAGGAACTCCTTGGCTGCATCCTTGCCCGCAATGCGCGAGAAGCCGGTTCCCGGAGCATCGACAAACACAACGTCAGACACGTCCAGTAGAGACTGGGGATTGTTGATGAGAGCGTAAGGCGCGGCGGGAAGATGCTGGTCACCGGGTGTGTTGACGCGGCGTGGCCCGAACGTGCCCATATGAACCCAGACAGACGCCGACCCCGGCCCGCCGTTATACAGGAAGGTAATGGGACGTTTCGCGGATGGAACGCCATCCTTGAAGTAGGCGGTATAGAACATCGATGCGACAGGTGGGTTCTTGTCGCTGTCATCCTTGCCGGCTTCAACCTTGATGCCGCGCTTGGTCAGAACCTCATTGGAATCATTGTATTCTGACCCGTGCACGAGAATGGTCCCGGCAACAGCCTGATAAGGAATGGTCGAGCCATCCACGACTACCGTGCCGCGTGTCACGCTGTCGGCATTGGGGGCAGGAGTGTCCTTGGCGGGTTCAGCGGCAAGAGCGGGTGTTACCATCATGGCAACACCCAGGAAGAGAGCCTTGCGAAGCATTCAGAAGGGCCTTGTGTTAAGTGTTCTGCCCTTCTCTAAACGCATAGCTGACTTGCAGACAAGCCAGATGTTATAATGTTTCGTTCTTAACCGAATGCACGGTTCGTATGCATGATTGCCACGCCGATTTCCCGTAGCAGGTTGAACGAGCGTTCCAATGGCTGGAAAATTTCCCGGTGTTCCCGCGCAAAGCCACTTTCTTCACCTGCGTCGCCCGGCTCGCCGAAGTCGAGATTGGCCACGCTCGGGCCGGAGACCGGGAAGAGGTCATCCAGCAGATGCAGAGAGCGCGGGATATCCAGACACAGGATCAGGTTGGTGATGGAATCACGTGTCAGGTTATTGCGCGGACCAAAATAGGGAATGCGCGTAGATAGAACCCACAGGCGATCAATCAGTGCAAAGCGGATGGCGTGCAGCAGCTTTTCGCGGGGCTCCATATGCGGTGCATCGGGCCACGCAGCACGCAGGGCAATATGATCCGTCTGGATACGGCGGAACATTGCCGGTGCGCTCGTCCAGAAACGTAGAACTTCCAATCCATGAGAAATGGTTAGGAAATTCTGACGCTCTTCTTCGTCCTGCGCCTTGGAGGCCCGATCCAGCCAGGTCCCCGGATCAAGCTGACGTATTGTTGCACGCAGGACTTCCAGATCGGAGTGAGCCAAGGCCTGTCGAGCAAAATCCATGGCTTCGCGGAAACGTGGAGAGCTGGTGACAAACTGCTCGAATGTTTCCGGATGACGTTGAGCCGCACTTCCAAGTCCATGCAGCACATTGGCCCACCAGCCAAGCTGTTGAAGGATGGCATTGTTCGGGATAGCACGTAGCTGACTTGGATGCGTGATGCGCGTCACTGTAGCGGCGTCAGATTGACGTGCAGAGGGACGGGAGCCTGTCTTGTCGATCAGGGATGGTCCAAAAGCACTCAATAGTGCCGCATATCCCGGATCGTTGACCAGAGCGCCCATGTCCAGCGCGATGGTCGAAAAGAAGTCTGCTGCAAAATCCGGGCGTTCATAGACGGGATCATTCACGCTCGTCGGAACGTGCGCCACATGCTCGGCCAATGTCGCAATCGTGGAGGCTGCAATGCTTCCCGTTCCGAACAATGTATAGCCGTCGCCACCCTGGAATGCGGTTTCTACACGGCAGCCGACACCTGCATTCTGGAATGCAATCCGCGTTCTTGCCGGAGAAAAATAGTCCAGACGCTGACGAAGACTGAAAGGATGGGCGCCGCGGCCGATGCTTTCGCCATGGGTGTCGAAGAGTGTGAGGGCAACGTCCTCGAGGTCATGCTCTTTTAGCAGGTCCAGCGTCCGCATCCGCAGTCGCTCAACCAGATTTGTGGCGGCTAACTGCCCCACATACCGACCCGAGTCCGAATAACCGAACTGGAGGGATAGTCTGCCATTCGCCCGCAGATAATCTCGCCAGTGTGGGGAGCGGAACGCTTCCTCAAGGATGGTCTCTCCGTTTTCGAGTGCGCTTTCCGTCTCGAAAAGAGGGGAAATTTCGATCTGATGATCCTGAATGCCAAACAGGCGGGCGAGCCACAGCGTGGCCAGCAGCGTGTATCCGCTTTCTGTCTCAGCAATAAGGAAACGGATGGGGGAGCCGGTGTCGATGTGCTTGAGAATCTGCGCCATCGTCATCATCAGGCGCGCGGCCGATGCCGGCTCGACGAGCAGAGAGCCAAAATCAACATGGCGCGCCGTCAGGTCATCGAGGGCATCGTTGATCCGAGACAGCAGCACGCGACGGCGGGACGGAAGAGCCGGGTCATCCGTCAGGCCGAGGCGCGTTCTGGCAACGTTATAGATCTGAGCGGCATTCAGTCGCGTGTGGATATGCGCAATGCCAAGCCCGTGGCTCATGAACCCAGCCCGGAGTGTGCGCAGTCGCAGGGCATCTGACGCTTCCAGTCCCGATGCAGCGTCCCGGAAGAAGGGCTGGAGTTCTTTCGCGTCCAGCAGGGCTTTTTCGCGGTGCGCGATCAGGGTCTGTGCGAAGTCGCGGATGTCTTCGGGGGTAGCACTTTTGCTTCTCGGACATGCGGCATGTTGTGTCCGGACCGCTTCCATGGCGCGGCGAACACGCATCGCCAGCGCCGTGTCCTGAAGGCGGAGTTCAGTCAGACCCGACTCAAGACGCTCAAGCTGCGCAAGTTTGAGTTCCAGACGGATGCGAATTGTGTCCCACCAGCCAATGTCATTGCGCCCGTCTGTATCAAAACCGACCCAGCTTGCGAGAATGACGGGTGAGGGATCCACATGATCTGCCTCGTTCGCCCACCGGGATGTCATTTTTTCAATGAGAGATGTCGTGAGCTCATCAAGGGCATCGCGGCCACGCAAAACAGCAGCCAAGGCGAGGGACTGCTCATCGGCAAGTGTTGGCGGTGCCGACCGGCGATGTGTTGTCAGGCATGGGAGAGGCGCTTGCGGATTGGAGGCACGTTCGGCCATGAGCGCATAGACATGGTCAGCCAGAGCAAATGTCGGGTGAGCTGTAAACACAGCGGCAATTGCTGGCTTGGTCAGGCCTTCCGGTGACGGTGCCTGCTCGACCAGCTTGGCCGCAACCTGCTTGAGACGCTCTGTCGGGTCCGCATCTTCAAGACCGACATATTGGCGAAGATGAGCGGCACGCTGCGAAAAATATTCATCCCGCAATGTTCGAACTGTGTGTTCCAGCTCCTCGATTTTCTCACCTTTTCCGATGGACAGTTCATCACCAATGGAGGCAATCAGATCACTCAGGCCGTTGCGTTCCTGTGTCAGGCGCATGGTCATGGCGTCGATGCGGTCGGAAAGGGATGTGTCGTGCCGGGAGGCGCAGTCAGACATCGGGAGCAGTCTCGCTTCTGCGGGAGGTAAATTGAAAACGGGCAAGTTATGTTCCATGCCCGGCCTGTAAGCGCAACCTTGTTGCGGACGCGACAGTGCGTCCGGATGATGCTATCGGAGGCTTCATGCATCCGGATATGAAGAAAGATGTCAGTCAGGCCACTCCGCAGAAGGGATCTTCGCCAACAAGATTGGCCGGAGGCCTTCTGATCGGCATGGGCGCGGTTGCCACAGGCACGACCTATCTCGCGGCCAGACATTTCCACGACGACAGCCTGGCGTTAGGCGTACTCCGGGCAGGCTCACGAGCAGGCGTTGTTGGAGGCTTGGCGGACTGGTTTGCAGTGACGGCCCTGTTCCGACATCCGATGGGGCTTCCTATTCCTCATACGGCTATCCTTCCCAGACAGAAGGTACGGTTAGGGCAGGCGTTGGGTCGGTTTGTGTCCGGTCAGTTCTTTACGGATGCAGACGTTCATCGGGCACTCTCCAAGATTGATCTGCCAGGTCTGATTGCGGACGCTCTCAGCGAGCCATCTACCCGACAGACACTTGTCGCCACGCTGCGCGCCAGTATCCCCAGCCTGTTTGATCGCCTAGAGGACGGTCGGGCGAGTGCTGCTCTATCGCGCGCGCTGCCGGTCCTGCTCAATGGTGAGGAAATCGCGCCACTCGTCTCTCGCGCCATGAGGGCGATGGTGGACAGTGAGATGCATCAGGAAGTGCTCTCCTTCCTTCTGGCAAAGCTCAAGGCCACGGTCGCTGCCAAGGAAGGTGATCTGAGGCAGTTCGTCGAGGAGCGCGTGCGTGAGCAGGGGGGACGCTTCCTCGGCTGGGCCATTGGCGGATCGGTTGCCAATCGGGTTCTGACGGCTCTTCAGGCGGAAATTGAACGGATCGATCCGATGGACTCGGATATTCGGCATGGCTTCACGACGTGGGTGCGGGCTGAAATCGATCGGATGGAAACCGATCCGGATCGCCGACAGGATCTGACGCGAGCGATTGGCTCAGTTCTCACGCATTCCAGCCTCAAGGCCTGGAGCGGCGAGCTCTGGGAGCGCGTCCGCCGGATGGCAGAAGAAGATTGCGCAAAAGAGGACGGTTGGAGTGCTTCTGTTCTGGATACGGCGATTACCGGGCTGGCAACGTCCATGCGTGAAAATGATCCGCTGAGAGAGCGTATCAACACGACCGTGGAGCGCATGGTCTCGAAGCTGCTTCCTGGCGTCAGAGACAAGCTCTCCGGGTTCATCGCCGACGTCATGGCAGGATGGGATGGCGATGACCTTGCGCGCCGTCTGGAAGCACGTGTAGGGCGGGATCTGGCCTATATTCGCGTCAACGGGACTGTCGTCGGGTTTTTGGCTGGAGCTGGCCTTGATCTGATCTCCCGCCTGTTTTTCGGTGTCTGAAGAGGTTATAACTCCGTTTAAGACATCACAAACTTCTTGACCTTTGTGACAGCATGGGTCATCTGGAACCTAATCAGGACTTCATAAGTCTTGAATGAATGTAATGTGAGTGTGCAAGCTATGCTGAGGCTCTCCAAACTAGCCGATTATGCCACCGTCCTCCTTGTCCACCTCGGACAGCACGAGGGTCTGGCAACAGCCGCCGCGCTGGCAGGAGAGACCGGAGTACCCGAGCCAACCGTTGCAAAGCTGCTTAAGGGTTTGGCTTCGAGCGGACTCGTCATCTCTCATCGAGGGGCACGTGGCGGTTATCGGCTGGCAGGTGCGCTGGAAGAAATTACGATCGCCACGGTTATCGCCGTTGTTGATGGTCCGATTTCGATTACAGCCTGCTGCGACGGTCGGGAGTGCGAACATAGCTCCCTGTGTGGCCTTTCGGGGCAGTGGGACATGGTGAATGACGCCATTCTCCGAACGCTCAACAGTATTACGCTTGCGGATATGGACCGACATTCCGTTCTACATAGCGGGAAGGAGCCCAAGGAGCCTTCTCTCGACACTACCGGCGCCGGGCCAGTCCCCGTGGCTGATCCGGTCAACTGAGGACACCAAATCATGCCAGCTGTGACGGAGACCCGCGAGACAGTCGAAAAGCTCGCGAAGTCCAGTTACGAGTGGGGCTTCGAGACTGATATCGAAATGGATATCGCTCCCAAGGGCCTGAATGAAGATACGGTTCGCCTGATCTCGGAGCGTAAGAGAGAGCCTGAGTGGATGCTGGAATGGCGTCTCAAGGCTTTCCGCATGTGGCTGGAAATGAAAGAGCCCGAATGGGCCAAAGTCAGCCACCCTCCGATTGATTATCAGGATGCGCATTACTTCGCTCAGCCTAAGAAGAAGCCTGGCCCGAAAAGTCTGGATGAAGTCGATCCCGAACTTCTCAAAACCTATGCCAAGCTAGGCATTCCGCTGCATGAGCAGGCGTTGCTGGCTGGTGTCGAAGGTGCTGAAGATCAGAAGCGTCTGCCTGTTGCCGTTGACGCTGTTTTTGACAGCGTGTCGGTTGCGACCACCTTCCGCAAGACGCTTGAAGAAGCAGGTGTCATCTTCTGCCCGATTTCAGATGCTATTCGGGAACATCCGGATCTCGTAAAGCAGTATCTTGGTTCGGTTGTACCAGCCGCTGACAATTTCTTTGCGGCACTGAATTCCGCCGTCTTTACGGATGGGTCGTTTGTGTTTGTTCCAAAGGGTGTGCGTTGCCCGATGGAGCTCTCCACGTACTTCCGGATCAACGCCCGCAATACCGGCCAGTTCGAGCGGACCCTGATTATCGTCGAAGACGGCGCGAGCGTCTCTTATCTGGAGGGGTGTACGGCTCCCCAGAGAGATGAAAACCAGCTTCATGCGGCGGTTGTCGAGCTGATTGCGATGGATGATGCGTCCATCAAGTACTCTACGGTGCAGAACTGGTATCCGGGAGACGACGAAGGTCGCGGTGGCATTTATAACTTCGTGACGAAGCGCGGAGCCTGCCGCGGCGCACGGTCCAAGATTTCCTGGACGCAGGTTGAAACCGGGTCTGCGATTACGTGGAAGTATCCCTCCTGCGTTTTGGCGGGCGAGGGCTCGGTTGGTGAATTCTACTCGGTTGCTGTGACCAATAATCACCAGCAGGCCGATACAGGTACGAAAATGATTCATCTGGCGCCGAACACGCGCTCGACGATCATTGCCAAGACCATCTCGGCCGGTCGCTCTGACAGCACATATCGTGGTCTTGTTCGTATGCAGCCGAAGGCACGCAATGCGCGCAATTTCACGCAGTGCGACAGTCTGCTGATTGGTGATCAGTGTGGTGCACATACGGTTCCGTATATCGAGAGCCGCAACATGACCGCGCGTATCGAGCACGAAGCAACGACGTCTAAAATCTCCGAAGACCAGCTCTTCTACTGTCGCTCTCGCGGGCTTTCTGAAGAAGACGCAGTTGGTTTGATTGTTAACGGATTTTGCCGCGAGGTGCTCAAGGAGCTGCCAATGGAATTCGCGGTCGAGGCTCAGAAGCTACTCCAGGTTAGCCTCGAAGGAAGTGTGGGTTAAGACATGAATGATTTTCTCAAGATCCAGGGCCTCGAAGCACGCATTGATGCCGATGGGACGCCAAAGGAAATCCTAAAAGGGATCGACCTCGAAATTCCAAAGGGCGAAATTCATGCCATCATGGGCCCGAATGGCTCTGGCAAATCTACGCTCTCCTATGTCCTTTCCGGCCGCGATGACTACGAAGTAACAGGCGGAAGCGCGACCTTTAAAGGCCAGGATCTTCTTGCTCTGGACCCGGAAGAGCGTGCGGCTCTGGGCGTGTTTCTCGCATTCCAGTCTCCCGTCGAGCTGCCGGGCGTCAATAACGCCAATTTTCTGCGGACAGCCGTCAATGCTGTGCGCCGTGCGCGTGGTGAAGACGAACTGGACGCTGTTGCGTTCCTGAAGGCCGTCCGGGCTGAGACCAAGCGTCTGTCCATGTCTGACGAAATGCTCAAGCGTGCTGTTAATGTAGGCTTCTCCGGCGGTGAGAAGAAGCGCAATGAAGTGCTCCAGATGCGCTTGCTGCAGCCCTCTTTCGCTATTCTCGACGAGACAGACAGTGGTCTGGATATTGATGCCCTGCGTATCGTTGCAGATGGCGTGAATTCTCTTCGCGGGCCTGACTTCTCCGCGCTTGTCATCACGCATCATCAGCGTCTGCTCGATTACATCGTTCCTGACCGTGTGCATGTCATGGCCAAGGGCAAGATCATCTTTAGTGGTGGTCCGGAAGTGGCAAAGACGCTTGAAAAGCAGGGCTACACCCAGTTCCTTGAGGCTGCAGCGTGAGTACAGGGACCGCAGTTCAGTCGTCCCCAGCCCTGAGCGCTTTCGTCGGGCGTGCAGCGGGACATGGCTCTGTTCTGGCTGAGCGCGGGATTCCCACGCGGCGTGTTGAGGCATGGCGATATACGCCACTGCGGGCCTTTACGGAAACGGTGTGGAACGAAGCGCCTGCACTGTCGGATCACGACGTGCAGTCTTTGTTAAATGCACTTTCGTTGCCAGAGGCGGAAAGCCGTGTAGTTTTCGCGAATGGGCTGGAGGCTGTGTCTCAAACATGCCTTTCGGAAAATCTCGTTCGTTCGCAGGGTGAAGCCGTTGACCCGTTAGAGGATCGCTTTTCAGCTATTCTCAACGCAGCCCTGCGTCAGGATGGTTTGTCCATTCGCGTGCCTGCGGGCGTTGCTGCTGGAACGCTGGTCCTCGTTTCGCTCACCTCAGGGAACGCCATTTCCACACATCTGCGCCATCAGATTGTTCTGGAAGACGGTGCATCTCTGACGGTGTTCGATGTTAACGCAGGGGACGGTCGGTATGTGACCAACCCGCGGTTTGACATTGTAGTGGGAAAAGGTGCCCAGCTGAATCACGTCAAACTGCAGCGTGAGGGCGCGGACGCGGGGCATCTTGCTCTTATTTATGCATCCGTGGACGCGAACGGAAACTACGACAGCTTTACCCTGAATCAGGGTAGTGAGCTGGCGCGGCACGAAGTTGTTGCTACGCTGACCCAAGCCCATGCACAGGTCCATGTGAACGGAATTCAGATCGTGGACGGCACGCGCCTGAACGACCTGACGTCCATGATTCATCATGCAGCGCCTGATTGTGGGTCGCGCCAAACGGTTAAGACTGTGCTCTCTGAGAGCGGACAGGGCGTGTTCCAGGGCAAAATTCTCGTCGATCGTGTTGCCCAGAAGACCGACGGCTATCAGATGAATCAGGCACTTCTTCTGTCAGAGAAGGCGCAGATTAACAGTAAGCCTGAGCTGGAAATTTACGCGGATGACGTGAAGTGCAGCCATGGTGCGACTGTGGGGGCACTGGATGACGAGCAGCTTTTCTATCTGCGATCTCGTGGTGTGCCAGAAGCAGAAGCGCGCGCTATTCTCGTTCAGGCCTTTCTTCTGGATGCACTTGATCTCGTAACAGATGAGACTCTTCGCGACGTACTGATCCGGAGCATCACAGCATGACGCCGGCCGTACGCGCGCAGTTTCCGATCCTGTCTGAGCAGGTGCATGGTCGTCCGCTCGTCTTTCTCGACAGCGCCGCTTCAGCCCAGAAGCCGGAATGCGTGATCGAAGCTATGCGCGATGCGGCGTATCATCAGTACGCCAACATTCATCGCGGCTTGCACTGGATGAGTGAGCGGACAACAGAAGCTTACGAACGTACGCGTGATGCTGTCGCAGGGCTCATCAATGCACCCGACCGCCATGAAGTTGTCTTCACGCGAAACAGTACAGAGGCCATCAATCTGGTGGCGCACAGTCTTGGCTCACTGATGAAGCCAGGGCAGACGGTTCTGATTTCGGAACTGGAGCATCATGCCAATATTGTCCCATGGCTTATGCTGCGGGACCGGGTTGGTATCGAACTCCGTGTGGCCCCAATGGATGAGAGTGGTGACATCGATCTTGAGGCGTATGAAGCGCTTCTGGATGATGGCAATGTCGCTCTCGTATCCATTACGCATATGTCGAACGTGCTGGGGACCGTTACGCCTGCCAAAAAACTGGCAGAAATTGCCCATGCTCATGGCGCGCGCATTCTGTTTGATGGGTCGCAGTCTGTCGTACATCGGAAAATCGATGTGCAGGATATCGGAGCAGATTTTTTTACCTTCACTGGCCATAAGCTTTATGGGCCAACAGGTATCGGCGTACTCTGGGGTAAGCGGGAGCTTCTAGATGCCATGCCACCATTCCTGGGTGGCGGCGAGATGATCCAGAATGTCTCTTTCGAGCGTGCGACATGGGCAACTGTC
This sequence comes from Gluconobacter sp. GP1, assembly GCF_032913585.1. Lineage (NCBI taxonomy): Bacteria > Pseudomonadati > Pseudomonadota > Alphaproteobacteria > Acetobacterales > Acetobacteraceae > Gluconobacter > Gluconobacter sp. GP1. Next base: position 154,980 of record NZ_JASGXC010000001.1, read on the forward strand.
CCTCATAAATTCGAAGCGGGAACCCCTGCCATTCTGGAAACGATTGGTCTGGGCGCGGCCGTTAAGTTCGTGGAGGGGATTGGCTACGACGCCATCTCTCGTCACGAAACAGCCTTGACCACATATGCCGAGCAGCGTCTGGGCGAGGTTGAGGGGCTTAAAGTTCTTGGGTCTCCGCAGGTTCGTGGTGGCGTTCTGTCCTTCGTGATGGACGGCGCTCATCCCCATGATCTCGCTACCTTGCTGGATCAGTTGGGAATTGCGATCCGTGCTGGTCAGCATTGTGCGGAGCCGCTTGTCCGTCGTCTCGGTGTGCATGCTACGGCACGCGCCAGCTTCGGTATTTACACGACACAGGATGAGATTGACGTCCTGATCACAGGCCTTGAACGGGCACGGAAGATGCTCACATGAGTGATGTCATGACCGAACAACACCCCATTGATGAGAGCACTCCCGTAACAGGTGAGGGCACCGGCCCGGACCAGGACGCTGTTATAGCGGCCATTGCGACCGTTTATGATCCGGAAATCCCGGTAAATATTTATGAGCTGGGCCTGATCTACGCGATTGACCTGCATGATGACGGCCGGGTCAACGTGGAAATGACCCTGACGGCTCCCAATTGCCCGAGTGCTCAGGAACTGCCGGAAATGGTGCGCGATGCCATTCTGAAAGTGCCAAATGTGACGAATGCCACTGTGGAAATCGTATGGGATCCGCCGTGGGACATGAGCCGCATGAGTGATGATGCGCGTCTTGCGCTTAATATGTTCTGATCTGAGGGGCAAAAGTCATGTCTGAAACCCTGACACGTCGACCACTTCCCGCTCTGATGTCTGTGTCTGATCGTGCTGCTGAGAGGTTGCGCGTTCTCTATGCCGGCGCTCATCAGGGACAACTTTTACGCATTGGTGTGGGTACGCGAGGCTGCTCAGGCTTGTCTTACGAAATGACTTTTGTGGATGAGCCAGCCGTAACGGACGAGCGCGTAGAAGACCAAGGTGTGACCCTGCTTGTTGATCGCAAGGCCACACTTTTTCTAACGGGAACGGTCATGGACTACGAGATCAAAGATCTCGAAGCCGGATTTACCTTCAGGAATCCAAATGAGAAGGGACGTTGTGGCTGCGGCGAGAGTTTTCACGTTTGATCCGTTTAGGATCACGTGAAAATACCAAAACCGTTTCCACTTCTGTGGACCAGAGGAACTGGTCCACAATTGTCCAGTTCAGGACTGAATAGCCTGCCTCTTTTAATGCACGGCCATCTTTTTCCAACGCAGCAGGATTACAGCTCACATAGACGATGTCTTTAACGCCAGACTTGGCGAGTGGCATTGTCTGTGCACCAGCACCTGCATAAGGCGGATCAAGAACGACAGCTCGCGTTGACTTCAGATCCTGAGGCAGAAGAGGCTGACGCATAAGATCACGATGGAATCCGTCCACCCGTCGACCGCCTGCTGCTGCCTTTAAGCAAGTTGCAGCAGCAAGATCGCCTTCATACGCTATTACGCGGCCTTTTTCCGACATGGGAAATGTCAGAGTACCGCAGCCTGCGAAAAGCTCGACAGTGATATCTTTTTTGTTGAGTGGCGGAAGCCCATCAACAACAGCCTGTACAATGGCATTTTCCGCATCTTCAGTCGCCTGAAGAAAGGCAGCGGGAGGCGGAGTAATTTCCACGCTTCCAAATGCTTCCTTGACTGCCCGCGTCTGTGAGACCGTTTCAATAGAACGGTCTTTCGGGTTTTGCCATGAAATCCGCGGCAAGCCGTGTTGCCTCCCGAAGGCGGCAAGTTTCGTGCGGTCAGCGGTAGTCAATTCAGCTGGCGTCGAAAGCGTCAGGTCTGGTCCACTATCCAGAAGATTGAGGACTAAGCCTCCGCGGCCGGTCAACGCACCCAGAGAAGACAGGACCTCACGAAGTGGCTTCAGCAAAGCAAAAAGGGTCGGGTGCAGGACATGACACTCCGTCATATCCACCGGATCGCCATTGCGTCGATGAAGCCCGAGGATAACGCCACCTGGAATACGCTGGATCGCGAGGTCCATGCGTCGGCGCGTGTATGACGGCGTTTGATAACGCTGCGGAACAGGAAGATCTTCAAAGCCCGCTGCTATTAGAGCTTCAGCGACTCGCGTTGTCTTCCAGTCCAGCAGCGCAGGCAATGACATCTGTTGAATCGCACAGCCACCGCATTCGCCAAAGAGAGTGCACGGAGGTGCAACTCTATCCGACGACGGAGCCGTAATTTCAATCAGTTCAGGGCGCGTACCAGAAAAGCGGGCTAGCACTTCCTCTCCTGGCAAGGTGCCAGGAATGAAAAGAACATGCCCGTCGTGATGAGCCACGCCGTCAGCCGCAGCGCCTAAACCTTCAATCCGGAGGGGAAAAACTCCGGTCCCGGGGTTATTCATCACCGTAATGACGAGCATCGTGCTGAACGGGAAGGGTCAGGTCTGTTTCGGCTGCCACCGACAGTCTGTGTCGCCGAGGCACCAGCATGAATGCAGGTGTATCGCCGCCAAAGCCTGTCTTCGGCGCATCGTTTTCAAAGGCAGGGGCAAGTTCAACGGATTGGCGATCATGAGGAGCAGGCTGCGCAACGGGGGTTGCAACAGGCTGAGGCGCGTTTGCCACCTGTGTTTCGTCACGATCCGTGCGATTGCGCTTGCGCCCTCCACGTCGGCGCTTGTTACGGCGCTGTCCTTCCGATTCGTCCTCAATGCTGGATTCTTCGGAAGTCTGCGATGGAAGTGCCTGCTTGGGTGTCTGAATCAGGCGGCCGTTCTCGTCTTCCTGAGCCCAATCAACGGACTGTATTCCGGCGAATTCCAGACGGGGAATAACCTTCCCTGTCAGGGTTTCAATTGCGTCCAGAAGGCGGCGGTCACGCGGTCCAGCAATGCTGAAGGCATGCCCATGCTTGCCGGCACGACCAGTGCGTCCGATGCGATGCACATAGTCTTCCGCATTGAACGGCAGATCAAAATTGAAAACATGCGACAGACCGCCGATGTCAATTCCACGCCCGGCAACGTCAGAGCAGACCAGAATCTTCAGCTCGCCAGACTTGAAGCTATCAAGCGTCGAAAAGCGTAAGGACTGTGCAAGATCGCCATGCAGATGGCCTGCGGCGAATCCATGCTTCGTCAGATAACGCTGGAGCATGTCCACGTCGCGCTTGCGGTTACAGAACACAATGGCGTTCTGAACATTCTGCGCCTGAAGCAGCTTACGAAGCGCCCGGCGTTTCTCGTCTTCTTCGACGATAATCAGACCTTCTTCAATCGTGGTCGCGACAGAAGATGGACGGGAGACCGTGATCTGTACCGGATTTCTCAGGAACGCGTCTGCAAGGCGACGAATTTCCGGCGCCATAGTGGCGGAGAAGAAAAGCGTCTGGCGATTTGCGGGCAGCAGGCTGACGATTTTTTCAATATCGGGAATGAATCCCATATCGAGCATACGGTCAGCTTCGTCGATAACGAGCGTGCTTGTCTGCGTCAGCAGTAGGCCGCCACGTCCGAACAGATCGAGAAGACGCCCCGGAGTCGCAATCAGAACATCCACGCCACGGTTCAGAACTTCGCGCTGTTCGGCCATGCTTTCACCGCCGATCAGCAGTGCATGGGTCAGGCGTAAGTGCTTGCCGTAAAGCTTGAAATTGTCTGCAACCTGGAGGGCCAGCTCACGTGTCGGCTCAAGAATGAGCGAACGCGGCATTCTGGCCCGAGCGCGAGAACCAGACAGCTTCTCGATCATCGGAAGCGTGAAGGATGCTGTCTTGCCCGTTCCGGTTTGAGCAACACCCAGAACGTCGTGCCCCTTCAGAACTTCAGGGATAGCCTGAGCCTGAATAGGAGTCGGGTGCTCGTAACCGAGTTCCTGAATGGCGCGCATGATAGCGTCGGAAAGGCCAAGATCAGCAAAGCGCGGACGGTCTTCTGAGGTCTCAACAGCAACTACAACTTCAGCTTCTGCCGGCTCCGCTTTAATCTCAGCGATCACTTCCGGAATAGCTGGCGCAGTTACCGAAGCTTCAGCCTCGGGCCGAACCTTCCGAGGGCGTCCACGACGAGCAGGTGCTTTCGCTGGAGCCTCTGCTGCCTCTACCGGAGGAGCAACTTCAGAACGTACTTCGACTTCTGCGGGTTCAGGTACGGACACCTCGGTTGCGACAGCAGCTTTGGGTTTACGCCCGCGACGTGGCTTCGGTGTCTCGGCTGGCTCCACGGCTTCAGGTGTAGCTTCAGCAGCAACGACTTTCGGTTTGCGACCGCGCTTTTTGGGAGCAGGCGCTGCGACTTCTTCAACGACAGCGTCACTCACAACCTTCGGCTTACGACCGCGGCGCTTGGGCGCAGGAGTTTCGGTTGCTTCCTGAGCAACAGCTTCGACGGACTCGGTTGTTTCCGGAGCTGGCTTGCGTGCCTTGCTGCGAGGAGTGCTCACAGCGTCGGTATCAACCGTCTCGCTTTTGGGGCGGCGGCCACGACGTACTGGGGCAACTTCAACAGTTTCTGGTGCGCTTTCCTCTGCGGAGATTGCAACTGCCTTCGTACGCCGACGAGAAGGTGTTGCGGTCTTGGCAACGGCTTCTGTCTCGGTCTTTTGAGCTGCGGGACGACGACCGCGAGGCTTCTTTTCAGCTACGACCGGCTCAGGAGTAGCCGAATCGGCATCTTCCGTTTCGATCGGGGAATTCTTGATTGCCTTCGCACGGCTGCCTACGGGGCGTCCGCGTTTTGCAGGGGCAGAGGTACGGGGCTTGGAAGGACCGGAGGTCGTTTTCGCGCTCAAATGACTCTCGAGACTCTCGTTGACGGTACAGACCTGACGGAATGGACCGGAGTTGAGGGCGGGCACATGTCCCGCAACTTTAAAGTGGTGCGTTATCGGCTAAACGCTGGAATGGCAAGCGATACAGCCCATGAAGCGCCATATCGCTACCACAATCACATGCCGTGCGCCATGGCTGCAATCAGAATGTTCACAAGACCAAGGCCAGCCATGAGAACCATACGGTTTCTGAGGGTGTCGAAAACAGCAGGCTGAGGGCGCATGGCCCGACGGGCTCGCAGGAATGGTCCGCGAACTGTCGTTATGAAAACCACTGCCATGGCAATGCCGATCAACTGCATCGCATTGATCGTCCAGTTTACGGCAGCAAAGCCGCCTTCATGGAAAACAAGTGCCCAGCCGCTCACCAGGGAAAAAGGTACAACCTGCCAGAGACCTTTGAAAAAGCGTGTGTAGTTCTGCAAAAGAACCGACGAGCGTGGTCCGGGGTCGAGCAGGCCAACTGTGGAGCGGACAACCAGGGCGGAGTAGATTGATCCGCCGATCCAGTATGTCATGCACAGAAGATGGATTGCGAGCACTAGGCTCCAGAGAAGTGAACCCGTCATTGATCCTCGTCATGGTCAGGTGGGTGAAGGAAGAGCAGGGATATCCCTGATGTATCGGCTGGAGGTTACCCGAGGGGAATGTCCAAAGGCCATAGGGAACGCGGATGTCGCCTGTGCTTTCTGTAAGCATGCCCGCTCATCAGGAGAAAAACAGAGTTATGCCTCCATACCCTCTTGCGCTGCTAACACCCGAGGAAAGCGACATGATGGATCATGCTGCTTCGGCTGTCGTTCCTGTCGCGCAACTCATGGAAAATGCGGGATGGGCTGTTGCTCGAGCCATTCGCAAGCGGTTTCAGAAATGTCGCGTGGCCGTTGTTTGCGGCCCGGGTAACAACGGGGGAGACGGCTACGTCGTGGCGCGTCTTCTGGCGCGATGGGGGTGGTCGGTCCGAGTGGTGGCGATGGGTGTTCCCAAAGAGGGTGGGCCGGCATTTGTCGCTGCGTCAGGGTGGGCTGGTCCTGTGCTGCCATTCGAGAGAGCGTCTCTGGAAGGAACTGACCTACTGGTTGATGCTGTTTTTGGATCCGGGTTGAAGCGTCCAGTCAGTGACGACGTGGCCGAAGTGCTCGCAGCTGTTCCTCGGCGTGTGGCGATCGATATGCCGAGTGGCGTATCCGGAGAAACTGGAGAAGTGCTCGGTCAGGCACAGAGTTGCGCGTTGACGGTCACGTTTGTGAGGCCACGGCCAGGTCATTTTCTGGAGCCCGGGCGAGGATTGTGCGGGGAGCTGGTCTGCGCCGATATCGGTATGCCTGAGCAGGCATGGAGTGGCCTGACGCCAAAAATAAGTTTCAATTGGCCGGGGCTTTGGGAGCTGCCGGTCTCCGGAGAGGGAGACTATAAATATCGACGCGGTGTTGTGAGTGTCTGTGGTGGTGCTGTTATGCCGGGCGCCACAAGGCTGGCAGCACGAGCCGCACGGCGGACAGGCGCTGGGCTTGTCCGCATCGCAGCCCGAAAAGCTGCCGAAGCCTATCGACTCGGAGACCCGGGACTCATCATTGATGACCAGCCTCTTGGTTCCCTGCTGGAAGATTTGCGACGGAAGGTTTGGATCTGCGGGCCCGGCCTGACCCCTGAAGAGGTTTCTGAAGTTCTCCCTGCGCTATTGGCCGCAAAAAAAACGGTTCTTGCGGATGCCGGTGCTTTGGCGTGGGGAGCGGAAGACCTTTCTCGTCTGAAGGGTGTGGCGGCTGTCACGCCGCATATCGGCGAATTCAAAAAGCTGTTTGGCCCTGTGACGGGGAGTCGAACTGAAGCGGCCTTGAATGCCGCGCGTGAGCTGAATGCCGTGATGGTCATGAAAGGAGCAGATACGATCATAGCTGCGCCAGACGGACGCATTGCGATCAATGCACACGCCACATCAGCGCTCGCTACCGCAGGGTCTGGCGATACACTTACGGGGGTGATTGGGACTTTGATGGCTGCGGGAATGGAGACCTGGGACGCGTGTTGCGCAGGTGTCTGGCTGCATGGTGAGGCGGGAATACAGGCAGCCCGTGATCACGGTGGGTGGCCCGTCGCAGAGGATCTGGATCTTCCCTTGGGGGAGGCTCGGAGCGTCGCGACAGAGCTTTCAAAGGCGGATTTAAGCAAAAACCCGGTGGCCGCCCTGTTGTGAAGTAGCGTTTCATGCGCTAAAGGCCGCGCTTCCAAGGTTCGGTAACACGAACCCCGGAGACGGGGCTGAGCGGGCGTGGTGGAATTGGTAGACACGCCAGATTTAGGTTCTGGTGGCGCAAGTCGTGGGGGTTCAAGTCCCTCCGCCCGTACCAACCCGGTTTCCTGAGAAGAGATTTTAACATACCCGACCGAGAGGATCGCCTGGCTCATGCAGGTTACGCCCACGCTCAACGAAGGACTTAAGCGCGCCTTCACTGTCGTTGTCCCGTCTGCCGACCTGCAGGCTCGTCGCGCAGCCCGACTCGCAGAAGTTGCGCGCACGATCAAGCTTCCGGGTTTCCGTCCGGGGAAGGTGCCGGCATCTCTCGTCAAGCAGCGTCACGGCGCAGCCGTGAATGCGGAACTGATGGAAGAAGTTGTTAACGACACGGTTGGCAAGCTTCTCCAGGAGCAGGACGTCCGTCCGGCTATGCAGCCGAAGGTAGAGCTGGTTTCTGCTCCGGACTCTGATGGCGATCTGGAATTCAAGATCGAAGTCGAAGTTCTGCCGGAAATTGCAGTTCCTGACCTGTCTGGTCTGAAGCTGACACGTCTGACCTCCAAGGTTGACGAAGAAGTCGTGAACAAGGCTCTGGCTGACCTCGCCCGTCGCAGCCGCAAGTTTGACGCCATTGAAGAAGATCGCGCGGCCGTAAAGGGTGACGTGGTCTGCGTTGACTTCGTTGGCAAGCATGATGGCACGCCGTTTGACGGTGGCACGGCTGAAGACGTGAACGTCGAAATCGGCGGCGAAGGCTTCATCCCGGGTTTTGCCGAGCAGATGGAAGGCATGAAGGCCGGGGAAGAGCGCGTTATCAACGTGACGTTCCCGGAAGACTATCAGGCTGAAGAACTGGCCGGTAAGGCTGTGACCTTCGACATCAAGGCGAAGTCCCTGAAGAAGCCTGTTGATCCGGAAATCAACGATGATCTGGCCAAGGATATTGGTCTTGAGAGCATCGAGCAGATCCGTTCCCTGATCACGGAGCAGGCTGAAGGCGAGTACAAGCAGCTTTCCCGTCTGCGCATCAAGCGCGAGCTTCTGGACGCCCTGTCCGAGAAGACCGACTTTGAAGCCCCGCAGAGCATGGTTGACGCCGAGTTCGGTCAGATCTGGACCCGCGTCGAGCAGGATCGCGAAGCTGGTCGCATGGACGAGGAAGATGCAGGCAAGGACGAAGAGACCCTGCGTGCAGATTACCGTCGTATTGCAGAGCGCCGCGTGAAGCTGGGTCTGCTGCTGGCTGAAATCGGTCGTAAGCAGGAAATCCAGGTCTCCCGCGAGGAACTGCTGGGTGCGATGCAGCAGGAAGCTCAGCGTTACCCGGGTCAGGAAAAGATGGTTTTCGAGTTCTTCTCCAAGAACCCGCAGGCTGTTGAAGGGCTCCGTGGCCCAATCCTGGAAAACAAGGTTGTCGACTATCTGATCGAGCTGGCTGATGTCACCGAAAAGGAAGTCACACCTGAAGAACTCGCAGAAATCCCGCCTGCCGAGCTCTGAGAGTACTGACGTAAGAAGGACGGGCACTCTCAGGAGTGCCCGTTTTGCTGTCTGCTCCCTTTGACGGAACGCTCTCTCGGGTCCATGTTAGAGAGAACAGACAGCCCATCGGGCATTGAGGAACAGACAGTATGACCATTGGGGACCGCGATCCCGTCGAGGTGTTCAACAACTCTCTGGTGCCGATGGTGGTCGAACAGACTGCCCGCGGAGAGCGAGCTTTCGACATTTTTTCACGCCTCCTTCAGGAGCGTATCATCTTCCTGACCGGCCCGGTTTACGATCAGGTTTCATCCTTGATCAGCGCTCAGCTTCTGTATCTTGAGAGCGTTAATCCGACCAAGGAAATTTCGTTCTACATCAACAGTCCTGGCGGTGTCGTTTCCGCTGGTCTCGCGATTTATGACACGATGCAGTACATTCGTTGCCCGGTTAGCACTGTCTGCATTGGTCAGGCTGCGTCCATGGGGTCGCTGCTACTGGCTGGTGGCGAGAAGGGGCATCGTTACTGCCTGCCGAATGCGCGCGTGATGGTGCATCAGCCATCTGGTGGAGCGCAGGGCCAGGCATCCGATATTGAAATTCAGGCTCGTGAGATCCTGTTGATCCGTCAGCGCCTGAACGAAATCTATCGTGAGCATACAGGGCAGACGCTTGAAGAGATCGAGCGCAAGCTCGAGCGTGATAGCTATCTGTCCGCTGAAGAAGCGAAAGAATTCGGTCTGATTGACGCTGTTGTGCGACGTCACCCCAACGTGGCAGCCAGTCAGGATTGAGTTTGTTTGAAGTGACAGGGGAGCAGGTTGCTCCCCTTGGAAAGAAAAAGCGGCATACCGATATGCCGCTTTTCATGTCTTGGAGCCCAGGGCTTCGGGGTTGCCGAAGGCTGAGACCTCGGCCTAGAGTTTTAAGTGCTTCCGCATGTCTGCTGCCGAAAAGTGGTCGGTGCGTGCGTGAGGGGAAAGAGGAACAGCGATGAGCAACAAATCCGGCGATTCCAAAAACACCCTGTATTGCTCGTTCTGTGGGAAATCCCAGCACGAAGTGCGCAAGCTGATCGCTGGCCCGACAGTTTTCATCTGTGATGAATGCGTTGAGTTGTGCATGGACATCATTCGCGAGGAGCATAAAACGCATCTCGTGAAGTCCCGAGACGGTGTTCCGACGCCAAAAGAAATCTGTAAGGTTCTAGACGATTACGTCATTGGTCAGTTCGAGGCCAAGCGCGCGCTTTCTGTGGCCGTTCATAACCACTATAAGCGTCTGGCCCATGCTCAGAAGAGCAATGACATCGAGATCGCGAAGTCGAACATTCTTCTGATTGGCCCGACCGGAACAGGCAAGACGCTGCTGGCTCAGACGCTGGCTCGTATTCTCGATGTACCGTTTACCATGGCTGATGCCACGACGCTGACCGAAGCCGGTTATGTGGGCGAGGACGTTGAGAACATCATCCTGAAGCTTCTTCAGGCATCAGACTATAACGTTGAGCGTGCGCAGCGTGGCATCGTCTACATCGATGAAATCGACAAGATTTCTCGTAAGTCCGATAACCCCTCAATCACGCGTGATGTGTCGGGCGAAGGTGTACAGCAGGCGCTGCTCAAGCTGATGGAAGGGACCGTTGCGTCCGTTCCGCCTCAGGGTGGCCGCAAGCATCCCCAGCAGGAGTTTCTGCAGGTGGATACGACGAACATGCTGTTCATCTGCGGTGGTGCATTCGCGGGCCTGGACAAAATCATTGCCGCTCGCGGCAAGGGCTCGGGCATTGGCTTTGGAGCAGATGTGCGTTCTGATGACGAGCGTCGTCTTGGAGCAATTCTCCAGACCGTGGAACCTGAGGATCTTCTCAAGTTTGGTTTGATTCCAGAGTTCATCGGTCGTCTGCCTGTTATAGCGGCTCTGAACGATCTGGATGAAGCCGCTCTGATCCAGATTCTGAGCAAGCCCAAAAATGCGCTGACCAAGCAGTATGCGCGTCTTTTTGAGATGGAAGGCGTCAAGCTGACATTTACGGAAGACGCACTTTCCGCCATCGCCAAGCGTGCTATCGAACGTAAGACAGGCGCACGTGGTCTTAGATCGATCATGGAGAATATTCTCCTTGGAACGATGTTCGATCTTCCCGGGCTGGACAGCGTTGAGGAAGTCGTCATCAATCGTGAAGTGGCGGAAAGCAAAGCCAACCCTGTTTATGTGTACGGGAAAGGCAAAAGCGAGCCGGCTGAGCAATCTGCCTGAGGATGTTGAAGGGGCCGTCTTGTCAGGCGGCCTTTTCGTTCCGACATTCTGGATAGATGCTGTCTGAATTCGTGCCTTTTCTGCATGAAGAGACATCACGGTGTTCGCGCTGCCAGGCAGGCGGAGGCCGTGGGATCGTCCCTATGGAGATCAAGTGAATGACTGACGATACCAAGCCTAAGACGCGCCGTCGCACAAAGAAGGTGGATGACGCCGCAGTTGTAGAAAAGAAGCCTGCCCGCAAGCCGCGTGCCAAAGCCGCGGCTGCCTCTCCTGTGGAGGCTGTGACTGAGGTAGCCCCGGCTCCTCGCCAAGATGTCATGGCTGTTCTGCCGCTGCGAAACATTGTTGTGTTTCCACACATGATTGTTCCGCTTTTTGTCGGGCGGGAAAAGTCAGTTAAGGCGCTGGAAACTGTCACACGCGATAGCAAGCAGATCCTGCTAGTTGCGCAGAAAGATGTTTCGCAGGATGATCCTTCTGCTGACGACATTTACCGTTACGGCACGGTTTCTACCATCCTTCAGCTGCTGAAACTGCCAGACGGTACCGTTAAGGTTCTGGTCGAAGGAACCCGTCGTGTTCAGATCACGCGTCTGTTCGATGTGGATGGTCACTTCGAAGCTGAAGTGAAAGAAATTGCGGAGGAGCCTTTGTCGGCTACTCCTGGCAGTGATCTGGAAGCTCTGGGTCGCTCAACGGTTTCCCAGTTCGAGCAGTATATCAAGCTCAACAAGAAGATCCCGCCTGAAGTCATGGTCTCGATCAACCAGATCGAGGATCTGTCAAAGCTGGCAGACACAATTGCCAGCCATCTGAATCTCAAGATTTCCGAAAAGCAGGAAATTCTCGAGATGGCCTCTGCTGAGCAGCGTTTAGAGCAGGTCTTTGCTCATATTGAGACAGAGATTGGCGTTCTGCAGGTTGAGAAGCGTATCCGGAACCGCGTGAAGCGGCAGATGGAGAAGACGCAGCGCGAATATTATCTCAACGAGCAGCTCAAGGCGATTCAGAAGGAGCTTGGGGAAGGCGAGGATGGCAAGGACGAACTTGCTGAGCTTGAAGAGAAGATCAACAAGACGCGCCTGAGCCGTGAAGCCAAGGAAAAGGCCCATGCCGAGCTGAAAAAGCTGCGTGGCATGAGCCCGATGTCTGCGGAAAGCACGGTCGTCCGGAATTATCTGGACTGGCTGTTGGGTATTCCGTGGAAAAAGCGTTCCAAGATCACCAAGGAGTTTACGCACGCTGAAGGTGTGCTTGAAGCCGAACATTACGGTCTGGAAAAGGTCAAGGAGCGTATCCTTGAGTATCTTGCCGTGCAGACGCGTTCCCAGAAGATCAAGGGACCGATCCTGTGCCTCGTGGGGCCGCCGGGCGTTGGTAAAACGTCTCTGGCAAGGTCAATCGCCAAGGCAACGGGACGTCAGTACGTTCGGATGTCTCTGGGTGGTGTGCGCGACGAATCGGAAATTCGCGGTCATCGCCGGACGTATATCGGGTCCATGCCTGGAAAAATTATCCAGGGCATGAAAAAAGCGAAAACGTCTAATCCGCTGTTCCTGCTGGATGAGATTGACAAGCTGGGTGCGGATTGGAGAGGCGATCCTTCGTCTGCACTTCTGGAGGTTCTGGATCCGGAGCAGAACTCAACGTTTGCCGATCACTATCTGGAAGTCGATTACGATCTTTCGGATGTCATGTTCGTGACGACGGCTAACAGCCTGAACATGCCGCAGCCACTGCTGGATCGTATGGAGATCATCAATCTCTCCGGGTACACGGAAGATGAGAAGGTCCAGATCGCGCGTCGCCATCTGCTGTCAAAGCAGGCTGAGGCCCACAATCTCAAGCCGGATGAATGGTCTGTTTCTGATGAGACTCTGATGGAGCTGATCCGCTCCTACACGCGTGAGGCAGGCGTCAGAAATCTAGAGCGCGAGATTGCCCGGTTGGCTCGTAAAGCCGTGAAGGAAATCATCACGACGGGCGTAACGCATGTTGAGATCACGCCGGACAACCTGGAAAAATACGCAGGTGTCCGCCGCTTCCGTCATGGTGAGACCGAGACGGAAGATATGGTTGGTGTCGTGACCGGACTTGCCTGGACGCAGGTCGGCGGTGAGATCTTGACGATTGAGAGCGTCATGGTGCCTGGAAAGGGGCAGGTGAAGCAGACTGGCAAGCTGGGTGAAGTGATGCAGGAGAGCATCTCGGCCGCCCTGTCTTACGTCCGATCACGAGCTCAGGACTTCGGCATCCGGCCACCTCTTTTTGAGAAGCGCGACATCCATGTGCATCTTCCAGAAGGGGCTACGCCAAAGGACGGTCCGTCCGCAGGTATCGCGCTTGCTACGTCTCTCGTCAGTATTCTGACGCAGATTCCCATCCGTAGAGATGTGGCGATGACGGGCGAAATTACGCTGCGTGGTCGTGTGCTGGAAATTGGTGGCTTGAAAGAAAAGCTGCTTGCAGCGCTTCGGGCAGGGATCAAAACTGTTCTTATCCCGAAGGATAATGAAAAGGATCTTGCCGAGGTTCCTGAGAATGTCCGCCATGCTCTCAAGATTATTCCAGTCAGTCACGTCGACGACGTTCTGAAAATTGCTCTCACGCGTATGCCTGAGGCGATTGAATGGGATGAAAATGTCGATCCTGTAGGCGGAATTCCGGCTGAGAAAGTGGCTCCAAGGGCACTTCCGCACTAACGGTTGGGTTCTTATACGATTCTAACAGTTGACGCGGCCAAAAAGCGCTTCATAGTGCGGCCGCAGATCGAACAAGCGCCTGAGCCGCAAGACTCTTCGGAGGTTGGCTCAGGTGCTCTTAACACCAGAAAGGCACATCATGGAGAAGCCCCTCAACAAGCAGGAACTGATCGCCGCCGTTGCTGACGCCGCCGATCTTCCGAAGGCCAAGGCCAGCGAAGTTGTCGATGCGGTGTTCAGCACGATCGAGAAGACGCTTGCCAAGAAGCAGGAAGTTCGTCTGGTTGGTTTCGGTAGCTTCGTGACCGCTACGCGTAAGGCCGCCAAGGGCCGTAACCCGCGTACGGGCGAAGAGATCGACATTCCGGCATCCACCTCTGTCCGTTTCAAGCCGGGCAAAGGTCTTAAGGACGCCGTAAGCGAATAATTTCGCTTTTTTGGTTCTGAGTGCCTTTACGGGTGCTCAGAACCGTGTATATAGGCCACGTGTTTTCAGAGGGCGATTAGCTCAGCGGTAGAGCGTCTCGTTTACACCGAGAGGGTCGGCAGTTCAATCCTGTCATCGCCCACCACATGAAGACTGTTTTTTTGACTATGGCCTGGCGTTTCGAAGTTTATGAGACGTTGGGATCGACTTCCGATCTCTGCAAAGAGAAAGCCGAGGCTGGAGCCCCCGAGAGGCTCGCCGTTCAGGCACTTTTCCAAACATCAGGGCGTGGAACCCGAGGTCGCAGTTGGGTAGATCCCGGCGGTAATCTGGCAATTTCTCTGTTGTTCAAACCGCAAAATCCTGAAATTTTTTTGACTGCGTGCCCGTTTCTGACCGCTTTGGCGCTTTACGAAACAGCGCAGAGTTTCTGCGCCTCAAAAGCAGAATTTTTGCTGAAATGGCCGAATGATTTACTCCTGAATGAACGCAAAATGGCGGGAGTTCTGATTGAGGCGGGTGGTATTGCGTCTAACAGGTGGGTTGTTGTCGGTATTGGTGCAAACCTGGCGCAGGCGCCTGACGTCCCTGGTCGTCAGTTGGCAGCCCTTTCCGAGGTCGCTCCTTCAGTCGATCCCATCAAGTTTGGCGAGGCACTGACGGCGGAAATGGACCGCTGGATTGCCGCGTGGAATGATCATGGTTTCGAAGTCATTCGTCGGGCATGGCTCGAAAGAGCGCATCCGGTTGGACGTCATCTTGCGGTTCAGCGTGGTGAAACTTATATAACAGGTTCATTTTCAGGGTTGGATGAACAGGGGCGACTGCTTCTCGCTCTCCCGGGTGGTGAAACCATACCGGTCGTAACAGGTGATATCCTGCTGGGTTAAAGGGACCGGATCGGAACGTGCTTCTCGTCATTGATGCTGGCAACACCAACGTTGTGTTTGCCGTCCACGACGGTCAGTCGTGGATCGGTCAGTGGCGCATGTCCACCAGCGACTCCCGTACAGCAGATGAATATGCCGTTTGGTTACTGGGCCTTTTTGATCGTATCGGTCTGACGCCTGCGTCTGTCACGCGCGCGATTATCGGAACTGTTGTTCCCGCAGCATTATATGATTTGCGGCGTTTCTGTCGCCAGTGGCTCGATGTGGAGCCACTTGTGGCTAATGCTGGCTTGGATTGGGGCATTGAAGCGCTAGTCGATAATCCGGCAGAACTTGGTGCGGATCGTCGATTGAACGGTCTGGCAGCCCAGCACTTTTATGGTGGCCCGCTCATTGTTGTTGATTTTGGCACGGCAACAACGTTTGATGTCGTGAATGAATACGGTCAATACTGTGGTGGAGCGATTGCTCCGGGCGTCAATCTGTCCATTGATGCCTTGCACAGAGCGGCCGCTCGATTGCCACGGATGAGCATCGGGCGCCCTCTGAACGCAATTGGCCGAAGCACAAGCGTTGCCATGCGTTCCGGACTCTTCTGGGGCTATGTTGGCCTGGTTGAAGGGATCGTAGGAAGAATTTCCGAAGAAATGGGCGGACGCCCCAAGATTGTTGCAACAGGCGGTCTTGCGCCTCTGTTTTCAGAGGGCACCAACCTGTTTGACGTGATGGCCCCGGATCTGACCCTGGATGGCCTCCGTCTTCTGGCGGACCGCAATGCGCTCCTGCCGATCTCAAATTCCCCCGAAGGCATGTAGGCTTTCGGCAATGAATATCGCTCATGATGGTAACACACGTAAGGAATAACTATGACGGATACACCTGACGGTTTGTCCTTCCTGCCTTTGGGCGGGACGGGCGAGATCGGCATGAATTTCAATCTCTACCGCCTCACTAAAAACAGTAAGGAAACCTGGCTCGCCATCGATTGCGGCATTGGCTTCTCAGGTAACGACACGCCTGAAGCTGAAGTGCTGATGCCGGACCCGACGTTTATCGCGGACCGTGCAAAGGATCTGTGTGGGCTGGTCATTACACATGCCCATGAAGATCATCTGGGTGCAGTAGCCCATCTCTGGCCTTATCTGCGCTGCCCGGTTTATGCCACGCCGTTTGCTGCCGCGGTACTGCGTCGCAAGCTGCATGAAGCGCATCTGGTTAATCAGGTAAAAATTCATGTGGTGATGCCGGGCTCGCGCTTCCATGTCGGCCCGTTTGATCTCCAGTTTGTGTCGGTGACGCACTCTGTCGCGGAAGCGCAGGCAGTTGCTCTGCGGACACCCCATGGCCTGATCGTTCATACCGGTGATTGGAAGCTGGACGAAAATCCGCTTGTTGGCCCGGTTACAGATCTGGAAGAGTTCCGTCGTCTGGGTGACGAAGGCGTTCTGGCGATGGTGGGTGATAGCACCAACGTCATGAAGGAAGGTCGTTCAGAGTCCGAAGCGGACGTCCGCAAAGGACTGACGGATCTGATCACAAGCCTTCACGGGCGTGTGGCCGTAACGTGCTTTGCCAGCAACGTGGCGCGCGTTGAGAGCATTGCGAAGGCTGCCATGGCGGCTGGTCGTGCTGTCATGATCGTGGGCCGTTCCCTGCGTAATCTTGAGACTGCTGCCCGGGAGTGCGGTTACTTCAGCGATCTGCCGCCGTTCCTGACGGAGCAGGACGCACGCGACGTCCATGATGACAACCTTCTGATGATCATCACGGGAAGCCAGGGCGAGCCTCGTTCTGCCCTGTCCCGTATCGCGTCCGATACTCATCCGAACATTTCCCTCGGTGAGGGTGACACGGTCATTTACAGCTCCCGCGTTATTCCGGGGAATGAGCAGGCTGTCATGGCTGTGCAGGACAACCTGTCCCGTCGTGGTGTGACTGTTCTGACTGACAAGGACGCGAAGGTTCATACGTCCGGTCATGCAACGGGCGATGATATTCGCGTTCTGTATGGCATTGTCCGTCCGAAATACAGCATCCCAACACATGGCGAATGGCGTCATCTGACGGCTCACGCGGCCTTGGCCCATGAAATGGGCTCTGATCCGATCCTGCTGGAAGATGGTGACATCCTGAACCTGTCGCCGGGCGAAGTGAAGGTTGTCGATACGGCACCGACTGGTCGTTTGGCGCTGGATGGCGGTCGTCTTCTGCCCATGACGGGTGGTGTTCTGGCGGCACGTCGCAAGATGCTCTTCAACGGCATGGTTCTTGCGAGCTTCGCTGTTGATGACGAAGGCTATGTGATCGGTGAGCCAAAGATCAGTGCGCCAGGTCTTCTGGAATCGGAAGATCCGGAAAGCATTCGCATTCAGGAAGAATTCGCTGATTCTATTGACGAAATTCCTGATGAACTGCGAAAGGACGACACGGCATTCCGTGATGCGGCCAAGACGGCCCTGCGCCGTGCCCTGGGGCGCAAGCTCCAGAAGCGTCCGCTTGTCGATGTTCATCTGCTGCGCGTCTGAGAGAATAGAGTATGCGTCTGAGTAAAGCCTTTCAGCCGACGCTGAAGGAAGTTCCGGCGGAGGCGCAAATTGCGTCTCACCGCCTGATGCTACGTGCAGGTCTGGTTCGCCAGACCTCCTCGGGTATTTATGCCTGGCTGCCCGCGGGCCTGCGTGTTCTTCGGAACATCGAGCAGATCATTCGCGAAGAGCAGGATACGATTGGCGCACAGGAAGTCCTGATGCCGACGCTTCAGTCTGCTGATCTGTGGCGTCGTTCAGGGCGTTATGACGCTTATGGTCCGGAGATGCTCCGCATTCAGGACCGTCATGGTCGTGAGCTGCTTTACGGACCGACGAACGAGGAAATGATCACGGATATCTTCGGATCCTCCGTGAGTTCCTACAAGCAGCTTCCAAAGGCGCTGTATCATATTCAGTGGAAGTTCCGTGATGAGGTGCGTCCCCGGTTCGGTGTGATGCGCGGTCGCGAGTTCCTCATGAAGGATGCCTATTCCTTCGATGCAGACTATCAGGGCGCGGTTAACAGCTATCGTCGCATGATGCTGTCCTATCTGCGGATTTTCCAGCGTCTTGGCGTTCGCGCTGTGCCAATGGTTGCAGATACGGGGCCGATCGGTGGTGATCTCAGCCATGAGTTCCTGGTTCTCGCACCGACTGGTGAAAGCGGCGTATTCTTTGACGCTGCCCTTGAAGAGCAGGATTGGCTGGGCCGTCCGGTTGACTGCGATAACGAGGAAGATCTCGCCGCATTCTTCTCTTCCGTGACGGATCACTATGCCGCAACGGATGAGAAGCACGACGAGGCTGCTTGGGCGGAAGTGCCGGATGACCGGAAGCGGGAAGGGCGTGGCATCGAAGTTGGCCACATCTTCTACTTCGGCACCAAGTACACGGAATCCATGGGTATCGAAGTCAGCGGTGCGGACGGGACGAAATTCTCGCCTCACATGGGGTCTTATGGCGTCGGTGTCTCCCGGCTGGTCGGTGCTATCATCGAGGCATCGCATGACGATGCTGGCATCATCTGGCCGGATTCCGTTGCGCCGTACAAAGCTGCGATCCTCAACCTGCGTCCGGGTGATGAAGCCTGTGATGCGATCTGTGAAGAGATCTACGGGGCTGATCCAGGGAACTTCATGTACGATGACCGCTCCGAGCGCGCGGGCGTGAAGTTTAACGATGCTGATCTGATGGGTCATCCCTGGCAGATCATTGTCGGTCCTCGTGGTGCCAAGGAAGGCAAGGTTGAACTGAAGCGCCGTGTAGACGGTGAGCGGTTCGAGCTGCCGGTGGCTGAAGCGCTGGCCAAGATCGGAGCAGCCTGATGTTTGGCCGCTTCGAGCGTATGGTGGCGGGGCGCTATCTGCGTGCTCGCCGTGGCGAACGCTTCGCCTCGATCATTGCAGTTTTCTCATTGGTCGGAATTGCGCTCGGAGTGGCCACACTCATCATCGTCATGTCGGTGATGAACGGGTTCAAGGCCGATCTGATGGGGCGTATCCTTGGTCTTCACGGAGATCTCTCTGTATATGGCTATGGCCACCCCATCGAGGCCTATCAGAACGACGTTGAGGCTATCCGCTCTATTCCCGGGGTTAAATCCGTCACACCCATGGCGCAGGGAACTGTGCTGGTCGAAGCCGGACGGTATTCGACGGGTGCGGAAGTCCAGGGGATTGCACAACAGGATTTTCGTGACTGGCGCGCCTTAAGCAGTGGTATTATCGCCGGGTCGATTGATCGTTTCACGGGAGACGACGCCGTTGCCATTGGGACAACCATGGCAGATCGTGCGGGTCTGACGATCGGTTCTCCAATTACACTCCTTTCCCCGGACGGTCAGGCGACACCATTCGGCACGATGCCGCGCGTAAAAACGTATCATGTGGCTGCCATCTTCGATGCCAATTGGAACGATTATAATTCCAACATCGTTCTCGTGCCGCTACCGGCTGCGCAAAAATTTCTGATGCTTGAAAATGCAGTGTCGCTCATTCAGGTTTCGGTAGACGATCCTATGAACGTCCAGCTTACGCGTCAGGCCGTTGTCCAGCGTCTGGATGATCCACGCCTACGCGTTATTGACTGGAAGAACAGCGCAAATGGCTTCCTGGATGCTGTGACGGTTGAGCAGAACGTCATGTTCCTCATTCTGACGCTCATTATTCTGGTGGCTGCTTTCAACGTCATCTCGTCCTTGATCATGATGGTGAAAGACAAGACGCGTGATATCGCGGTTTTGCGGACGCTTGGTGCGAGCCGCGGCGCAATCATGCGGATATTCCTCATGAATGGCGCTTTTGTCGGGATTGTCGGGACTGCTGCCGGTTCTGCCCTTGGTATTGCGTTTGCCCTAAATATCGAACGCATCCGGCAGTGGCTCCAGTCTCTTACCGGCACCAACCTGTTCAACCCGGAAGTTTACTTTCTCGAGCGTCTTCCGGCGAAGCTTGTCTGGTCGCAGGTTGGAGAAGTGATTGCCATGTCTCTGGTGCTTTCTCTTCTCGCAACGCTGTATCCATCGTGGAGAGCAGCGCGAACTGATCCAATTGAGGCGTTGCGTCATGAGTGAGACACAGGTGCCAGCATTAAATCTGGAAAATCTGACGCGTCGTTTTCGGTCAGGTGAAGAAACGCTTGAAATTCTATCGAATGCCGAGTTTACGCTTTACCCCGGTGAAATTGTCGCCCTTGTGGCGCCGAGCGGGACCGGAAAATCTACGCTCTTGCATCTCGCCGGGCTGTTGGAAGCTCCCACCGAAGGTACAGTTTATATCGGTGGCAACGCCGTAAGTGGACTGAGTGATAGCGTTCGCACGGCTGTCCGGCGTGATCAAATCGGGTTTGTGTATCAGTTTCACCATTTGTTGGGTGAGTTCACGGCACGCGAGAATGTCATGTTGCCCCAGTTGGTTGCGGGTGTGTCCGCAAAGGTGGCGAAGGCGCGTGCCGAAGATCTATTGGGACGTTTTGGATTGTCTCATCGCCTGAATTCTCTGCCCGGCCGCCTGTCTGGCGGTGAGCAGCAGCGGACTGCTATCGCGCGGGCATTAGCCAATAGACCAAAACTTCTCCTTGCGGATGAGCCGACCGGTAATCTGGATGTTGGGACGTCTGATCACGTTTTTGATGAGCTATTGCGTGCCGTTCGTGAGGAAGGCGTTGCAGCACTGATTGCAACGCATAATCAGGAACTTGCGGCCCGTATGGACCGGACGGTGACGTTACGGGATGGGAAGCTCGTACCGTTTTGAGTTGAGGTGACCGGCAAGAAGAGCGCTGTATCTGCTCGCCGGTCCTGATAGAATAGAGGCATGTCTTATGCCGATTTTGTCCATCTCCGTAATCACTCAGCTTACTCCCTGAGCCAGGGCGCCATTCGCATTCCAGATCTGGTTAGTCTGGCTGTGAAGAACGGTATGCCTGCCGTTGCATTGACGGACAGTGGCAACCTATTTGGTGCTCTGGAATTTTCTCTTTACTGCCGAAGCAGCGGTGTGCAGCCGATTGTCGGCTGCCAGCTCTCACTCCCATCGCGCAGTACCAAGCCCGGAGCTCCTTCTGAGCCGCTGGTAGTTCTGGCCCGGAATGAGACGGGGCTGGCCAATCTCCAAATCCTGTCCTCTGAGGGCTTTCTGAACGGTGATCCGGCTGATCCAACAGTTGCTGTGGATGTGCTGTGCCAGCATGCCGATGGGCTGTTCCTTCTGACTGGCGGCAATCGTGGGCCGATCAATCGGTTGATTTACGACGAGCAGAAAGGTGAAGCAGAAGAACTGCTCCGTCGTCTGGCAGACGCTTTTCCGGGTAATATTGCGGTGGAGCTCAATCGCTTCGGCGCGGCGGGTGAACGCGAAATCGAAAGCGTTCTGATCCCACTCGCGGACAAGCTTGATATTCCCCTTGTCGCTACCAATGAGTGCTTCTTCCCGACGCCTCAGATGCACGAAGCCCATGATGCGCTTATCTGTATTGCGCAGGGGCGGACGATGGCCGAAGCCGATCGTTGGCACGTTTCCCCGCAGGCCTGGTTCAAGACGCCGGCCGAGATGCGTGAGATCTTCAAGGATCTGCCAGAAGCTTGTGACAATACGCTTATTATTGCGCAGAAATGTGCCATCGCTGCGTGCACGCGAAAGCCACTTCTGCCGATTTGCCCGAAGGTTCGTGAGGGCTCAACGGAAGAAGAAACGCTTCGTGCCATGGCATGGGAAGGGCTGGAAAAGCGCCTTGAAGCGATCAGTGCGGACGAAGATAAACGAAAAATCTATTCAGATCGTCTGCAAACTGAACTCGACATCATCGCGAAGATGGGCTTCCCCGGCTACTTCCTGATCGTTGCTGACTTCATTCAGTGGGCAAAAGCGCATGATATTCCCGTCGGGCCTGGGCGTGGATCGGGTGCAGGCTCACTGGTGGCGTATGCACTGACCATCACTGATATTGATCCGCTACCCTTCGGCTTGCTGTTCGAGCGCTTCCTGAACCCGGAACGTGTCTCGATGCCTGACTTTGATATCGACTTCTGTCAGGACCGGCGAGACGAAGTTATCCGCTATGTCCGTGAGGAATACGGTGGAAGCCGTGTCGCTCAGATCATTACCTTCGGTAAGCTTCAGGCCAAAGCTGCCGTCCGTGACGTTGGTCGTGTACTTGGTTTGCCTTACGGCATGGTTAACCGCGTTGCAGAACTGATCCCGAATAATCCTGCCAAACCAGTGACGCTGGCGCAGGCGATTGAGGGCGAACCGCGCCTGCAGGAGATGCGAGACAGCGATGAAGCTTTGAAACGGCTTCTGGAAATAGCTCTTCAGCTTGAAGGTCTCTATCGGCACGCCTCAACACACGCCGCAGGCGTCGTGATTGGAGACCGAGAACTGGTCGAACTGGTGCCGCTTTATCGAGACCCGAAGAGCGACATGCTGGTCACTCAGTACAACATGAAGTTTGTTGAGCAGGCCGGACTGGTCAAGTTCGACTTCCTTGGTCTGACGACATTAACAATTCTGAAGCGTGGTCTTGATTTCCTTAAAGAACAAGGAATTATCGTCGATCTCTCACGTATTCCATTAGATGATAAAAAGACTTTTGAAATGCTCGCGAAGGGAGACACGGCTGGTGTCTTCCAGTTTGAAGGCGCGGGCATGCGCGACATGCTCAAACAGATGGCCGCCAGCCGTCTGGAAGATCTGATTGCCGGTGTGTCGTTGTATCGACCGGGGCCGATGGCCAACATTCCGGACTATTGTCGGCGCAAACATGGTGAGGCATGGGAGCCGCCTCACGAAGAAATTCGGGATATTCTGGAAGAGACCTATGGGATCATGGTCTACCAGGAACAGGTTATGCAGATCGCTCAGAAGATGGCGGGCTACAGCCTTGGTGGTGCTGACCTTCTAAGACGCGCCATGGGCAAGAAAATTGCCTCTGAAATGGAGAAGCAACGCGAGATATTCACTGACGGCGCTACGGCCCGAGGAATTCCAAAAGATAAAGCCGTGGAAGTCTTTGATCTTATGGCTCGTTTTGCCGACTACGGCTTTAACAAGTCACATGCCGCTGCCTATGCTCTGGTTTCATATCAAACGGCCTGGATGAAGGCGAACCATCCAGTCGCATTCCTTGCCGGCTGCATGTCTCTGGCACGGGAAAAGACGGATAAACTCGCTGCGCTTTGTCAGGAAGCAAAGCGTATGAACATCTCGGTGCTTCCCGTTGATATCAATCGCTCAATGGCAGATTTTTCCATTGAGACACTGGAGAACGGGCGTCAGGGCATTCGTTATGCGCTTTCAGCCATCAAGCGCGTCGGGACTGCCGCCATGGAGGCGGTGGTGGCAGTTCGCGGGAACCGTCCTTTTAAGGATCTGACAGATTTTGCAGAGCGATGTGACCCTAAAAGCATCAACAAAATCCAGATAGAAAATCTCGCAAAATCAGGAGCTTTTGATAGTCTTCTTAAAGACCGTCACACCGTATTCGCGAGTGCGGATATCCTCATCCGGCGGGCGCAGGCGAGAGCGCAGGAACAGCAGGTTGGTCAGACGGGTCTCTTTGGCGGGAGCGGACAAGAGCGGGAAATTCTTCGCCTGAATGAGGGGCGCCCTTGGCCGGATTTCGAACGTCTTTCACTGGAAGCGTCTGCTATTGGTTTCCATATGAGTGCCCATCCTCTGGACGCATACCGTACGGTCCTCAGACGCTTGGGTGTCACGCCGTCGAACGCACTGGAAAATGCTGCAAAAACAGGAAGTACCCGCGTCAAGATCGCTGGATGCGTCGTGGATAAGAAAGAGCGTCCTACCCGAACTGGCAAGAAGATGGCGTGGGTTAATCTCTCGGATAGTGGCGGTGGCTGTGAAGTCACGCTCTTCGCTGAGACATTGATTTCCTGCCGAGATCTCTTGGTTGCAGGGCAAGCTATTCTTGTGCAGGCTGAACTCAAACTGGACGGGGACGCTCTGCGGATTACGGCACAGAGCGTCATGGATCTGGAGGTTGCAGCCGCGGCTGAGCGGTCCGAAATGCGGGTGTGGCTCCGTCAGTCAGCCGCTTTGCCCAGCCTTTCTGAAATGCTTGAAGAAATGCGTGGCGGACATGGGCGTGTCGTACTGCTTCCTTCTCTGGAAGAGACGCAGGATGTGGAAATCCTTCTGCCTGGGACATATCGCGTGACGCCGCGGTTGGCTGAGCGGATGCGCACCATCCGTGGCGTAGAGAAGGCTGAACAACGATAAACCAGAGAAAATTCTTGCAATAAGGGCGCGTATCAGCCATATCGCGCTCGTCCGTTTTCTTCCCTTCAAGGAGGTTGGCGGACAATCCGCACGCATGACCATGAGGTTTTCTGGTGTTCCGCAAGGGACGTCGTCATGCGGAGGTCTAACCAGATGCTAGGAATTTGAATCATGGCAATGCCAGAATTCACCATGCGCCAGCTCCTTGAAGCCGGCGTTCACTTCGGTCACCACACCCGCCGTTGGAACCCTGCAATGGCGCCGTACCTGTTTGGTATTCGCAATCAGGTCCACATCATCGATCTGCAGCAGACCGTTCCCCTGCTGGACCGCGCCCTGAAGCTGGTCCGCGAGACGGTTGCAAACGGTGGTCGCGTTCTTTTCGTTGGAACGAAGCGCGCTGCTGCTGAGCATGTTGCTGAAGCTGCCCAGCGTTGCGGCCAGTACTACGTGAACCACCGCTGGCTCGGCGGCATGCTGACGAACTGGAAGACCATCACGGGTTCCATCAAGCGTCTGCGCCAGATCGACGACATGCTGTCCGGTGACACGGCTGGTCTGACGAAGAAGGAAGTTCTCGACATCACGCGTGACCGTGAGAAGCTCGAGCGCTCCCTCGGCGGTATCAAGGAAATGGGCGGCCTGCCTGACCTGATTTTCGTGATCGACACGAACAAGGAAAAGCTGGCTGTTGAAGAAGCCAACAAGCTCGGCATCCCGGTCATTGGCATTCTGGACAGCAACTCCAACCCGGCCGGTGTCACGTACCCGATCCCGGGCAACGACGACGCTATCCGCGCCATCACCCTGTACTGTGACCTGATTTCTGGCGCAGTTCTGGACGGCATTTCTGCTGAGCTGGCTGCTTCCGGCCACGATATCGGCGCTGAAGAAGAGCTTCCGGCTGAGACCGCAGTTCTTGAAGCTGCCGTCGCCGAAGGTGAGCAGGCTCCAGCCGCTAACTGAGACAGCGTGCCGTGTTCTCTCTGATGGCACGGCAACTGAAAAACATGCATGCGGTCGGGCGTTTACGCTCGGCCGCATGATCTTTTCGAGGGATAAGAGAACATGGCAGAGATCACCGCAGCCCTGGTTCGCGAGCTACGCGAAAGCACCGGCGCAGGCATGATGGATTGCAAGAAGGCTCTGACTGAAGCCTCTGGCGACATGGAAGCCGCCATCGACTGGCTGCGCACGAAGGGCCTGTCCCAGGCTGCCAAGAAGTCTGGCCGTACCACGGCAGAAGGCCTGGTTGGCGTTGTTTCCGGCCCGAACCGCGCCGCTATGGTCGAAGTCAATGCCGAGACGGACTTTGTTGGCCGTAACGAAGCATTCCAGGCTTTCGTTGAGCAGGTTGCTCAGGTTGCTCTGGAAGTGGGTGATGACCTGGAAACCATCAAGGCTTCCAAGGTTCCGTCTGGCCGTACGGTTGCTGACGAACTGACGCACCTGATCGCCACGATCGGTGAAAACATGTCCATCCGTCGCGCCAAGGTTCTGTCCGTAGAGACCGGCGTTGTCGCAAGCTACGTGCACAGTGCACTGCGTCCGGGCATCGGCAAGATCGGCGTTCTGGCTGCTCTTGAAGCACCGTCTGAGAGCGAAGCTATTCTGACGCTCGGCCGCCAGATTGGTATGCACGTTGCTGCAACCCGTCCGGCTGCTCTGGACGTTGCAAGCGTTGATCCGGAATCTCTGGAGCGTGAGCGCGCTGTTCTGATCGAGCAGGCTCGTGAGTCCGGCAAGCCTGAAGCCATCATCGAAAAGATGGTCGAAGGTCGTGTCCGCAAGTTCTACGAAGAAGTTGTGCTTCTGGAGCAGGTGTGGGTGCTGGACGGCGAAAGCCGCGTGTCCAAGGTCGTTGAGAAGGCTGGCGCGAAGCTGATTGGTTTCGAGCGCTTCCAGCTTGGCGAAGGCATCGAAAAGGAAGAAAACGACTTCGCTGCTGAAGTGGCTGCTGCTGCTGGCACGAAGTAAGATCTTTCTTTTTCCGGCTGATGGGCTTGCCTGCTCAGTTGGATACGAGAGACTGGAAACTCCCGCATGGTTATCGTGCGGGAGTTTTTCTGTTTTCAGGGGCTGTGGGGCTGTTTTGCAATGATGGAATGGGAAGCCGCTGCGCTTGTTCTCTCAGTTCGACCCTACGGTGAAGGCAGCGCACTTGTTCACCTGTTGAGCGAAGAGCACGGTGTTTCGCATGGAATGGTTCGTGGTGGTGGTTCACGGAAACAGGCCCCGCTTTGGCAAACCGGTAATCTTGTTATGGCCAGATGGCGCGCCCGGTTGTCTGATCAGCTTGGAGGTGTGACTGCCGAGCCGGTGCAAAGCGTTGGAGCCAGATTGCTGGACTTGCCGTTGCAACTGGCGATGGTCAGCAGTGCATGTGCCCTCGCTGACGGGGCGCTCCCACAGGGTGAGCCTCACCCTGAGCTTTTCATGCGCCTGATCCGCCTGCTGACATTGATTGCTGTTGCTCCGGAGCCGCCCCCCATGGCGGCCTATATTCGCTGGGAACGTGAACTGCTCGGTGGTCTTGGGTACGGTCTGGATCTTTCGACCTGTGCAGTTACGGAGGCGACTGAAGATCTGAATTTTGTCTCTCCACGATCTGGCCGGGCAGTCAGCGTTGCGGGAGCAGGAGAATGGCGGGACCGCCTATTGCCGCTTCCGGCCTTCCTCCGACATAACGAAGAAGAAGGCCTGCCTGACGAATGGTTGCAGGGAATGACGCTGACAGGTCATTTTCTGGCACGCTGGGTCTTTGGCGTCCGGCATCAACCATTGCCTGCAGCCCGCGAAAGGCTTTTCGAACGTGTCCGTAGATTGACGGAGCCAAACGAGTTGCAGAGGGGGGCGGTCAGTATTGCACCTGAACCGGACCTGGACGAAGGCCACTGACGACATCCGGGTCCGCGCGCCAGTTCCAGACTGACCAGTCCCATCCCGGATGCTGATTAATTTCTGCGGTCATACGTTGTTCTTCATTCGCAGAGACATGGTGGCCGGACTGGTAAGCGTGGTAAGCTGACATATTGCCCATATAGACGCACCCGCAGGCTGTCGGATCCGCATAGAGCAGGACCGGAATATTGCCTTGCATGCGGTACGTCATGGTGTTGGCAGGAAGCAGGTTCATCATTTGCCAGCGGGCTGTCGTATCGGCCGGATGGGCGACAAAGCCGCTGCGAGCCAGTGTATGCTCTTCATGGAGGATGGGCCGGTAAGGTGAACAGGCCGAAAGAAGAACGAGGGCGGCGCTGGACAGAAGCGGGCGCCAGTGTCTAATTCCTGCGGAGAAAAGGGGAAGTGCATGGGCGTTGATCTGGCGGGTCATATTGAGGATACCAAGCTCGCGGAGGCTTTGAGCGAGCGATATATTGCGTATGCGATGTCGACGATCATGTCGCGGTCCCTTCCGGATGTGCGTGATGGTCTCAAGCCGGTGCACCGGCGCCTCCTCTATGCGATGCAGCAGCTACGCCTTGATCCCACATCAGGGTTTAAAAAGTGTGCACGTGTCGTCGGTGACGTGATCGGTAAGTTTCACCCGCATGGTGATGCGTCCGTTTACGAAGCGCTGGTGCGTCTGGCGCAGGATTTTGCCGTTCGGTATCCGCTGGTTGAGGGGCAGGGCAACTTTGGCTCCATCGACGGTGATGGCGCGGCTGCCATGCGATACACGGAAAGCCGGCTGACCGAGATTGCCCAGACGCTGCTGGATGGCATCAACGATGATGCTGTCGACTTCCGGCCGACCTACGACAACGAAGATCACGAACCGATCGTCCTGCCTGGAACATTCCCGAACCTTCTGGCCAATGGCTCCGCGGGTATTGCGGTGGGCATGGCGACAAGCATTCCGCCTCACAATGCTGGTGAAATCTGCCGAGCTGCAAAGCTTCTGATTGAAAAGCCTGAAGCAACAGTTGCGGAACTTGTCGATTACATCCCAGGCCCTGACTTTCCGACCGGTGGCATTCTGGTGGAAGATCGGGATTCGATTATCCGGTCTTACGAAACTGGCCGAGGCAGTTTCCGGACACGGGCGCGTTGGGAAGTTGAACAGGGACGTTTTGGTACGTGGTGTATCGTCGTCACTGAAATTCCCTATCAGGTGCAGAAATCCCGTCTGATCGAACAGATTGCCGAGTTGATGGAGCAGCGTAAGCTGCCCTTGCTCGGAGATGTCCGGGATGAAAGCACCATGGAAATTCGTCTGGTGCTGGAGCCCAAGACCAAGGGATGTGATCCTGAGGTCCTGATGGAGACGATGTTCCGCAACACGGCACTTGAGAACCGGTTCAGTCTGAACATGAATGTTCTGGGCGGGGATCGTGTACCGGGTGTTTTGTCGATCAAGCAGGTCATTCAGGCCTGGCTGGCACATGTGCATGAAGTGCTGGTTCGACGTTCCAACCATCGCCTTGCGGCAGTCCTGCGTAGACTGGAAATTCTTGACGGCTTTCTGGCGGTTTATCTGAATCTTGATGAGGTTATCCGCATCATCAGAGAAGAAGATGAGCCCAAGGTCTGCCTTATGAAGACCTTTACTTTGACGGATATTCAGGCGGAAGCTGTGCTGAATATGCGTCTGCGCTCTTTGCGACGCCTGGAAGAGATGGAAATCCGCAAAGAACGTGATGCGCTGGCGGATGAGCGGAAGTCTCTTGAAACCCTTCTGGGGTCTGAAAAGCGGCGCTGGACACGGATCGGCAAAGATCTGGACGCCACGATCAAGAAATTCGGCAGTGGCCCACTAGGTGATCGCCGGACAACGGTTGCTGAACCGCCCAAAGCCATCGATATTTCAGCGGCTCTGGAAGTTGATCGTGAGCCTCTGACAATTCTGCTGTCCAGCGAAGGCTGGATACGGGCCATGAAAGGTCACGGATTGGACCCGGAAGGCCATCGCTTCAAGGAAGGCGATTCACCAGGACTGATGGCGGAGTGTCAGAGCACAGACCGGGTCTGTCTGATCGCCAGTGGCGGAAAGGCGTTCACACTCAAGGCTGCGGATCTACCCCGCGGGCGTGGTTTCGGTCAGCCAGTGCGGACACTGATGGATATCGCACAGGAAGAACGCATCGTGGCGATGTTCCCCGTGACGGAAGATGGCAGACGCCTGATCGCGTCCGAAAGCGGGCGTGGCATGATTGTCTCTGAGGCCGGTATTGTTGCTGAGAAGCGCACAGGCAAGCAAGTGTTTAACGTCAAGGATGGGGAAAGCGTTTTTGCGTGTATTCCGGCAGTTGGAACGCATGTTCTGGCGGTTGGGCATAACAAGCGCGTTCTTATTTTCCCAATGGAGCAGGTGCCTGAGATGACGCGTGGGTCAGGCGTCTCTCTGCAGAAGCTGGGAGATAGCACATTGCGGGATCTTCGAGCGTTTACGCTTGAAGAGGGCCTTTTGTGGCAGCCCGGGCAGCGTGTACGACCTGCTGCTGACCTGGCCCCGCTTGAAGGACGGCGCGGTGCAGTTGGGCGTGCCGCCCCGCAATGGATCCTGCGCAAACCAAGCTGATGTCAAACCGGTGCGGCCAACGTTTCCCAGTGACCGCCCTGGAAGATCTCAGCCGGACGGAAGGTGGCCTTGTAAGCCATTTTCCGACTGCCGGGGACGTAATAGCCCAGATAGAGGTGAAGGCTTCCGCGCCGCTTGGTCAGATTGATCAGCGTCAGGATTGAATAGGTTCCCCAGGAGGCCGTCGGGCTGGATGTATCGTAGAACGTATAAACTGCGGACAGGCCGTCAGACATAATATCCACGAGGCTGACGCAGACGAGTTGGCCTTCAGGGGTTCGAAATTCCACGACAACCGTTTCCACCGGCGTGTTGGAAATCAGTTCGACGTAATCCTGCCAGGACATGTGGGCCATGTCGCCGTCCGTGTGCCGGCTTTCCTGGTAGGCATGGAACAGGGCAAACTGCTCCTGCGTTGGCACCGGCGGTATGATGACAGCATTGGTATTTTCGTGATGCTTCCAGACGCGCTTCTGCGCACGCGAAGGCGTGAAGAGTCCTACAGGAAGGCGCAGGGGCTTGCAGGCCCGGCAGTCAATGCAGACAGGTGCGTAGGCGATTGTATGGCTGCGCCGGAAGCCAGCCTGGGACAGACGGTCATGCAATGCCGAAGCATTCGGGCCGGAAAGATCAGTCAGAACCTTGCGCTCCATGCGATCAGGCAGGTACGGGCATGGTGCTGGCTCGGTTGTATAGAAGAGCTGTGGGCGGTGTTGCACAGGGCCGCTCCTCCAATGGAAAACCAGATGCGTTCTTCAGCCTAACCCAGACAGGACGCTGGCGCATCCATCATCTTTGCGGGAAGAGTATAGCCTCGGCCTGATTGGGAGTTTTATGAGGCACTGGACCATTCTGGATTGTGTTCTGACGTTTTTTCGCTGGGCGCTTCCCATCTGCGTGACGCTCCATGCGCTGCGGCATAAACGGAATACGTCTGCCTGTGCCGGGTGGATTGGCGTGTGCTGGGTCGGACCGTTTGTAGGGACAGCGCTTTATCTGATGTTCGGCATCAACCGGGTGCATCGCCGGGCCCGGAAGATGATCGATCATCATTCCTGGGAAGGACGGGAGCTGCTCGCCAAATACCGGCAGGTGATGGACGGCCATCTGGCGCCATTGGCAAAGATGCTCGGACGACTGACAGAGCGGCCGCTGATGGGGGGGAACTCCGTCAAAGTGTTGCATGATGGGGATAACGCCTATCCCGTCATGATCGAAGCCATCAATCAGGCGCAGACGTCGATCGTGCTGTGCTCTTACATCTTCCGGGCCGACAGGATCGGAGAAATGTTTGCGGAATCTCTGGTCGAAGCGCACAGAAGGGGCGTCGAAGTTCGTGTTCTGGTCGATGGAATCGGGAGTGGATATTTCAGGTGTGCGATTGAACGCCGCCTGCGACGGGACGGCGTGAAGTGTTCGCGGTTCATGCATTCTGTGTGGCCGTGGCGCATGCCGTTCATCAACCTCCGCAATCACCGTAAAATTCTGGTGGTGGATGGTCGTCTCGGTTTCATGGGTGGCCTGAATATCGGTGAGGAGAACATGCTTCGTCTCCGCACCAAACTGCCGGTTGCGGACACGCATTTCCAGTTGCGTGGGCCAATTGTGCATCAGCTTTCCGTAGCTTTCGCCTGGGATTGGTCTTTTACAACCGGAGAAGAGCTTCGGGGGGAGCCATATCTGCCTGAGCCGGTTCCGGTTGGGGACGTGCCCATGCGGATTGTCACATCTGGGCCGGATGCGGATCTGGAGAAGATTGAGTACGGAATGCTTCAGGCCATCACGTTGGCAAAGACGCATGTTCGCCTCATGACGCCATATTTTCTGCCAGACGATCGATTTTCAGCCGCATTGAATCTGGCCGCCCTACGAGGCGTGGTGATTGACGTTGTCGTGCCCAGGAGCAGCAACCATGCCATCATTGATTATGCACGAGATGCCAATCTGAGGCCGTTTCTGGATGCCGGGTGCCGCGTATGGATGGCCGATCCGCCCTTCAACCATTCCAAGCTCATGGTTGTGGACGATGAATGGAGTTTTGTTGGCAGCACTAATCTGGACGTACGGTCTCTGCGGTTGAATTTCGAAATCAATCTGGAGATTTACGATACAGGCGTCGCGCGGAACCTGTCTGCGTTCATGGATAGTCACCGGAAAAACCGCCTGACCCATCACGATATTGATCGGACGCCGTATCTGATCCAGATTCGCAATGCGGCGCTCCGGCTTTTTCTTCCTTATCTGTAACCGTCAGGGATTGAGGCGCAGCGTCACCGAGATGGGCCGGTGATCAGAGCCAAAGCGTGGCAGGGCCTTCGCCTCAAGACGGTTCACGCCACGCACAAGGCATCGGTCCAGTCGCAAGGGAAGGCGATCCAGCATGCGGTGTGTCTTTTCACGAGGGCCAACATCGTGAAAGCCGGGCAAGAGCACAGGGCCAACAAGATTGAAGTCCCCCATAATAACGGCACGCCGATGCATGTTGGCTGTCAGACTGCGTAATTGCCTGCGGTTCAGGATCTGACCGTGCGACAGATGAACGTTGGCGAGAGAAAAATTTCCAAAATCGAGAATCTGCGCAGTACGCTTAACCATCAGGCCCCGCGGCAGATGACAGAAAGATGGAGGCTGCGTGAAAGGCAGGCGGCTCCAGCAGGCTGTGCCATGTGGTCGGCCAGGAAGAGGGATGCGATCATAATATCCCCCTAGAATCTCCGGTAGGACATCAACGGGCTCCTGAGCTTCCTGCATCAGGACGACGTCCGGGTTTTCCGAACGAATGACTGTGAGGATGTCTTCCAGTGATGCGCCGTCCCAGCGCAGAAGGTTCCAGCTGAGAACGCGGAACGGCGCGCCAGACATAAGGGATGCCGTCACTTGGGAGACTCCGAAATATAGAGGGGGCCTGATTGTGGCCTGTGCGGACCAGCAGCGAACTCACTTGTCAGGGTGTAGCCGATGGCCAGAAGAACAGGGCCTAGAAAAATCCCCAGTCCGCCAAAGGCTACCACGCCGCCAAGAACTCCCAGAACGGTCAGGAGATAAGGGAGTTGTGCCCCTCGTGAAATGAAAATCGGGCGGATCAGGTGGTCGGCGCCTGAAATGACGATGACGCCATAAGCCGCCAGAAAAAGGCCATGTCCGACATGATGGGTCATGGCCAGCCAGATGGCGGCGGGAATCCAGATCAACGGTGCTCCGATGGGAAAGACAGCCACGAAAGCTGCGATACCCGCTAGAAGAACGGGCGATGGGACACCTGCGATCATAAGGCCAATCCCGGTCAGGACGCCTTGAATGATGGCTGTGCCGAGCACGCCGTACACAGTGCCACGAATGGTCCGACCAATGACATTGATGAGTCGTGGTGTAGCGCGTGGCCCAGCAATGCGAGCGATGAGGGCCGTAATGGTCATGCCAAGGGCGTCGCCGTTCAACCAGAGGAAGAATGCGACGAACAGGGCCATGACCAGCTCAACGAGACCGCTGGCCAGCTTTACAAGAACGGCAAGCGTGAAATGAGCGATCTGCCCGAAGTAAGGACGCAGCATCTCCGTGGCGGCACCCACGTCATGCGTTAGATGATACCAACCTTCGACCAGGTGTGGACCAGCCATAGGAATGCGCCCCATCCATGCCGGGGGTGGGCCAGCTGAGGCGGCTTTGAGAAGCAGCGTGTCCAGGCTGGCGATGGTTGCTGGAATATCGCTGA
The DNA here is from genome assembly GCF_032913585.1 of Gluconobacter sp. GP1. Taxonomy (NCBI): domain Bacteria; kingdom Pseudomonadati; phylum Pseudomonadota; class Alphaproteobacteria; order Acetobacterales; family Acetobacteraceae; genus Gluconobacter; species Gluconobacter sp. GP1. Next base: position 188,328 of record NZ_JASGXC010000001.1, read on the forward strand.
TTCCGGCAGATGTCAGAACGGACAGAGGCACGATAATAGTCACGGCGCTGAGCATCATCATGGTGAGTGCAGCGAGAGCCGGACGAATATGACGTCGCAGCCACCGATAGATGGGCCAACTCGCAAAAGTCAGGATTGCCGCCCAAAGGATGGCCGAAAGAAATGGCCAGAGGATGATTCCACATCCATAGGCAATTCCGACAAGGACGAAGCCAAGAATGATCCGTTCGGTCTTCATGCAATGGTTTTCCGGACGGTCAGAGGCTTCAAGGCTGGGACCTGCATGTTCATGACTGGACAGTGTGCCACGCTCTGGCGTTCTGCGCATCCCTCGACCTATGGTGGATCTATGACGAACTCCCCCCTTATCACCGCAAAAGACCTCCTTTCTGTTGGGACGGCATATGTTCCCCTCGACGCCAGTGTTCTTCTGCCGGGTCAGAAGGGCGATCTGGACGCAGCTTTTCTTGAGCGTCGCCTGCCAAATGCGCGCCGATTCGACATTGATGTTTTTGCCGATCCGGACAGTCCGCTTCCACATACGGTGCCGGGTGCAGCCCGGTTCTCCCGTCTCATGGGTGAACTGGGGCTGAGTGAAGAGACACCTCTTGTCTTCTATGACGGCAAAGGAAGTGTTGGAGCCTGCCGAGCGTGGTGGTTGGCTCGTCTTTTCGGGCATCAGAACGTGAAGGTTCTGGATGGCGGACTGGCAGCCTGGGAAAACGCGGGCGGCGCATTGGAACACGGTGCCCAAGCGCCAATACAGCCAGTGTCCTACAGGACGCGTCCACAATACCGGTTACTCGCTGGAAGCGCCGACATTCTGAACGCTGACGCGCACACTGTGGTGCTGGATGCGCGAAGCCATGCCCGTTTCACGGCGTCCGTGCCAGAACCTCGCCCTGGTGTTCGAGGAGGGCATATGCCGGGAGCTCTCAGCCTCGACTGGACACAGCTTGTGGATGAGGCCGGTCATTTTTTGCCCGTTGAGTCTCTGCAAGATCTGTTTGCTCCAGTCGCTGGGCGGCGGGTGATTACCAGTTGCGGGTCGGGTTTGACGGCGGCAACGCTCTTGGCTGGTCTGGCAATCGCTGGGCTGCCAGATGGCGCGTTATATGATGGGTCATGGGCTGAATGGGGCAGCGATCCACAGGCACCAATCGTGACGGGAGAAGAATAAAACATGAGCGACCTTGAAACGAAGGTGAGTGCGGGCTGGAACCGTCTGGCGTCAACGCTGGTGCAAGGTGGCCGGGCCGATGTCAGGGAGAGCGGCACGCTTGTGAACCTTCCTGTCACACGGGGCTCGACAGTTCTTTTCCCAAGTCTTGAAGCCATGAACCGGATGGATGGTCGAAGCCATTCGCATAAGGCCGTGTATGGCGCCATGGGGACGCCCGTTCAGCATGAGCTGGAAAAGCTCCTGTCGCTCATTGAGGGGGGAACGCATACGCAGGTCGTCAACTCTGGCCTGAGTGCCTGCACGACGCCGCTTCTGGCGTTTCTGGGGCAGGGCGATCATCTTCTGCTTCCCGATTCGGTTTATGGTCCGACACGTCGTTTCGCAGATACGATGCTCAAGCGGATGGGCATCAGCACAACCTATTATGCTCCCATGGCGACACGCGCAGAGATTGAGGCGCTGATCCGAGCCGAGACCCGGATTATTCTGGCGGAGAGCCCGGGAAGCCATACATTCGAGGTGCAGGATGTACCGATGCTGGCAGATGTCGCTCATCAGGCGGACGCACTGCTGTTTCTGGATAATACCTGGGGCATTGGCGTGTTTCAGCCGTTTGAGCATGGCGTGGACGTGTCCATTCAGGCTCTGACGAAATATCCCGGCGGCCACTCGGACGTCATTATCGGGGCCATTACGGTTAATGATGAGACACACTGGAAAACCCTGCGGGATGCGTCCATCCAGTTAGGTCAGTGCGCAAGCCCGGATGACTGCTGGCTCACCCTGCGTGGCCTGCGAACCATGGGAGTGCGCCTCACGCATCAGTCGCGTTCGGCTCTTGAGATTGCACAGTGGCTGAAGACGCGCCCGGAAGTTGCCCGGGTTCTGCATCCCGCTTTGCAAGACTGCCCCGGGCATGAATTCTGGAAGCGCGATTTTACGGGGGCTTGCGGTCTGTTCGGTGTTGAACTGCAACGAGATATCAGTGTCGAAGCTGCAGAACGCATGATTGATGGTCTGAGCATGTTTGGGATCGGCGCCTCATGGGGCGGTTACGAGAGCCTGGTTCTGCCGACCACAGGCCATGTCCGACGTGTGACCGAGGCTGGGGCTCCAAAGGCCGCGACGTTCCGTCTGCATATCGGTCTTGAAAGTGTAGATGATCTCAAGGCGGATCTGGCGCGGGGCCTGGACGGTTTGCGGCGGGTCGATCAGTAATGCCACGCAAGGAATGGCTGATCTGGTGGGTCATGGTCTGCGGGTATGTCTTGATGACTGCGACCCTGCTTTATGGCGTCTGGCTGTTTGGAACGGCGTTTTTCCTGAGGATTAATTTCTGGATCACGCTGTTCATCATGGCCGCCATGATCCCATCTTTTCTGGATCTAAAGCGCCGCAAGAACGGGTCAACGCCGCCGAAACCCTAGCGCTTCTGCCACATGGTGGCGCTGGATCTGCTGCGTTCCTTCCAGATCAGCAATTGTTCGCGAGACGCGCATCAGCCGTGTCAGGCCGCGATTTGAAAGGCGCAGTTTTTCGGCAGCCTGTTCAGCCAGGGACCTCGCATCATCGTCCATGACAAACAGGTCTGGCGAGGCCAGGGCATTGCACACGTTCTGACGGGTAATCTGTCGATCGCGTGCTTTTTCAACGCGGGCACGGACGGTTGCACTGTCTTCACCCCGAGGAGCACGACTGATCTCGATGGGCGAGAGCGGGTCAATTTGCACGCAGAGATCCATGCGATCCATCATCGGACCTGAGATCTTTGCGCTATAATCTTCTCCGCATCGAGGGGCTTTGCGGCAACTCCGTTCCGGGTCTCCCAGATATCCGCAACGGCAGGGATTCATGGCTGCGATGAACTGAAAACGGGCTGGATAGGTTGTGTGCTGGGCAGCGCGGGCGATCGAAATTGAGCCGGTCTCGATAGGTTGTCGGAGTGCTTCCAGACATGACCGCGAGAATTCGGGCAATTCATCCAAGAAAAGCACACCATTATGGGCAAGGCTGACTTCGCCGGGTCGTGCTTTGGCCCCGCCACCGACCATCGCGGGCAAACTGGCGCTGTGATGAGGCGCACGATAGGGCGGCCGGATTGTCAGGCGACCGTCTTTCAAGAGCCCTGACACACTGTGGATCCGGCTTGTTTCCAGCATTTCCTCAGTCGTCAGATCCGGCAAGATACCGGGCAATCTGCACGCAAGCATGGATTTTCCAGCACCTGGTGGTCCGCTCATGAGGACGGAATGTCCGCCAGCGGCGGCAATTTCAAGTGCTCGACGCCCAAGAGCCATGCCCTTCACGTCAGCGAGGTCAGGGCCATAATCCGGGGTGTATCCTTCTGCTGCGGGAACAGGCGTTAAAACCTGTTCGCCACGGAAATGAGATACAACGCCGAGCAAAGTGTCTGGAGCCAGAATGTCTTGGTCTGGATTGCCCCAGCGTGCCTCTCTTCCCTGCAGCGCCGGGCAGATTAACCCTAGAGAATGTGCTGCAGCACCAAGGGCTGCGGATAAAACACCGTTAACCGGGTTGATCCGTCCATCGAGCGAAAGCTCACCGACGGCCGCATAGGCAGAGACAGCTTCGAACGGCAGAATTCCCATGGCGACCAAAAGCCCGAGCGCGATGGGAAGGTCAAAATGTGCACCTTCCTTGGCGAGGTCTGCGGGGACGAGATTGACCAGAATACGTTTTGGAGGAAGGGCCAGGCCCATGGATGTCAGAGCAGCACGGACACGCTCGCGTGCTTCGCCGACCGATTTGTCCGCCATGCCGACCAGCAGAAACGCTGGAAGCCCTGTCGAGACCTGAACTTCAACCGTAACCGGAACAGCTTCGATTCCAGAAAAGGCAAAGCTTTGGATACGGGCAAGGGCAGGAGTGTTCTGGCCAGATGTCGTCATGGAACGAGATCTTAGCCAGAACATATTACTGGATGGTTAACGCTGGTAAATCAGGCGCGCACGAAGCGTTCCATCAAGGGCGCGCAGGCCGTCCAGAAGGTGCTGGTCCATATCGGGGCCCGTCGATTCAGCCTCGACGACAACGTAACCGACTTCACCGTCCGTCTGCAGATACTGTGCCGTCACATTGCAGTTCTCGGCTGCGAACAGCTCGTTGATCTGGCGCATGATGCCGGGACGGTTGGCATGAACGTGCATGAAGCGCGTGCCACGTGGCCGCTCCGGAAGCTGCACGCTCGGGAAATTCACGGCACCAATAGTGGAACCAACATCGGAGTAATCCACAAGCTTGCGGGCGACTTCAACGCCAATCCGCTCCTGTGCTTCCATGGTGGAGCCGCCGATATGCGGGGTGAGAATAACGTTTTCCAGGCCCTGAAGCGGGGAAACGAAACGCTCTCCGGCAACTTTGGGCTCCACTGGGAACACGTCCACGCCAGCACCCATGAGATGGCCGTCCTTAAGGGCTGCGGCCAGAGCTTCAAGGTCAACGACACTGCCGCGGGCGTTGTTGAGGAGAATCGAGTTGGGCTTCATGGCCCGGATCTCGGCTTCTCCGATCAGGAGGTCTGTGTCCGGTGTCTGGGGAACGTGCAGTGTGACGATATCGGACTTGGCAAGAAGGTCCTTGAGCGTCGCGACTGCAACGGCGTTACCGTGCGGGAGGCGGGGCATGATGTCATAATACAGGACGCGCATGCCAAAGGCTTCGGCCAGAACGGAAAGCTGTGAACCGATGGAACCGTAACCGACGATACCGAGCGTCTTACCACGGACTTCCCACGCATTAATGGCGGATTTGTCCCAGCCACCCTGGTGGCACTGTTCAGAACGGGATGGAATGCGGCGCATCAGCATGACCACTTCACCCATCACCAGTTCGGCGACGGAGCGCGTGTTGCTGTAAGGCGCGTTGAAGACCGGAATGCCGGCCATGCGGGCGGCGGTCAGATCGACCTGATTTGTCCCGATGCAGAAGCAGCCGATGGCCATCAGCCGATCAGCGGATTCAATAACTTCGCGCGTCAACTGCGTCCGGCTGCGAATACCCACCATGTGCACGCCTTGCAGTGCTTCCTTGAGGGCATCGCCTTCAAGAGCGCCTTTCAGACGCGTGACCTCTGCATAACCCTGCACATTAAAATGCTCGACAGCACTCTCATGGATGCCTTCAAGCAGGAGGATGCGGATCTTGTTCTTGGGGAGAGAGAAGTGCGTTTCCATATTTCCATCCCGGTCCTGAACCGGAAGGCTCCGGCTCTCATTCCAACCTGTCCCGGCCCATGATCACCGGGGCGTCATGCCTAGCCCATCGTTCCCGGATGGGAAAGGTGGTTCACGATGTCTGTGAGCAGGGCAGGGTTGCCGCACGCCAGAACGGTTCCATCACTTTCGAGCGTAAGAGGCTTGCCCTGCCAGTCCGTGATGCTGCCGCCTGCGCCTTCAATGACCGGAACAAGTGCCCCCCAGTCCCATGGGTTCATGGTGCATTCGGCGATTACATCGATCTGGCCAAGCGCCAGTAGTCCGTAGGCGTAACAGTCGCCGCCCCATGATGTCCGCCGGACCTGCTTCTGGAGGCTGGCAAAGCGTGGTGCGTGATTGGGCGTCATGATTTCCGGGGATGTGCAGGATAGTTCAGCTTGCCCAAGAACCGGGCATATGCGTGTGCCAATCTGACCGGGCAGTCGGGTGGACACAAAGCGTGTCCCCTGCCCGGCAACGCCTATCCACCGTTCGCCCGTCAGTGGTTGGTCAATCAACCCCAGAACAGGTCGTCCTTTATGGAAAAGCGAAATAAGGGTTCCGAAGGTTGGGCGGCCGGTCAGGAATGCGCGTGTTCCGTCGATCGGGTCCAGCACCCAGAGCCAGTCTCCTTCGTGACCGCTCATTCCGCTTTCTTCGCCCAGGATAGCGTGCTCGGGCAGAGCATCTTCCAGAATGGAGCGCATGACTTTTTCAGCCGCACGATCTGCAACAGTGACCGGGCTGTCATCGGATTTGGCATCAGCCTGTAGTGAGGTGCGGAAATGGGGGATGACCGTCTCGCGGGCAGCGTTTGCACAGGCTTCGGCGACGACAAGTGCCTTTTCCAGAACTGTTTCGCTCATATTTTCTTTCAATTCCTGCCAGAAAGCCGTGTGTGAGATTGACGCCCGATCAGGCGGGCGGCATCAGAAGGGCCATGCGTCCGATCATCGTCATTCCCTCCAGACTTGCCTCGACCCGCCTCCCACGCAAGCCCCTTGCGGATATTGGTGGCCTTCCCATGATTGTCCGCGTTGCGAAACGGGCGTTGGAAGCAAAGATCGGGCCAGTGGTTGTTGCTGCGGGCGATCAGGACATTCTTGATGCCGTCCGTGAGTTAGAGGGCGTGCAAGGTGTCTTGACCGACTCGTCTCTGGCCAGCGGTTCGGATCGTGTGCATGCAGCCATCCAGAAGCTCGATCCGTCTGGAACTTATGACGTGGTGATCAATCTGCAGGGAGACCTGCCTTTGATTGATCCGACCAGTCTGACTGCCGTGCTCAAGCCGCTGGAAAATCCATCCTGTGATATCGGGACGCTTGCTGCTCCCGTTCAATCAGACTGGGAAAGAGATGCCGAACAGGTGGTCAAGATCGCCTGTGATTTTGGCGACGCCGCGGTGACGCGCGCACTTTATTTTTCACGTATGCCCATTCCATGGGGCGCAGGGCAGCATTGGCATCATGTTGGCGTATATGCATGGCGTCGAAACGCATTGGAGCGTTTTGTCAGTCTGCCACAGTCGGCTCTGGAGCGGCGTGAAAGTCTGGAGCAGCTTCGTGCGCTGGAAGCAGGAATGAGCATCGGGTGTGCCCGGATAGAACATGCTCCTCAAGGTGTTGATACGCCTGAGGATCTGGAACGAGTGAGAGGACTGGTCTGATGCCGGTAATTGCTTTTCAGGGGCAGCCTGGCGCCTATTCGGACCTCGCATGCCGACAGGCTCGTCCGGGTTGGACGACCCTTCCCTGCGCGAGCTTTGCAGCTGCGATTGAAGCTGTGCATGATGGTCGGGCAGATGAAGCGCTCCTGGCCTGTGAAAATTCGCTCGCCGGGCGTGTGCCTGACATTCATTCTTTGCTGCCGGATGCAGGGCTGCACATCGTTGGAGAGCACTTTCAGCGTGTGGAGCACTGCCTTCTGGCTGTGCCGGGCACCGAAATCTCTGACATCCGGCGTCTTCACACACATCCAGTTGCACTCGGGCAGGTCCGTAAGCTTATTCATGAGCTGGATCTGGAAGTCGTGCCGGAGTTCGATACGGCTGGTGCTGCCGAAATGGTCGCGAAATGGGGCCGGAAGGAAGACGCTGCCATCGCCTCGTCACTCGCAGGAGAGCTGAACGGTCTCGTCATCTTACGGAGTAACGTTGAAGACGCGGCGCACAACACGACGCGCTTTTATCGCGTGGCACCTGTGCCAAGTTTTCCCGATTCTCAACGCAATGACACGTTGACGACGCTGCTCATGAAAGTCGGCAACAAACCCGGGGCGCTTTACGCGGCATTGGGTGGATTCTCACGTCATGGTATTAATATGACGAGAATTGAAAGTTACATGCTCAACGGCTCATTCGCGGCCACGCAGTTCCTGATGGATGTTGAAGGACATCCAGAGCAGCCTGCATTGGCGGCCGCTTTGAAAGAGCTGGAGCATGTCAGCGATAATTTGAAGATTCTGGGTGCATACCCACGCAGTCTTGCTCGTTCCAGCGCATGACGCTGACGGATCTAAAGAGCAGGATGGTGCGCATGATGAGCAGAGGCAAGGCAATGGTGGAGACGGGCATGTATCAAGGGTCGCTGACGGCTCTGATCACTCCGATGGGTACGGATGGGCGTATCGATTTCGAGGTGGCGACAAAGCTTATTGAGCGCCAGATTGAAGCGGGGACCAGCGGGCTCGTACCGGCAGGGACAACCGGCGAAAGCCCGACGCTGTCGCACGAGGAGCATGGCCAGATCATTGCCCACTGCGTCGAGACATCGAACGGTCGTGTTCCGGTCATGGCTGGAGCCGGCTCAAACAGCACATCTGAAGCTGTGCAGATGGCGCGACATGCTCATTCTGTAGGGGCGAGCAGCCTGTTGGTTGTGGTTCCGTATTATAACAAGCCCACCCAGGAAGGCCTGTATCGCCATTTCATGACGATCGCCGACGCGACGCCACTTCCGATTCACGTATACTGCATTCCGGGTCGGTCTGTGGTGGATCTTACTCCGGAGACACTGGGACGCCTCGCTCAGCATCCCAATATTGCTGGCGTAAAGGATGCTACGGCCAATCTGGCTCGTCCCATCGCGGTGCGGCGGAACGTTAAGAAGCCGTTCAACCAGCTTTCTGGTGACGATAACACAGTGGTGTCGTTTCTTGCGGCAGGTGGTGATGGCTGCATTGGCGTGACGTCAAATGTCGTTCCTGCGTTATGCGCGGAAATGCACAGCGCCTGGCAGGAGGGGCGAATCGAAGACGCAATCGAAATTCAGGATCGTCTCTCTCCGCTGCATGATGCCATGTTCATGGAAAGCAACCCGGGACCGGTGAAGTACGCTATGTCTCGGCTGGGTCTGTGCAATGCGACCCTGCGCCTTCCACTCGTGGAGCCTCAGGAGGCAACGCGGAAGGCTATCGATGCTGCTTTACGATCTCTCGATCTATTGGACTGATATTTTTAATGGCCGGAAAAAAAGAGAAGAGCGGCATGATCTCTCACGGGATCGTCGCTCAGAACCGTAAAGGCCGGTTCGATTACACGATTCTGGAAACTGTAGAGGCTGGAATTGTTCTGAAGGGGCCGGAGGTCAAAAGCCTTCGCTTGGGACGTTCAACCATTACCGAGGCCTATGCGGCCGAGCGTGATGGAGAAATCTGGCTCTTTAATTCCTACATTCCGGAATATCAGGGGGGCGTTCTTTCCCGCTTTGAGCCAAGGGCTCCTCGCAAACTGCTGCTGCATCGCAAACAGGTTGCGCATTATCTGTCCGCTGTGACGCGTGCCGGTGCATCGCTTGTCCCGTTGGATATTCATTTTAACGCCCGCGGAGTCGCGAAAGTGACGATTGGTTTGGGGCAGGGGCGCAAAAAAGAAGACAAGCGACATGCAATCGCTGAGCGCGACTGGCAACGTGATAAGGCTCGCTTGATCCGGAACAAGGGCAAGGAATACTGAGTTCTCGCGACACCGCCTTGTTTGACTATGGCACGTAATTTTTAGCAGTCATTAAAAAAGCCGCTGTGGAAAAATCCACAGCGGCTTTTTTTAGTGCTCAGCAAGATGCCGAAGCTACCAATCAATCGACGTTGATTGCAGCAGCTTCCGGACCCTTCTGACCCTGAACAACCTTGACGTTGATCGCCTGGCCTTCGTCGAGAGTCGGGAGCTGTGAACGCTCGAGAGCGGAAGCGTGGACGAAGATGTCCTTGCCGCCGGAGTCAGGCGTGATGAAGCCGAAGCCCTTGGTGGCGTTGTACCACTTCACGGTGCCGCGGATGTCCTGTGCGTCGGACAGGTCAGGAGCCGGACGGCCCGGACGTGCTGACGGGCCACCGAAGCGTGGCTGCGGAGCTGCACCGAACTGGGCGCGCGGACGGGGAGCTTCAGCCGTGCTTTCGTCAACGGAAATGACTTCAGCAACCTGGCGACCCTTCGGACCCTGGCCAATGCGAACAACCACGGTTGCACCCGGGTTGACGCTGCTTACGCCAGCGTTGCCAAGAGCGTTGGCGTGCAGGAAGACATCGCCCGAGCCGTCAGCCAGTTCAACGAAACCGAAACCCTTTTCGGTGTTGAACCACTTAACGCGGGAGCTGATTTCTGGGCCGGAAGCGGTAACGAAGCTGCTGCCAGCGCCACGACGAGGTGCGCCGAAGCCACCACCACCGCCGCCACCGAAGCCGCCGCGATCGCCGCCGCCGAAGCCGCCACGATCGCCGCCGCCGAAGCCGCCACGGTCACCATAGGATGGCTGGGACGAATAGTCCCCGTCAAACCCGCCGCGGCGAGGTGAGTTAAAGCTGCGGTCGGTTCTGTTGTTTCTCAACGGTCTAATCCCGAGACTGGGGTGCCACGGAGGGCTTCTATCCCCTGCCATGACGTATTTCAAAAAGGTGAGAAAAGCCTCAGGCCTTCCTCTGAGGGAATCACTAGCATGGTTTTTTCCCGCACTGCCACAACGAAAGTGCGAGAAGTGCCCAACTCGCGCGGATTTTAAGATTGTCTCAGTCCGTCAAGGTGCTCCGAAGGCTTTGCTTTGACGCTCAGTAATGACATAAAGACACAAATTGATAACGTCATTACCCTGATCGTACGCGAGATGCAGAGGTGCCCATGCAGACCCGACTGACTCTTTCCTTCGGGGCTATTGCCCTGCTTGCACTGGCATCCTCGTCCGCATTGGCGACTCCTCTTCAGGATCCACACGGTACCTGGACCATTCAGGGTGAGAACGATGCTGTCTCGACCCTGAAGGGAACGTCTGATCAGTATTATACGTCTGGTCTGCGCATTAACTGGACTTCGGGGACCGATAACCTTCCAGAACCGATTGCGAATCTGAATCATTTCCTGATGGGAAATGGCATGCAGCGTATCAGCATCGGTTTGCAGCAGCTGATTTATACCCCGCGCCAAACCCAGATGGCCCAGCCGCCACTTGGAGATCGTCCTTACGCAGGTTTGATGCTCGGCACCGTTAACCTTATTAATGATACGGATCTGTCCCGTACCGTCATGGGTATTCAGTTTGGTGTCATGGGCCCTGCAGGTCTTGGGCGTCAGGTGCAGAACGGATTCCATAACCTGATCAGCGACACGCCGAACAAGGGGTGGGTGCACCAGCTGGCGAATCAGCCGATCATGCAGATTCAGGCCGGTCGCATCTGGCGTCTGCCAGTCGTAAATGTTTACGGCATCGGCATGGACGTTTTGCCTGCGGTTTCAGGTGCGGCGGGCGATTACCGAACATACGCTGACGCGGCAGCCACCTTCCGGGTCGGACAAGGGCTGGACAGTGATTTCGGTAACTCGACGATTGGACCGGGACTGGATGGTACAGATGCGTTCCGTGGAACGCGTCCTGTCGCTTGGTACTTTTATGGTGGTGTAGAGGGGCAGGCCGTTGGGTACGACGCCACGCTTCAGGGTAATACCGTGCGTCCCGACTCGCCTCACGTCGAAAAAGTCTGGGATGTGGGCGAAATTCATGCCGGCGTGGCCGTGATGTGGCACGGCGTGCGACTCTCTTACAGCCAGAACTGGCAGACGGCTCAGTTCAAGTCGCAGAAAGCTGGCCTGTTTAACTATGGGTCGCTCAAGCTCTCTGTTAAATTCTAAAGCGTAATTTTTAGCTTGATCTTCGGACCAAGAAAAAAGCCCGACCGCAAAAGCGGGACGGGCTTTTTTCTTAAGCGGACTGTGACGCAGGCTTGGCCTGATCTCGAACCGGGGAGCCAAGAAGATATCCCTGGACCTCTTCGCACCCGTAAGCATCCAGGAAGGCCATCTGGGACTCGGTCTCTACGCCTTTGGCGCATGTCGTGATGTTCAAGGCGCGTGCCAAAGCGAGAATCGCGCACATCACTTCATTTGCGCGGTTGTTTTCGCCGAGGCTGTTGATGAATCTGCGATCAAGCTTGATCTGATCCAGCGGATAGAAGCGAAGACGCTCAAGGGACGAGAAGCCAGAACCGAAATCATCAAGCGCCAGCCTGACGCCGAGCGCGCGGACGCGGGACAATTCACGGAATGTGATGTCTTCTGGTCCGAAGAAGCGTGGCTCCGACATTTCAATTTGCAGTCGTTCAGGTGCGAGGCCGCTTTCCTGAAGAATTTCCTTGACGAGTTTCGAGAGGCGTTCACTCACGAGCCAGACTGGCGAGATATTGACGCAGACCCTGTGGGGGACATCCCAGCTCGCCGCAGCCATGCAGGCTGTTTTAAGACTCCAGCTATCGAGCATTTCAACCAGGCCGGCTTCTTCTGCGCAGCGAATAAAGAGGGCCGGCGGGACTTCTCCGTAGCCTGGTCTATTCCATCTTAGCAGGGCCTCATGAGCCACGATTTGCTGTGATGCGGTGTCAACAACCGGCATCCAGTTCAGGAAGAGGCCGTTCTGTTCCACGGCAACGGCAAGATCCTGCTCCAGGCTGGAAGACAGGATATGCATCCGTGTTGTTTCTTCGTCCGCGCGTCTCTCGTGACCGCCACCCAGGCGTTGGGCTTCCATAAGCGCAGCTTTGGCGCTGGTGAGAAGGTCATCAACCGTGTGGCCATCTTCCGGGAACATGCTCCAGCCGATGGACAGGGAAAATGGAAGAGAAGAGCTGGCAAGGGCAACAGGGGCTTCAGAAATCCGCAGAATGGATGTCATCAAGGATCGTGTTGTGACCTGCGTGTAGCCTGGTGGCGTCAAGACAATGAAGTTGCCGCCGCCCATGCCGCCAAGGAACGCGCCCTGGGGTAGGAGCTTTTCGATTCTTCGGACGATCTCTTCCAGAATGATGTCGGCGACATCCCAGCCGTAGCGCTCATTAATGAAAGACAGATGGTCAAGGTTGAAGCGAATTAATCCAAATTTTGCTCGTCTTGTCAGGCCAGCAGTCTGCTCAATGTACCACTGAACAGATTCCATGCTCTGCATACGGTTCGGCAGGACTGAACCGCTGTTGTAAATCGGGTTTCTGGTCAGGTCTGCGAGATCTGCAAGTGCATCCAACGTCTGCTGACTTGAAAGGTCAGTCGTCTCGCACGCAGCAAAAAGGAAGAGAGAGGTGGAAGTGCGCTTCTGTCGGGGCAGGCTTCCGACATTGATCCCGGCAACAGATCGCCCTGCTATTCTGAATGTCTGTGGTGAAGTGCTTTCTGAAAGTTCTTCATACGGAAGTTCACCCAGCGCATCGGCTAAAAATACACCAACGGAGGCAATTTCAAGGGGCGTAGAGTCCTTTGACAGGGCCACTATTCCCGCTGACGAAGCGCCAGTGAGCAGGCGTGCCAGTCTCAAGAGAGGCAGGTAACTGGCGGACGACGTCCCTTTCAGGAAAGAAGCTGCATGCTGATCGTCACCAGTTGAGAACATACTGTAAACCCGATTATGGATAAGTCGTAAAACCGTCAAAGAACGATAAAGTTCCTTCTCGGAAGGCAGATTAACAATTCTTTCTTAAAGGTCCTTTAACCAGAAATCAAAAGCCTGTCGGGTTCGGAGCGGTCAAAGAGCGTTAGCATAATTCTCAATCCGGCCCCGCGTGGGCCTTCCAGCGACGGATTGCGCATAAGTTCTCGCTCGCTGTCCTGTTGCATTGCCGCCAAAAGCAGCGAAATTCTTGCGCCCTGAGCTAACCGGAAGCCGGGCAGTCCGGACTGGCGGTCTCCAGCAAGGTCGCCGCCACCACGGATTCGGTAATCCTCGTCAGCAATCATGAATCCATCGTTAGTGTCTCGCAAAAGCGTTAACCGCCTGACGGCTGTTGGTGTGGCCATGCCATCATGGAGCAGCAGGCAGAAGGACTTTTTCGAACCGCGCCCGACGCGCCCCCGTAACTGATGAAGCTGAGCGAGCCCAAAGCGTTCTGCCTGTTCGATCACCATGACCGAAGCATTCGGTATATCCACGCCGACCTCAATAACGGTTGTAGCAACGAGGATACGTGTTTCACCCTTCCGGAATGCTTCAAGTGCGGCTTGCCGGATGGCGATGTCCTGTTTGCCATGTGCTAATCCAACGATACTGGGAAATCGCTCTCCAAGCATCGCCCACCGTTCTTCGGCCGCTGCGGCAGACTGTGTTTCGCTGTTCTCAATGAGAGGACAGACCCAGAAGACCTGTACCCCATCCGCTACTGCGCGGGATATGGCGGCCAGAATGTCTGGCATGGCATCCATATTATGCAGGGTCGTGCGAATGGGCTGTCTGCCTGCAGGTTTGGAATCCAGCCGACTTACGCTCATTTCGCCCCATTCCATGAGCTGAAGGGTCCGGGGAATGGGAGTGGCGGTCATGACCAGAATATCTGTAGCCTGTCCCTTGGCGCTCAGATTCATCCGTTGCTTCACGCCAAAACGGTGCTGCTCGTCAATGACGGCCAGTCCAAGGTCCGCAAACGTCACGCCTTCCTGAAACAGGGCGTGAGTCCCGACGATGATGCGCGCAGTTCCATCGGCAATGGCCGCCAGTGTCTCGCGGCGTGCTGCGCCTTTGATCGTCCCGCTCAGATAAACGCATTGCGTGGGACAAAGGCGGGACACTGTCTCGAAGTGTTGGCGTGCCAGAATTTCCGTTGGCGCCATGAGGGCTGCCTGGGCACCGGATTCCACGGCTTGAAGCATGGCATTCATCGCGACAAATGTTTTGCCGGCGCCTACGTCTCCTTGCAGCAGACGCATCATGGGAGCAGTGGCCGCCATGTCCTGACGGATTTCAATGATAGCTGAAGACTGGGCCGCCGTTGGCTTATGACCAAAACGACGATTGAGCTCTGCCTGGAGTGCGCCCGTGCCCGGCATGCTGCGGCCTATCCGGCTGCGTGCTTTAAGGCGAGCCAGTCCAAAACAGAGCTGGTCAGCAAGAAGTTCATCCGCAGCAAGACGGGAAAGTGCGCGCTCTCGCACTGGCGCCCATTCGACATGAGCAGGAATGCTTTCCGGGGCCTGCAGGATATGCAGCGCCTGTGTAAAAGCTGGCCAGCGGCGCTTTTGGACAAGGGCGTGGTCCTGCCATTCTGGAAAATCGGGCAGAAGCGTCAGGGCAGCGCGCATGGCTTTGCGCACGATGTAGGGAAACAGGCCTGCGGTCAGGGGCCAGACGGGTTCAAGTCTGGGAAAGCTGTCACGCTTTTCCCATGTTGTGACGTGATCCGGCTGGGGCATCGTCAATTCACCCTGGAACCGGCTGGTCTTGCCAGAGACAAGAAGCTCTGCCCCGACCGTTGGGGCAGGCATGTTTTTCTGCTGGAAAAAAACCAGATCCAGCCTTCCCGTGTCGTCTTCTGTGCGAATGATGGAGGGTTGGCCGGGGCGTGCAGCCTTGCGGATTGAGACGACACGGACACGCGTTGTCAGGATTTCTCCGGGTGCGAGATTGTGTCCTGCGGCAACTGTGCGCAGAATACGACGGTCAACAATTCGCTCGGGAAGGGTGAACAGCAGGTCCAGGACGCGCCGTCCCCCTGCGATCTTTTCCAGCAGACTTGCATGTCTTGGCCCGATTCCGGGCAGGGACGTCAGTGGTGCGAAGAGTGGAGCAAGAAAATCTGGAGAGGGCTGTTCGGACTGCATTGCAACGGGCGCTCCCCGGGGCTTTTCTTGGTATGGCAGGGTCTGGAACGGCAGGTATAGGGCAAGAGCAGGATGGAACAAAACGAAACCATGAGCCGTGAAATGCCCCTCACATCCTTTGGTCCGACCGTCTGGGGTGTCCCGGACGGGAGTGTGGCGTTGCTGCTTCGCCAGCGGCTGGCAGAGCATGAAGGGCCGTTGCTGCATGTTGCGCGGGACGACGCTGCTGTTGCGGCTCTGATGGACATGCTGTCCTATCTGATGCCGGAAGTTGAAGTTCTGCGCCTGCCTGCGTGGGACTGCCTGCCTTACGACCGTGTCTCTCCCAACGCTGCACTGGTTGCTGAGCGTGTTGGAACATTGTGCCGCTTGCTGGAGCCGACGAAAGCCCGCCGGCTCGTTCTGACGACCGTGCACAGTCTGTTGCAGCGCGTTCCGCCACGATCGGCTTTCAAAGGCCAGTCCATCAGTGTGGCTACGGGTGAAATGCTGGATCAGTCTCTCCTGATCGAAGTTCTTGTCGCCAATGGCTACACGCGGACTGATACGGTCATGGAAGCGGGTGAGTTCGCGGCGAGGGGCGGCATTTTCGATCTGTTCCCTGCAGGCGCACCAGACCCCATCCGCCTCGACCTTTTCGGCGATGAAGTCGAAAATATCCGTGCTTTTGATATCGCTACGCAGCGCTCGACAGAAAAGCTTGCGCGTTTCGAGTTACGACCTGTCTCGGAGTTCTCGCTCAGTCCAGAGAGTATCAGTCTTTTCCGAACGGGATGGCGCGATACGTTTGGGCCATCAGCTGCATCTGACACGCTTTATGAAAACGTCTCTGACGGGCGGCGTTATCCGGGTCTGGAGCACTATCTGCCGCTTTTCCATGATGGCGATGGCCACCAGATGGAAACGCTGCTGGATTATCTGCCAGACGTTGCAATCAGCTTCGACAGCCATGCACCGGAGATTTTGAAAGCCCGTCTGGACATGATCGCCGACCACTATGAGGCGCGTCGTGTTCCTGTTCGAGACGGCGAGATGCCGTATCGGGCGCTTCCGCCTCATCGTCTCTATCTGGACCAGCATGGCTGGAATGCCATGCTCTCCAGGGCGCCATCTGTTTTGCTGAATGCATTTGGCAAGCCGGATCTGGGAGAAGGCGTAGAAGCCGGAAGCCGTCCCGGACCGCTTTTTGCCCGGGCCAAGGACGGGTCTCGCGAGGGTGTTTTTGAAGCGTTTGGTAAGCAGGTTGAAGAATGGGCGCAGTCCGGGCGCCGCACGTATGTTACGGCTTGGAGCCGTGGCTCGCGGGAGCGGATTGCCCATCTGCTTCAGGAGCATGGCGTTGGTGTTGAAAGTTATGACGACTGGCCGTCCGCAGCAGGCATGTCCCGCGGGACAGTTGGTCTGCTCGTTCTCGGGCTGGAGCGCGGGTTCGTTTCAGATCGTCTGTGTTTTGTGTCTGAACAGGACCTTCTGGGAGAGCGTATTTCCCGGCCGCCCCGTCGCAAGAAGCGTGGTGAACAGTTCATTTCTCAGGTGGGCGAGATTTCCGAAGGGGACCTCGTTGTTCATCAGGAATACGGGATTGGACGGTATGTCGGGCTTGAGACTATCCGCGAAGGGCTGGTTGCGCATGACTATCTTTCCATTCTGTATGATGGAGAGCAGCGCCTTCTTCTGCCGGTAGAGAACATCGAACTCCTGAGCCGGTTCGGGTCGGAGCAGGCCAGCGTCCAGCTCGACAAGCTCGGTGGTACGGCTTGGCAGGCTCGTAAGGCCAAGATGAAATCGCGCATCCGCATCATGGCGGGTGAACTGATTCGGACGGCAGCTGCGCGTGCATTGCGTGAAGCTCCGACGCTCGCGCCGGCAGAGGGGCTGTGGGACGAATTCTGTGCCCGTTTCCCGTTCGTGGAGACGGAAGATCAGTCCCGTGCCATCGCGGATGTTCTGGAGGATATGAGCTCCGGTCGCCCGATGGACCGTCTGGTGTGTGGCGACGTCGGCTTTGGAAAAACCGAAGTTGCCTTGCGTGCAGCCTTTGTTGCCGCGCTTTCAGGGATGCAGGTGGCTGTTGTTGTTCCGACAACGCTTCTGGCTCGTCAGCATTACCGTGGCTTTGTGGCGCGATTCGAAGGTCTGCCGGTTCGGATCGGGCAACTGTCACGTATGGTGACACCCAAGGAAGCGACAAAAGTCCGCGAAGAGATGGCGGATGGCCGTCTGGATATCGTCATCGGGACGCATGCTCTTCTGGCCAAGACGGTCTCTTTCGAACGTCTGGGCCTGCTGATCATTGATGAAGAGCAGCATTTCGGTGTGTCTCACAAGGAAAAGCTCAAAGCCTTGCGGGAAGACGTGCACGTCCTGACACTGTCAGCCACGCCGCTGCCACGTACGCTCCAGCTGTCCCTGTCCGGTGTGCGGGAAATGAGCCTGATTGCGACGCCGCCGACGGATCGTCTGGCAGTTCGCACGTTTATTACGCCGTTTGACAGCGTCATGATCCGCGAAGCGATTCAGCGTGAGCGTTTCCGCGGTGGGCAGGTGTTCTGCGTGTTGCCGCGACTGGCTGATCTGGACCGGATGGCAGAGCGCCTGGCCGAGATTGTTCCGGATGCGAAGGTCATTCAGGCCCATGGCCGTTTGACGCCGACCGAACTGGAACGCGTCATGACCGAATTTGCCGACGGCAAATATGACATCCTGCTCTCCACCAATATCGTGGAGAGTGGCCTCGATATGCCCAGCGTGAATACGATTATTATTCATCGGGCAGATATGTTTGGCCTGGGGCAGCTTTATCAGCTGCGCGGGCGTGTGGGGCGAGGCAAGCAGCGTGGCTATGCCTATCTGACCTGGCCGCAGACGAACCCATTGTCGGCCGCTTCTGAAAAACGTCTGGAAATCATGCAGACGCTCGACTCGCTCGGCGCAGGCTTCACATTGGCATCGCACGATCTGGATCTTCGGGGTGCCGGAAATCTGCTGGGGGATGAGCAGTCCGGGCATATCAAGGAAGTCGGGATCGAGCTGTATCAGCAGATGCTGGAAGATGCCGTTCTGGATCTACGTCGCGAACGCGGTCGAAAGGCGGAGGAAGAAGACAGCTGGACGCCGAATATTATCCTCGGATTGCCTGTGCTGATTCCAGACACTTATGTGCCTGATCTGCCGGTTCGGCTGGGGCTATATCGGCGTATCGCATCCTTGACCGGAGAAGCGGAAGTCGAGGCCATGCGTGCTGAACTCGTGGACCGGTTCGGATCATTGCCGCCAGAGGTGGGGAATCTTCTGGACGTCGTGCTCATCAAGCGTCTGTGCCGTGAGGCAGGTGTGGAGCGTCTGGAAGCCGGGCCCAAAGGTATGGTGCTTCAGTTCCGCAAGAACCGGTTCCAGAACCCCGCCGGGCTGATCGATTGGGCGACTCGTAAGAAGGATTCGGGCGTGAAGATCCGCCCCGATCAGAAGCTGGCTATTATTCGCGAAATGACGAACGCCACCCGCATTGGTTTTGCGAAGAAAGTAACGACCGTTCTGTGCAAACTCGTGCGGAAACTGGAAGACGCCGACTAAGCGTTTTTCCAGTTTCCGCAGTGGCACTCAGGGAACGGCGATAGGGAGCGGAATACGGTTGACCGTCGCTACGCCGCCCTGAAGGGCAATATCCCACGTGGTGGTGTCGCCGCTCTGGCGTCCCATCAGGCGGGCAATGGTAAGGGCGGTGACCACTTTGGTCGGGGCTGTCTGGCGAATGGCCTCGATCAACTGCGCAACATTGGTGATGCTGACATGGGTGTCTGCGGTGGATGTTGCAGCTGACGAGCCGATCTGAATGGTTCCTGTGCCATCAACAGTGCTGCTTCCGGAAATGGCATGCAGGGCGTTGATCGTGATCTGCTGTGAGGAGCCGGAGAGGCCGCTTACGGACAGATCGGCGGACAGGGACGATGGAATAAGAGGCTGTTTCGAGTCGTGAATGCCTGTTCCATTGACCTTGATGCGGAGCTCAGGGCTGGTCTGGACTGCGTTGATCGTCGCGTGCTGGATGGTCATTGTGTGACCAGGGCGGGACAGTTTTACGCTGCTCCATGAGGCTTCTGGCGTTCCTTCATGGATGTTGTGGACTGTAATGGTGGCATCCTGCCCCTGACAGGCTGGGCTGATACCGCCACGGAAAGCGCTCAGTGCTGCATAAGCGGCCGTTGCATTGAACTGTTCCAGCTTGGCTTCCGTGACTGCGCCTTTGGGGTCTTTCAGGGTGATAGGCCCGATATCGAGGCCGATGCCGGTTCCTGTCAGGGTGGCGTGCAGGCCTGATGCTGAAAAGCCGTGGGCGGCAGCCTGGTGCCCGTTCAGGGAATAGGTGAAGCAGGATGCAGGAATGTTCGGCAGCGTGTCTGCGAGAGCAGATGACGCGAAGGAAGGCAGAGCCGTCGCTAATGCTGTTACGAGAAGGGTTTTAAAAGACATCATGCCCTCAATGCTGTGGTGTCTGATCTCTCAGACAGAAAGACTGTTAAGACTCTCTTAGGATTATGGAGAGACAATGGTTCCCCATAATCCTTCCTTGCGGGTGAGTGTGCATGTCTTCGTCCATTTCCGCCATGCCAGCGGTGCCGCAATACCTGTCCATCGTGAAAGACGAACAGGCCTCCGTGAACCGATGGGAAAAGACCAGTTCATCTTCGCAGCAGGCATTGACGGCGTTCAAAGCTGAGGCTTCTTCCATCACGACGCCTGATCAGCTTCTGAAGAACTACAAGGCGCTGAAAGTCGTTCTTGGCGCCTATAACATGTCTTCCAATATTGATCAGACGGCCGTCCTTAAGCAGCTCATGACGCAGGACCCTACGTCTTCCAAGTCGTTGGCACAGAGAAGCGGGAATGCGTCCTGGAAAGCGTTTGCGACCGCGTTTTCAGACTGGTCTACGTCTCCTCTCTCGTCAGAAGACACTTTGTCTAAAATCGCCCAGAATTACCTGACGAACGGGTATGAAAGCAGCGTTCAGGACGAGACGCCGGGCCTCGGAGATGCTCTTTATTTTACCCGAACCGTCACGTCAGACATGAAGCTTTCCAGCATCATGGCAGATCCGAAACTGTTGAAGGTGGCGGAAAAAGTGTGTGGGTTCGATACAACCCAGTTTGGCGCACTGGATTACGACCAGCAGGTTCGACTGCTGGGGAACAAGCTGGATCTTTCACGTCTCAGCACGTCCCAAGGTGTGCAGCGGTTTGCTGAACAATATCTGGCGCTTCTACAAATCAGCCCTGAAGCATCCACGACGCCTGCCAGTATGCTCACACTTTACGGAAGTGGAGGGACATCGGATGGTATTCTGTCCCTTTTTACAGGAAGCAGTAGCAGTTCCTCGTCATCGCTGTATTCCGCACTTCTCTGATCCGGTTGCGTGACATCCTGAGAGGAGGCCTGTATCGCGGCTAGGGGAAACGTGGCAGCGAAAAGGATCTCTTCATGGCGGGACTGGACCCTGAAGACTGGAGCGGCATTCGTGCCATGGGTCATCAGATGCTGGATGCTCTGTTTGATCGTATGGAACATGTCGGGGAAGGCCCGGTCTGGCGTCCTATGCCGCAGGCAGCCAGGGATGAGCTGAGAACAGGCTTTCCTGCCGAAGGGACCTCTCTGGAAGAGCTGCACGAGCGTTTCACTGAGCTCGTTGTTCCCTATGGCAATGGAAATACTCATCCGGGTTTCATGGGCTGGGTGCATGGCGCCGGAACACCCATCGGGATGCTGGCAGAAATGCTGGCGGCCGGCATGAACGCCAATTGTGGTGGCCGCAGCCATGCCGCAAATGAAGTCGAGCGTGAAGTTATTCGCTGGGCTCTCTCCATGGTTGGAATGCCGGAAGATGGGTCCGGTTGTCTGGTGACCGGATCTTCCATGGCCAACTTCATCAGCATCATTACGGCCAGTCGGGCGCGTGATCCGTTGTTGCGACGGCATGGCGTTGGGCAGAGCAGAATGGTCGGATATGCCGCGACAACGGCCCACGGGTGTCTGCCTCGTGCCTTTGATCTTGCTGGTTTCGGAAGCGAGGCTTTGCGCCGTGTTCCGGTGACGGATGATCATCGGATGGATCTTGCGGCACTGCGCCAGATGATCACCGAAGACCGACAGAGCGGGTTGGTGCCCTTCATGGTAGCCGGAACGGCGGGAACGGTGGATTGCGGGGCTATTGATGATCTTCAGGGGATCGAGGCTATCGCACGGGAGAACGGCCTCTGGTTTCATGTGGATGCAGCTTTTGGGGCGCTGGCCTGTTTGTCGTCACGTTTGAAGGCGCAGCTTTCCGGCATTGAAAAGGCTGACAGTCTGGCATTCGATTTTCATAAATGGGCACAAGTCCCCTACGACGCGGGCTGCGTTCTGGTGAGGAATCGTGAACTTCATGCGGCGGCGTTTGCTCAGTCGCTCGACTATCTGACGCGTGAAGCCAGAGGGCTTGCGAGTGGCGCGCCATGGTTCTGTGATTTCGGGCCAGATCTTTCCCGCGGGTTCCGGGCGCTCAAAGTCTGGATGACGCTGGGCCATTATGGCTCACAGCGTATGGGGCAGATGGTGGAAGAATGTTGTGACGTTGCACAGCATCTCGCGCGCCGCGTGCAGGCTACGCCCGGGCTCGTTCTGCTCGCACCAGTGACGCTGAATATTGTCTGCTTCGGAATAGAGGGCCTGTTAGATCAGGATGTTTCCGAGCTGGTGCAGGATTTGCATGAAAGCGGTGTAGCGGCCCCATCCACAACGCGGATCAACGGTCGGTTGGCGGTGAGGGCGGCGATCGTTAATCACCGCACCACGACCGTCGATACCGACCGGATGCTGAATGCCGTTATCGCACTCGCCGCTGACCGGCGGGGGTAAACAGTTCACTCAATTGAGCCATCATGGTGCCGCCGAGGTCTTCGGCGGAACTGATGGTTACGCTGTGTCGATAGTAACGCGTGACGTCATGGCCGATGCCGATGGCCAGAAGCTCCGTGTTCCGATCGCTTTCGATCCGCTTGATGACCTCACGTAGATGGTTTTCAAGATAGTTGTGCGGATTTGCAGAGAACGTACTGTCATCCACAGGCGCACCATCCGAAATCACCATGAGAATATGACGGTGTTCCGGACGCCGTTTCAGGCGCTTCCAGGCCCAAAGCAGCGATTCGCCATCAATGTTCTCTTTAAGGAGACCATCACGAAGCATGAGGCCAAGGTTCTTCCGGGCCCGGCGCCAGGGCGTATCTGCATCTTTGTAGATGATGTGACGCAGGTCATTCAGGCGTCCTGGCTCGGGTGGGCGCCCATTTTTCACCCATTGCTCCCGGCTCTGACCACCTTTCCATTGGCGTGTCGTGAAGCCCAGAACTTCGACTTTCACGCCGCAGCGCTCCAACGTGCGGGCGAGAATGTCGCCGCATATTGCAGCAGTTCCAATTGGCCGGCCACGCATTGAGCCTGAATTGTCGATCAGGAGTGTGACGACCGTATCGCGGAACTCCATTTCGCACTCAT
The DNA here is from genome assembly GCF_032913585.1 of Gluconobacter sp. GP1. Lineage (NCBI taxonomy): Bacteria > Pseudomonadati > Pseudomonadota > Alphaproteobacteria > Acetobacterales > Acetobacteraceae > Gluconobacter > Gluconobacter sp. GP1. The sequence goes on from NZ_JASGXC010000001.1 coordinate 211,310, forward strand.
ACTTGTATGAGAGCGGCATGGTTGGGTTCGTGACGACGCGGGAGAGGCGCCCGGCATCGATGATGCCCTCTTCCTGCTCGAACTCCCAGCGGCGTTGTTGCTGAGCCATGAGCCGCCGTTGCAGACGATGCGCAAGACGGGAAATCAGGCCCTGAAGTTGAACAAGCTGCTGGTCGAGCTGTTGGCGTAGCCGGTCCAGTTCGTCCGGGTCACAGAGGTCAGCAGCCCCGACTTCTTCATCGAACCTTGTGGTGTACGCTTTATAGGTTGAGCCGCCGCCGATGGCCGTGCCTTCACCTGACTGGTCAGACGGCCCCGCAGCTTCTTCCGAACCTGTCTCAGGGGAATCAAGCGCGTCGGAAGACGTCTCTGTTTCGCCTGTTATTCCGCTTTCACCGCTTTCTGGCTGATAACCATCTTCCTCATCAGGGTCATCGCCTGCAGGTGTCTGCTGATCTTCCTGCGGAACCGCGGCTTCGTCTTCGGAAGGCTGTTCGTCTTCAGATAAATCGTCTGAAGGGGCCTGTTGTTCGATCTCTTCTGGCAGTTCTGTAAGCTGGCAGGCTCCGAGCAGATGCGTAATTGCGCGTGCGAAGGCTTTCTGGTCAGATTGCGTTACAGCCATTTCCGCCAGTGCGTTTTTGGCTGACGGAGAGAGAGAGGCGCGCCAGGCTTCCAGCGCCGGGCCGGCCTGCGAAGGGGTATGCTCTCCTGACATGGCTTCCCGAGCTAGCAGGCTCAGAGCCATGGCGGCAGGCATTTCGTCCTTGGTCGCCATGCGGTTACAGCCCGCCTCGGCGCACTGCTGGATCACACGCTGGTCAAGATTGGCACGGACGCCGGCCATATGGCGGGAGCCGTAAACTTCACAGCGCGCCTGTTCGAGGACGTTGAATGCCTCCTGAGCTTGCGGCTCCGGAAACTGCGCGTTCAGGCCACTCTTGTGGTAGCGCAGCTTCAGCGCCGCAGCATCGGCTGCTCCGCGAATTTTCTGAATTTCGCGATCGTGCATGCTGCGGGACAGGTAGGGCAGTTGCACGGCATCAGGTGCCGGCGGAGCGGGCAGCCTGTTGCCAACAACCGCACCCTGAAAATCCACGCTCTGTTCAGGCGTGCCGCCCATGGCGCGAAGGGTTGCGATTGTGGCGCGGCGGAAACCTTCCTGACGGTTTTCGTCAGGAGGGGAGTTCTTGGGCGCGGACAAGGTTTTTTACTCCACCGGGGAGGTGTTGAAACAACGCTGATAGTATTCCGCAACAATACCGCGCTCGGCTTCGTCGCACTTGTTCAGGAACGTGAGCCGGAACGCGAATGCGACATCGTTGAAAATGTTGAAGTTCTCAGCCCAAGCAATGACAGTTCGTGGGGACATGACTGTGGAGATGTCTCCGGCCATAAAGCCCGAGCGCGTCAGATTGGCCAGAGCGACCATACGCTCGACCATCTTGGTCTTGTCCTTGTCTTCCGCACCAATCTTCAGCTTGGAGGTGACAATCGCGACTTCCTGTTCAAGCGGAAGATAGTTCAGGGTCGCGACGATGTTCCAGCGATCCATCTGGCCCTGATTGATCTGCTGCGTGCCGTGATACAGGCCTGTCGTGTCACCAAGGCCAACGGTATTTGCGGTCGCAAAGAGGCGGAAGGCCGGGTTGGGACGGATCACGCGGTTTTGGTCCAGAAGGGTAAGGTGCCCCTCTGCTTCGAGAACGCGCTGGATCACGAACATCACGTCCGGACGGCCTGCGTCATATTCATCGAAAATCAGCGCACAGGGATGTTGCAGGCACCAAGGCAGCAAACCTTCACGGAATTCCGTTACCTGCTTGCCGTCGCGTAGCACGATGGCGTCCTTGCCGATGAGATCAATACGGGACACGTGGCTGTCGAGGTTGATACGGACGCAGGGCCAGTTCAGGCGCGCCGCAATCTGCTCAATGTGGGAGGACTTTCCCGTTCCATGAAAGCCCTGAACCATCACGCGGCGGTTATAGGCAAAACCCGCAAGAATGGCGCGCGTCGTGTCTTCATCGAACTTGTAGGATGGATCGATGTCAGGGACGTGCTCTGTCCGGACGGAATAGGCTGGGATCTGAAGATCAGTCTTGATGCCGAAGACTTCACGCGAAGACACCGTGAGGTCGGGCGCACCAAGAACACTGGTTGGGACCGCAGAACTTTCGGCGGTGGTGACGGTTTCCGGGGCGTCGATCGTCGCGAAATCACTCATGAGACTGGCGGACTTTCATTGAATTCAGGAATGTTCTGAAAAGATGGGCCTTTAGGCTCTATTCTTCCAGAGAGAAAATCAGGAAACGAACTCTGACTCGCGACTGAAATGCGTTTTCAGCACGGCGTACGCGGATCCGATGGCCTTGAAACGCTCTTCAGCCTGCTTGTCGCCGATATTCGCATCAGGGTGGTGACGGCGGGCAAGGGCACGATATCGGCTTTTGACGTCATCCAACGAGACGGGCCATGTCAGGTCCAACGTTGCGAGGGGTAGTCGAAGCGGTTCTGGTGGGCCGTCGGCTGTGGCGCGCTGACGTGCACTGTCTTTGGCGCGCTGGGCTCGGTCGCGGCGGCTGGCACCGAGAATATCCAGTGGGTCCAGAACATCTTCTTCGTTGAATTCGGCTTTCTGTGCCGCACCAGTCCCAAGTTTCCACGAAGGGCGCTGCCAGGACGTGTCAGCTCTAAGTTGGGCTTCGATCTGGGCCGGTGTCATACCGCGATAGAAGTCCCATCGCGCGTTATAGTCGCGAACGTGTTGAAGGCAGAACCAGAAGTAGGACCGCAGGGCATCGCGCCCGCGGGGAGCACGGTAGCCGGCAGGCTCCGCACAGCCTGGATGATCGCAGGTCTGGTCTGGTGCCTCTGGATCGGGGTCAAAAGCCCGATGTCTGGTAGATTTACGCTGCATGGTGTCTGATATGGGCAATGTGAGCCGTTTGATGCAAGCGGACAAACCAAGTCGGATTTAATTGACCATGACGCAGCCCCTCACCAGGCGGGACCGAATTGCTGAAATTCTTCACCGGGAACTGGCGCCGAGCGTTCTTGAAATTCAGGATGATAGTGCCCGGCATGCCCATCATGCGGGAGCAAAAGCTCTGGGGAGTACGGGAGAAACGCATTTCAATGTGGCGATCACCAGCGCGAAATTTGACGGACTGAACCGGATTGCCCGGCACCGTCTTGTGAACGGATTGCTCGCCGGGGAGTTTGAAACAGGCCTACATGCCCTGTCTCTTGTTCTGCACGGAGAAACCACTCCATGAAGCGTGCACTTCTGGCTCTTCTGTTTCTATCTGGCTGCGCCACAAGTGGGTACGGCCATCTTCCTGCAGACCAGCAGGAGGATGTGCACAGAATTGAAACCTACATGAACGGCGTGACCGGGATGCAGGCGTCGTTCAATCAGACTGGCCCCGATAATGGGGTGAGCGCCGGACGATTCGTCTATATGCCCGGTCATCTGCGACTGGATTACGTGACGCCGCATACGATGGAACTGGTTGCGGGGGATGGTCATCTGGTTCTGGATGATATGGAGAGTGGGGCGGTGACCCATCTGTCCTTGAAGAGAAACCCCTTGGGGCTCCTGCTTCATTATCCGATTCGGTTTGACCGTGGGATTCAGGTGACTGACGTGCGGCGCGGGCAGGGATCGCTTCAGGTTTCGGTTGCTGAGGCGGACAACCCTTCCCAAGGGCTGTTGACGCTCCAATTCTCCGATACGGCTGGAAAACTGCTGCTCATTGGTCTGCAGGGTGTGGATGCCCGGCAGAATCATTTCAGCGTATCTCTAAGGAATGTAGTGGAAGGGGTAACAGTGACCCCTACCGTCTTTACTCCTCCCGGGGGATAGATCCGAAATGCGCTGGCCAGGAGGCGGCCAGCGCATGATCCAGTTCTTCCATGGAAAGAGCCGGGTTGAAGCGCCTGAGGCTGGTGACACCAAATTCCCTGATTCCGCAGGGGACGATGCCGTCAAAGTCATCCAGGGCCGGATCAAGATTGATCGAGACGCCATGCCAACTGACCCAGCGGCTGACCCGGATGCCAAGCGCTGCGATCTTGGCTTCCTCGCCGGTGACAGGATCAAAAGTCCAGACGCCGATACGTCCTTCTCTCGTAAAGGCCGTTACTCCTAGGCGGCTAAGAGTTTCAATGATCCAGGTTTCAAGTCCTTTCACAAAGGCACGAAGATCCCTGGGAGGTATTGTACCATTGGGCTGGCTTAGATTTAGAAGAACATAAGCCAGTCTCTGTCCCGGACCATGATACGTCCACTGGCCGCCTCGGCCCGCTTCGTATGTCGGGTAGTGATGTGGGTTATAAAGATCCTGCTGCTTTGCAGACGTTCCGGCCGTAAAGACAGGGGGGTGCTCTACGAGCCAGACAACGGGATCAGCTGTTCCTTCGTGAATCTGGCGCGAGCGGGTGGCCATGAAGTCCAGAGCATCAGGGTAGGGTGTTAGCCCGGCAGATTTTTTCCACAAAATTTCTTCACAAATATCGTTTCTGGTCATTGCTCTCGTTTCAGGCATCAGCTATATCGCCCCTCACCGGACGGTCTTGCACTACACAAGACGGTTTGTCACGGGGCGGCCGTGGCGGAATGGTAGACGCGCAAGCTTGAGGTGCTTGTGGGGGCAACCCCGTGGAAGTTCGAGTCTTCTCGGCCGCACCATCACTCTTCGGAGCTGATGGAAAAAATCTCGAAAAAATCACAATTATAAAAAACACCCTGAATGCCAGTGTTAAGGCATCCAGTGTGGTGTTTTATTCTGTGCCATTTTATTGCCAGACTGTTCGTCCACCGTTATGCCTGACTATGTTTTCATTTGAACGCTGCTAGCTTTGTGCTCAGTAATCAAATGATATTCTGGCTGATGTGTGAGGTTTCGTGATCAAGCCCTTAAAGAAAGCAGTCCTTCCCGTCGCAGGACTGGGAACGCGCTTCCTTCCGGCCACCAAGGCTATGCCGAAGGAAATGCTTCCTGTCGTCGATAAGCCTCTGATTCAGTATGCTATCGACGAAGCTCGTGAAGCTGGTATCGAAGAATTCTGTCTTGTCACAGGGCGCGGCAAAGACAGCCTGATCGATTATTTCGATATTGCTTACGAGCTTGAGGCAACGCTGAGGGAGCGTGGCAAAAAAAGTGCGCTTGAAGCACTTCAGCCAAGCAGCGTGCAGGCAGGCTCTCTTGTCGCTGTGCGTCAGCAAGAGCCGCTAGGTCTTGGTCATGCAATCTGGTGTGCTCGTTCCTTTATCGGAAACGACCCATTCGCAATTCTGCTTCCGGACGACATCGTGAAAAGTGGCCGCAGCTGCGTTGCTCAGCTTGTGGATGCTTACAACCAGACCGGTGGAAATGTTGTCGCGGTAACGGAAGTGCCGCGTGAGCATACAAATCGGTATGGTATCCTCGACGTGGGCGCCGATGACGGCAAGCTCGTTGAGGTCAAAGGATTGGTTGAAAAGCCGAATCCTGAGGACGCTCCTTCAAACCTTTCCATTATCGGTCGCTATGTTCTGACGGCTGATGTGATGGAGCATCTCGCCAAGCTGGAACGCGGTGCTGGCAATGAAGTGCAGCTTACTGACGCCATGGCCAAGATGATCGGGCATGTTCCGTTCCACGGACTGCGTTACGAAGGCACGCGTTTCGATTGTGGTGACAAGGCTGGCTTCTTGGAAGCACAGATTGCTTTCTCCATTGATCGCCCTGACCTCGGCGATGCGGTTAAAGCCTTCCTCAAGAAATATGTCGACGTCGTCTGACATCTTGGGAAACAGCATTATCTGCTGATGATGCTGGGGCTGATTTAAATAAGGGAGGGTGTTGTCGTTTTAATTACGGCAACACCCTCCCTTTTTCTATTTTAAGCCTCGACACGAATTTACATCTGATCATTTCAAATTTTTTTTCGCGGTTTCGTTTTTGTAAAAACGCTGGGCAATAATGCAAATCTCATGGCATGAAGAGCGTCATGTCCATGCCATTTCAGTCTTTTCTAGAGCCGGGTCAGATTGTGCAGCATCCCGATTTTCCTGAATGGGGATGGGGACAAGTGCAATCGGCGATTGGTGAGCGTGTTACGGTCAATTTTCAGAATGAGGGGAAAATTCTGATTGATGCGTCACGTGTGGAGCTGAAACTGGTTCAAGGCTGATTCTGGCCTTTGGCTCGTTCTCTATTCTCGAAGCTGGGCCGTAGTGCTCTGGACGTTCTCCTTCCTCCAGTGTGCGGAGTGTGCGGAGCAGACGTCATGACGAACGGCGCGTTCTGTTCTGACTGCTTTGCTGAAGCAAAGAGAATTATTTTTCCCTGCTGTGAAAAATGTGGCGTTTCTCTGCCTGGTGAAGCTTTTGGAGGGACGCAGAAAACCTGTGTATCTTGTCAGTTGCGCCCTCCAGCCTGGCGATCTGCGCGTGCGGCCTTTGAGTATGATGATTGGTCACGGCGCCTTATCCTGCCCATGAAATATGCTGACCGGACTGAGAACGCACATATTCTTGTGCAGGAAATGTCTCGGGCAGGTTCTGCCTTGCTGGATCAGGCGACTGTTTTAATCCCCGTGCCGATGCATCGAACCAAACTGTGGCGGCGGCGATACAATCAGGCCGCTCTATTGGCGCATGGTTTGTCTCGAAGAAAGGGGATTACGCTGCTTGCTGACGGACTGACGCGTCGGCAGGCCACCAGACCTTTGGCCCGTTTGTCCGCCAAAGAGCGTCAAATGGAAATTGCCGATACGATTATTGTCCGCGCCGGGCGGGAAAAACGAATTAAAGGGCAGGCCGTTCTTCTGGTGGACGACGTGCTGACGACTGGTGCCACGGCTTCTGTTTGCACTGGTGCTCTTTTGAAGGCCGGGGCATTGTCAGTGGATATTCTTGTTGCAGCGCGGACCTGCAAAGGCGATGAACAGGACGTTCCGTATCCCGAGGAGTAAGAGCTTTATGTCAGAAATTGAAATCTTTACCCAACCGGGATGCCCTTACTGTGTTCACGCTGTCGATCTTCTAAGATCAAAAGGTGTGGCCTTTAAGGAGATTAACGCGCCACATGGAACCCGAGAGCGTGAAGAATCCATGAGCCGTTCGGGTCGCAGGACTGTCCCTCAGGTATTTGTGAATGGGCAATCTCTGGGGGGCTGTGACGACATTATGGCTTTGGATCGGGCCGGACGGCTTGATTCTCTGCTTGGCGGTGCCTGAATGCGCTGGGGACGGCTTTTCGCGGGTGCATTACTCTGCCTGACGCCCTTCATGGGATACGCTGAGGCGCCGGCAGTCTCTCAGGCACCGACTACGCCGTCAGAGCTGGGCCTTTGGCTATCTGCGGGTAAAGACGGTGTTTTCTCGATCGAGCACTGCGGCAGTGCCTTGTGCGGCAAGCTCGTCGGAATGGACTATGACGGGGAGATGCCCAAGGACGTTTGGGGCCGGGCAGAATGCCATCTTTGGATTTTGACAGATTTTGTCGCAGCAGAAGACCAGAAATGGCGGGGTCACATCCTTGATCCTCGGAGCGGACGTATCTATCAGGCGTACATCTGGCTCTCCGAGCCAAATGTTCTAAAGCTGCGTGGCTTTGTTCTTGGAATGCCTCTGTTGGGTCAGACCGAGACCTGGACGCGATATACCGGAGGCTCATTCGGGCCACAGTGTAAGATGCCTCCGCAGCCTCACTGAGAAACTACAATGGCAGGTCATATCTCTCTGATATGGTTTGCCAGGAACATGCAGGCCAATCTCAGGTCTCTGATTCTGCCGAACTGAAAGGACCGTGGAACCACTATGTCCCACACTGTTTCCCGCCGCGATTTTGCGCTCGGGCTGGCTGCTGGTGCGGTTGGCGCCAGCGTGGCAGGCACGTCTTATGCCGCTGACGAACCAAAAATTGTCCCTGTTCCTCCGCCGTTGCCCAAGCTGGTGTCCAAAACAGTATGTTTTGTCGGGGGGTACACCAAGCATGCCCCTGCAGGTGGTGCTGGAAATGGGCAGGGCATTGCCGTGTTCGAGATGGATCGGGATTCAGGCGTTCTGACGCCAATCACGACCTACACGGACATTGCCAGTCCTTCGTTTATCACGCTCTCAGCAGATAACCATTTCCTGTATGCGCTGAGTGAGATCGACGATTACAACAAGGCCGGAGATGGATCTGTCACGGCTTTTGCCGTAGATCAGAAGACGGGTTCTCTACGTAAGCTGAACAGTGTCAGCTCCGGTGGTGCTGTGCCTGCGCATCTGAGTGTTCATCATTCAGGTCGTTATGTTCTGGTCGCGAACTATGTGGGTGGCTGTGTTGCAGTCCTGCCGATCCGGAGCGATGGATCGCTGGGTGAGGCAACCGATGTGGTGCATAATACGGGGCCGCGTCAGCCAGAGCGCGCAACGGATAATCCGCAAGGCAACTTTGCGGTTTCTGACCATTCCGGGTCTCATCCGCACATGATTCGTTCCGATCCGAGCGGTCGCTTCGTAATCGCGGATGATGCGGGTCTGGATCGAGTTTATGTCTGGACGCTGAATCTGGCGACTGGGAAGCTCATTTCGGCAAAAACACCATATTACGATATGGAGCCGGGTTCTGCGCCGCGTCACTTCGAGTTCAATCACTCGGGGCGCATTATGTACAATCTGTGTGAGCAGAACTCGAAGATTGTCGTGTCCAGCTTTGATCCGCTGACGGGTACAATCACGAATATCCAGACTGTCAGCACCGTCACACCTCATTTCCGAGGGTCAACGCTGGCTGCGGAAATCCTGATTTCTGCCAGTGGAAAGTACGTATACGCGTCTAACCGCTTGGGAGATTCACTCGCGGTATTCGCGATTGCCGCGGACGGAACGCTGTCCTTGCAGGACGAAGTCTGGATGCATGCCGATTATGGCCGCGCCATGATGTTCGATCCGTCTGGAACGTTCCTGTTCTGCGCCAACCAGCGCTCGGATGCGGTGACGTCCTTCAAGGTGGACAAGAACACCGGGCAGCTTGCGTTTACTGAGAACTTTACGCCTGTCGGTAGCCCGACGACGTTTGCGTTCATGAACACGCAGGTCTGACATTCAATGGAAAAGGCGCTCTTCGGAGCGCCTTTTTTATTTCAGCCCTTCGTGAACATGGCGATGTAGTTCACGCCGGTGTCGCGGGTTGTGCGCCAGCGTGGGGGCAGGTAGCTCATGCCGGCAATATCGGTCATGCGCAGGCCGGCGTTCCGTGCCATGGCGGCCAGTTCTTCCGGCTTGATGAATTTCTTCCAGTCATGTGTGCCGACGGGCAGCATGCGTAGAAGGTATTCCGCGCCCAGCTTTGCCATCGCGAACGAACGCGGTGTGCGGCTCATTGTAGAGACAGCAACCATGCCGCCCGGGCGGGTCAGGGTTGCAAGCATGTGCAGGAAATCCTGCGGATCGTTGACGTGTTCGATGACTTCCAGAGCTGAAACCACGTCGAATTCTGCGCCTTCCTCAACCAGGTCTTCCGCGCTGCCATTACGATAAGTCAGAGGTGCGGCACTCGGTGGGAGTGGGTAGGTAGCCTGATGGGCGCGGGCGGCTTCGATCCCGTCCGGGCTTGCATCAAGGCCGAGTGTCTCGAACCCCAGCTTTGCAAAAGCTTCGCTGGCGAGGCCTGCGCCGCAGCCAATATCAAGCAGGGAAAGGCTTTTTCCTTCAGATGGCTTGAGAGAGGTCGTCCGGGAAGCGACCCAGTCCGTCCGCAGGGGGTTCATGGCGTGCAAAGGGGCCATCGGGCCACGTGGATTCCACCAGTCCTTGGCCAGCGCACTGAAATGGGCGATTTCGGAATCGGAAACGGAAGAGCGATGTGAGGTGCTTCCGGAAACGGTTTCTGAGGCCATCAGAACTGTCCTTCTGTGTGCCCGCATGATGCCGTCGGCTGGACGCGGCGTGGCGAGACGAGTATGTGGACCGGCAGAGTCTGTTCAGAAGACCGGCCGGCAAATCTGTTTTGTGCCGTATCCGATGCCAGACCCGAGCGCGCAACGCCAGACACGTACTGGAGCCTTATCCGCGATGTCCATGTCCGATACTCCCGTTCACGACCAGATTTCGGGTCGTGCCGATACTCTTTCCATGTCTGTGGATAGCGGGAAACGGAAAACGATCGTCATGAAATTCGGCGGAACATCCGTCGGAAATATTGAACGCATCCGGATCGTTGCGCAGCGGGTCAAGGCTGAGCACGCGCTTGGGCGTCGGGTGGCTGTCGTTGTGTCTGCCATGGCCGGCGTGACCAATCAGATGGTTGGATACTGTTCCGAACTCGATCCGCTGGCGGACCCGAAGGAATATGATGCCGTTGTAGCATCGGGTGAGCAGGTTACGAGCGGTCTTGTGGCTATTGCGCTACAGGCACTGGGCGTTCCGGCACGGTCTTTTCAGGGCTGGCAGATACCGCTTGTAACGGATGATGCGCACGGGAAAGCATCCATTGATGGCGTTGACGGCACGGAACTGCTGAAATGCCTTGATAAGGGGATTGTACCGGTTATTGCCGGCTTCCAGGGAGTTGGTCCGGATAACCGGATTGCCACACTTGGACGTGGCGGATCGGACACATCTGCTGTAGCGATTGCCGCCGCGATCCATGCGGATCAATGCGACATCTATACGGATGTTGATGGAATTTATACGACGGACCCGCGTATCGTGAAGCGTGCGCGGAAGCTGGATCGCATCACCTATGAAGAGATGCTTGAACTCGCTTCCGTGGGCGCCAAGGTACTTCAGACCCGCAGTGTCGGGCTGGCGATGCGTGAAGGGGTCCGTGTACGTGTGCTGTCGTCATTCTCCGAGACGGACGATGACAGTGGGTCGATTGTGGTGGATGAGGACGAGATCGTGGAGAAGGAACTGGTTGCGGGCATTGCCAGCTCGCATGATGAAGCAAAGCTCTCCGTCCGGCGTATTCCGGACCGTCCGGGCATTGCCGCGGCCATCTTCGGACCTCTGGCTGAAGCAAACATCAATGTGGACATGATCGTGCAGAGCACGGGCGTTGACCGCATGACGAACATGACCTTCACGGTCGGTAAAAGCGATGAGGCTGCTGCCCGCGCTGTTCTGGAAAGTGCTCATGGCATCATCCAGTATGGCGAGCTTGAGACGTCCCACAATGTGGTGAAGATCAGCGTCGTGGGTGTTGGCATGCGTTCGAATGCCGGGCTTGCTGCGACCATGTTCGCTACGCTGGCGGAACGTGGGATCAATGTGCAGGTGATTTCCACCAGCGAAATCAAGATCTCCGTACTGATTGATTCGGAATACAAAGAGCTTGCGATGCGTGCACTGCACACCGCGTACGGGCTGGACAAGAAAGAGGAACCCTCTACGTGAGTGCAATGACGGACGCCCGCGAGACCCTGAACCGCCTTTGGAAGCCGGGATGTGACTTCCTGGGCAGCGAAGTCGCCATTCTTGGCGGCGCGATGTCCTGGGTGAGCGAGCGCAATCTTGTGTCCGCCATTTCCAATGCTGGCGGTTTCGGTGTGATTGCCTGCGGTGCCATGACGCCGGAGCGCCTTGAGGAAGAAATTGTTGCCACGCAGGCTCTGACGAAGCGCCCGTTTGGTGTGAACCTCATCACCATGCATCCTGAGCTAGAGCGTCTGGTGGATGTGTGCCTCGCACATAACGTATCCCACGTCGTTCTGGCTGGTGGTGTGCCGACAAGTGCCATCATCAAGCGTGTTCGTGATGGCGGAGCGCGTGCGATTGGTTTCGCGCCTGCGCTGGCTCTCGGCAAGCGTCTGGTGAAGCTGGGTATTGAAGCGCTCATCATTGAGGGTTCAGAAGCTGGTGGCCATGTCGGACCGGTTTCCTTGACGGTTCTGGCGCAGGAAATCCTGCCGCACATCAAGGATGTTCCTGTCTTTGTTGCTGGTGGTCTGGGCCGTGGTGATGCCATCGTGTCTTACCTTGAGCAGGGCGCTTCCGGTGCGCAGCTTGGAACGATCTTTGCTGCGTCTGAAGAGAGCATCGCACACGAAAACTTCAAGAAGGCGTTCCTGCGGGCCAATGCCCGTGACGCTGTGACATCCGTGCAGCTTGATGAGCAGTTTCCGGTCATTCCGGTTCGTGGTCTTGCCAATGCTGGAAGCCGGGGCTTCCTGAAGCATCAGGCAGAGACGATCCGCACGTTCCAGAGCGGTGGTGTCAGCAAGGAAGATGCTCAGCTTTCCATCGAACATTTCTGGGCTGGTGCGCTTCGTCGTGCCGTGATCGAGGGCGACGTCGAGAACGGGTCTGTCATGGCTGGCCAGTCTGTTGGTATGGTCAAGGAAGTCCGTCCGGTTTCCGAAATCATTGCCACACTCGTTGAGCAGGCTGTCGAAGCCATTGCGAAGCGGGAAGATCGCGTTCACGCTTCTGCCTGATCAGGTTTTATCAGCCATGTCTCCTCCCTCCGACCGTCCGATGCCGCTTCGTTCAGACCAGCCCAGTGTTGGCACGATTCTGCGTACGCGACGGGAAGAACTGGGATGGCAGATAGATGACGTTGCGCAGTGGCTGCGCATCCGGTCACGTCTGCTGGTTGCGCTTGAAGCTGATGATCTCTCGTCTCTGCCAGGTGTAGCGTATGCCGTTGGCTTCCTGCGGACGTATGCCCACGCCATGCAGTTGGACGCAGATGGGTTGGTTGCTCGTTTCCGTCGAGAATATCGTGGGGTCGTCAATCGGAAGACGGATCTCGTCTTTCCGCAGCCTGAGGGTGAGCGCGGGCTGCCCATTGGTCTGCTGGTTGGAGCAGGGCTTGTTGTTGTCGTGGCGGCCTATGCTGGATGGTATCGGTTTGCCTCGCATGACAGTCCGGCAGATCGCCGCATTCCGGCTGTTGCGGAATTGATGCCAGGTGCTGCGACATCTGCGACTACGTCCCCTCAGGTCGCGTCTGTCATGCCCGGCAGGGCACCAACTCCCGACCCCACTCTGCCGCATGATCCTCTTCCTGCGCCCGTCGCTCCAGCTGTGCCGGCTCCGGCACCACAGCCGGTTATTGCACCGACTGAGCCCGTGACGTCTGCAGCATCGCCAGCGTCTCCCTCGCCGAGCGCAGAAGAGGATGAGGCCGCGCCGAACAATACGGATCAGTTTGGCCCCGCTACAGATGTTCCTGCCGAAACTCCCGCTCCAGCTGTCCCCGTCGGGGCTGTTGTCGTGCGTCTGTTGGCGCCTGTCTGGATGCAGGTGAAAGACAAGGACGGTCATGTTCTTGTGTCTCGCGTGCTCAAAGCTGGCGAGAGCTGGCAGGGTGACGCTTCTGCAGCGCCGTTTCGCATGTCTTTTGGCAATGCGGGTGGTGTTGTCCTTTCGACAGATGGCTGCACGAGCGCGCCTCTTGGTCGTCAGGGCGAAGTGCGCCGGAATGTTGAAGTTACAGCGGATGCCATCCGCTCAGGTGCATTCGGCAATGGTGTTGCTCTCCCGGCACAGCCGTCTGCCGTGGTGGCTGCGCCTGCAGAGCAAAGTGTTGACGGGCCCACTGCGGCCGCACCAGATGATTCGTCTGCGGCGCCTGCTGTGAAGCCTGTAATTCGTCGCCCTAAAAAAGCTCCTACGCCTTCCGCAGAAGTTTCTGCTGACGATCTGAATGCCCGGCAACTGGATCAATCGTCTCCATCGCATTAAACAGGGGGGTAACGCCCCTGACCCAAAGGACCCGGTTATCCCGGGCACGAAGAGGTAAATCATGAGCAGCTACCGCCCCTATCAGCACATCGAGCGTCGCAAGTCGCGCCAGATTCATGTCGGCAAGGTTGCGGTCGGTGGTGATGCGCCGATCTCCGTGCAGACCATGACTAATACCCTGACGTCTGACGCGCAGGCGACGATCGACCAGATCCGTCTCGCCGAACTAGCGGGCGTGGACATCGTTCGTGTGTCCTGTCCGGATGAAGCCAGCACGGCCGCTCTGAAGGAAATCGTTCATGAAGTGAACGTGCCGATCGTTGCGGACATTCACTTCCACTATAAACGCGCGATCGAAGCCGCGAAGGCCGGTGCGGCTTGCCTGCGTATCAATCCGGGCAATATCGGCAGTGCCGAGCGCGTGCGTGAAGTTGTAAATGCTGCCAAGGATTATGGCTGTTCCATCCGTATCGGTGTGAATGCTGGCTCGCTGGAAAAGCACCTTCTGGAAAAGTACGGTGAGCCTAACCCGGAAGCGCTGGTCGAGAGTGCTCTGGAGCACGCAAAGATCCTTCAGGACCATGATTTTCATGAGTTCAAGATCAGCGTGAAGGCGTCTGACGTATTCATGGCAGTTGCGGCCTATCAGCAGCTTGCAGACTGCTGTGACCACCCACTGCACATCGGCATTACGGAAGCTGGCTCCAAGCGTGCCGGTACGGTGAAGTCCTCCATCGGTCTGGGCAATCTGCTCTGGGCGGGCGTGGGTGACACGATGCGTGTTTCGCTGTCTGCGGCACCGGAAGAAGAAGTGCTGGTGGGCTGGGACATTCTGAAGTCCCTGGGGCTGCGTCATCGCGGTGTGAAGATCATTTCTTGCCCGTCCTGCGCGCGTCAGGGTTTCAACGTGGTCGAGACAGTTCAGACGCTTGAAGATCGCCTCCAGCATATCAAGACACCGCTGACGCTCTCCATCATCGGATGCGTTGTGAATGGTCCGGGTGAAGCCCTGATGACCGATATCGGCGTGACTGGCGGTGGCTCAGGTCGTCATATGGTCTATTCGGCTGGTCGTCAGGACCATACGATGCCAGCAGAAGACATGATCGAGCACATTGTGGACCTGGTTGAGACCAAGGTTGCCGCTATTGAGGCAGACAAGGCTCAGACAGAAGCTGAAGCAGCCAAGTTGTTGGACCCGGCGGCTCACTGATGTCAGGATTGCAGCCACCTCGCGGCACACACGACCTTATTGGCGACACGATGCGCCGTCACCACCATGTGGTGCAGACGGCCAGAGCTGTTCTGGAAACCTATGGCTTTGAAGAGTGGAGCACCCCCATCTTCGAAGACACACGGGTTTTCTCCCGGACACTCGGGGAAACCTCCGATGTCGTCTCCAAGGAAATGTACACTTTTGAGGACCGGGGCGGCGAGAGCATTACGCTGCGTCCCGAAAACACAGCCTCAATCTGTCGTGCTCTTGTGACGAACGGCTTGACCCAGTCCTTACCTCAGAAGGCGTTTTATCACGGGCCGATGTTCCGTTATGAGCGCCCGCAGAAGGGGCGTTATCGCCAGTTCCATCAAATTGGTGCGGAGCTGCTGGGCGCAGAAGGTCCTCTGCGAGACGCCGAAGTCATCACGATGGCCTACGACATTCTGAAAGCGCTTGGTCTTTCAGAGCATGTTGTTCTGGAAATCAATACGCTCGGGGATATTGCGTCCCGACAGGCATGGCGCGAGGCTCTGGTGGCGTATTTCCGTCAGCACGCAGATGCGCTTTCTGAAGAAAGCCGTGTGCGTCTTGAGGTAAACCCGCTGCGCATTCTGGACAGCAAGTCCGAGCAGGATCGTGCGCTGCTGGCCGATGCCCCGGCTTTTGCGGATTATCTGAACGATGATTCTCGTAAATTCTGGGACGACCTGCGGTCCTACCTGACGGCATTTGGCGTGAAGTTTGTCGAGAACCCGCGGATTGTGCGTGGCCTTGATTACTACAGCCACACGGCTTTCGAGTTTGTGACGACGAAGCTGGGTGCTCAAGGCACTGTTCTGGCTGGGGGACGCTACGAAGGTCTGGTTGAGCAGATGGGCGGTCCTGCTGTTCCGGCAATCGGCTGGGCTGGTGGTATCGAGCGTCTTGCCCTGCTGCTTGAGGACGCGCCTGCTGTTCCTGCTGGAATTGCAATTGTTCCTATGGGAGACGAGGCTCTTCTCAAAAGTGCGGCGATTGCTCGCTCACTGCGCGAAGCGGGACTGCGTGCTGAAATTGAGACGCGTGGGAACATGAAGAAGCGCATGGAGCGCGTCGTGAAGTCCGGTGCATCTCATGCGGTTGTTCTGGGTGATGAAGAAATTGCGCGCGATGTCGTGCAGCTTCGTGATCTGGGTACACGTGATCAGCAGGAAGTATCTGTTGCGGATCTGGTTCAGGCACTGAAGGGCGCCTGACACGTGGCATTTGACGACAGGCTTGAGCGAATTGTTGCGCGGTCGGAGGAAATTCAGGCTCTGATGTCCGCAGGTGAGGCGACAGGGGAAGAGTTCACGCGTCTCTCACGGGAGTATGCAGAACTCGAGCCTGTCGTTGCTTCAATCCGGGCCTGGCAGGACGCCGACACACAGCGCGATGGAGCCAAAGCTCTTCTTTCTGACCCGGAAATGAAGGAACTGGCTCAGGCTGAGCTGGAAGAGATTGAAGCCCAGATTCCTGAACTGGAGCACAATCTCCGACTCGCGCTTCTTCCTAAAGATGCAGCAGATGAACGCAGTGCTATTCTGGAAATTCGTCCGGCGGCAGGTGGTGATGAGGCGGGGCTTTTTGCCGCCCAGCTTTTCGATGCCTATCGCCGATTTTCGGAGCAGAATAGCTGGCGTTTTGAAGTCATGGAATACGCCGAGAATGAAGTTGCAGGGCTGAAAGATGGCATGGCGACAATTTCCGGCCGTTCTGTGTTTGCTCGCCTGAAGTATGAGTCTGGCGTGCATCGCGTACAGCGCGTCCCGGCGACTGAAAGCCAGGGGCGCATTCATACGTCCACGGTGACGGTCGCTGTTCTGCCGGAAGCCGAGGAGGTGGACGTCACGATTAATGACGACGATCTGCGGATTGACGTTTATCGTGCGTCGGGTGCGGGTGGGCAGCACGTCAACAAGACGGAAAGTGCCGTTCGCATTACGCATATTCCTACTGGCGTCGTAGTGGCGATGCAGGAAGAAAAGAGCCAGCACAAGAACCGTGCCAAGGCGATGAAAATCCTCCGTGCACGTCTGTATGAGCGGCAGCGATCAGCTGCTCATGAATCCCGTGCCGCGGATCGGCGCTCTCAGGTTGGAACAGGGGACCGGTCAGAGAGGATTCGGACGTATAACTTCCCGCAGGGACGTGTGACGGACCATCGCATCAATCTGACGCTCTACAAGATCGAACGCATCATGGCGGGCGAGTTTGACGAGATTATCGACGCGCTGACGCGTGAAGAACAGACAGAGCTTCTGGCTGCTGAAGGCTTTTAAAAAGACTTAGCTGCTGGGAACTGCGCAAACAGCAGCCCGTCCATGCCGATGAGTGGCGACGGACGGGTCGTTGTAGTCTACCAAAAAAAAGTCTGTGAAATTATTGCTGCCGACAGCATCCAGGGCATGGTCTTGCGGGCTATGAAGCTGGCCGTCGCTGCTGACCTGATGCGTTTCCTGATGACCGTTGTGCATGATGGTGATTTCGCCGCACAGGGCGTAGTCAACATCGTTGCGTCCGGCAGGCAGCGTGATGGTTTGCGTTTCTCGTGATTTGGATAAGCCGAGGCGGAAGGTCGCAACCAGGTTACCATTCAGGTAAAGGCGAGAGACTTCGGAGATTTCTTCAGGAGCACGTTCATCGGTGACGGTGAAGGTGCCAGGAAGTTCAGACTGGGCGCTGGCTGAATGCAGGGCGCATCCCAGAAGAAGGACCGAGAAGAAAAATGCACGTTTGGACTTCATGATCACAGGTATAGCAGGTTCACTGACAAAATGACTGCAAAAGATGACATTCTTCAGCGTGCAGCAGTGGTCTTGCAGCAGGCTGGACTTGAAGATCCTCGTCGTGAAGCCCGGCTGCTGCTGTCCTGGGCTACGCATCGTGATCTGGCTGGATTATTCGCTCTGAACGTTCTTTCGGATGATGAAGCGAATCGCTTTGAGGCGGCTGTTCAGCGGCGCGCGTCTCGTGAACCTCTGGCTTTCATCACGGGTGAAACGGGGTTCTGGACTCTTGATGTTTTTACGTCACCCGAGACGCTGATTCCCCGGGGAGACAGTGAAGCTCTGATTGAAGCGCTCCTGATCGTTCGACCGGACAAGGCGGAGGCTCTTAGCATGCTGGACCTTGGGACGGGGACAGGGTGCCTGCTGTTGTCCGCGCTTTCAGAATATTCCCGGGCGTGGGGGGTAGGCGTTGATCTTGCACCAGGAGCGGCACTTCTGGCCCAGCGGAATGCGGCTCGGAACGGATTGGAAAAACGCAGTGCGTTTTTGGCAGGGAACTGGGATTCTGCCCTGAACGGGCAGTTTGATGTCGTGATTTCCAATCCACCCTATATCGAGAGTGCTGACGTGCCCGACCTGATGCCGGAGGTCTCGCGTTATGAGCCCGCCCGGGCGCTGGATGGAGGAACGGACGGCCTGGATGCCTATCGGTTGTTGTGTGACGCGTTGCCTCGACTGCTTGTTCCCGGGGGGCATGCCATTCTGGAAATGGGCATCGGGCAGATCGATACTGTGTCCGAACTGGGGAGCCGGCGAGGGCTGAAAGAGGTCGCGCGGCATGATGATCTGGGGGGCATTGCACGCGCTCTTGTTCTGCAGCGGACAGAAAACTGAGGAAAGACGTTGGCTTAAGGGCTGAGAGTTGGTATGACCCAAAAGCTACGTTTTGGAGTGAAAGCCGTAATGGCGGTTTTTTCCTCACGGAGTTGCTCCTGTTGGCCGTCTTTCAGTAAGCCGGTAACAGATGAGAAGGCTGGCCAGTGTCCAGCCACAGCGAGATAGACAGACGTCTTTTCGACAGCGGCGGATGCATCCTTCTGCAAGGGCAGAAGAGGGGCCCGCCATCAGGAAAGTGCATCACGGGTCGATGAATATGAAGCGTATAAGAGGCCGGCATCATCGTGCAGGCGGCGGGACACCACGCACAAGTAGTTCCCAGACCCCTCTGAACCGCAACCATGTGTTTGACAGCAATGGCCCGGACCTCAGAATTCGCGGAACTGCTCAGCAGCTTTTCGAGAAGTATCTCCAGCTTGGTCGGGATGCCACCGGAACCGGGGACCGTATTCTTGCGGAAGCCTATTTCCAGCATGCCGAGCACTATTTCCGCATTCTGAATGCGATGAATCAGGCGGCCCAGCAGAGCCAGCAGGAGCGCAACGAGCGTCAGGCGCAGCGTCAGCGCGCTTATGAAGATCGTCGTGAGCCACATGGCGAAGAAAATTATCAGGGCGGCGACCGTGAAGGTGGCGAACAGCCTTCCTTCGAGGCCCAGCGGCCTCAGGACGCTTCAGCCGACGCTGAATAAGATTTGAAAAAGAGCCGGTCCTGAAAAGGTCCGGCTCTTTTTTATATCCGCCCTACAAACCGTTCGGGGAGGTGCCAGAGCTCGGTTCCATTGATGTGGAGGTCGAGCCGGTACTGGTCATGATCACGGTCAATTGCGCTTTGTTCGACCGCATGACGCCAGTTCTTTAGCCGCTGGTCCTGCTGATCGAATGTTGGGTGGACAATCGGGAGGCCTGCCATGTTGCGGAGCATGTTCTCCCAGTCCTGATCAAGGAGGCGCTGGTGCTGGCCAGCATTTTCTGAGCTCCAGGGTTGCGTTCGGGTTCGGTTCAGACGCCTGAGGCCTGAGGCAAGGTCTGCGTAACGCAGGTGGAAAAGAAATAGCGGTGCTGTCACCTGAGGACTGACTTCTTTGCAGCAATGAAAGCCAGGAGCCCACGTCACCGCCGCGCGGATGAGTACCGGCTTACACATCGCACTCGAAAATCGTAAATGCTGCCTCTGGATTGAAACCAGCCGACTATAATCGAAGTCAGTTTCGCTGTTGGGCAGATGGATGACATCCAGGCCCGTGGCTGTGACGACAGGGCTACTATTGGCAATGGCAAAATGGGTGAGGGACGGGTAAATGGCAGGATCTGCCAGGAGAAGCTCATCCACATCACTGTAAATGACGCTGTCATACCATTCGAGAAGACTGGCACAGAATGCGCCAATGGCGCGCGCACGTCGTTCGTCATCCTGAGGAGAGCGGGGAATTCGGATCCTGTTGACCTGACCAAGATGATCCGTCGAGCCGTCATTGGAGCCATGGTCAATAACGTAACATGACGCTTCGCCGACCTGAGCGCCATAATGCCGACGCCAGATCTGAAGATGTTCTGGTTCATTATAGGCCATGGTGACGACGGCAAGAGGCTTCTTGATCATGTCAGCATGATACAAAAATGCTTTCAGATCAGATACCTGAAAGATTTTTATTTAATTTTAGGAAAATAAGGATGGTAGCGGTGGACGGATTTGAACCGCCGACCAAGGGATTATGATTCCCCTGCTCTACCACTGAGCTACACCGCCATCCCACCGGGCAACCCGGCGTTGAGGCGGGTTTTTAAGGGGGATCTGTTGGTGTGTCAACACGTTATCAAAAGGAAAATGCAGGATTTTAGTCACCGCATTTTTCACAATGGTCATATCTGTTATGGTTTTCTGAATCCCTCAATTCCCTCTTGATATGGAGCTTCCTGCCTAGTGACGCAGCACTTCGTCAGCACGCTGTTTGCCGTAAGGTCTTATTTTACGTGGCTTCCGGCAGCCGTTGTTTCTGTTCTGATGCTCGCGGTCGTGGGTATTCTGGCTTTTTATTGCGGTAATCTCGTAACGTCCCTGACGTTGCGGATCCCTGGCTCCCGAAGTGGTGCGCTGATCCGCCGGATCGTGGCTGCGCTTCGGCGTCCAACACGGATTATGATCGCACTGCTTGCGATGATTGCGGCTTTGCCTGCCGTGACAGGCTTTGCCTACGAGACTGAACAGAACCTCAGACTCTTTTTCCTGTTCCTGCTGGTTCTGACGTTTGGCTTCTCTGCCATTATCGTTTTCCGGATCATGACGGAAGCGTATCTCAACCGGCTTTCTTCAAGAGAACAGACCGACGACATCATGATCCGTACGCACCAGACGCAGATCCGCGTTCTGAGGCGCCTGACGGAAATCATGGTGGGCATTGTGACCGTGGCGTCTGCCCTTATGCTGTTCCCGTCCGTGAAACAGTATGGTGTGTCGCTCTTTGCTTCGGCTGGAGCCGCATCACTGATCGTGGGTCTTTCTGCGCGTGGTTTGCTGACCAATCTGATTGCAGGCGTGCAGATTGCCGTGACCCAGCCCATTCGTATGGAAGATCTCGTCATCATCAATGGTGACTGGTGCTGGGTTGAGGAAATCAACGCGACCTATGTTGTGCTGCGGGTGTGGGACTGGCGCCGTCATATTGTACCGATTTCTTACTTCCTGGAGAACCAGTTCGAAAACTGGACGCATAATTCTGCGGCGATCATCGGTGTTGTGTTTCTATGGCTCGATTATGAGGCGCCAATGGATCGCATCCGGGAGATGCTGAATGAGATCATCCGCACATGCCCACTTTGGGACGGTAAGGTTTTTGATGCGCAGGTGGCGGACTGTAACTCTCAGGTGATGTCGATCCGTATTATCGCCAGTGCACGCAATGCTCTTCAGAGCTGGGATCTACGGTGTGATATCCGGGAAAAGATTATCGCGCGGATCAGGGAAGAATGTCCGGAGGCTCTGCCGCGGGCACGTTTTGCCATGATGCCACCCCGGCCGGGCGCTGAGGCTTGGCCAAGCGAGCTTTTGTCTCCAAAGATCGATCGGCCGCCGCCGGGGAGTTATATGGGCCCAGGAACACCGGGAGCCTGATCCAGAAACCATCGCTTCGGCGGTGGTTTTTTCTTTTGAGGGACGTAGCCGCTCTGCATCTGGCTTGATCAGCTTATGGCTGTTACGTCGGATTTGAGTGTTTCTGCTTGAAGCATGAATGCCGGATCTTGTGCAGGACTGAAGAAGATATGTCGGAACATCCTCAAACCATTCAGATCTTTCTTCCGTCAGGTGACCCGCAGGGCATTCGTACCGCAGCCATTACCACACGTATTGTGCAGGTGATTGAAATTCCCCGAGTGCGCCTTGAGTCCTTTTTGGCGATGCCTGAAGCCGGGTTTGTTGGTGTGTATGTTCTTTTTGGTGAGAATGAACAGACTTCTGCGCCCATGGCTTATGTGGGGCAAACAGGAAACCTGGGTACGCGCCTGAAGCAGCACAATGAGAAGAAGGACTTCTGGAACCGCGCCGTTGTGGCGTTATCTTTGACCAGAGCCTAACGCTGACGCACGCTTATTATTTGGAATGGTTGTCAATCACTGGGGCCGCGAAAGCGCAACGCTTTGAGTTGGATAACGGTACGATCGGTACCAAGCCGCATACGCCACCAGCAATAGAAGCCGAATGCCGGGAAATCTTTGAAACATTCGATATTTTGCTAACGACGCTGGGCCACCCGCTCTTTGATCCATTGATCAGGGCTCGTGTTGTTCAAAGTCCAGTCATCACTCCGCATGACACCTGTAATCCTGTGGCATCGGAAGATGTGGAACAGGAGTTTTATTGCAGAGCATCCGGAGTGAATGGCCGGGCGCGGTATACTGAGGAGGGTCTTGTAGTTTTCGCTGGGTCGTACGGGAGAACAGAGGTCTCCGAGGCGTTTCTGGAAAACGGATACTATCAAAAGCGGCAAGACTTAATTGATCAAGGCGCTCTGAAGGTGGAGGGAAGTCGTGTCATCTATACGCGTGACACGCTTTACAAATCTCCCAGTTCATCCGCCGCTTATTTGCTCGGGCGGTCGGCTAATGGATGGTTTGAGTGGAAAAACAGCGTCGGTGTGTCTCTTGGTGCAGCCATGGACCGCTATGGTGCCACGGAAGAAAGCGTTGCCGAATAAACGCTATTCTGCCGTGAGACGAGACTTTCACCCCGCCATTGTGGAATTGCGGCGTCCGTAAAATACATATGTGACGATGCCGAGAATGACGTAGCCGGTGAGTAGAATAAGGGGCACGGGATTACCGTTGGCAACGGAGTGGATCATGTCTGTGACGAGCGGAATGGTCATGAACAGGCAGAAAATAATCCCGAGCAGTGGTGTTATCCCGATCCAGAAACCACGCACCCGGAACCCGCCCAAGGGGACACTGAAAGGCCGATGCAGATCCGGCCGTGTGTTCCGCTGCCAAATGACCGTAAAGCACACGATACCAAAAGCTGCTGCTGTACCGATTGAAACCAGATCACTGATAATGTCGATGGGGAGCGTTGCCGTCATGATGGCAACGATGATCCCCAGAACGATCGTGCCGAGCCAAGGGGTGCGGAATTTGGTATGAACCTTGCCGAACAGCGAGGGGATCAGGCCGTCACGGCTCATTGTCATGAGCACACGCGACTGGGCATACATCAGCCCCATCAGAACGGAACACAGTCCGATGGTTGCGCCCACATTAATGAAAATGGATAGCCAGGGCGTGTTCATTACGCGCACAGCGATGGCCAGTGGGTCCGGAACATCCAGGTCTCGGTAAGGGACGATCCCGAGAAGGACCGCAGCAACGATGATGTACACAATCGTGCAGATCAGAAGGCTGCCGATAATCCCGATGGGGACATCCCGTGTCGGGTTCTTCGCTTCTGCTGACGCAGTCGAGACGGCTTCAAATCCGACATAAGCGAAGAAGATGATCGACGCTGCGCGGAAGATCCCTTTGACACCGTAGTGAAAGCCACCTTCGTTGGGCGGAATAAACGGGTGCCAGTTTGCGGGGTGAATGGCATGGATGCCGAAGGCAACGAACAAACCAAGAACACCGACCTTCAGGATAACGATCAGCGTATTAACGCGGGCAGATTCCTCAATGCCACGCACTAAGAGGCCGGTTACCAGAAAGACTGCCGTCAGGCCGATAAGATCCAGTCGCCAGCCGGCGCTAATGGCAGTGCCATCCGAACCGGGAACGGGCTGCAACGTCGCCTGAGTAAGGCTGGCGGGAATATGGATACCAAAAACGGCAAGGAGAGACGACGCATAACCGGACAGTCCGGCGGCGACGGCTGCACAGGAAATTCCGTATTCCAGAAGGAGCAGCCACCCCACGATCCACGCCACTTTCTCACCCATGGAGATGTAGGCGTAGGAGTATGCCGAGCCCGAGACCGGAAGCGTGGATGACAGCTCGCCGTATGAGAACGCGGTGAAGAGGCAGGCGAGGGCGGCTACCACGAACGAAACAAGAACAGATGGCCCTGCATATTCGGCAGCAGCCGTTCCAGTCATGACGTAAATGCCTGCGCCGATGGTGGAGCCGACGCCCAGCAGAATAAGCTGCGTGGCCGTGAGGCTGCGTTTCAACCCGTGCGCTTCATTCTCGGACATGATCTGTTCGAGACTCTTTCGACGGGCAGCCGTGGCTGAGGCGGATGAGCTGGATTGTATCGGAAGTGGCATGATCCCTAATCTGCCGGGAAAAGCGGCGTCTGGAAAGGTTTATAGAACGATGAGAACGCCTGCCAGCAGGCCGGCAGCAATGCAGTAGATGCCGAAAGGCTTGAGAGCCCATTCGTCATGATTGCGGAAGAAGCGCAACATCAGGAGAGAACAGATAAGAGCTGTGATGCCGGCAGCGATGGCTCCCACGACGCATTGAAACAGCACGTCGTGGGAAATCGTCATATGCCGCATCTGCCAGCCTTCCTTGACGGTCGCTGCCAGAACGACCGGCTGGGCCATGAGCAGGGAGAAACGGGCGGCGGTTCCATGATCCAGTCCACGCAGAAGACCGCCATTCATGGTGGCACCTGAACGCGATAGACCAGGGAATAGGGCAAGACACTGCCAGAACCCGATAATCAGAGCATCTTTGGGAGACAGGGAAGAAATCGGACGGTGATCCGCCTGTCCGCGCTGTCTGCGGAGCCATTCCGTGACCAGAAGCAGCAGGCCATTCAGAACCAGAAAGCCTGCGACGGCCAGAGGTGCCCCGAAGATGGAGCGCAGGCTATGTTCAAAAAGCCCGCCGAAGATGACGGCCGGGATGGTCGCAATGACGAGAAGACCAAAAACCCGAATCGATTCAAGCTGGTTGTATCGGCCGTGCAGACCCAGCATTCCGCGAAGAATGGCCATCCAGTCGCGCCAGAAGACACCGGCCAGAGCCACCAGGGTTCCGACGTGCAGCATTGTCAGGAATGGCAGGAACATTTCGGAATGTTCGTCCAGGTTCCAGTGAAGGATGCCGGGCAGCAGAACGGCATGGCCGAGGCTACTGACGGGAAAGGGCTCAGTAATGCCCTGAACGATGGCGAGAATGATGGCCTGAAAAAGCGTCATGGAGCCTGCACGGATGGGCGGAAAAGGAAGTCACTTGCCTGATGGCGCGAAGGGACGCAACCTTGACCGTGCTGTGGGGGAAGACTAACTCGCCAGCTTACCGGGTTTTTTGAAAGTTGAGGCACCACATGAAGGCAGGATACAGCGGGCGCGGTGGCGCCATTCTGGCAAGCGGTCTTGTCCTTCTCGTTGCCGGGGCTTTCCTTGTTTATGGCGGTGAGCTTCGCAAGGGGCCGGTTCAGCACAGCATCGTCATGCATGCGCAGTTCAATTCAGCGAATGGCCTAAAAGCTGGGGCGGATGTTGATCTCGCCGGAGTGACGGTGGGGCGTGTCCAGTCGATCAGCCTCAACCCACAAACCCAGATGGCTGACGTGACGTTTTCCGTTGATCAGCAGCTCAATCTTCCGGTTGATACGGCTGTCGGTATTGGTGCGCCAAGCATGACGGCTGATAACGCGCTTCAGATTGAACCGGGGAAAGACCCTAAGACGCTGTCTGCTGGCGGGGTCATCAAGGACACCCGCGACCAGCTTTCGCTGGAGCAGCAGGTCAGCAACTATATCTTTGGCGGTGGTAAGCTCGGGAACTGAGTTCCCTCAGTCGTTCATTGGATAGGATGCCAGCAGACGGCGCTGCTTGCGCCAGGAGTGCAGCATTCCGAAAGCGCCTGACGTCTTCCATCCACGGGCCTTGTTGGCAGCGCCGATGAGGAAGGTCTGGTGATAGTGTGAGAACTGCGCCCGATACGCTTCCCACAGGGTGGTACGGCGGTCCCAGATATGGATTGCTTCGGAGCCGACACCGTTAATTTCGATAATGCGAAGGCCTTCTCCGCGCTGCAGGGCTTCAACCGACGGAACCTTCACGTCTACACGGCCGAAATAGAAATCCGGGACGTCTTTCATAATGGCGTCCAGGCGCGCTGTCAGCTCTGGGGTGGTATCGGCCCGGCCATCGCGAAAGACAGATCCTTTGCAATGATTGCCAGCAAACACGAGGGGTAGAACTTCCCCTTCTGCCAGAACGGACTTTTCCCGACCCGCCAGACGCGGAAGATAGATTTGCGGAACCTGCCCCATGCGAGGATCACTCATGATGAGTTCTTCGATGGTGGAATGTCCGTCGCCAGTAAGAACCGGTGCTTCCTTGTATGTTACCGACGTGATGCGACCTTGCGGTTGATCGGGATGGCGAATGTAAAACAGGCCGGCTTCGACGGGATAGTCGATGAGTTCCTGCACCATCAGGTCAACGTCGTTCGGGAACTGAGGAAGAACGTTTTCGAGTTGCTCCCGGGAGCGGACGAGTTTCACGCCTGTTCCGTTGCAGCCAATATCGGGTTTGACCACCACCGGAAATGACAGGTCCTTCCGTTCCATCGCGGCCAGCGCACGATCCAGCGCGCCCATGCCACTCGCAAAAACAGCGTAAGGGGCAATAGCCTCCTGGGCGATTGGGCCAGCCATGTCGAGAATGGAAGACTTGCTCTCTCCGCAAAGACCCCCGGTCTCGATGCGCGGATTGGCAGCCGTCGGAATGCTGAGATCCCGGTACTTCAGGCCCATTGCGATCCAGTACAGGACGATGGGCGTGTAAAAGATGGAACCGGGCCAGAACTCGAAAAGCGAGAGGGGATTTTGTTCAGTCTCTGTCTTGGACATTCGGTTACTGGCTCACGGTCTGGATACGGGCGATCAGGCGCCCGACAACAACAATACACAGAACAAATCCCGCCAGTCCGGCCCAGCGCCAGCCTCCCTGATGCGCCAGAAGCCAGCCGCCAATGCGCATGGCCAGCAGGAACAAGAGTGTTGTCCACACAAGGGTGGCGAGCACTGCTGTCAGGGCAAAGCGCAGGAACGGTGCGTGGAAGAAGCCACAGGCTGTGTAGAGCGGGAGGCGCGCGCCGGGCACGAAGCGGGAAATGGCGACGATGCGGATGACGTTCTTGGAAAACCAATCCTGCGTTCGTTCCTGCTTGGGAAGCGTCAGGAAGCGGCGAAGACGGGGCCAGCGTGCACCAGCGGCGCCAAGGCCATATAACCCGAGATCACCGATTGCGACGCCAAACCAGAGTGCACCCAGGGCCAGAGCGATGCTGACATGCCCCGCACGCGCAGCTACTCCGGAAAGAACGGTTGCCACGTCTTCGAGGATAAAGGTCCCCACAATGATGCTGACTGCTTTCAGCCAGGCAGGCTGTGACGCCAGGGCGGGGCCAATGGCTATCATGCCGCGGGATGTTCCATGATCATGGAACGTTGATGTCGCATGTCAGCGCGCTGGCGACAATCTCACGCCGGGCGTTTTAACCGGAGAATGCTCGAAAGGTTTTGCGGAAGACTGGTAGGGAGCATCACAGGTTGCTAGCGTGCGCTTCAAATGAACCACCCTCTGGGGGCTGATATTCCCGTGCTTAAAAGACGTCATCTTCTTGCTGCCTTTTCCTCTGTTGCCGGAGCGGCTGCGATGGGGATCCGCTCTGCTGAAGCTCAGGACTACGGTGCATTTCTCGCCGGCGTCCGATCGCAGGCACTGGCGCAGGGGCTTTCTTCCAGCATCGTCTCCCGTGCTCTGGCTTTGACGCGAGAACCCAATGCCAAAGTTCTCAAGCTCGATCGGCATCAGCCGGAGTTCACCCTGACATGGGCGCAGTATCGTGATCGCGTGCTGCCGGAGTCGCGTTTTCAGAAGGGCCGGACAGTCTATTCGGGCGTAGAGAACGTCATGGCACCCGTCAGTGAGCGCTTTGGGTGTGACGATCGGGGCGTGATGGGGATCTGGGGTCTCGAGTCGGGTTTTGGTGCGCATACCGGCACTTTCTCTGTCGTGGACGCCCTTGCGACTCTGGCATTCGATGGACGGCGTTCAACGTTCTTCCGTGGGGAGCTGATGAAGGCGCTCCAGATCCTGAATGATGGTGATATCGCACCGGAAGCCATGATGGGCAGCTATGCCGGTGCCATGGGGCAGGCCCAGTTCATGCCGAGCGCGTATCTGCGGTATGCGGCTGACGGTGATGGTGACGGCAAGCGTAATATCTGGACGTCCCAGCCCGATGTGTTTGCGTCTATCGCGAACTATCTCGGGAAATGCGGTTGGCAGCCTTACGAGCCATGGGGACAGGAAGTCACACTGGCCAGCGCGTTAGATAAAAGTGAGATTGGCCGGACCAATACCAAGTCACTGGCAGAGTGGATGTCTCGCGGCGTGCGGCGGGCAGATGGCGCGCGTTTCTCCCGTACGGACGTAAAAGGCGCGATTGTGCAGCCGGATGGTCCGGGGACGCAGGCCTTCATGGTTTACCATAATTTCAACGTGATCCGTCGTTACAACCCGTCTGATTATTACGCGCTGGGCGTAGGTCTTCTGGGAACCGGCATTGTTTCTCCGTAATTTCGCGCCACTTCTGGCGTTCTTGCCCCTGGTCGGGGCGTGTCATCAGGATGATGAGCCTGCTATTGCGCCGCATCCCCACTATGAGCTGGGGAATGCGTGGCACGGCCCGCAGGGTTGGTTTTATCCCAATGAGCAGTTCGACTATCGGGCAACGGGTCTGGCGACACGTGAGGCGCCGTTACATGGGCAGCTGGCTTCTGACGGAGAGGTTTGGTCTTCGGATGGAATGACCGGGTCACACCAAACCCTTCAACTGCCGTCGATCGTGACGGTCCGAAATCTGTTGAATGGGAGGGTGGTTCGGATCCGACTGACACGGCGGGGGCCGGAAAGTGCAGGGCGCGTTGTCGCGTTGTCCCCAAAGGCCGCAGATCTGCTGGGCATGACATCTGATACGCCTGTTGAGATTGTTGAAGACGAAACCGCGAGCCGTTCCGTTATGGAGGGACTGACGGGTGCGCCGCATCTGGACGTCCAGTCTGCTCCGGTTGGGGAAGTTCGCGCAGAGTCGCTTGATGGTAGCGCTTCGAAAAAAGTCTATGGCAGCGACTCGTCTGTGGGTGGCCAACCGTCCGCTGCGCTCACGCCGTTACCTGTAACGTGGTCTCAGGGAATGACAGGTCCGCAGGGGCTATATGTTCTTCTTGGAAAATTTTCCGGGCATGGGGCCGCCGCGAGTGTGGCAGTGCGCTGTTCCGGCGAGGTTCAGCGTGTACCAGATGGAGCAGGGCTGGACTGGCGCGTAAGGTCCGGACCCTATACCGATACCGCCCAGGCCGATGCGGCACTGGACCGGACCCATGCGTGCGGGGTAGAGGGCGCGCGGATCATTGTGGAATGACGGCCGTGACAAAGGCCGAACAACTGGGGACGAACGTGCGGACTAGACGCTCTCTTTTCGGTGGTGTTGCGGGCTTTGCAGCCTGTGCTTCTTTTGGCGGGCCGCTGAGTGCGCTGGCACGCCCGCACCATCATGCCGCAGCTCATGCAAAAGCCGCTGCTGCCGCTTCTGATGTTCCGGCTGCTCCGGTTGGGACGCCTGCCAATACGCCGATTGGTCCGTTCGATACCGTTGCGCGCTGGGCTTACATTGTGGATTCCAGCACGGGTGCAGTTCTGCTGGATAAATCTGCAGATGAGCGGATGGCACCATCGTCCCTGACGAAAATGATGACGGCCTATATCGTGTTCGGCATGCTGGCGACCGGACGTCTGCACCTGGAGCAGGGGCTTCCGGTCAGTGAAAAAGCCTGGCGGACGCAGGGCTCCAAGATGTTCGTGCCGCTGGGCGAGAGCGTACTTGTTTCTGAACTGATCCAGGGCATGGTCATTCAGTCAGGCAATGACGCTTGCGTTGTGCTCGCAGAAGGGATTGCCGGCTCTGAAGAGCGCTTCGTCGCCATGATGAACGAGGAAGCTCCGAAGATCGGGCTGACGAATTCGCACTTCATGAATGTGACGGGTCTGCCTGCTGAAGGGCATTACATGTCCGCGCATGACGTCGCGACCGTGGCCATGCACCTGATCCGTGACTTCCCGCAATATTACCATTTCTTCGGTGAGACGGAATTCACGTTCAACAAGATCCGTCAGGGCAACCGTAACGTTCTGGTCGACAAGGGACTGGCTGATGGCCTGAAGACGGGTCACACCGATGCGGGTGGGTTTGGTCTTTGTGCCAGCTCCAGCCGGAACGGAAATCGCGTGATTGTCGTGATTAACGGGACAGCGTCCAGCAATGAGCGCGCGCATGAAGGTGAACGCCTCATGTCTTGGGCGTTTGCAAACTTCGAAAATGCGACGTTGTTCCGCAAGGGGCAGGTTGTGGACCATGCGCCGGTCTGGATGGGTGAACACAAGGCTGTACCGCTTGTCGCGGGTGCCGACATTGTGATGACCATGCCGGTGGGCTGGCAGCAGCGTTCCCATATTGCAGTGGATTATGCGTCACCAGTGATCGCACCGGTCGTTGAAGGTCAGGCCTGTGGCGCGATCGTAATTTCAGCGCCGGGCATGGGTGATATTCGTGTGCCGCTTCAGGCGGGTGCATCCGTTGCAAAACTCGGACTGGTTGGACGTGCGATGGCGCGCCTTGGTCATGGCCCTGCAAATTAAAAACGGTTTGTTCGTTACGCTGGAAGGTGGCGAGGGCGCGGGGAAATCCACGCAGGCGCGCCTTCTGGCAGACCACATTCGTGGGCTAGGGTACGAAGCCGTTCTGACGCGCGAGCCAGGCGGAACGCCGGGCGCAGAAGCAATCCGGCATCTTCTGCTGTTCGGAAAAGAAGAGCTGTCCTGGCGGGCAGAGGTGCTGGCTCATATGGCAGCCCGCTGTGACCATCTGGATAACCTCATTCTTCCGGCTCTTCAGCGCGGCGCAGTTGTAGTTTGTGATCGGTTCCATGATTCGACACTGGCTTATCAGGGTTATGGTGTTGGGCGAGGATCAACGGAACGTCTGGACTTCATTACTGGCGCACGACGTCTTGTCGGGCGAGAGCCTGATCTGACCTTGCTGCTTGAACTGCCACGCGAACAGGCGCTGGAGCGGCTGGAAAGTCGCGGAGGTCGGACAGACCGATACGAAGGGCAGGCTGAGGCTTTTCATCAGCGTGTCCTTTCTGGCTTCGATGCGATTGCCAAGGCAGAACCGGAGCGCGTGAAGCGTATTAACGCTGGCCGTACTCCTGAAGCTGTCAGCCGATCCCTTCTGGATGCTGTGGCGGAGAAGCTCGGTCATACGGCGTGCACGTCTGACGCGTGACGGATCCACGGCACACATTCGACCTGCGAGGCCACGAAGCGGCTGAAGAGACGTTTCGTGCTGCCCTTGCATCTGGGCGATTACATCATGCATGGCTGATTTCCGGCCCCGCCGGGATTGGAAAGGCGACGCTCGCGTTCCGATTGGCGCGGATACTGCTGAATGGAGAAGATCCAGCCTCTGCAGCCGCACGGCGTATTACGGCTGGGACGCACGGAGATCTTTTGGAAATCTCGCGTGCAGTGGACGAGAAAAAGGGTCGTTTGCGGGGCGAAATCACGGCTGCAGATGTGCGGCCCGTGCAATCTTTCCTGCACCACACAGCCACGGAAGGTGGGTGGCGTGTCGTGATCGTGGACGGCGCGGAGTATCTGAACCGTTTTGCAGCAAATGCGCTTCTGAAAATTCTGGAAGAGCCGCCCCCGAAAGCTATTCTTCTGCTGACAACCGCGTCTCCGGGACGGCTGCTTCCGACCATTCGTAGCAGATGTCGCGCGCTTGCCCTTTCGCCTCTGCCTGACGCGGATATGCGCGTGCTGGTTCCTGATGTTCCGGAAGATGTTCTTGCGCGGTCTCATGGTTCTCCAGGGCGCGCATTGTTTCTTGCTCAGGATCGGGATGGAGCGATTGCTGCGTTTGTGGCGGAAATACTGGCAGGGAAGACGCTTACGGCTGATATGCTTCCTCTCATTGACCGGATTGCCCGTGAGACGGAAGGTTTCGCATTGCTCTGTGATTTGCTAGGCGAGGGACTGGCAGACCGTGCACGCTCGGCAGCACGACGTGGCGACCTGCCTGTTGCTGATTCTTCTGCCCGTCAGTGTTCGGAACTTGATACACTGAGGCGGCAGACAGACGGTTTTAATCTGGACAAGGCCCAGGCCATCCGTCAGGCAGTGGAACTCGCTGCCGGAACGTGAATGGCTCGGGCATGACAAGACGAGTGGACATGACGCGGCGCTTCACCATTACAACTCCGATTTTCTACGTGAACGGCGCTCCGCATATCGGGCATGCCTATACGTCCATCGCGGCGGACGTTCTGGCCCGGTTCCATCGCCTGAATGGTGAAGACGTCCTGTTCGTCAGCGGGACGGACGAGCACGGCCAGAAGGTCGAGCAGACCGCGACCGCTCAGGGCATGGAGACGCAAGCCTACGCCGACAAGATTTCTGCGTCGTTTCGCCAGATGCAGCAGGACATGGTGATCTCCACGGATGAGTTCATCCGTACGACGGATGAGCGCCACAAGGTTGCTGCAAGTGCATTGTGGGAAAAAGTTGCGGCTAACGGTCACATCTATCTCGGCGCGTATGAGGGCTGGTACTCCACACGCGATGAAGCGTTCATTGGTGAAGATGAACTGGTCAAGAAGCCAGACGGCACGATGGTTGCTCCATCCGGTGCGCCAGTAGAGCGCGTCAAGGAGCCGTCCTACTTCTTCAAACTGTCCGAGTTTCAGGATCGTTTGCTGAAGCTTTATGAAGATAACCCCGAGTTCATTGGCCCGCATGGTCCACGCCGGGAGATCGAGAGCTTCGTGAAGCAGGGGCTGAGAGATCTTTCCGTCAGCCGGACAAGCTTCAAATGGGGCATTCCGGTTCCAAACGACCCGGATCACGTCATGTATGTGTGGTTTGATGCGCTCGCCAACTATCTGACGGCTGTGGGCTACCCGGATCTGAATGATCCGCGTGCGAAGTTCTGGCCGGCGGACCTGCATATTGTCGGCAAGGAAATCGCGCGGTTCCATTGCGTGTACTGGCCAGCATTCCTGATGGCTGCTGGCATTGAACTGCCGAAGAGCGTGTTCGCCCACGGCTGGTGGACGGTTGAAGGCGAGAAGATGAGCAAGTCTCTCGGCAACGTTCTGGATCCGAAGGCACTGGCTGATGAGTTCGGTCTGGATGCGCTAAGGTTCTTCCTGATGCGTGAAGTGCCGTTTGGTGGCGATTCAAACTTCAGCCGTCGCTCCATGATTACGCGCACGAATGTCGAACTGGCGAACGATCTTGGCAATCTGTGCCAGCGGACGCTGAGCCTCGTGGCGCGCAATCTTGGTGGCGTTGTCCCGGAACGCGGGCCACAGACGGAAGACGATCTGGCCATTCTGGCCACGGTGCAGCTGCTGCCGTCTTTGATGAGCGAGCAGATCGAGCGCAAAGCCATTACAGATGCGCTTGAGGAAGTCTGGAAGATCATCCGTGCGGCCAATTCTTACATTGACCGTCAGGCTCCCTGGGCGCTGAAGAAGACTGATCCAGAGCGGATGGCGCATGTTCTGCGTGTGCTGCTCGATGTGATCCGTGCGATTGCGACGATGCTTCAGCCCTATATGCCGAACACGATGGACAAGATGCTGACCCAGCTTGGTGTGGAAGAGAACGAGCGGACATTCGCCGCTCTTGAAACACCGCTCCCAAGTGGTCGCACATTGCCAAAGCCGGAAGGGCTGTTCCCGCGCTTCGTGGTCGAGGACTCAGAATGACGGGACTGATCGACAGTCATTGCCATCTTGATCGTCTGGACGATGTGCCTGCCGCGCTGGAGATCGCGCGGCAGTCTAGTCTAGCTGGCATGATTACGATCGGGACGCGCTTTTCACAGGCAGAGACCCAGATTGGTCTGACGCGCTTTGACGCGCCAGATCTTCGTGTCTGGTGTGCCATCGGCACGCATCCGGATCATGTGGGTGAAGAGCGTCTTCCTTCTGTGGAAGAGCTGGTTCAGAAAGCCGAGCCACCCTGCGTGGTGGCCATTGGTGAATCCGGGCTGGATTATTTTCACAGCGGAGATGAGGCGAAACCGGCGCAGCACGCTGCATTCCGCACGCATATTGCTGCGGCTCGTGAGACAGGTTTGCCGGTCGTCATTCATACGAGACAGGCAGACGACGATACGATCGCGATTTTGCGCGAAGAGAGCGGGAAGGGCGCGTTTCCTTTCCTGATTCACTGCTTTGCCTCGGGGCCTAAGCTCGCTGAGGCTGCGCTCGAACTCGGGGGCTATATCAGCTTCTCCGGGCTTCTGACGTTTCCGAAATGTGAGGAAATCCGGGACGTTGCGCGGATCGTTCCTGAGGATCGACTGCTGGTTGAAACGGACAGTCCGTTTCTTGCGCCCGTTCCAAAGCGCGGTAAGCCGAATACGCCGGGATATGTTGCCCACACAGCTGCGCGACTGGCGCAGGAGCGGGGGGTTTCCGCTGAAAAAATCGCGGATATCACCACCGAAAACGTACATCGTCTTTTTGCAAGGACACGCCTGTGAAAGTCACAATCCTTGGATGTGGAGGTTCTGCTGGCGTGCCAATGCTTGGTGGTCAGAACGGCTCACAAACGGGGATCTGGGGGCACTGTAATCCGCAGAACCCCAAGAACAGGCGTACGCGTTCTTCGATTGTTGTTGAAGGTGAGGGCGGGTTTCGGCTTCTGGTTGATTCCGGGCCGGATTTCCGCTCTCAAATGCTGAATTGTGGCCTGAGCCACATTGATGCAGTGCTCTATACGCACCCGCATAGTGACCATATCGCAGGACTTGATGATCTGCGGGCCATCAACCGTGTGATTGACAAACCACTTCCGCTTTTGGCCGCGCAAAGCACTTTGGAAGAGCTCCGGCAGCGGTTTGCTTATGCCTTTGCGCCTTGGAAAGGCCCGGATTTTTATCGTCCGGTTTTCAATGAGCAGGTTGTTACGGCTGGCGAAGACGTCGATTTTCCCGGTCTGGAAGGGCGTATTTTCGAGCAGCGACATGGGCGGATCACGTCTCTGGGGCTGCGGTTTGGAAAATTTGCCTATTCCACGGATGTGGAAACATTGTCCGAAGACGCTCTGACGCTTCTGGATGGTGTGGATACGTGGGTTGTGGATTGCTTCCAGTATGAACCGCATCCAGCTCATGCCTGGCTGGAACGTGTGCTGGAATGGCGCACGAAAATCAGGGCAGGGCGCACAATCCTGACTCATATGGGCACAGATATGGATTACGATATTCTATGCCAGACACTGCCGCCGGATGTGCGTCCGGCTTATGATGGAATGGTTCTGACGTTCTGAAAAAACCGGGCAGGGTGGTCTGCCCGGTTTTTCCGGGCTCAGAAGGTGATCATCGCGCCCGCTGACATGGTATGATCGCTCTCATGGTTCGGGCCATGAGCATCGGATTCCGTATGGGCATATTCACCCACAAGGAACATCCAGTCTGTCAGTGTGTAATAAAGTGCCCCGACTTCGGACTGATTGCGACGGACCAGCGATGGATTGTCTTCGCCCGCAGCCTGATAAAGATTGCTGACGCCATAGCTTCCAACCAGCTTCAGGCGTGGCAGGATCTTGTAGGAGGCCTGAACGTAGTAGCCTTCCGAGTTTCGTTTGCGGCCGGACTGGGAAATGCCATCAAACAGCAGGCCGGTCGTGCCCAAACCATTACCGTAATAGTAATAAGCCACGCCTTCAAACGGTCCGCGGGAGAGCTTGACGCCAACATCGCCCGCAGCGACAGTCGCGCCTTTGCGGCTGTCTGTACCCAGGGTTGAGCTTGTCAGGTTCTGGACGTGCTGGGTCAGGAAGCTGGCCCAGAGGCGTGTGGTGAAACCTGCAATTTTTGCGTCGTAGGTAACTTTACCCTGAACCATTGGCGAGCTGTGCTGCGTGCTTGTCGCAGATAGGCCACCGCCAGCGTAGTTGAACGGATCCAGTGGCGTCATGATGCCGACAGATCCCTGAAGACCATGCCACTTTGGGGAAATATAGGTGATCTGTGGGAGCCAGTCCGTGTAGACGTAACCTACACCGATGCGGCCCAGAGACGTATTGGCCGGGTTCGCATTACTGCCCGTACTGCCGACACTCAGCAGTGTTGCATCATTCAGAATGGCATCAGATGCGAACAGGGCAATGTCACGACCGATCTTGATCGTACCAAGGCTGTCGGTGCCAGCTGTCATGTACACCTGACGGAAATCAACGCCCGCTGTTCCGAGGCCCACGGGGCTGCCACCGGAGTTGGCGTTGAACGCGCCGACATCTGCGTTGTTCAGTCCCGGATACATTCCGAAAACGGCGCCAAGCTTGATGCCGTCCTGAACCGTATTCAGTTTCAGGATGAGGCCACCAGGAAGCAGGCCGTTTCTGACGGATGAGGAATCAAATCCACTGGAGCCGGTGGAGACGCCACCTGCGACGGGCTTGCCGCCGCCAGGGCTGTTATACGTGTAAAATCCGTTGACGAAGCCTGAGAGATTGATCTCGATCTGGCCGGCCTGAACGGTTACGCCTTTGCCTGCGACGTAAGGTTTGACGCGCACAACGCTATCTGGATCGTAGCTCGCGCGCGCCTGACGGAGCATGGAACGTGTATCACGTGCATCAGCCGCAGCTTCACTGGCTGCACGGCGTGCGGCCTGAGCAGCAGCGATGGTTGTGACGTCGGGGGGCTCAAGGCTGCCGTCATACTGAGTTGGATTGTAGCGGCGGTATCGGTTGCGTTTTGCCGGGGGGCTTGAGGTGCCATCCTGGTTGGAAGATGCCTCGGATCGGCTGTGTCGCAGATGGTGTGCCAGAAGGCTGTTATATTCTCCGTGTGTCAGGCTGCCTTTGGCCCGAAGGATATCCAGAAGTTCGGTGTAATCGTCGGCGTGTGCGGTTGCAGGAAGAACCGTGAGAGACCCAACAGAAAAAACGCAGCTCAGAAAAGCAATCTGGCGCAATGAAAGGCGTGGCATGCAACAACCGCTCCAGCGGAGGATCCGGTTCACGACAATGGGTTCGTGCACCAGAAGAATTGATCTTCGTTTCACGTTAGCGCCAAAAATGACATTCTTCGCAACAAGTCATCGTGTATCACGGATATGTGAGTTTTCCGGCTGTTTTTGATATGCAAGTTGGCATAATATATATTATACGACATGTGTGTGAAGCACAATATGAAGCCTCTTCCGCATTTGCAGACCCAATATCAGAGACTGAAATCAGCTTATTATCCACGATTTTGGCCTAGTTTGACGTTCTTTGCGTTGAGTTAAGTGATTTATGGCATTTTGCCACTTCGTCTGATGCTTGTGGCTCTCTGGCATATCGCCGCGTGAGAATTTTCAGTCAGTGGCAAAATGCCATGATGATTGATCGCGGTTTGCTGATGGCATTTTGCCATAAATTTTTCAGCCTCTTTACCCATGGTCTGATTGGCCTTTACCCATGGTCTCTCCTCTCTTCAGGCTGTGAGACTGTTTTGACCGAAGTGATTCCGAACGACCCTGTGGTCGATGCCGTGAAAGTGCCGTCTTCCAGGGATTTGTTTGGGCATCCCAGAGGGCTTTGGGTCCTGGTGCTGACTGAAGGCTGCGTAGCATTCTCGCTTTACGGCATGCAGGCCATTCTGGTGCTCTATCTGGCGGACTACCTGCTCCAACCCGGGCATGTAGATCATGTGCTGGGTATGAGCGCGTTGAAGTCTTTCCTTGGCGCGCTTTACGCACCAGTCGGGACACAGGCTACCGCAGGTGCGATTACCGGCCTTTTTCTGGCACTGATTTACGCAACCCCTCTTCTCGGCGGTATCGTTGCTGACCGGTTTCTCGGTCGAACCCGAACCATTTTCCTCGGTGCGATCCTTATGACAGTCGGGCATGTTCTCATGTCTTTTGACTGGAGTTTTGTCATCGCCATCACCACGCTCCTATTGGGGCTTGGAGCGGCTGGTGGTCTACGCGCTCAAGTCGGCGCTCTTTACGCACTGGACGATCCAAGGCGCTCAAAGGCCTATCAGTTTTATTCGTTGGGTGTCCAGGCTGCGGTTATCGCAGCTCCTGCCCTATGCGCTTATCTTGCCATCAAGGCCTGGCACTGGGGCTTTCTGGCAGCCAGTCTAGGGATGCTGACGGGGCTTTTCGTCTATATGTTGGGCAGGCGTTGGTTACCGGAAGACGGCAATTCCAAAGCAATCGCCCCTCGCCCATCTCTGACCTCTGCGGAAAAGAAAACAACAATTCTGCTTTTGGCGCTTTTGCCCGTTCTGGCTCTGAGCGCCCTGCCAAATTCCGAAATTTTCGATGGCTATTTGTTATGGGGTCGTGAGCATTACCAACTGACACTTCTGGGGCACCCGTTCCCGGTCAGCAGCCTTGTGTCGCTGGATGGTCTGGTCAGTACTGTTTGTACGATTTCTGTTCTTGGTTTCTGGAAGCTCTATAATCGCCGCCGCCCGGACCCCGCGGAAATCACAAAGGTTGCCATCGGGGCCTTTATCGCGTCGTGTGGCCCGCTCGTTTTGGCCCTTGCATCGTGGCTTTATCCTGCGCCGCATCAGGTCAGTCTGCTATGGGGCATTGCTTTTCATACGATCAACGATATCGGCTTCAGCATGAGCTACGCGATCGGTATGGCGTTATATTCCCGTGCTGCGCCTGCGAGCCTTAATACTATCCTTGTCGCCTGCTTCACCCTGCATCTCTTTCTGGCAAACCTGATGATCGGGAAGCTTTCAACCCTGATCGGCTATGTCGCAGATGTTCCGTTCTGGCTTATTCACAGCGGGGCATGCCTAGTGGCAGCCTGTATTCTGTTGGGATGCTCTTTCCTTTGGCGGGATCTGCTGGCGCCTGAGAAAAGAGCTTCGTAACTGAAAGTAGCATAAGGCCATAATGAGGCTCAGGAAGAAGCAATTCCCTTGAGCCCCTGGGCGGGAGCAAGTCTCACGCCTTCTGCCGTTTTCACGACGTATGGGTCCAGAAGGCCGTCCGCGCGCTTATTGCTGCGAGCGATGATGAGGCGCTGGACAATTGGGTAGTCGGTGATCAGTTTTTCGAATACCGGCTTGGGGATTGCCAGAAGATGGCTGAACTGAAGCGACCGGACTGTGCCCTGTAGCCTCTCTCCGCGAATGACAGAGGCAGCACCGATCAGATCTCCGCTGCCAAACAGAATTTCACGCTCCGGAAGATGAACTTCGGCCAAGCCCGCAACCTGTGCATAGACAACCCGGGCTTTTTGCCCACGCTTGAAAAGCACTTCGCCTGGTGAAACGAAACGCATCGCGACCTTCCGGGACAATGTGTGCAGCACACTGTCAGGCACGCCATTGAAAGCCGGGAAAGCTCGCAACCGCTGTTCAATGCCGCTCTTGAGATTAAAGCGCAGCGGAGCTTCAAGGCGCGCGCTCCGGCGTTCAATATCTCGGTGTAGTTCCCGATGCAGCTCCTCGGAAATGAGATTGTCAGCCTGAAGCGCATCATATTCTTCGTCTTCCAGACGCAGCGCGATCTGACGGAGAATACGGCTTTCGAGAGCTTCCGAGTAACCGGAATAATGCAGGCGGAGTGTTTCCAGAGCATCGTCCAGAAGCTTGCGCTGACGGCCCAGAACCTCGGACACGATTTCCGTAATACGCGGGCCGAGAGTTGGCTCCATGCGCTGCCTCACAAAGCGCTGCAACGACAGTGACACGAGATGCGCGATGATCAGCATCTCGAAGCGTTCCATCATCGCGTACATCAGAGGTTCGTCGAAATGGAAGCGGCTATGCAGTTCCTGGGCAACCCGGAACCTCACCGGCGGCTGTAGTCGGCGCTTCAGGGCACGGACATAGCCATAGCGTCCTTCGAGACGAGCGCCATCGGCCATCGCCTCAGCCGTCCGCAAGAGCGTTTCCATGACACGACGCGACAGGCCCTGAATGCGAAACAGGTCCAACAGAAGAGAGCGTTCCTGATTGGCAATCGTGATGAGCGCGATATTGACGCGAGCGCGGTCGCTCAGGGCAGATTCAAAATTATTGGCCGCCCTCTCCTTTTCAGCGCGCTTCTCGATCCGGCTGATGACACCGATGCGCGTCTGCTCGCTAAAGCCCAGTTCATCAGACATCACGCGCGTCCGTTCCGCGACTTCACCAAGACCGATTCCGAGGATCTGCTGGCGGATCGCCTGATCGATCGGTGACAGTTGATCAAGCTTCAGGAACAGCACGAGTGAACGCAGGGTCGTCCCGTTAACCAGTAGGGTAATCAGCACGAAGCCTGTCGCGATGATGCCGATGAAGTGCGCTACGGGGCTTGAGACGCTCTGGTTTTCGGTCACGGCCAGCGCGAGCGCCAGAGTGATGGCGCCGCGCAGGCCGCCCCAGACCATGGTAGCCTTGAAAGGCGTTGGGACAGGTGGCGAAAGCTTCGTGAACGCAAGGATCGGCAGCATACCGAACACAACGGCACCGCGCGCGACCAGACCTGCCACGCTCGCGATCAGGATGAGCACACAGTCCCACTTGGTCATGCCAATTAGGAGGCGCGGAACCAGCATGGAGGCAAGAAGGAACACGAGAGAGCCTGCCCAGAAAACGAGCTGCTGCCAAAGCTCGTTCAGGAAGCGCCAGACTTGCGGACGGAAGGTGGACGGTCCGTAAGCTGAGACTGTCAGGCCGGCTGCTGCCGTGGCGACAACGCCGGAGAAGCCGAGCATTTCGTCACAGAGAATATAGACCGTGTATGGCAGAGCGAGGGTCAGGGTGATTTCTGCTGCCGGTGCGCCGCCCAGGCCCGCAATAAGCAGCAGGGTCAAGCGGCCAAGACAGACGCCGACAACAATGGCGCCACCAAAGGCCGAAGCAAAATCAACGACCGCCTCACCGAGATGGATGTGCCGGTGGGAGGTGACGGAGGCCAGCAGGATGGCGAAAATCGCAATCGCGGCGGCATCGTTCAGGAGCGCCTCACCTTCGACAAGGCGCGTCAAACGTGACGCAGCACCGATTTCCCGGAAGATACCTGCCACGGCTGACGGATCAGTCGTTGCGACAATGGATCCGAGGAGAAGGCAGACCACCAGGCTCTGATTAGCGAAGGGGTAAAGCGCGAGACCAATGGTGGCCGTGGAAACCACAACCGCCACAACCGCCAGCAGAAGCACTGTCGCTGTCTCATGGGCCAGACGACGAACATCAATGCCCATGGCACCCTGGAACACCAGAATGGGCAGGAAGATCAGCAGGAAGGCTTCACTGTTGATCGGGAAATAGATCAGGGCTTCGGCGGCGCCATCCAGCAGGTCCGTTGCGGAGGAACGAACAACAAGAGACGCAGCGCCACCCAGAACGATGCCAGCAAGGGCCAGCAGAACCGTTTCGGAAATCTCAAGCCGTTTGGCCAGAGGCTGAATGATGCTGACGAGCGTGAGCAGGAACGCAATCGCGAGAAGAACGGCTGCAAGGCCTGTCACCATCATTGTATTCCGTACTCCCTTGGTTCGAAAACCATCCTAGAGACGGTTGCCGCCCCACGATAGCTCTGTCTTGCAAATTATGTGTCAGCGGCGGCAAGCCACTGTCTGACCTGGCTTTCCGGGTCTTCGGCGCGAATGAAATCGCTTACGGCGGCAACGCTGTCTGCCCCTGCCTTCAGGCAGGACGGCAGCCGATCGAGCGTGATGCCACCAATGGCAACCAGAGGGACATCGCCGCTGAGTTCACGCCACTCGGTCAGGCGCTCAACACCTTGCGGACCAAACGCCATCTTCTTCAGTTTCGTTTCCC
The DNA here is from genome assembly GCF_032913585.1 of Gluconobacter sp. GP1. Lineage (NCBI taxonomy): Bacteria > Pseudomonadati > Pseudomonadota > Alphaproteobacteria > Acetobacterales > Acetobacteraceae > Gluconobacter > Gluconobacter sp. GP1. The sequence goes on from NZ_JASGXC010000001.1 coordinate 253,163, forward strand.
AGATCGGACCGAGTGCAACGTAATCGGGTTTGCAGGCCAAAGCACGCTGCAGTTCTTCATGGCTATGGGTCGAGATGCCGAGGCGAATGCCCGTCTGGCGGATGGCCTCAAGGTCTGCGGTCTCAAGATCTTCCTGCCCCAGATGCAGCCACTCATAGCCCAGTTCGATTGCCAGCTCCCAATAATCGTTCAGCACGAGGGCGACATTATGGCGGGCGGCCAGTTCCTGGGCAGTTTCAGCCTGCGCCCGGATTTCTTCCGACGGCATGTCCTTGAGGCGCAGCTGAATGAAACGTGCCCCTGCTCCGCCGAGGCGTTCGACCCAACGAGGATGATCAACGACAGGATAGATTTTCGAAGGCAGACGGGACATTTACAGCATTTCTCCACCGAGGCTGCGGGCCAGACCGAGGGTTGGGGTCGAGGGCACCGCCATATCGCGTTCTTCCATAGGGTCTGCAGCAAATCCGGCAAGCCCGGCTTCGCACGCCAGGCGAAACGCGGTGGCCATCTGGGCCGGGTTTCCTGCTTTGGCGACCGCCGTGTTGATCAGAACGGCATCGTATCCGAGTTCAAAGGCTGCCGTGGCATGAGAGGGCTTTCCGATGCCGGCATCCACGACCATTGGAATGTCCGGGAAATGGCTGCGCAATGCGCGGAGGCCGAAAAGATTGTTCAGTCCCCTGCCCGAACCAATTGGTGCGCCCCATGGCATCAGCACCTCAGCACCCGCACGGAGCAACCGTTCAGCCACAACCAGATCTTCCGTTGTGTAGGGGAAGACCTTGAAGCCATCTTCCGTCAGGATCCGTGTGGCCTCGACCAGCCCAAAGACATCGGGCTGAAGCAGGTCTCCCTGGCCGATCACTTCCAGCTTGATCCAGTCCGTTCCGAAAACATCCCGGGCCATCTGTGCCGTGGTGACAGCTTCCCGAACCCCATGACACCCTGCGGTGTTAGGGAGAATGGGGACGTTCAGACTCTGGATCAGAGACCAGAACGCCTGTCCCGCCTGCGCGCCCGCAGCTTCGCGACGCAAAGACACGGTTACAACACCAGCCTGAGCGGCCTTTACCGCGTCTGCGAGAATGGCCGGGCTGTCATATTGGGCCGTGCCCAGCATCAGCCTTGAAGAGAGTTCAGTGCCGTAGAACTGCATGTCAGCCTCCCTGCATGGGGGCAAGAATTTCGAGCACGGCCCCCTCTTCCACCGTTTGTGCACTCCGCTGGGTGGCGGGAATGAAAAAGCCGTTCAGGGCCGTTGCTACACGCGCTTTGCCGTAACCCAGTTCATCAAGGACCGCGCCAAGTGTTCGCGCATGAACTTCATGGAGTTCGTCATTCACGGTGATCTGCATGATGTCTCTCCCATCCAGGGGTGTAAGAGGAAGAAAGGGTCTCAGGCCCGATCCGTTCCGAAAATGATGTCACAGACTTCTTGTGCACGCGCTGGCGATAGCAGGAAACCGTGACGATACATGCCATTGAGGGAGATGCTCTTCCCGTTCTGCCTCACCCGTGGAACATTGTCAGGATAGGCGGGTCTGAGGCCAGCATTAGCCTCCAGAAGTTCGGCTTCCGCGAAAGCAGGATGCAGCGTATAGGCCGCATTGAGCAGTTCGGTCACGGCACGCACCGTAATGCCGCGCGTATCATCACTCTCGACCATAGTGGCACCGACCATGAAAACGCTGTCTGCCCTCGGGACAATATAGACCGGAATGCGCGGATGCAGCATGCGAACAGGTCGGTGAAGGCTGATTTCTGGGCAGCGCAGTAAAACCATCTCCCCGCGCATGCCTCGAAGGTCATTTTGCATGGTCCGGGCCGCTACGCCCGTACAATCAACAACCCAGTCGAATTCAGCATCGTTAATCGCCTGAACCGTCAGGACTTGGCCGCCTTGTTGCTTGAGACGGTGTGCAAGAGCCTGCAGAGCCTTGCGAGGATCAACATGACCCTCTTCCGCAAAGAACAACGCCTTATCGAAACGGCCTGCCAGATCTGGCTCCAGCGCATCAATCTGGGGAGCGTTGAGGGTTTCGAAGTGACTGGTGCGGCGTCCAAAGCGGTTTAACTCTGGTGTATCGCGAGGTGGCGCGACGACAAGACTGCCCGCCTGCACAACGTCTGGAACGTGGGCTTTCCACCAATCAAGCGACGTTAAACTGTCCTGAGTGACCTCGTCTGGTGCTGATTCTGCTTCACACCAGGGTGCCAGCATGCCGCCCGCAAACCACGAGGCACCAGCGCCAACCCGGCCACCGGTGTCATGAACTGTGACGTCCGCGCCGTGTTCCGCCAGTGCCACAGCGGTGACCATTCCCGCTACGCCAGCCCCTCGAACCAGAATGCGAGGTCCAGTCATCCACGTCCTCCTCGTAAAAGCGGGACGTGTTTAACATGGCTTGACTGTTTGGTCAGGAGGCGCGCACGGGGAGATGATCGGCTGGGTACAGAAAGATCGTATAGCGCCCTTCAGTCAGACGTTTGGCCGGAGTGCCAAATGTGCGAAGGGCCTCGGCTTCCCCGAAGGGCTCTTCCGGGTGTGGGATCAGGACGAAAAAGGCTTTTCCATCAAAGTCATGCCAATCCATTTTCTTGCGAATGTGCACGAACGGCGCAACCGTGCCGTCTCCCTGCTTCATCCCGGGGTAAATGTGTATTTTTCCGAGAGAGGCCACTTCCAGATTGCCGGAACTCCACCAGGAACCAACACCATCCGGAGGGAGATCGCGCTCAAGTCGGCTGAGAAGCTGGTTATCATCGGAACTTAGAAGGCCAGTCGAATGCGTTGGGAGGTTCCGGTAGTCCGTAATGAGCGTGACGACCAAAATCATGGCTGCCAGACTCACGGCTACGCCTTTCTTCGGCCAGACAAGCGCTGTGAGGCAGGCCAGATCAATCCAAAGCGGAAAAAGATAGCGCGCGACAGCAATGGGGCTGCCATCCAGAGCGATGCGGTTGCTGAGAGCGAGTGCCACGAAATTCAGGGCGGCGGACAGAAGCAGCATCATGGGGAATGCGGCAATCTGGCCCCTGCTCTGCCATCCTGATCGGGCAATCTTGAAAGCCGCAGTAAGAGCGAGGGCGACGAGAAGAAGCCGGAGGCATTCCGGTATTGTGGATGCTACGGCCTGCCCGAAGGGTTCTGCTCCGTAGAGAAGAAGAATGGAGCGAACGGACGTCCCGAAGTTGCTGCTCAGTTGTTCCCATGGTGCAAAGCGGGTTTCCAACGGCTCCGTGACAAAGCCGCCGGTCACGGCATTGATGTGCAGAATGGCTTTGGCCAGCACGGTTGCTGCCAAGGATGCGAGGACTAAAAGCCCACGTTGGCGAAGAGCAAAGTCCTGAGCCAGAAAAGCGTAGGCGATGATCGCCCCCGCTCCTGTCACTGCGAGTAACGGGTCTCCAATCACCCCGAGGCACAGTAGCACTGCGACGGCCGCCAGTGACCGGTAGGAGCCCGATGAGAGAAACCGGTCAGCCCAGTGAAGTGCCCAAAGACCGTAAATCAGCGCGCCCATATGGATCGCAGAGAGCGTGATGAAATACGCCATCGGAGAGCGCATCAGGGGAAAGGCAAGCACTGGCAAAAGGAGGATCGCTGCGCCGAGGCGTTCCTCAATGTCTCGCAAGCGCAGAAAAACCACCGAGAAAGCTGACGCGACAACGCCGACCCATAGGATTGCGGGTTGCACCATCAGAAGAAATGGGCTGCCTGCCGGTCTGCCTAACAGGTGCCATAGTCCACTCAGGAGGGCGCTGAGAGGGATATCGGACGTCCAGAAATCCGGCGGGGTCAGAACCCAGTCATGCAGGCGCCAGTTTCCATGCAGTACATCCAGTCCGGCAAGGAAATAGGACGCCTGATCCGATGTCTTGGGCCACAGCGAACAGACGTAAACCGCTAGAACGAGATAAAGCGTTAGCCCTATGACCGACGCGATAAAATAGCCGTTTCTAAAAGAAAAATTTCCAAAAAATATTTTTGATATCATTGGGTTGAGAAGGCTTTCTCATTTTTTATCTGAAGGTGGGATACGAGTATTTCGACTGGATGAGCAGGCCGCCGTCCGGCAAGACGCTTTGTCTGGCAACGACAGGAGAAGCCCGTTGCCAGAATATTGCCTTCCGCCTTGCTGGCCCAGTTCTGGGCAAAAATGCTGGCGGACAGATCGGCGTGTTCCTTCTCATGGCCGAACAGGCCAGCCATCCCGCAGCAACCAGCTTTGCCCGCATCTGCCTGAACGCCCAGATGCCGCAGAACGGTAGTCCAGTCCTCAGCACTTCCCGGACGCACCGCCTGCTCTGTGCAATGTGAGATGATGGTCAATGCTGCTGTGTCAGGTTTTACCGCATTTGAAGGTATGATGCCCTTGGTGATCTGGCGTTTCAGAAAGGCTTCCAGTGAAAGCACGGTTGGGATGGCTTCCGACACTGCGACATCCCGATATTCCTGCTCAAACATCAGACCTGTAGCGGCATCCAGAGAAATAACGGGTACGCCGTGACGAGCGATATTCTTGAGTTGCTTCAGGGTGTTGCAAGCAGTGGCTGAGAACCCTTTACGAAATCCTCGTACATGCCTGGCCTTGCCATTATCCCAGACGGACGTGACGCGCGGGTCCATCCCAAGAGATTTGAGAAGCGTATATGCGCTTTCGATGACACCGCCATCAAAGCTTCCCGTAAATGAGTCCTGAATCAGAACAACGGACCGGTCATTGTTTCCTGCTTGTTCAAGCCATTCTGTGCTGACCCGCGCGGTTTTTGGCAGTTTCGCGGGGCTAATCTTCGGAAGATCGACAAGCCCCAGCTTCTTGAGAAACACAGTCGAGATCGGGTTCTGCATCAGAATATTGGCGAGCGTCGGCATCTGGCGACCGACTTTCAGGAGAGGCTCGAGCCAATACACGAGATAGTCCCTCACCGGGCGGTGATGCTTGAGGAAATAGAGGTCCAGAAACTTCGACCGCATGGATGGAATGTCCACCCGGATCGGACATTGCGTGGCACAGGCCTTACAGGACAGGCATGTGTCCAGACTGGCTTTGAGCTCGGCTGTCAGCTCTGGAAGCGCACTTTTGTCAGCGGCGCTATCAGGGAGTGAATTCAGTCGCGCCCAGCTTCGCAGCAAGGTCGCTCGACCCTTAGGTGACTGAAGCCTGTCCTTGGTAGCCTTGTAGGACGGACACATGGCCATGTCAGGTTCGCGATTATAGCAGGCCCCATTTCCATTGCAGCTCACAGAAAGGCTGAAGTCATCTCGTAGATCTGAGGAAATCTGCTCGTCAAACTGACCTTTGAACGGGATGCCATCTATCCGGTCTACTGGATATTCGACGCCAACGGGCGCAAGCTTCCCACGATTAAAAATATCTTTGGGATCAAAGACTTCTTTAATGCGGCAGAGCTCTGCGAAGAGTGTCTCCCCAAAGAATAGAGGTGAAAATTCTCCGCGGTAACCTCTCCCATGTTCCCCCCACAACAACCCACCATGGCGTTTGGTCAGGTTGGCCACGGCGTCGGAGATCGGGCGGATCAGGGCTCGATCATGTTCGGACAGCATATCCAGAAAAGGACGGACATGCAGGCAGCCAACATCGGCATGCCCAAACATGCCGTAAGATAGTCCGTATCCGTCGAGAATGGCCCGGAATTCAGACACATAATCAGCTAGGGCTTCCGGTGGAACGGCTGTGTCTTCGACAAAAGCCACGCCCTGTTTGCGGCCATCCGGACGGCCGAGAAGCCCCACGGATTTTTCACGCAGGGTCCAGAGCTGATTAATAATCACCTGATCAGAAACAGGTTTACAGTCAATGACTTCGTAAGGAGAGCTTTCAAGAAGGGTAACGGCTTCCTGCATCTGTTGATGGGGATGGTCTGCGTTATCTCCCACGAACTCAACAAAACTCATCCCCCGTACGGGTTGCTCTGAACGGGCACCAAGAACGCTTTCCAGGGATTGCCAGACAATATCCTGCGACGCTTTCTCCAGCACACGGTCATCCAGCACTTCTACTGCCGATGGATTGGCTGGAAGAATGGTCTGGACGTCTCGGAGGGTGCTGTCGAAACTGGCGTAGCGCACGACGAGAAGCTGACGATATTTCGGAAGCTTCCGAACACGCAGCACGACACGCTTCGTTAAGGCAAGTGTTCCCTCTGAACCCGCCAGCAGGCGAGCCAGACTGAACTGGCCGTTCTCAAGAAGAACGTTTTCGAGGTTATACCCGGTCAGTCCCCGGTTCATGTCTGGAAAGACCCGACGGATTTCGTCCGCCCGCTCCGTCACTACGCGGTACACTTCGCGATAGACCCGCGCAGAGAGATCGCTACCGGTCTTCTTGTGCTCAAGAGCGTCGCTGGTCAGTTTCTCAACATGGAGATTACTGCCATCCGATAGCACCACATCCATGGTTTCAATGTAGTCGGATGTGCGGCCGTAAATACGAGAGCCCTTGCCTGAAGCATCGGTCGCAATCATTCCGCCGATCGTGGCGCGGGTCGCAGTTGAAACTGTAGGCGGGAAAAAATAACCGTGGGGCTTGAGAAAGGCATTCAGTCTGGCCAGAACAACGCCGGGTTCGACGGTTACGTGCCCAGTGTCAGGGTTGAAATCCAGAATGCGATCCAGATATCGGGCCACATCAACGACGATCCCCGCAGTCAGGGATTGACCGTTGGTTCCTGTGCCGCCTCCGCGCATGGCAAGTGTAAGGGAGCCGTCTTCTGCCGCACGCACGGCACGGTTCAGGTCTTCGGTTGTTCGGGGGTAGATTACTGCTAGTGGAAGGCGCTGGTAAATGCTGTTGTCTGTCGCTCCGACTAATCGGGCAGAGACTTGAGGCGTGACATCCCCCTCAAAGCCTTCGGCAGCCAATCTGGCGAGGAAAACATCGCGGATGTGCAATTCAGATGCGGCAAGATAGAGGCCGGAGCGTCCGGCCACACCTGTCAGATCTGCATCGCCACCCATGTTCGTTTCTCCCCGGTCGTATAGCGTGTTGGAAGACTATCCTCGACGAAATGAAGCATCTTGGAAAGTCCTCCTCACGGAAAGAAAATGTCCTTATTCCACCGTGACAGATTTCGCCAGATTGCGAGGCTGGTCTACGTCCGTACCCTTCAGAAGTGCGACTTCATACGCCAGGATCTGGACTGGGATAGCATAGAGAATGGGGGCAACGAACGCATCGACGTCCGGCAGGATGACGACATGCTCCGCAACGCCTTCCAGACGCTTGGCGCCGGCGGCATCTGTAAAGGCCAGAATACGACCACCGCGAGCCTTGGCTTCTTGAAGATTAGAAAGTGTCTTATCGAACAGGATGGTTGATGGAGCGATGGCGACGACCGGAACGGTTCTATCGATCAGGCTGATCGGACCATGCTTCAGTTCACCGGCCGCATAAGCTTCTGCATGGATGTAGCTGATTTCTTTTAGTTTTAAAGCGCCTTCGAACGCGATCGGTGTGCAGATACCGCGACCCAGATACAGAACATCGCGCGCCTCCGCGACAATACGCGCCATTTCCTGAATGGCTTCAACGCGTGTGAACACCTCTGCGGCCCGGGATGGCAAATCAAGCAGGCTTGCTGTCAGGGTTTCTTCGCGTGCCTTGTCGATCGTTCCACGAGCCCGTGCAAAATCAATAGAAAGAGCTGCAAGAACAGAGAGTTGTGCCGTAAAAGCCTTGGTTGAGGCTACAGAAATTTCTGGACCAGCAACCATGCCCAAGACGAGATCGCTTTCGCGGCCCATCGTCGAATGCTCGACATTTAGAACCGACACAATGCTCTGTCCTGCCTTCTTGAGGCTGCGCAGGACGCCAAGCGTATCTGCCGTTTCTCCAGACTGGGAAATCAGCAGTGCCACGCCCTTGTCTGGTTGCGGTGCATCGCGATAGCGCATTTCAGACGCCACATCGATTTCCACCGGAACGCGAGCGAGTGATTCAAGCCAGTAGCGCCCGACCATGCCTGCATAGAAAGCAGACCCACAGGCTGTAATCGTGACGCGGGGCACCTGTGCCGGATCGAAAGGCATTGTCGGCAGGGCAATTGTCTTGGACGCTGGGTCCGTAATGCGCTGAAGCGTCTGGCCAATGGCGACCGGATGCTCGTGCAGTTCCTTCTCCATGTAATGGCGATAGCCATCCTTGCCGACCTGGCCCGCCATGAACGCAATGTTCTGGATTGGACGGCTGACTTCTTGACCTTCCCCGTTGAAGATGATGACATTGCCGGGCGTCAGTTCGCACCAGTCTCCATCATCCAGAAAGGTGATGCGGCTTGCCAGAGGTGCCAGGGCGAGGCTGTCGGAGCCAAGGAACATCTCGCCGTCGCCGTAACCTACAGCGAGAGGCGCACCGTGGCGTGCGCCGATGAGCAGACCATCATGACCCTGAAAAATGATGGCAATGGCATAAGCGCCTTCAAGACGCTTAATGGCCGCGAAAGCGGCATCACGCGGTGTTTTGCCCTGATCAAGGTAGAAATCGACGAGATGGGCAACTGTTTCTGAATCCGTGTCGGATAGGAAAATCCGGCCTTCACTTTCAAGCTCGGCCTTCAGTGTCGCAAAGTTTTCGATGATGCCGTTATGTACGATGGCAACCCGGCCTGCCGCATGGGGATGGGCATTGGCTTCTGTCGGTGCGCCATGCGTGGCCCAACGCGTATGGCCGATGCCTGTGGTGCCTGTTAGCGGATCAGCCTTTAGAACAGCCTCAAGATTATCAAGTTTGCCAGCAGCGCGTCGGCGATCAATCGTGCCGTCCGCTGTGAGCGTGGCGATGCCTGCGGAGTCATATCCGCGGTATTCAAGCCTGCGGAGAGCCTCGAAGACGATCGGGGTGGCTGGACGATGGCCTACAACGCCACAAATTCCACACATCAGCCCTGCTCCTTTTTGGCTTTAAGGGTCTGTTTGATTTCAAGTCCGCGGTCTGGCTTGATTGTCTGGCGAGCGCGCCCGAAAGCGAGTGCACCGGCCGGGACGTCTTCCGTGATGGTGCTTCCCGCAGCGATCAACGCGTCATCGCCAATTGTGACGGGGGCCACCAGAATGGCATCAGAGCCGATAAAATTGCGGGCGCCGATCGTCGTCCGGTGCTTGAAGTATCCATCGTAATTGCAGGTGACGGTCCCTGCTCCGACATTGGTTTGTGCACCGACGGAGGCGTCACCCAGATAGGTCAGGTGATTGGCTTTTGCGCCAGGGCCTAGATCGACATTCTTCAGTTCAACGAAATTACCGACATGGGTATCGGCAGCGCAGATTGTTCCGGGTCTTAGCCTTGCATAAGGGCCGATCATGGCGTCCTCGCCCACTATGCAGCCTTCCAGATGAGAGAACGCACGGATCAGGGCGCCGCTGCGAACCGTGACGCCTGGGCCAAAAAAGACATTTGGTTCAACGACGACATCCGGCTCCAGGCAGGTGTCGGTGCTGAAGAATGTGGTTTCTGGAGAGACAAGTGTGACGCCGCCTTCCATCGCAGAAATGCGCAGGCGCTGCTGAAGCGTGGCTTCTGCCTGGGCAAGCTCTAAACGTGAATTGACGCCAGCCAACTCAGTCTCGGGCGCTTCCACGCACTGGACCCGCCCTTCTGACGCGGCCATTGCGACAACATCGGTCAGATAATACTCACCCTGCGCATTGTCGTTGCCAACAGCGGCCAGCCACCGCCGGAAATCTGCGGCACCTGCGCACATGACGCCTGCATTGCAGAGTGCGATTTCACGTTCCTGCTCGTTTGCGTCTTTGTATTCTACAATTCGGCTGACGCGGCCCTGCTCTTCAACAATACGTCCATAACGACCTGGATTGGTTGGGCGCATCCCAAGGAGTGCGAGGCTCGCCCCGCCCTGACGGGCTTCCGTGAGACGACGCATTGTATCGGCTGTGATCAGCGGGTTGTCTGCGTAGAGAACCGCGATATCGCCGTCTCCGAACAGGTCTTTTGCAGTGTTAGTCGCGTGTGCGGTGCCCAGACGTTCGGTCTGAACGACCGTTCGGTATGGCTGAACGGCTTTTTCCAGTTCAGGCATATCCGGTCCGATGACTACAACGACGTCGTCAAAGATTTCTCGGGCCGTATCGATGAGGTGTGTGATCATCGGGCGGTTTCCAAGGCGATGCAAAGCCTTGGGAAGACGTGATTTCATCCGCGTGCCGAGGCCCGCTGCAAGGATGATGGCTGTGGTGTGGCGTGCGGTATTGGTCATGTTCCGTTCCGGGTATCCAAACCACGCCAATCCGTCAAACGATGGTTGAGTTAAGCTCCATCACTTCCGATTGCCATTTATTGCGAAAGGACTGCGGTGGATTTTGACGGTGGAAGTGGCTGTTGCATGACAACAGTGACGTGCCCAAGCTTGGGATGATTGAATTCGATCCGCACTGGGACAAGTCCAACACCATCGATCTCTTTAAACCAGGCTGACCCGGGCTGTGGCGCGGCCATTTTCGAACGATTTGGAGAGTCTTTTACAAAGCCTGCAATCTGTTGGCCGACAAAGTCGCAGCGAAGCGCTGGACCGGAATAGGCCTGCTTATGACTTTGAGGAATGTCAGATGTAACGGGACCATGCACCGTCATTTTTGTCAGACGCAGCCCATCAAAAATAACGCCAGATCCCTCACAGCTTTTCGTTTGGGTCAGGGTCTCAAGAAGTCGCGCCATTCCGCTGAGCGTATCAATGGTATGGGGGAGATCGCTGTCCGGAATGGGATCGCGGTCTGTCTCCGCAGGCTCCAGAATGTCTACATGCGGTGTGTTGCCATTGTAGGTTAGCAGAACACGCCGATGTTGGCCCCGGGATAGCCCTCCGCTGTCATAACGGATGGGTTTGACGTTCCCGCCCGGAACGAAGTCGCCCTCGACGCGGGAATGAATGTCCATCGTCACGAACCAGCTGATCAGACCGGCCGGTCTGATATGCGTCGTTCCGCCGTAGCCCCAGGGTTCGATCTGATATGAGGCATCTGCATCAAGCACATGAAGTCCGCGCATATAAATGGCGAACGTTGTGTTGACCTGTCCGGCCGCATGAGCTGTAGGCGCGAAGCCAGCCAGCAGCACTCCTGCTGCGGCCAGCGCGCGAAGGCCCTTAAACGTCAAGGTTGGCAACCTTGAGGGCATTACCCACGATGAAGTCTCGGCGTGGCTCAACCACATCGCCCATCAGTGTGGAGAACACCTGGCCAGCCTCTTCCACATCGCCAACCTTGACCTGCAGCAGGGTGCGGGTCGAAGGATCAAGTGTGGTGTGCCAGAGCTGTTCATCATTCATTTCGCCAAGGCCCTTGAACCGGTTGATTGTCAGACCACGACGGCCCTGAGCAAAAATCCGGTCCATGACGTTGGACGGGCCAAACAGCGGAAATTCCTGCGTGTCCAGACGGAGTATGGCTGGCGTCATGAAGTCACGTGCCAGACGCTCGCCTTCCGAAGCAAGCCAGCGTGCTTCAGCAGATTTCAGAATGCTCTGCTCCAGACGGTAGATCTCGCTGACGCCACGAACAGAGCGGGCACACTCAATTCCCGTGCTGGACAGTGAAACTTTCCAGCCACGTTCATTGGCAGGTGACGCTTCTTCCAGGTGGCGCTGGAATTCTGGAATACGGTCGCTGATAGCTGCTGGATCAATATCAAGCACGCGGGATACAGCTGCCTGCTCCAAAATCCACACAGGGATTTTGGTTGCGATATTTTTCAGGTTCTGTGCCGCCGCAATCAGGAAGCGGACTTCTTCACGAAGTTCTTCTCCTGTGAGCTCAAGGCCATCGCCGAAGCGTAGCGAAGCATTTGCCAGAGCCTTGTCGAGCAGATACTGCTCCAGCGCAGCATCATCCTTCAGATAGCGCTCTTCCTGGCCGCGTTTGGCCCGGTAGAGTGGCGGCTGGGCGATGTAGAGATACCCGTGTTCAATCAGCTCTGGCATCTGGCGGAAGAAGAACGTCAGAAGCAGCGTCCGAATGTGGGAACCGTCCACGTCGGCGTCTGTCATGATGACGATCTTGTGGTAGCGCAGTTTGGCAGCCGAGAAGCCACCTTGATCGACTTCACCACGACCGATGCCCGTACCGAGCGCCGTGATGAGTGTGCCAATTTCCGCAGACCCAAGCATTCTGTCGAAACGGGCGCGTTCAACGTTCAGGATCTTGCCGCGTAGCGGTAGGATGGCCTGGAAGCGGCGGTCACGCCCCTGCTTGGCTGTGCCACCTGCAGAGTCACCCTCAACGATGAAGATTTCTGCTTTGGACGCATCACGCTCCTGACAGTCAGCCAGCTTGCCAGGCAGCGAAGAAACATCGAGCACACCCTTACGGCGCGTCAGTTCACGCGCACGACGGGCAGCCTCACGGGCGCTGGCTGCGTCAATGATCTTGGCGACAATCGCCTTGGCTTCCTTAGGGTGCGTCTCAAACCAATGTGAAATCGAGTCAGCGGCCGTGGCATGAACGACCGGCTGAACCTCGGACGACACCAGCTTGTCCTTCGTCTGGGACGAGAACTTCGGGTCCGGAACCTTGACGGACAGGATGGCAGTCATGCCTTCACGCATGTCCTCACCCGTCAGTGAGCCCGCTTCACGTTTGGCAACGCTTTCCGCATATTTGCCAACAACACGCGTCAGTGCCTGACGGAACCCAGCCAGATGCGTGCCGCCGTCTCTCTGTGGAATGTTGTTGGTGAAGCACAGCATTGTCTCGTGATAGCTGTCGTTCCACGTCAGAGCGAACTCGACGCGGATACCGCTTTCAGTATGGTCAATGAGGCCCGTGATCGGCGGGTTAACAATCGAGGTCTTGGACGCATCAAGCCATTCCGCGAAAGCACTCAGGCCGCCTTCGTAGAAGAACCGAAGTTCCTTGCTTTCAGCGTGACGCTCATCGCGCAGGATAATTTCCAGCCCGGAATTCAGGAATGCCAGTTCGCGAACGCGACGTTCCAGAATGGAAAGCTCGAAATCGACCCTCGTAAAGGTCTGCTTGCTTGGCTTGAACGTCACTAATGTGCCGCGTGGCTCGTCTGACGGCCCTACAACCGTCAGGGCTTCATCGCGTTCACCGTGCTGGAAGCGGATCTTGTGCTCCAGACCATTCCGCCAGATGCGAACTTCCATCCATTCGGACAGAGCATTCACCACAGCGGCACCCACGCCATGCAGACCGCCGGAAACCTTATAGGAATTCTGGTTGAACTTGCCGCCAGCATGCAGCTTGGTCAGCACGACTTCGGCGGCGCTGATGCCCTCTTCCGCGTGCATGTCTGTTGGGATGCCGCGGCCATCATCGCGTACGGAAACGGAGCCGTCTCCGTTGAGTGTCAGGATGCAGCGGGTGGCGTGTCCGGCCTGGGCTTCGTCAACGGCATTATCGATGATTTCGAACACCATGTGGTGCAGGCCGGAGCCATCATCCGTGTCACCGATATACATGCCGGGGCGTTTGCGGACAGCGTCCAGTCCCTTCAGTACCGAGATCGAGGAGGCGCCGTAATCGTCACCGTCTGCGCCTGGAATCTCCGGCTGGTTCTGGGTCTCTGACATGCGCGAGGCGGTCTCCGTGGAACTCTGAAAATCTGTTGTATGACTATAGCGTGTCACAGGCCGTGAGGCCAGAGCGCACACATCATGTGGGCTGGATATGACCATCCTGAACGCTGAAAAAGCCCGCTTTTTCGATCAGGCTTGAAAACGGATCAGGATCTGTTCCGGTCAGGAGAACCGGCGTTTTCAGCTTGCTTAGACTGTACAGAAGCGCGTCCCGTCTGGGCTCATCCAGATGAAGAAGCGGTTCATCCAGCAAAATGGCAGGTGCATCGCCCCTGCTCTGTTCGATCAATGCAGCATGGCACAGAACGACCCCCAAAAGCATGGCTTTTTGCTGCCCGCTGCTTGAGAGTTCGGCAGACCGTCCTGTGGTGTGATCAAAAAGAAGGAAATCCGCCTTATGGGCACCCAAAGATGTACTGCCTTTAAGGCGATCTTCCCGCCGACTATCCCTTAACTTTGCCCGCAACCAGTCTTCCACCTGCAAAGCCGGGCTGATCATCAGTTGTTGCGTAATGGGGCAGTCAAGATGCAGGCGGCTTTTTGGAAAATTGGAACTGTCGAAGGGGTGAGTGTTCATGCTTTCAACAAGCGCCAGCCGAGCGGCTGATGCGGCAACCGCATGGCGGGCAATGGAATCTTCCAGCGACGTGAGCCAGAGCCCCTCGTCCGGTCTTTCTGACAGCAAGCGGTTACGACTGGAAACTGATCGCTCATGAGCCGTCATTTGCCGGGCATGATCCGGAGAAAGCGCCATGACCAGACGGTCAAGGAAGCGCCGCCTGCCGCCCGCACCTTCAAGAAAAATCCGATCCATCTGTGGCGTTAGCCAGACGCAGGAGAAGATTTGAGCAATTTCTGCCTGAGACCGAACGGAAGCGCCATCAAGCTGGAATGAACGCCGGCCGTTCTCGGAGAGGTTTGCTCCAGTCCCAAGAATAGTCTGGTCGATCCCGTGAGAGAGCGTTGCGGCAACGCCCCAGTGATCGGCAGTTGTGCGGCACAGCGCTTGAAGAGGCGCGCCTCGCAGGCCTCGTCCAGGAGCCAGAAGCGAAACGGCTTCCAGAAGATTGGTCTTTCCAGAGCCATTCTGGCCGGTCAGAACGGAGATATTTGTCTCAGGCTTCCAGACGGAGTGCCGGTAATTCCGGAAATCCGTCAGGGCAAGGCGCGTTAGTCTCAATGCGGACCGATCAGACCCGCATCGGCATCAGAACATACAATGCAGAAGGCGACGCTGTGTCACGGACCAGTGTCGGAGCTGAGCTATCTGCGAAAGCAAACTCGACTTCAACATCGATCTGATCCGTGATGTCCGTCAGGTACCGCGCCTGAAAGCCAATTTCGATCGGAGGCGCGTCATACGTGACCGTGCTGTCGTCCAACTCTTCCTGTGCCACGCCCTGATCGGGGCTGATGGCCGACAATGTCAGCATGTTGTGCGTGACAGAGAGCTTGACTGGGCGGGAGCGCTCCTGGCTGATAGCGGCAACGCGACCTACCGCAGCAGCGAAATCCTTCTTCGTGATGCGCAGGATGCGGTCATTGCCCTTAGGGATCACGCGTTCATATTCCGGGAACGTGCCGTCAATCAGCTTGGACGTCAGCAGGACAGGTCCAGCCTGAAACTGAATACGTGTATCTGAAAGGGAAACCTCCAGATCCGCAGCGCCCTCGTCCAGCAGCTTGCGAAGTTCAGCAACGGTCTTGCGCGGGATGATAACGCCCGGCATGCCACGTGCGCCTTCCGGAAGCTCGGTCTCGACGCGGGCAAGGCGATGTCCATCCGTTGCGACGGCGCGGAGCATCGGGATGGCGCCGCTTTCCGTAACGTGCAGATAGATGCCGTTCAGGTAATAACGCGTTTCTTCGTTGGAAATCGCGAACTTCGTCCGGTCGATCAGGCCACGTAGCGTTCCTGCAGGAATGCGGAAGCGGTGTGGGAGATCGCCAGCAACCATGGCCGGGAAGTCATCAACTGGAAGAACGTTGAGGCTCGTCGCGTAACGGCCCGCACGCAATGCGAGGGGCGCATCGCTCTCCGGATGATCGAACTCGATTTCCACGCCGTCTGGCAGTTTGCGCACAATTTCGAAAAGTACGGCTGCGGGGACTGTGGTGGAACCTAGGCGCTCACCTGCTGCCGGAACGTCTTCGACGACCGCAATTTCCATATCCGTGGCCGTGAGGCGAAGCACATTGCCTTCATAGGACAAGAGAACATTCGCCAGAATGGGAATGGTGTTCCGCTTTTCTGCAACGCCATGAATATGCGCCAGGGCCCGTTGCAGCAGGGTGCGGTCAACCTTGAATTTCATCGTTTTTTTCCCTGGGTCGGCAATCTTTAAGTTTTGCCGTTTCTTAGCAGACAGCCGCCTCCGGTGAAAGGCACCGAAGGCGACTTGTCGTCTTCCTTAGCCTTCGAGCATCCGGCGCAGAAGTTCGACGTCTTCTGCAAAGGACGGATCCTGCTCCATCAGTTCACCAACGCGATTGACCGCATGCATGACGGTTGTGTGATCACGATTGCCAAACTTGCGTCCGATCTCGGGAAGAGAGCGGCTTGTCAGCTGCTTTGCGAGGAACATTGCCACCTGCCGTGGGCGAGCAACAGCACGTGCACGGCGCGCGGAGGACATGTCCGTCAGACGGATATTCCAGTGTTCAGCAACCTTGCGCTGGATTTCCTCGATTGTGACGCGACGGTCATGCGCTTTCAGCATGTCCTTGAGGACATCCTGCGTCGTATCCAGTGTGACAGGGCGCCCAACCAGATCGGCGTGTGCGACAAGGCGATTCAGTGCGCCTTCAAGCTCACGAACGTTCGATGTGATCTTGTGGGCGAGATACTCAAGCACCTTTGACGGGACATGCGTGCCTGAGGCTTTCGCCTTGGCTTCCAGAATGGAAATACGCAATTCAAAGGTGGTGGCATGAATATCTGCGACCATGCCGCAGCCGAGCCGCGTTCTCAGACGGTCTTCAAGCCCCGACAGATCAGACGGACTTTTATCGGCGCTGACGATGATCTGACGTCCGGCATCAACAAGGGCGTTGAACGTATGGAAGAACTCTTCCTGCGTATTATCCTTGCCGATCAGGAACTGAAGATCGTCGATCATCAGCACGTCCACGGAACGAAGCTGTTCCTTGAACTCCATGGTGGACTGCGAGCGGATCGCCGCGATGAAGCGGTACATGAACTTCTCAGCTGACATATAGGCAACCGAGACATTGCCCGTCTTCGTCAGTTCAGACCCAATGGCATGCATAAGATGTGTTTTGCCGAGGCCGACGCCGCCATACAGGAAGAGCGGATTAAAACCGGGGCTGGATGGTTTTTCGGCCACACGACGTGCACAGGCATAGGCAAACTCATTTGGCTTGCCGACGATGAACGTATCGAAAGAAAAGCGTGGGTCCAGCGGAACAGCAAGATCGCTGCGAACCTCATGACTGGTCGCAACCTGCGCTGTTACTTCCTCGATGACGCTGTCACCGTCCGTCTCAGCTGATGGAAGGACCTCGGGTAGGCCGCGTTTGACCTGCAGTTCAATGCCCTGCACGTCCTGCCGTTCGGTACGCCACAGGGTCTGGAGACGCTCTTCGTATTGGCTGCGAACCCAGTCTCTCAGAAAGCGCGTCGGCAGATAAAGGATGAGTTCACCATCCTCCAGTGGGCCAAGAACGATCTGACGAAGCCAGGTGCGGTATTCGACTTCACCGACCTCGCCCTTCAGCTTCTCGCGAACCCTGTGCCAGGAAGTTTCCAGCGGGCTCGACGAGCCGGGGGCGGAGGCGCTGGCGTCCAGATACTGAGCGTTTTCCACCTATGGTACCCCCTTTCATTTCGGCCCCGGGACTTGCGGGGCGTCTGTCTTGATTCCCTGCGCGCAGGGTGAATACGTCCTCAACGGGAAGTGACCACACAAGCTGCATGGCGCTTCAGAAAAAGCTGACGCTTCCCGGAGAAAACAGAGCCTCTGGCACTGACTTGATCTGACAGAATAGGCTTCTGGTCAGACCGAAGCAAGCTGGAACACGAAAGGTTCAGAAGTGCTGCAGAGGGGTGTTGCCATATAGTCAAAAAAGAACGCGCTCCCGTGAGAGAGCGCGTTCTTCAGTTCAAACCCTGCAAAGGGTCTCAGGCCGTGGCGAGAGACTTGATGCGGGCAGAAAGACGGGACAGCTTGCGGCTGATCGTGTTCTTTGCAACGACACCCTTACCGGCAGCGCGCTGCATTTCAGGCTGTGCAACCTTGTATGCTTCGGCAGCAGCCGTCTTGTCGCCGGACTGGATGGCCTGTTCGACCTTCTTGATGAAGGTACGCATACGGGACATGCGGGCGACGTTGCGCTCGCGGCGACGTTCGTTTTGACGGATGCGCTTACGGGCAGAAGCTGTATTTGCCATGGATCTTTCGGTTCAGTTAGCGGTCTTGTCGCGGAAAATGATTGGCGCCCTCTACCCGTCATGAGCGGCGGCGTCAAGCGTTTTACACATTTTATACACACTGCCACCAATGGGGCGGAGGCCACTATTTCTGGCAGTTTGCACAGAAAAATGTGGAACGCCCCGCCTGGGTGATGCGTGAAATGGTGGAGCCTGCCCCACATTGGCGGCATGCCTCGCCTTCCCGCCCATAAACAAGGTGGAGATCCTGAAATCCCCCTTTCGTCCCGTCAGCCTGAACGTAGTCTCTCAAAGAAGAGCCTCCTGACGCGATGGCCTCTTCCAGAACAGTTCGAATGGCATTTGCAAGACTGTCGGCTTCTGCCTCTGTCAGCGTTGTGGCCGCGCGTGCGGGGTGGATATGGCTCCGGAACAGCGCTTCACACACATAAATATTGCCGAGGCCCACAATCAGCTTCTGGTCCAGAAGCGCTGTTTTGATCGGCGTGCGGCGACCTTGCAGGACCGTATGAAGATACGTGCCAGTCATATTCGCGGATAAGGGCTCGATTCCCAGGCCGCTCAGAAGGCGATGTGCGTTTTCCCGATGTGTGGGAACCACGTCCACCATGCCGAACCTGCGTGGGTCAACGAGGCCAGCGCGTGCCCCGTTTTCCGTCTGCAGGACAAGGTGCTCATGTTTTGGCGGAGTCGTATTCATGCCTGACTGCCCAAGGAGCAGTCTGCCGGACATTCCCAGATGCAGCATCATGCTCCATCCGTTCTCAACGCGCATCAGGATATACTTGGCGCGACGATGAAAGGAGAGCACGGTCTGCCCTTCAAGCCTTTCCCGGAGATCCAAGGGAAATGGCCACCTCAGGTCAGGGCGGTTGACAGTAACGTGACGGATCCTCTGCCCCTGAAAGGCATCCTGGAACCCACGCATGACGGTTTCGACTTCTGGAAGCTCTGGCATGACTGGTCACAAAGATATATCGATTGCCCCATGACCGATAGCGCTGAACATAACGTCCCGCCCTTCCCGTCTTCCGAGCAGACCGGAGACACCACGGATTTTGGTTACCGCAATGTCCCGCGGAACCAGAAGAAGACCATGGTCAGGGAGGTGTTCGAGAGCGTCGCTGGCAAATATGACATCATGAATGATGTCATGTCGCTGGGGATCCATCGCGTCTGGAAGCGGATTTTCGTGGGCATGCTCGGTGCCCGTCCGAACATGAAGCTGCTGGATCTGGCTGGCGGTACAGGTGACATCACATTCGGCTGGCTTCGTGCAGGCGGTGGCCCGGCCATTCTCTCTGACATTAACTCGGCGATGTTGTCCGTTGGGCGTGATCGCGCAATCAAGGCTGGTCTGATTGGCCAGATTGAAGTGTGCGTCGTCGACGCCGAAGCGATTCCCCTGCCCGATTGTTCTGTTGATCGTGTGACCATCGCTTTTGGTCTGCGGAACTGCACGGACAAGGATGCAGTGCTTCGTGAAGCGCGTCGTGTTTTGAAGCCCGGTGGACGCTTCTTCTGTCTTGAATTCTCGCGTGTCGAAATTGCAGCTCTTTCGCCTGTCTATGATACGTGGTCCTTCAAGGTTCTCCCGAAGATGGGACAGTTGATCGCCAAGGACGCTGAGAGCTACCAGTATCTTGCTGAGAGCATCCGTATGTTCCCGGACCAGGAAACACTTGCTCAGATGATGCGGAATGCAGGTCTGGAGCGTGTTCAGTATCGCAACCTGTCTGGCGGTATCGCTGCCATTCACTCTGGTTGGCGTCTGTAATTGATGCGCCGCGTTCTGCTGATTGTTGGCGGAGGAATTGCTGCTTATCGGGCGCTGGAACTTGTGCGCCTGCTAAAGGCAGACAATGTCTCCGTGACACCGGTTATGACGGACGCGGCAAAAGCATTCATTACGCCTCTTAGCCTTGAGGCTCTGTCCGGGGAGCAGGTGCATGATGCGCTCTTTGCTCCCACGCAGGAGAGCGAGATTGGGCATATCGCTCTGGCACGCAGCGCAGATCTTGTTGTGGTCTGCCCGGCTACAGCCAATCTCATGGCCCGTATGGCGCATGGGATGGCCGATGATCTGGCCACAACGCTCCTTTTAGCCACCACGACCCCTATACTGCTGGCGCCTGCCATGAATGTGCGCATGTGGGAGCATCCCGCGACACAGGCCAATCTCGCCCTTCTGAAAGAACGTGGCGTGCGCGTCGTAGGCCCCGATGAAGGCAGTATGGCGTGCGGGGAGTTTGGTCCGGGGCGTCTGAGCCAACCTGACGTCATTCGGGACGCAATCCTGGAGGCGCTGGCGTCAGATCATTCTTTGGCTGGCAGGCATGCTCTCGTTACTGCGGGGCCAACAGTTGAACCTCTGGATCCTGTCCGGTTTCTCTCCAATCACTCTTCTGGCAAACAGGGCTATGCGATTGCCGCCGCTCTTGCTGCGCGAGGCGCAAAAGTAACACTTGTCAGTGGTCCGGTTACTCTGCCCGTCCCGGCAGGTGTCGTCTGTGTAAAGGTTCAGACGGCACGTGAGATGTTAGGGGCATGTGAAGCCGCGCTTCCTGCCGAAATTGCCGTTTGCGCCGCCGCGGTCAGTGACTGGCGCGCAAAGGCAGCGGCTCAGGGTAAAATCAAGAAGACCAGTGAAGGGCCGCCTGTTCTCGAACTGGTGGAAAACCCGGATATCCTTGCAACTCTCTGTCGACTGGCAAATCGGCCGAAACTGATCGTTGGCTTCGCCGCTGAGACTGATGACGTGCTCGAGAATGCTGTTGCCAAGCGTCAGCGCAAGGGGTGTGACTGGCTGGTGGCCAATGATGTGCGTCGCGGTGTCTTTGGAGCAGACAGAAATTTGGTCAGCCTGATCACTGAGACGGGCATCGAAACCTGGCCTGAAATGGACAAGTCTCAGGTTGCCGGGAAACTGGTACAGCGGATTTCTGACGTCTTCGTCTCTTCAATCCCCTGAAAATCCAAGATAAGAAAGGCCCCATGATGACCGATCTTATTGATGTACGGATTACACGCCTTCCTCATTCCAAGGGGCTGCCTCTGCCAGCTTACGCCACCTCTGGCGCTGCTGGTTTCGACTTTGTTGCTGCGATTGCAGAACCCATTGTTATCGCACCGGGTGGCCGTGCACTTGTTCCCACAGGGCTATGCATTGCCCTGCCCTCTGCCTACGAACTTCAGATCCGCCCCCGGTCTGGCCTGGCCCTGAAGCACGGCATTACACTCCCGAATTCTCCTGGCACGATTGATGAAGATTATCGCGGGGAAATTGGCATTATTGTCATGAATGCCGGGAGTGAGCCCTTCACGGTAGAGCGTGGCACCCGCATTGCTCAGGGGGTTTTGGCACCGGTTTCCCGTTTGAAGTGGCAGGAAG
This sequence comes from Gluconobacter sp. GP1, assembly GCF_032913585.1. Classification (NCBI taxonomy): domain Bacteria; kingdom Pseudomonadati; phylum Pseudomonadota; class Alphaproteobacteria; order Acetobacterales; family Acetobacteraceae; genus Gluconobacter; species Gluconobacter sp. GP1. The sequence goes on from NZ_JASGXC010000001.1 coordinate 274,540, forward strand.
TTTCTTCTCTCGATGAAACAGATCGCGGTGCACGCGGTTTTGGCAGCACAGGCCACTGAGACGCTTCGGGACATGCAGAAAACACTTGAGCCTCCGGAAGAACCTTCCTTACTCTCGGTCATCATGAAACCGGGAGGACAAAAGTCATCATGACGGGCAGCCCGCTGGCCATGCCCATTCGCGTCATGCATCGCTGGCGACAGCGTATGAGTGGCGTAGAGTTATCAATTCTGTTTGCCATGACGGGTCTGTGTCTTTTCCTGCTGAAGGGTGCAGTCTGGGTTCCGGGTGCCCTGCCCTTGCCACTCAAGCCGGCATTCCCAATCTGGCAGGAAGTCGCCTGGACTGTCCTCCACGCCGGGCTTGCTCTGACGACAGTCGTTGTTGTGTCGCTCGTACTGGCAGGCACGGCGCGGCAGTTTCCACGGTTTCGTAGTATTCTGGTGCCTGCACTCTCTGTTGCACGCGCTGTTCCGGGGCTTGGCCTGACGGGGCTCTTACTTCTATTTTTACCTCCTCTTGTCGTGATTGTAGCGGCAGCGGCCTTCAATATGATCTGGCGTGTTCTGACGGCTCTTCTGGATGCCCAGGACACGCTTCCAGCCGAGCTTGAAGAAGTCGCCACAGGTCTGCGTATGACGGGCTGGCAGCACTTCTGGCGGTTGCAGGTTCCGGTTGCCATCCCTCTGGTGACGTTCCGTGCTGTGCAGGCCATTCCGGGGTTATGGTTTCGCCTGCTGTGTGTGGAGGGTCTTATGACCCTTCTGATGCGGCGTGACGTCGGAGGGTGCGGGGCGCAGGCACTGGTGGCGCTTGAAACCCATCATCTGAGCGGATTTCTGGAGGCTGGCATCTGCGCGGTTCTTCTGATCGTGATCATGGACCAGTGTCTGATCAGGCCTATGACCGGATGGGCGCAGCGGTACAGGCTGGATGGTCCTCAGCCACAGAAAAAACGTACGCACTCCTGGATGCTTCAGTTCTGGAGAGAAACAGGTCTTTTGAACGGTGTTAGCGTGAGCTTGCACACGCTCATTAGCGGGGTTGGTAACTGCCGGATCGGCCGGACGATGCGTTATGTTCAACCCTCCTCCCCAAAATCCCTCCCGGTGCCTGGCTGGCTTATTCCCGGGGCCTCCCTGATCTTTCTGGGTATCGCCGTTGCGCAGAGCCATCTGGCGACACGTTTGCCGTATGATGTGCTTGAGAGTGTTTTGACGCTTCTGCATGTTTGCGGGGCTCTTATCCTCTGCATCGTGCTCTGGTTGCCGCTGGCTCTATTTTTCTTTGATGCTGGAGCCGGTATTTTTCGGGTCAGTAGGATGGTTATTCTGGCAGGCTCGCTTTTCCCGGCCGTTCTTCTTTATCCTGCCTTCCGTGGGCTGGATGTCGTTCCCACCGCTGTTCTTCTGTTCCTTGGTGCGCATTGGCTCACGGGTGGGACGGTACTGGATGCCATTCAGGCTATTCCGGCGCCGTTCAGGCAGGTTGCGCGCGGACTGCGGCTTAAAGGCGTTCTGCTGTGGAAGCGCCTGATCTTACCAGCCATTGCACCTGATCTGTGTGGTGGCCTGCTTTTGGCCGCTGTTCCGATCTGGGATGCCGTGATGGTGGCTGAGGCGTTCGTGCCTTCTGATAGCGGACTGGGTGCGACGCTGCTGGCCGATATGCTTCAGGGACAAATTGGCGCACAGATCGTTATTCTTATGCTTCTCACGCTTCTTTCCATGCTGCTTGATCGTCTTGTCCTTCAGCCCCTCGCGGTTTACGCCGCACAGAAATATGCAATCCGATGATCTATTCCCTGCTTAGCCTTCAGGACTGCCGCCAGATTTACCAGAAGGACAGCAATGCTGATCTTGTGGTGCTTGATCAGGTCAGTTTCGATGTGCGTCCTGGTGAAATCCTTGGGCTTCTTGGTCGCTCTGGTTCCGGAAAGTCTTCCCTCCTGCGGATTATGTCCGGACAAACGCCTCCTGTAGAGGGAAAGGTCTATTGGGAAGGCAAGCCGGTAGCTGGCCCACTGGAAAAGGTGGCGACAGTTTTCCAGTCGGGCGCGATGTTTCCATGGCTGACTCTTCGACAGAATGTGCTTCTGGGGCTTGAAGCGCAGCGTTTGTCACGGTCTGAGCGGGAAACGCGTGCCAGTGCCGCGATTGAGGTCATGGGGCTTGAGGGGTACGAAAACGCCTATCCCAAGGAGTTGTCTGAAGCCCTCAGCCAACGTGCCTCATTTGCACGGGCACTGGCGCTTCAACCTTCTCTTCTCATGCTGGATGAGCCCTTTTCTGCCCTCGATGTTCTGAGTGCGGAAAATCTAAGAACGGACCTGATTGAACTCTGGGCCGAGAAACGCCTCTCGTCGCTCAATGCGATGATACTCGCGACGCATGGCATTGAAGAAGCCGTGCTGATGTGTGACCGGATCCTGATTTTCTCGTCCAGCCCAGGACGGGTGACGCACGAAATTTCCGTTCCGTTTCCCCATCCGCGGAATCGGGAGGGCGCTGATTTTCGGAGCTTCGTGGATCAGATCTACACCCTCATGACACGACGTGCGCCGATCGTCTCGGAAGTCGATACTACGGTTGGGGTGTCAGCTGCCGCGTTGCCGCCTCTGTCCATTGTATTGCCAGACCTTCAGATTGAAGTGCTGGTTGGCCTTATGGAAGTTCTGAGTGGAGAGCCACTCTCAGGACGCGCTGATCTGCCGGAACTTGGTCAGCGTTTGCAGATGACGCTCGATGATCTTCTGCCGCTGGGAGAGTCCCTGCAACTGCTTGATCTTGCAGAGCTGGAAGATGGAGACATTCTTCTGACGGATGATGGGCGATCATTCGTCGAGGGAGACGCCGATGCCCGCCGGGATATTATGCGCACGGCGCTGCTGCATTATCTGCCGCTCCTTCGCGTCATTCGAAGCACGTTGGATGAGCGGCCGAACCATGTGGTGGATGCCAATCGTTTTCGCAAAGCTCTCGAGGAGAACATGTCTCCCGATTATGCCCAGCAGACACTGACAACAGCTATCGGCTGGGCACGGTATGCTGAACTGTTTGATTATGATGAAGAATCAGACCGCTTCCATCTGGAAACGGAAGAATAGGATCTGCTTCTGCCCCTCAGCAGAAGCAGAAAACCCTTCAGGCCGGTGTCTTGAGACGGTCCCGGTATAGCTTGCGCGCCTTGGCAACCTTGGGGGCTACAACAGCCGCACAATAGGCCGTTTCCGGATTGCGGGCGAAATAGTCGAGGTGCTTTTCCTCGGCGCGCCAGAAATGCGCCGGGCCTTCAATGGACGTGACAATCGGTGCGGGCCAGATCTGCTCTTCGGTGATCTCGGCCTTTACTTCTTGGGCAACACGCTGTTGGTCGGCATCTCCGAAAATAACAGAGCGATACTGCGTCCCGACGTCATTGCCCTGCCGATTGAGCTGAGTGGGATCATGGGTCGTGAAAAAGACCCGCAGGACATCTGCCAGAGAAATTTCCGCTGGATCAAACACGACCTTCACGACCTCTGCATGTCCGGTGTTCCCGGTACAAACAGCTTCGTAGGACGGATTATCGACATGACCGCCTGCATAGCCCGGGTCTGCTGAGATAATGCCGCGCAGGCCGGTATAGACGGCTTCCACGCACCAGAAACAGCCTGCACCAAGAAGAATGGAAGAGTGTGCACTCATAAACTGAGTCTCCTGAGACGATAGCCTCCCCATATGGGGAGGCCTCTTCCTTATTTCACCACTGGTAACCAGATTGCGCTGGCAGCATTACCACCGCGATGAATAGTCTGGGTTGCAGAGTGATAGTCCGATGCTTTCGCGTCGAAGATATTCTGAACGAAGCTCTGTGGATTGCGGTCATAGAGCGGGAACCAGCTGGACTGGATCTGGATTTGAATCCGATGGCCCTTCTGGAAAACATGGTTCACCGCCGGCAGCGTGAACTTGTATTCCTGAATCTGTCCTGCGGGTATGGCCGATGGGTGCGCGAAGTCATTGCGATAGCGCCCACGGAAGATGTCCATCGAAACTGGAAGCTCATACCCGCCCATTTCCGGACGATCCGGCGTAACGCCAGGCTGCACGTCGATGATTTTTACAACCCAGTCGGCGTCCGTGCCGGTCGTGGAAGCAAAAATATCGGCGGTTGGGACGCCTGACACGCGGACGGGCGCGTCTAGGACGGGAGTTTCGTAAGTCAGAACGTCCGGGCGGCTCTCGGCAAAGCGCTGGTCCGTAACAAGCCATGCTTTCCAGCGGGCATCCCCTGCGTTGTATGGGCGCGGCATGAAAGGAACAGGATGCGCGGGATCAGAGATATAAGCATCCGTGCCGGGGAGCGTCCGCTTGAATGACAGGCCGTGGTCAGGCTGAAGATACAGACGCTCTCCACGCATCATGCAGGTCGTGTCACACTCTGCGAGCCAGTTGCGGAAATGATCCCAGTGGTTTTCGCCCGTGTTGTAGATAATCGCTTCATCAAGATGCGGGTCAGCGCCATCCTTCAGATAATGATCGAAGAATGGGCGCATGACGTTGGAGCGGTACCAAAGGGCCGTGTCACCTTCAAAGTGCAGTGGACCCAGCGTCGATCCGTCATAATTAACGCCACTATGGCGCCATGGCCCCATGACGAGAACATTCGGGACCTGTGTGTGGTGAGCCTTGAGGTTCATCCAGGAATGGATCGCGCCCCACATGTCTTCCTGATCCCACAGGCCCTGTTCCCAGATTGTCGGGACCTTTAGAGGCTTACGGACAAGGATCTGGTCAAGCGCCTGTTCCTGCCAAAACGCATCGTAGGATGGGTGTGCTTTCAGGCGGTTCCACCACGGATACTGGTTCAGCCCTGCTTTGGTTGCAAATGCCCCCGTTGAGCCAGCCTGCAGGAAATTGGTGTAATCGTCGGCATCTGCGCGAGGAATTGTCGGCCCCTCGCCGGCTTCGCTCATTTGCATGGTAAAATAGTCGAGGCCAGGCTGACGGAACGCGCCGTAATGGAACCAGTCGTCACCCATCCAGCCATCCACCATCGGGCTTTCCGGAGCGGCCACTTTGAGGGCTGGATGCGGGTCCAGCAACGCCATCACAACGGTCCAGCCTTCATACGAAGAGCCAGTCATGCCAACGCGACCGTTGCTTTCCGGAAGGTTTTTCACGAGCCAGTCGATCGTATCCCACGCATCGGTGGTATCGTCTGTCTTGGTGGGATTGAGGGGCCCGATCGGCGGACGGGTCATGATGTAGTCGCCCTGAGACCCGTACTTTCCACGAATATCCTGGAAAACGCGGATATATCCTTCCTCGACGAAGACCCCATCGCCCTGAGGGCAAATTTCACGCATGGTTGGCGCGTTGGGAATTCGGTTCAGGCGCTCACTGGCATGATATGGTGTGCGCGTGAGCAGGATTGGTGCGTTTTTTGCTCCCTTGGGAATGACAATCACGGTATGGAGCTTCACTCCGTCCCGCATGGGAATCATGATGTCACGCTTGATGTAGTCCTGCTGATCAGTTGGCAGGGCGGCATGAGCTGGAATGTCGTTTCCGGTCTGGATCATGTCTGGCGTTACGGCGGGTCCAGCAGATGCCGGGGCAGCCAGTGCGGCAGGGATACAGGCAATGGAAAGAGCCGTTCCAAGGCTGAGAAGATAACGTTTCACAAAAGGCTCCTGATCTTTGGATGGATTTTGGCCTTGTGTGTTCCCATCTAGCAAGAGCGGGAGAGAATGCTTTTCATATCTTTCCTGCGCTGGTCTTTTTTTGTTTGATTCGCTATGGAGCATGGCTCCTTCTGTTATGAAAGTTCTGTTCTGATGCCTGCCTATCGTTCCCGCACTACGACCCATGGCCGCAACATGGCTGGCGCGCGTGCGCTCTGGCGCGCAACGGGGATGAAGGACGGTGACTTCGGAAAGCCTATTATCGCGATTGCCAACTCGTTTACCCAGTTTGTTCCTGGGCATGTGCATCTGAAAGACATGGGCTCTCTCGTAGCTTCCGCCATTGAGGAAGCCGGTGGTGTCGCCAAAGAATTCAACACGATCGCTGTGGATGATGGCATCGCCATGGGACACGGCGGAATGCTGTATTCCCTGCCCTCACGAGAGCTGATTGCTGACTCCGTCGAGTATATGGTGAACGCGCACTGTGCGGATGCCATCGTCTGCATCAGCAACTGTGACAAGATCACGCCGGGCATGCTGATGGCCTCCCTGCGACTGAACATTCCTGTTGTGTTCGTGTCCGGTGGCCCCATGGAAGCGGGCAAGCTCAATGGCCCAGGTGTTGAGCGTAAGCTGGACCTTGTAGATTCGATGGTTGCTGCGGCGAACCCGAACGTGACGGACAGTGAATCTGAACAGATCGAGCGCTCAGCCTGCCCGACCTGTGGCTCATGCTCCGGCATGTTTACGGCCAATTCCATGAACTGCCTTGTGGAAGCGCTGGGTCTTGCGCTGCCTGGTAATGGGTCTTTGCTGGCAACCCACGCTGATCGTCGCGATCTGTTCCTGAGGGCTGGTCGTCTGTCAGTTGAGCTCGCACGTCGCTGGTATGAGCAGGACGATGCTTCCGTGCTGCCGCGGAGCATCGCAACCCGGAGTGCGTTTGAAAATGCCATGGCGCTGGATATTGCCATGGGTGGATCAACGAACACCGTACTGCATCTGCTGGCTGCTGCCCGCGAAGGTGAAGTGGATTTCCACATGGCAGACATTGACCGTCTGTCCCGCAAGGTGCCCCATCTTTGCAAAGTCGCGCCTGCCAAAGCAGACGTTCACATGGAAGACGTGCATCGTGCAGGTGGTGTTCCAGCCATTCTGGGCGAACTCGATCGCGCAGGTCTGCTGCAAACATCTCTTCCAACAGTTCATGCTCCCACATTGGCTGATGCCCTTCAGAAGTGGGACATCATGAATGGCGGCGAAGAAGCGGTTAAAATGTTCAAGGCCGCTCCTGGTGGAGTGCGCACCGTGCATGCCTTTTCACAGTCCAGCCAGTACCATGAACTGGATACGGATCGTGAGAATGGCGTCCTGCGAAGCCGTGCTCATGCCTTCTCGCAGGATGGTGGGCTGGCCGTTCTGTACGGCAACCTCGCGGAAGACGGTGCGATTGTGAAAACCGCCAGCGTGGCCAAAGACATTCTTACCTTTACGGGTACGGCTCGCGTGTTTGAAAGTCAGGACGATGCTGTTGCCGCTGTTCTTGGGAACAAGATCGTTGCTGGCGATGTCGTTGTTATCCGCTACGAGGGGCCGCGCGGTGGTCCAGGGATGCAGGAAATGCTGTACCCGACCAGCTATCTGAAATCCAAAGGGTTGGCTGAAGTCTGCGCTCTGGTGACGGATGGCCGTTTCTCGGGTGGTAGCTCAGGCCTCTCCATTGGGCATGTCTCGCCGGAGGCTGCTGAAGGCGGTGTGATCGGCTTGGTAGAAGATGGTGATCGCATCGTGATCGACATTCCAAACCGGACGATGCGTCTTGATATTTCAGATGCGGAAATCTCGAACCGTCGTGAAGCCATGAATGGCCGTGGCGAAAATGCCTGGAAGCCGAACCGTACGCGTGTCGTATCCCGCGCTCTGCAGGCATATGCGGCGATGACAACAAGCGCTGCCAACGGTGCTGTTCGTGATCTGTCTCAGATTATTGTGAAGACACGCGGCTGATCACGCGCTCTACGGCCTCTCTCAACTCGGGAGAGGCCAGCATTTTTGGCCCGTCATGCCCCGTGTTGGGCACGATATCGATGTCCCAGTTAAAAGGGACATCAAGCCTGTAGGCTTCTTCTCTGGCTTGGGCATAGGCCCACTGCCCTCTCTCCAGGCGATTGCGGCCCTGTCCCATGGCTTGGGCAATGCGGCCTGCCTCGAGAGTAGTTTCCACATCGTCCGAACCAAGCAGGATGGTGAGATGTTCAGCCAAATAACGCTTGATGGATTGCTGCTGGGTATTCTCCGGCCAACCATTGAACCCATAAGGGACTGGACTGTCAGTCTCTGGCTCCACGTATGTTGCCGGGTTCATGAGGATAATTTCGACCTCATTTGCCGGAGCATATGCCGCCACGCGGTCCAGAAACTGCGCGCCAGCTGAGTGGCCAATCAGAATAATAGGAAGATCCGGCTGCTGGGTTTCCTCCCATGCCCACTGTTCCATGGGCTTAATCAGTGTCGCAGCCGGGATTTCGTCCTGCCGTACAGGAAAACCGCCGCGCTGATATTGCCAGGTTGGAAACTGCTTCAGAGGAAACGACGGTGAAAAGACCACCCCGCAAACAGCGCGTGCAAGCGGGATGCTTTGATCACGGTATGCCTCGTTATCACGGTCTTTTGCCGCCAATACAAACAGGATAGCCCGTAAACGACAGCCAGAGGGTCGGAACGCGTCAATATCCAGCGACCGACCATACAGAATGGCTTTCTGGGAGCTGGGTCCGACAGGAAGTTCTGTGGCCCTGGCAACTGATGTCTGTGAAAGCATCATTGCCAAGGCAATCAGGAAAAGCTTGGGAGGCTTAGCCAAGCCGCGCAAGTGCAGCCTTGAGGCGTTCGAGATCATGCTCGAAGGTTTCAAGGCGCTGACGGTTTTCTTCAACCACTTCCGGCTTTGCACGTGCAACAAAATCAGCGTTGTCCAGTTTGCGACGGACCTTGATGATCTCACTGTCGTTCTTGCTGATCTCTTTTGCAAGACGTCCCCGTTCTGCATCGAGATCAATCAGGCCCTCCAGCGGGATAAAGACCGTCGCTTCATCAAGAACGATCTGAGCGGCGTTTTTGGGAATTTCGCCTTGGAAAACATCAACGTCCGAGACGCGTGCCATGCGGCCAATAGCTTCAGCCCATGTTTTTGCACGAGTGAGGTTTTCTGGCGAAACATCGCGGAAAATCAGCGGTGCTTTCTGCGCTGGGGGGATATTCATCTCAGAGCGAAGCGTACGAAGTTCGCTGATCAGACGTACGACCCAATCCAGTTCTGCACGGGCTTCTTCTGCGTTCTGTACCGGCATTTTTTCCGGCCAGAGAATTGCTGTGAAGTCACCGGAATAACCCAGTTCTTTCCAAAGTGTAGCTGTTACAAATGGTGTCACAGGCTGCATGAGGCGCAGAATCAGTCCTAAAACATGGGCACTGACCGCGCGAAGTTCGATGGTCTCGTCATTTTCCGCCGCGAAGACGGGTTTGGAAAACTCTACGAACCAGTCACAGAAACAACTCCACACGAAACGATAGCAGCAGTTAGCGTACTCATCGAACCGATAGTTCGAAAGTGCCTGCTGTGCATCCGCAATGGCGGTGTTTGCTTCTGAGAGGATCCAGCGCCCCAGACTGCTTTGGACGTTCGCCGGATCGAAGCCCTCTACGGGCCGCGCGCCATTCATTTCAAGGAAACGGGACGCGTTCCAGAGTTTCGTGACGAATGCACGATGCTCTTCAACGCGCTTGCGACCGAGCTTGATGTCGCGGCCTGGGCCTGTACCCGCACAGATTGCCAGACGCGTTGCATCAGCACCAAACTCTGCAATCAGGTCCAGAGGGTCCAGCCCATTCCCCTTGGACTTGGACATTTTTTGCCCTTTTTCGTCCCTGACAAGGCCGTGAATCAGGACCGTTCGGAAGGGTACGTCGTCCATGAAATGCAGGCCCATCATCATCATCCGGGCGACCCAGAAGAAGATAATATCAAAGCCCGTGACGAGGACGCTCGTCGGGTAATAGTGAGCAAGCTCGGGCGTTTTGTCCGGCCAGCCGAGAGTTGTGAAGGGCCAGAGGCCGGAACTGAACCACGTGTCGAGAACATCTTCGTCCTGCGTCAGTGGAACGCCATCACCGGCCTGGGCCTGGGCCTCAGCTTCTGTATTAGCGACATAAACACTGCCATCCGGACCATACCAGGCCGGAATACGATGCCCCCACCAGAGCTGGCGGCTGATGCACCATGGCTGAATGTCTCGCATCCAGGCGAAGAACGTATTCTGCCACTGTCTGGGTTCAAAAACGATTTTACCACTTTCCACGGCCTCTACTGCTGGGCCTGAAAGCTTTTTTGCATCGCAATACCACTGCAGGGTCAGGCGCGGTTCGACAACCGCGCCACCGCGCTCGGCATAAGGGACCTGAAGCTTATGTGGTTCGATTTTTTCAAGCCACTCAAGACGTTCGAGTTCGGCGACGATGCGCTTGCGTCCCTCTTCCCTGCTCAGACCCGCAAGCGATTCCACAAACGCTACTGACGACAGGCCGTCGACATCAGCCAACTCGGCATGGATTTCGTCGAGCCAGATATCGGCTGTCTCATCCAGCATCGTGGGCGCAGACAGATTGTGTCTTTTGCCCACTTCAAAGTCATTGAAGTCGTGAGCAGGCGTAATTTTTACAGCGCCGGTTCCCTTTTCAGGGTCGGAATAGAGGTCTGCCACAACAGGAATACGGCGACCCGTTAACGGGAGCGTAACGAACTTGCCCACCATGTCGGCGTAGCGTTCATCTTCAGGGTGAACTGCAACGGCAACGTCTGCCAGCATTGTTTCAGGGCGCGTGGTTGCAACCGTTATCGTCCGTCCGTCCTCGAGCGGATAACGGATGTACCACATGGATCCCTTGGTTTCGCGGTTCTCAACCTCAAGGTCGGAAATCGCGGAACGGAAGTTCGGATCCCAGTTTACCAGGCGGCGATCACGATAAATGATCCCTTCCTCGTGTAACTGTACAAAGACCTTGCGGACAGCGCGTGAAAGCCCCTCGTCCATGGTGAAGCGTTCGCGGTCCCAGTCTGCCGAAGCACCAAGTTTGCGAAGCTGCTGGACGATCTCACCGCCGGACTGCTCTTTCCACTCCCACACCCGCTCAAGAAAGCCTTCGCGACCTAAAGCGGTTCTGCTGACGCCTTCTTTATCCAGCGAGCGTTCGACAACCATCTGCGTGGCGATGCCAGCATGGTCAGTTCCTGGCTGCCACAGGACATTGCAGCCCTCCTGACGCTTCCAGCGGATCAGAATGTCCTGCAGCGTAAATGTCAGGGCATGGCCGAGATGCAGTGTCCCCGTGACATTTGGTGGGGGAAACATGATCGAAAATGGCGTTCCCGGTGCACTCGGGTCGGCACGGAAGGCCCCGTTGTTCTCCCAGCTTTCGTAGAGAGACGTTTCATGATCAGCGGGAACAAAACTTTTTTCGAGCATGATAATCCAGAAAGTTCAGCGGCAAATGTTGGTAAAAGAAGGCAATCAGTTATTCGGGCGCAGGCGCGCAATCTCGGCGCGCACCAGAATTTCTACAAGCGAAGGCAGATGAGCATCGAGCCACGTCCGTACCATGGAGCGCACTTCAGTGCGAACCATGTCTTCAATCGTCATGCCGCTGCTTCCGCTCACGACGGTATCGGACGGGATTGATTTTCCGTTACTGCTGAATGCGGTCTGCAGGTCATTGAGCGAGTGCTCTGCAGCTGCAATGGTTTGTGCGCCCATGAGATCATCCTGCGGCGCGGAGTTGCCGTGCTCTGTCTTTGCAGGCGACACCATCATGGATGGTTCAAGGGTCAGTTCGTCATTTTCGATAGCTGACGTCACGAGTGTGCTCTCCACTGTTTTGTTCAAAGTCTTGTCGTCCTTCAGGATCCGGCGGATCGAGCTAAGGACGGTGTCGATTGTATCGTCAGCGGAGCCATGCTGCGGCTCCGGAGATGGAGAGGTCATGACGTATGGGGCATCTTGAGCATTACAGGAAAAGCATTAGCGTCCAGGCTGATTGATCGCGTAGTCGCTGGTGCCCCACAATCTGTTCTTGACCGCATTGTAGTAGGCTTTTTCATCGTAGAGCGGGACCCCCAACTTGAGGTCAGATGCCGTCAGTCTTCCGATCGACGCTGCGACCGCATACGAGGAGATGACCAGGTTAGACAGGTGCTGAACCAGTGTCTGCTGGGCCTGCAGGAGCGTCTGCTGCTGCTGGAGAACGGCCAGTGTTGTGCTGGTCCCGACCAGAGCCTGACGTTCCACACCATCTAACGCAATTACGTTGGCGGAAATGGCCACGCGATCACTGTTGATGGATTGCTTGAAAGCAACCATCTGCTGCCAGCTCGCCGCTCCTTTCTGAAGGGCCGTACGGCGCTGCACATCCACTTCACGATGGGCGGCCTGTGCCTGCTGGCGTGCACCGCGGATGGCAGAATATTCAGAACCGCCCTGATAGATCGGAATCTGGAAGGCCAGCATTCCATATTTATTATCTGTCAGCGAGCGGCTGTAACCCTGATTTATGGAGTGCTGAAAAGCAAGCTCAGCGGAAACCTTGGGCATAATCGCCGAGATCTGCACAGACACATTGTCTTTTTGCTGCGCTTCAGTGAAGAGCGCGTTCACAACGTCCGGATTGTTCTGAACTGCAAGGGCAACGACTTCGCGCTCACTTTGAACGGGCAGCTTGAGTGGCTGGGGCGCTTCAATGTTTGGAGGTGCAGCAATCCCCACGACCTGCATATAGGTTGCCTGTGCTCCCTGAAGAGTTCCTTCCGCCTGCTGCCGCTGCGCTGTTGCGCTTGCAAGAGCTGCCTGCGCCTGGGCGACGTCAGTTCTGGTAATTTCACCAACGTGGAAGCGTTCCTGCGTGGCCTGAACCTGCTGCTGGAGAACGCGCTCGTTATTGATGGCGAGCTGCAGAAGCTGCTCGTCCTGAACGACGCCTACATAGGCATTGACGACATTTGTGAAGACTGTCTGTTCTGTCGAGATCAGTTTGGCGCGTTCAGCCATCACCTGATTTGTCGCTGCGTGAATGCCTGCGACAGTTTTGCCGCCTTCATACAAAGGCTGGGTAATATTTACACCGCCGCTGTATCCAGGCGTCTGATAGCGCTGGTTCGTCCCCAGATTACCGCTGCCAGCTGCATAGTTGGTCTGACCGTCGTAGTAGGTCAGGTTCATTGTTGTCTGGATGGTCGGGTGCCAGCCCGCCATTGCGGTCGGAACCTGCTCATCTGTTGCACGCAGGCGGGCACGCTCCTCTCGGAGTGTGGGGTTTGTCAGATAGGCAGTGGAAAGAGCTTCCTGCAAAGTATGTGGGACGAAGGTTGGGGACCCGCTCCCGTCATACTTCTGAGCCAGGGCTGTTCCGCTCAGGAGAAAGCTCAGAAGACCCAGTCCCAAGGGACCAGATAGAGCCTTTGTGCCGTTGCATCCTGAAGTCATGAGATATCCTGCCATCTGAACACTGTATCGCAGCGTTTCGTGAATCAGCCCTTAATAGCCTGATCCCTCTCAGAAGAAAAATCCTCATCGAGGCTGAAATATCTCTCTTGACCAAAATGTCCTGAAAGACGATATAGCCCCTGTCTCCTCCGAGGTCCGGTGGCAGAATGGTGATGTAGCGGACTGCAAATCCGCGAATGTGGGTTCGATTCCCGCCCGGACCTCCAGAGAGACTACTCCCCCGCAGAAAATAGCCGTTTTTTCCTGATGTTCTAAAAATCAGGAATTCGATTTTACCATTTTCAAATAAAGTATTGGCTTTTTTGATCGGCTGGCCGTGCGTATTGCGTCACGTTAGCCAGCCGTCTTGCTCAGTCTGTCAGGAGTGAGCCTCTGCATAGGCTGCGGCTGCCCCAAAGAGACCAGGCTGGGGATGCGTGATGATTTTGACAGGCATTTCGCTCATCATGGTCTCAAAGCGCCCTTTTGCGACGAAACGTTCGGCAAAGCCGGATTGACCGAGAATATTCGCCAGCCGCAGTCCAAGGCCGCCGGCAATCACAACGGCATGGGCGCCGTGTGCTAGGGCAAGATCACCAGAAACGGCACCAAGGCTCAGACAGAAGCGCTCCAGAGCTGCGGCTGCGATCGTGTCGGAACCTTCCATGGCGTTCTGCCAGAGTGTTCTGTTATCGCGTAGTGTGATGGGTAGGCCCTGCTGTTCGGCAATGACTTCGTAAAGGTTGGTCAGGCCGGGGCCAGACACGATGCGTTCTGCTGAAACGCGCCGGAAACGCTGGCGGAGCGCCTTGAGGATGTTGTCTTCAACTTCGTCGAGTGGTGGGTAGTCGAGGTGGCCGCCCTCGGTCTCCATGACAAAGTATTTTTCTCCACGGCGTAGCAGGCAGGCTGCCCCCAGACCTGTGCCTGGACCGACAATCGTGATGGTTCCCTGCGATGGAAGATCCACGTCCGGGCCGCACAGATGTCTCATATATGATGAATCAACCTGGGCGACCGCATGAGCCACGGCACCGAAATCGTTGACCAGAACGAAGTTGTCGAGATGCAGACGGCTGGCAAGCTGCGTCGGATGGATGACCCAGGGATTATTGGTCATCTTCAGGATTTCACCTGTAACCGGACAGGCTACGGCAATCCCGGCTTCCCTTGGTAAAGGGCGATCCAAGGTCCTGCCAAAAGCTTCCCAGGCCAGAGCCAGGCTTGCGTGTTCCGCGCATTTCAGGGTGACGGCTTCACCCAGTTCAGCGACGGTTCCGTTTTCGATGCTTGCGATTGCAAAACGGGCATGGGTGCCGCCGATATCGACCGCAACGATTTCCCTCATGACAACTATCCTCTGGCCTGTCTGGCATCTGTTGAATGTGGAAGCAGTCGCCTACCGGCAGCATGCCGTCAAGTTAGTGAGAGGCGGCTTTTCTTAATTTGCAGCACGTTGTCGCACTTCGGCGGAACGCAGCAGGCGATGAACGATTGGCCGCGGCACCAGCATTTCCAGAAGTCGGGCCAGAGCGAAAGGCCATGGAAAGAGAAGATGCGCCCGTCCCTGCCCGATGGCGCGTGCGATGAGGCGCGCTGCTTTGGTAGAGGACACCAATAGCGGCCGAGCCCCTTCCAATCGCTGGCTCATAGGGGTGTCGACATATCCCGGAGAGACAAGCGTCACATGAACATTGTGCGGTGTCATGGCGGCATGAAGCGCTGTGCTGAAACGGGCAAGGCCAGCTTTTGAGCCGCTATAGGCCGTCGCGACGGGAAGATCATGGAATGCAGCAACAGAACCGATGAGAGCGATATTTCCGCCACCCCGTGGAGCCATGCGCCGTGCCATTTCGGTGGCCAGGGTCACGGGCGTCGTGAAGTTGACGAGCGAAATGGTTTTCACCTGCTCCGGGAGTTCCGTGAGTTCATTTTCCGGGCGGATGTCTCCCAGCCCTGCACCGAGAACGAGAATATCGATCGGGCTGACGTCGTCGGCTTTTCGTAAGGCAGCCAGGGCCGCGTCTGTGTCACACAGATCAAGAGCGAGAGTTTCTGTCGTGGCGCCGTGGCGTTGGGCCTGCGCTGCGACCTTATCCAGTCGCTCTTGGTTGCGGCCCCATAGAACAAGATGTGTTCCTGCCCGCGCATAGTGAAGTGCGAGTGCCTCACCGATGCCGCTCGAGGCTCCGGTGATCAGAATTCGTGACTGAGGGCCGCGTCTGGAAAGCGGAAAGGTTGCCATGCGAGAGATATCCACGTTGAAAGTCATGGTCGGATTGGTAATGGGAGGGTATAGCCTTCCGGTGCGAAAAAATGCGACCCTGTGCTGTTAAGGCATATTACTCCATTAGCTCTGAAAAATTTTTCAACCAGAGGTGCAAGGCCCGACCCTATGACATCGCCCGCTCCGCAAGATGATCTAGTAGTCCGTCCGGTTACGACGCGGGCACATTTGAAGCTCTTTATTACCCTGCCCCGCCGTATTTACGCTGGAATGCCCGGGTTTGTTCCACCACTGGACATGGAACAGAATGACCTTCTGAACCCCAAGAAAGCTGCCATTTTCCGTCATGCCAGCATTCGCTATTTTCTGGCTTGGCGTGGTGACACCCCTGTCGGGCGTATTGCTGCGATTGTTGATCATCGTGCGATTGAATTCTGGGGTGAGAAAACAGGGTCTTTTGGCGCACTGGATGCTGTGCCGGAGGCGTCTGTTGTTGCAGCCCTCCTGAGTGCGGCCCGTCACTGGCTTCGCCTTCAGGGCATGGATCGCGTGCGTGGTCCGGTTACGCTGAGCGGGAATGGTGAATCCGGGCTCATGATCGAGGGGCAGGATCAGCCACTCATGATTGCGATGCCCTGGCACCCCAAACTGCTGGGGCAGTTGGTCGAAGGCGCTGGCTACGAACGAAGCGAAGATCTTCTGAGCTACCGTTTCGATCTGACTGAAGAAAACAGGGCCAATTTTCGCGTTCCGGGTGATCTGAAAATCGGAGAAGGTCGTCTCGGATCCATTTCCGTGACGCGTCTTTCCAAGAAGCAGATCGCAGCGCAAGGTGAAGTCCTGCGGACGCTCTACAACGATGCCTGGAGTGGAAAGTATAATTTCGTGCCTTTGCAGGACTACGAAATGAAGGCGATGATCAATCAGCTCAAGCCGCTGCTGAGACCTGAGCATTATGTTCAGATTGATCAGGACGGTGAGCCGGTGGCCATGGCTCTGGTTGTTCCCAATCTCTACGATATTGCAGGCGATCTCGGTGGTGATCCCACCCCGCTTGGTTGGATCAAGCTCGCTGCCCGTCTGGGACTGCATCGCTTCCATTCTGCGCGTGTCATTCTGTTGGGCGTTACGCGCAAGCTTCAGGGCACGATGCTGGGCTCTCTCCTGCCCTCTCTGGCAATTTCGGAACTGCTGCGTCGCGGGCGCTCGCTACCCTACTCCTGGGTAGAACTTGGGTGGATTCAGGAATCTGACACGAGAATGAAGAATTTGGCGGAAGCTGTAGTTCCGCACCCTTACAAGCGTTATCGCCTGTACGAACGCTCAGTCCAGGATTGAGCTCTGAAAGGGGTGCCAGCTTTAGAAGTGCTGCCACCCTTTTTTTTGTATTTCCATAACCTGTCCCTCAGCATTTAGAACGTGAACTCCCGCTCCTGAGCGGATGGCCCCGATACAAGTGACGGGCACGTTTCTTTGAGAGCACGCCTGAACCAACATGCTCTCGTTTTCAGGGGCACAGGTTAAAAGAAGCTCGTAATCATCGCCGCCTGTGAGACGTTGTTCGAGCCATTGTGACCCGAGTGCGTTGGCAGCCGAGGAGGCCGGAACTGTGTCTGCCAAAATATCTATGGCCACACCGGATTCTGCCGCGATATGACCGGAGTCCTGTATCAGGCCATCAGAAATATCCATAGCCGCATGCACAAGCCCACTCAGGTTCAAACCCGTTCGTGGGCGGGGCAAACGGTAACGCTCTGACAGGAAACCTGTTGGATCAGAAATTTTTCCTTGGAGAGCTAACAGGCCAAGCGCGGCATCACCGATTGTTCCGGTAACCCACAGGCTGTCACCAGCTTTGGCTCCGCTCCGGCGAAGAGCAGTGCCTTTTTTCAGTCGTCCAAAAACTGTTGCTGACAGAACAAGTGGACCCGCCGTCGAGGTCGTGTCTCCCCCGAGTAGCGTTACGCCATAGAGCTTCTGATCCTCCGCCAGGCCCGCAGCAAACGCACTGAACCACACGTCATCGTAGCAAGATGCGTGTGGGATGGTGACGTTCAGGGTGTAGGCATAGGGCTCTGCGCCCATGGCGGCGAGATCTGAGAGATTGCAGCGGAGAAGCTTGCGCCCCACTGTTTCAGGGGGATCATCCGTCAGAAAATGGACGTTCTCGACCATCGTGTCGGTAGAAATGGCCATCTCCTGCCCCGAGGGGCAAGAGATCAGCGCGCAGTCGTCTCGAAGGTCGAGACTTTCCGGGCCAGCGAGCTGCCGGAAATGTCGGGCGATGAAACTGAATTCGCCCGACATGCTTCAGGTGTTGCTTTCGTTGCGCCGGCTGACGGCATCAAGAATGCCGTTCACCATCTTTGGCTCATCCCCGAAGAAAAAGCCGTGCGCAACGTCCATATATTCATTGATCACGATGCGGTCGGGCGTATCGGTGTCAGCGATTTCGAATGTTGCTGCCCGGAGCAGTCCGCGAAGAACGGGATCGAGACGCGTCATTGGCCACTGCTCGGGAAGCAGATCGCTTAACGTGTGGTCGATCTTGTCCTGATCGAGCGTTACGCCACGAACAATTTCCTGCATCAGAGTCAGGTCGGCATCAGGAATGTGGCCGTCTTCGAAGGATGCTGTCGGGCTGACGCGGCGGTGACGGAGAAACTGGCCGAGAACGGTCTCCGCATTGTCGCCGGACTGTTCGCACTGGAACAGAGCCTGAACGGCTGCAACACGGGCAATTGTCCGGCTGCGGCGCGTTGGTCGGCTGTTGGGCGCGTCTGATGCGGTCATGGTGTCTCCTGGGAGTCGTTTTTTCCGGAGGACGCGTCTGCGTCCCCGGTTATGGGGTTCATGTCGGCGAGGATCTTCGAGAAAGCCTCGACCTCGCGGAAGTCGCGATAAACGCTGGCGAAGCGGACATAAGCCACACCGTCCACCTCGCGCAATGCGTCCATCGCAAGTTCGCCGATACGATGTGAAGAAATATCCTGCTCTCCGGACGCCTCAAGCTGCCGGACAAGCCCATTGACCAGGCGTTCCTGCCGCTCTTCTTCAACGGGGCGTTTGCGCAAAGCGACGCGGATCGAACGACTGAGCTTGTCCCGATCGAAGGGCACGCGCCGGCCATCTGCCTTGATAACGTTCAACTCGCGAAGCTGAACGCGCTCTACGGTTGTGAAGCGCTGTGTGCAGACCGAGCAGACGCGCCGACGTCGGATCGCGGTCCCGTCTTCACTGGACCGGCTGTCCTTTACCTGAGTGTCGTCGTGTCCGCAGAAAGGGCAACGCATGAACAGTCCTGATCGTTCGGGCCTTGTCGGGGCCAGGAAAATAGGAGCAGTTTACCGGATCATCCGTTCTGGCCCAAATGGGCCTGTCCGTTACCGGGAGACTATCGTTGAAACGGGTATCTGCGGCTTTTGCTGTCTTGTTATCGCTCTCTGCTGTTCCTGCTTTTGCGCAGGACACTGGCGCTCTGCCAGTTGCACAGCATAATCGCCAAAAAATTGTCGTTCTGGATGGAACACTTGCCCCGTCGAAGCATGATGACACACGGGCCAATGCGTATTTTACGATTCGCAATGACGATGACAGTGATCATCTGTTGAAGGGCATCACGTCACCGGCCTGCTCCACCATCACGGCGCATCACACGAACCAGGAGCAGACGCAGGCGACGAACGATCTGTTTTCGCATTTGGCCCTGCCCCATAATTCAGACATGATATTTCCGGTTTCCGGTTATCACCTGCTGTGCGGTGGTGTGCAGCAGGGTCTTCAGATCGGACAGAAAGTACCGTTTACCTTCGAGTTCCTCGACGGTGACAGCATAACGATCGGTTTTACGGTCGAAGCGGCCAAATAAACTGATTTGGGGATCTCAGGCCATGATGGTGGCTGAGATCTCCTTGATAACGGCCAAAACCGATTCGCCGTACCGGTCGAGTTTCGAGGCCCCGACCCCTTTGATACTGCCGAGTTCCTGATGGCTGACGGGGTGTTCTCTTGCGATGTCCCGAAGAACCGAATCGTGGAAAATGACGTAAGGGGGAATTTCCTGCTCCCGCGCTTCTGAAAGGCGCCATTGCCGCAGCGCATCGAAAACGGATTTTTCTTCTGCGGAAAGATTGTCGTTTTCCGGATTGGTGGTCGGAGACCGCGCAATAAGGCTCTGCTTGGCGTCCAGTCGCAAAGAGACCCTTTCTTCCCCACGAAGGATTGGCCGCGCAATCTCGCTCTGAAGCGCAAGGCTTCCATGTTCGCCATGCGTCCGGATTGCCCCGCGCGCGATGAGCTGTCTGACCACGGCACGCCACCAGTTCTCGGTCTGATCCTTCCCGATCCCGAACACTGAAAGGTGCTGATAGGCGTGACGTTCGATGGTTTCGTTGGTTTTGCCGCGTAAGACGTTGGTGAGCTGGACGGCGCCGAGGCGTTGTCCTGTGCGATAAATGGCTGACAAAACTTTCTGTGCGGCTTCAGTGCCATCGAATGTGGACACGGGATTGATGCAGTTGTCGCAATGGCCACAGGGAGAGGACAGATTTTCTCCAAAGCAGGCGAGAAGAGCTTGTGTGCGGCAGCCTGTGGTTTCCGTGAGGGCAATCATGCTTTCCAGACGGGACTGCATGACGCGCTTTTCGTTGTCAGGCGCGCTTGACTGCTCCAGCCAGTGTCGCGCGCGAGCCATATCCTCACCGCCATAAAGCAGGAGCGTGTCAGACTTCTCACCATCACGCCCTGCCCGTCCAATCTGCTGGTAATAGGCTTCCGGTGAGGATGGCATGTCCAGATGCACTACACAGCGGACGTCCGGGCGATCAATGCCCATTCCAAACGCTACTGTGGCAACAATGACCATGTCCTCGCCGGAGCGGAACCGCATGAGCGTTGCGCGTTTTTCAATGGGAGACAGGCCTGCGTGAAATGGAAGCGCAGTCAGGCCTTTGCCCCGCAGCATTGTTGCTACACGTTCGGTCTTGTTACGGCTTCCACAGTAGACGATGGCAGCACCGCTCCGATGGCTTTCCAGTGCCTCGGTCAGCTGCTTGCTTTCGCCTCCCTTTGGGCGGGCTTCCATGAAAAGATTAGGCCTGTGAAAGCTCGCCATCAGGACGCGTGCATCGGGCATCCCGAGAACATTCAGGATATCGTCGCGTGTGCGCGGGTCAGCGGTTGCCGTTAGGGCAATACGGGGAACGTTCGGGAAGAGTTCAGGAAGCGATGCGAGGGCCCGATATTCCGGTCGGAATTCGTGTCCCCATGCAGAAACGCAGTGAGCCTCATCAATCGCGATCAGGGAAATACGGCGCTTGGAGAGAAAGTTGCTGGTCGCGGGCTGTAAAAGTCGTTCCGGCGAAATGTACAGAATGTCGATCTGATTATTGCGAAGATCCTGATGCAGGATGTCACGCTCTTCGGCGTCCAGCTCGGAATGAAGAGCTGCGGCACGGATTCCGAGCTGCCTCAGGCCGGCTACCTGATCGTCCATCAGGGCAATCAGGGGAGAAATAACGAGACCCATGCCGTCCCGACATAATGCGGGAACCTGATAGCAGAGGCTCTTTCCTCCACCGGTGGGCATGAGGACGAGAACGTCTTCGCCCCGCATGACAGTTTCAACGGCCTCTCCTTGGAGGCCGCGAAATCCTGGAAACCCGAACACGTCTGCAAGAACCTGTTCGGGAGATTGGCCCGGTCTGGCCGCAGGGTGGTTTTGTCCCTCCGTCACTCCGGGCTCCGGCTCAAAGACCCGGTGTGATCGTGATGGACACGCGACGCAGCGCAACGTGGGAGGCGTCGATGGTTGTCTCTGGCTCTGGCTTGATCTCAATTTTCGCACCATTCACGCCGTCATTGGCAAGCTGTGTTGCAACGGCTTGTGCGCGGCTGTCAGCAAGTTCCTTAAGAACGGCCGGATCACCGTTCATGCCAGCAGAACCGGAAACGCGGATGCTCTGAGCGTGCTCATTGCGTGCTGCCGTAGCCGCTTTTGTGACAACAGCCTGAGCAACGGGGCTCAGTGAAACGGAATCACGGTCGAAAAAAACAACGTAGCTGTCGCGTGTCGGCTGGTCGGCACAACCGGCCAGAGCGGCGGTCAGGACGAAAGCCGGAGCCGCAATACGGATGGAAGAAAGGATACGAACCATGGCGTTACGTCCTGAGAGAAAGAATTGAGGCTCCTAGGTGCCTTGTCGGCAGAGTCTGGTCAACCTGCGCTTGAAACTACCTGTCCGTTCTCAAGGCGCCAGATGCGATCCAGCCTTTCAACGCCTGTGAGGCGATGAGCGATCAGCAGAACGCTGCGGCCTTCTGCAACGTTGTTCAGGGTCTCCAGGAACGCCTTCTCGGTATCTGCATCGAGGCCTGTTGCAGGTTCATCGAGGATCAGGATCGGGGCGTCTGACAGCAGGACACGGGCGAGTGCTATGCGCCGCCCCTGCCCGCCGGAGAGTTTCGATCCGCTTTCACCAATCCATGTATCCAGACCTTCAGGAAGGCTGTGCACCAGATCCGCGACTTTCGCCTGATCGAGAGCGTTCCAAAGTGCGGCTTCTGGAAGGTCGGTGCGACCAAGAAGAAGGTTATTGCGGATCGTATCATCAAAAAGGTGGCTGGACTGCGAGAGCCACGCGACCTGAGAGCGCAATGCGTCGTTGTTCAGATTGGCAATATTTTCGCCACCCAGACGAATTTCTCCGTCTTCAGGCGCAACAACTTTCAGGATCAGCGCTGCGAGACTGGATTTTCCGGCACCTGACGGGCCAATCAGCGCCGCGCGTTCGCCCTGGCGAAGAGAGAGGGTGAGATCACGAAAAACTGGTTCCCGATTCGGGGTCCATCGAAAGGTTACCCTATCGACTTTGATGTCTCGTCCAGATGGAAGCGGCGTTGTTCCCTCGGCGACAGTAGGGGTCTTCTCGGCGACTTCCATGATGCGTTCAGCAGCGTACGAAACCTGGCCATATAGAAGGCCTGCACGAGAGAGGCCCGTCACGCCTTCCAGAGCGGTAATGGCAACAAAAAGTGCTGCGATGCCAGCAACTGGCGCGGCCTGCTGGAAAATCAGACCTGCGACTGCGCAGAGAATGATAGCGATGCCTGCTTTGGCGACCAGGCCAGCCACCAGATTTGTCAGCGCCATGCGGATGGCCTGTCTGCGCTGGGCAGAGAACAGGGCTTCCTGGCGTTCAGTCACCGCGTTTGCAAGGACGTCTTCGGCGCCGAAAGCACGAGCCTCACGGAGACCTGACGTCAGATCAAGAGCTGCTACGCGCAGATCCGCCTCAGCGTGAAGAATGTCCGGGCCGAAACGCCGTGACACTCGGGTTGCCACCCAAGGCATGGCGAAAGCGAGAACCGCAAATAGAGCTGTTGTGAGCAAGCCGGGGAGTGTTCCAGCTTTAAGCCAGACAAACGCGGCAACAGGCAGCGTCAGAACAGCGGACGCCATCGGGACCAGAATGCGCAGGTAGAGATTATCGAGCGTCTGGACGTCCGAGACCAGACGAGACAGGAGATCTCCAGAGCGTTGGAAGCCAAGGCCTGCTGCTGCGCCGTTTGCGAGACGGCGATAAAACCACACACGCAGGTCTGACAGGGCGCGGAACATCGCATCATGCGTATAGAGGCGTTCCAGATATCGCAGGACGATCTGGGAGGCACCGGCTGCCTGTAACAGCATCGAGCCAGCAGCAACTCCTACGGCTGCAGCAGCAACGCGACTACCGGCCTGCCCCATCAGAGCCAGACTGGAACATACAGCCAGTTCTGCAATGACGATGCCTGTAATTAGGCGGCCGTAATGTGGCTTCCAGACGCGGATAATACGCGAGAGAGCCGTGCTGTTCTCTGGGCGCTGCGATTGAAGAGAAGCGCTCATGCTGCTTGCTCCGTATAGGAGATAACGCGACCTTTGCTGAGAACAAGGTGGCGACCATGGAACTTCTGGGCTTGCGCAGAATGAGTGCAGAGGACGACCGTTCGCCCCTCAGCCAGACGATGAAGGCTGGTCAGGATGTCTGCCTCTGTCGCCGGGTCCAGATGTGATGTGGGTTCGTCCAGAAGCAGAAGTGGCGCGTTCTTGAGGAAGGCTCTGGCAATTGCAATGCGCTGGGCCTGTCCGCCTGAAAGACCAAACCCGCCTTCTCCGATCCGCGTTTCCAAGCCTTCGGGAAGATGCGGGATATAGCTATCCATTGCCGCGTAAGAAATTGCTGACTGCAACTCCTGGTCGGAAGCCTCAGGTTTAGCGAAAAGAATGTTCTCGCGAATTGTTCCTGCAAAAAGGACCGGTTTCTGACCGATCCAACTAATGCGGGATGAAATCTGTCGTGGCGTCAGGGTAGCCATGTTTGTGCCATCCAGAAGGATGCGGCCCTGTGTCGGGTCTACAAAACCCAGAAGAAGTTCGAGAAGTGTGGACTTGCCTGCGCCCGAGGGCCCTTCCAGGATCAATGTCTCGCCAGCCGGGAGCGTGAAGCTCACGTTTTCGATCACGGGACCACGCTCTTCGTTCCAGGAAAACGACAGGTTTTCAGCAGTCATGGTGAGGCCACGACCATTCTGTACAGCGGCAAGTGCGGGCGTTGACGACAGTTCTTCAGGAAGGTCGGCCAACTCGTGCATAGCCTCGGCGGCTGCTGTCGCATGGGCGCGATCCTGATAAGCCGCAGATAAGGCACGAAAAGACGCGAATGCTTCTGGCACAAGAAGAATGGCGTAAAGGGCGCGTGTCAGGGCAATTTCAGGCGTCCCGCTGCTAAGGCTATGGCTCTGGGTGATGACGATCAACACCAGCGCTACGACCATGGCGATATCTGTGGTGGCCGATGCAATAAAGGCAATACGCAGGACCTTCATGGTCCGTAGGCGGAGATCGTCAGCACTTGCTGCCAGCGCCTGGGCTTCACGCTCCGTGCTGCCAGACAGGACAATCGTGGCAATTCCCTTTACGCGGTCCAGAAAGCGCGTCTGCAGACGTGTCATCGCCAGAAACTGACGGCGGGATGCAACGGCAGTGGCGATCCCGAAGAATGCCTGGAAGACCGGAAGGGACGCGCAGCAGATTGCGAGGATGATGCCTGCACGATGGTTCTGCCAGAAGACTGCCGCGACAACGATCCATTGTGAGACGAGCCACAGCGCAGATGCCGGGAGCCAGCGTGCGAAATACCCATCCAGCGCTTCCACGCGATCCACAAGGGTGGAGGCGATTGCCGAGCTGTGTTGCCGACGCAGGAGCGCAGGACCTTCGCCAATAATACGAGCCATGATTTCAGAACGAAGTCGGCGGCGGGCCGAAAGACTTGCGGACGATGCTCTGATGTCCTGCACTGCCGTCAGGCCTACGCGGATCACGCTCACGGCAATGAACATTCCGATAGCCGGGGGGGCGTTG
This sequence comes from Gluconobacter sp. GP1, assembly GCF_032913585.1. Classification (NCBI taxonomy): domain Bacteria; kingdom Pseudomonadati; phylum Pseudomonadota; class Alphaproteobacteria; order Acetobacterales; family Acetobacteraceae; genus Gluconobacter; species Gluconobacter sp. GP1. Next base: position 299,376 of record NZ_JASGXC010000001.1, read on the forward strand.
CCCGGATGTCCGGTCAGAATGGCGGCAAGTGTCCGGGCCAGAGCCCATGCCTGCAGAAGACCCAGGAGAGTCGAGAGCAGTCCGAGGATCACTATAACGGAGGTCAGGGAACGGCTGGCACGCCCCTGAGCTTTTATCCACGCTTTTGCGATTGTCTTGTCGGCCTTCATGATCCCTGCATATAGGTCGCAAAGTCGCCACAAGACAGTCTTTGACGCATTTCTTGCTGCTTATTTAGATTTTAAGTGGTTATTTCAGGAGTCGGACGGGCTGCCGGAGCCTGTGAACGATGGCGACTCTTCGCTGTGGATTGCTTTATGGGCAATCGCGACAGCTGTTGGCGACGGATCTGCGGGTACGAACTTCATGTTGTACCATGTGCCGTTCTCATTTGAGATGAGAAGATCCGCATTGATCTGGCGGGCAAATCCCCGGATCAACTGAATGCCGATCCCTTCCCGTCTGTTCCGTGATTCGGTCGCGCGGGACGCTTCGAGCCCGATCCCGTCATCTCCGAGTTCAAATTCTACCAACCCGGATTTGTCGGCAGGTGGATTTTTGACGCGGTGAAGCGAAATCCGAACGACGCCCGAACGATTTTCTGGAAAAGCATAACGGAGAGCATTGCTGACAACTTCAGTCACGATCAGAGCAACAGGGACTGCTTGATCGGGTGAAATCAGGACATGTTCGATGTCCAGTTCCAGCCGAATGCGTGTCTGCGTATTCATGCTGTGGGCAGAGAAGAGAATTGAACACAGCTCTTCCAGAAAGCTTTGAACATCCAGCGCCGAAAGGCCGTTTTCGGAATACAGATAACGATGCAGCGTAGCGAGCGCGCGGACCCTGTCCCGCACCAGTCTAAATTCTTCGCGGGCCTCATGGGACCGGATGCGACTGGCTTGAAGATTCAGGAGAGATGCAATGACCTGAAGATTGTTTTTAACCCGATGATGAATTTCCCGGATGAGCATGTCCTGATGGTGTGCGGACTTCTCAAGGGCGCGTTCATGTCGCGTGAGCCGGCGCGTTGCTCTTAGAAAGGCACGCTCAAGATGACGGATTTCCAGAGGGATGGAACGATTGATACGCGGGTCGAATGGTGCCCCTCGCCGCCAGTCCGCTACGGCCAGGGCAAGTCTTTCCAAGGGTTCTACAAGGAAAGTCCGTGCAGCCCACGCAACGATCAGCAATTCCAGAACCAGAAGCGTCGCAATCAGACCTACGCGGATCAGAAAAATATTAAGTGCCCGACTTTCTTCGCGGGTTCGCTCGGTAGCAACAAGAAGACTGACCGGGCCATAGGCGTTTTGCAAAACATAAGTTGTGCCGTGAAACGTGAATGAGTCATGCAAAGCATGATTCGCAATATCTCTTTTCAGCCGATCATGCACAGCCGTGGGAAGTTCTGGAATATTGGGTCGATCTGGAAAAAGCGAAAAAATCGACCCGTCCCCCATCATGAGGAGGTTTCTCGCATTGTCGTTGACACCGAGGAGCAGTCTTCCATCACCAGCAGGGAGATGGCTGCGCTGCCAGCCCAGTGTCCTTACTGCGATGATATAGCCTGCGATCGTGCCCTGATTCATCAGGGGAACGACGAATCTTATGAGAGGGCCACGCCCCCCCTTGATGACATCGACACCGATATTAGGGCGTGCGCCATTCTGGTTCAGCGTTGTCAGGAGTTGCCCGGACGGACAGATCGCCGGGTCTTGAGACGACGGTGGAGGAAGCACAACTGACGGATGCCCCTGCGCGTCAGTCAGCATCAGCGAGCAATAATGATGCTGGGAAATCGTTTGGACGAGGCCGAATTCACGGAGAGCCGTTTCCGCGGTGATGTCCCTGTCAGCCAGCATGTCCAGCACGCTGTGGGTCTGGTCCAGATCGCTTGATAACTCGGAAAGCGCTGCCTGAGCGTCACGCTCGGTTCTGGCCAGAGCATTGCCAACGTTTTCCTGGTAGCTATGCCACGCCAGAAGACCCGCAATTGTCGCAAGAGGAAGCGTCGTCGCGACGATCAGGGCCATAACGCGAGCCCCAACCGTATCGAACATGCGAACGCTGCGAAAAACCATTCTGCGATAAGGAATGACGAGACCCTTTATGACCTGCTGCCCAGGATCTCAGGCCAGGTTTCCTGTGCAATCACTTTTTCCGGTCTTCTTCGATCAGCTTTAAAAGCTCTTCAGGGATAGGTTCGCTCGCAACATCGTCAAAGAGCTGATGAAGTCCGCGGCTCAGCCAGATGCCAAAGGGAGAATCCTGATCATCGCCTTTGGATTTTCCGGATGAGGATTGGGACTTGTCTCCTCCGGTCATTGTCTAGTCCTGAGCCTCTCTGTGACAACGCAGAATAATCGCCTCTGCTCCCTGCAGATCGCCGTGTGGTTCTGAGGCTGTTCGAAAGCTACAGACCTGCACGGCGGTAAAGAACTGTTTACAAAAACGGCTCAGTTACCGCAATCGCTTCAATTCCGAAATGGGCGAAATACGAACGTTTCTGAGAGGCGAAAAGTTCAATCCAGGCTTACGAGAAAAGCAGATCGTCTGCTGACTGTCCGGCACGATGGCGCACATCGATAGCATCACGCAGGGCTTTCACCTTCACGCGCAGCTTGTCGTTGCTCGGCATATCGCCTGTCATCCATGCTTCAAGCTGGCGGCGAGCGCGGAAAACGCGACTTTTAGCTGTACCAACAGCGCAGTCAGTTGCTTCAGCCAGCGCTTCGTAGCTCATTCCCTGAATAACGACCATAACGAGTGCCTCGCGCTGGTCGGCCGGCAAGCGAGAGAGTGCCAGCGACAGATCCTTCAAAGCGAGACGATCTTCATGCGTTGCGGGGCTTGCGAATGTTGATGCTGGCACATCGTCAATGTCGGTCGTCTCACGACGCTTGCGCAGGTCGGAGATGAAGCGGTTACGCAGGATACGATGCATCCATGCTGAGAAATTCGTGCCGGGAATGAAGCTGTTCTGGGCGGCTAGAGCATTGCACACGGCGTCCTGAACAAGGTCCTCCGCAGCAGCGCGGTTACGCGTCAGGGACAGGGCCTGCACACGCAGCTTCGGTAGGATTGCGATGACCTGATCATGGAACGTCATGGGAGTACTCCTGGTTTCGTCCTGTTTCATGAGATCAATGAACGGGGTTCCAGGATCGTTGCATCAAAAGGAGATTTTTTTTGATATTTTTCAAAAATTATTATTTGTCAGTTGGTTAGAGAGTCATTTTCTGATGATTTTTTCCTTCGGCCAACATGGAAAGCTGGCTTCTTGCTCGTGAGACACGTGCTTTCATGGTTCCCGATGGAACATTGCAGATGCAGGCGGCTTCTTCATAAGACAGCTCCTGTGCGCCCACGAGGATGATAGCTTCGCGCAGAAGGTCCGGAAGTTTCCAGATAAGCTCTCCGAGATCCGTTACGGCATCTCGGGCACTTTGCATGGAGGGAATTTCGGTCGACAGGGGCATGTCCATTTCTACGTTCTGCATGATCTCCTGTTCACGGGAAGATCGTCTACGCTGTTCGTAAAAGGCATTTCTCTGAATTGTGAACAGCCAGGCTTTGAGTGTGGTTCCCGCCTGGAACTGTGCTTGCGCAGCGAGTGCGCGAACAACTGTGTCCTGCACCAGATCGTCTGCTGCGACGGCATCACGTGTCAGGAACCGTGCGAAACCACGGAGGTCTGGCAACGTTTTCAGGAGTTCCTGATGAAAGGAAACGCCTCTTTTCTCCTGTGGAGCCGTTTCAGGCTCGGAAACAGGTGCCGTCAGAGGGAGGTCCTTTCAGGAAGGTGAAGTCTGCGGATGCAGACAGACACTAGGCGTATCCGGTCGCTCGTGTCATGATTATTCAATCGCCACAAACGGATAGTCCTTCATAAGGTTTCCGCGCGGCTGTCCAATATCAAGAGGCTGAGGATCCATGGCTGACACGTCACGTCACGAACTCATTGCGGCGCTACCCTATGCTCGCCGTTTTGCCCGTGCCCTGGCTGGAGATCAGGCTCAGGGAGACCGGTTGGTGGCCGGTGCCCTGAAGGATTTTCTGGCAGCAGAGAAATCAGACCTTCCTCCCCGGCTGGCACTATACGGCAAGCTCGTGCAGGAGTTCTCGAAGCAACATGCTGATCGGCCAGACATGACTCTTGTTCAAAGGGCTCTCATGCTTCTGACCTCGCTTGAGGAGCAGTCGCTGTCGTCGGCCGCTCGGGCTCTCTCTATTTCTGAAGAGGATGCCGCTGCAAATCTGGCTGTGGCTCGACAGGCTCTTCAGGGCATTGCGCAGACGACGGTGCTTATCATTGAAGATGAGCCGATCATTGCCATGGATATTCAGGATCTGGTGGAGCGCTGTGGCCATAAAATCGCAGGCGTTGCTTATACGGAGGCTGACGCCGTGAAGCTGGCTGCCGAGACGAAGCCAGGTCTTATCCTGGCTGATATCAATCTCGGCGGTGGCGGTGATGGAATGCATGCTGTCGGGCGTATTCTGAAAACACATGAAACGCCTGTGATTTTCGTCACGGCTTATCCGGAGCGCCTGTTAACCGGAGAAGCGCATGAGCCTTCCTTCGTGATTACGAAACCATTCGAGCCGATGGCGCTGGCTGTAGCGACCTATCAGGCCGTCACGGGTGGTATAAAGTCCGTCTGAGAGAAAATCCGTCTTTGGGTGCCTTGCGGGCAAACGTTCCCTGCGACACATAGGGGATATGTCGGCACCCATTCTTCTTCTTCAGAATATTACTTACACTCTTGGCGGACGCCCGCTCCTTGATGGCGCCGAGCTCGGCGTTCTTCCGGGCGAACGCATCTGCCTTGTGGGGCGGAATGGCTCCGGTAAGTCTACACTCCTCAAAATAGCGGCTGGCGACATCGTTGCTGACGACGGGACCCGGTTTGTGCAGCCGGGCGTCAAGGTACATTACCTTGCGCAGGAGCCTGATCTGACGGCCTACTCCTCCACCTTCGATTATGTCGCAGATGGGCTGGATGAGACGGAGCACTATCGGGCCCGATCCATGCTCGCTGAACTTGGCATGACGGGTGACGAAGGGTGCGAACGGCTATCTGGCGGCGAGGTTCGCCGCTGCGCTCTCGCCCGCGCCTTGGCTGCGGAGCCAGATCTTCTGCTGCTGGACGAGCCGACAAACCATCTGGATCTTCCAACGATTACCTGGCTGGAAAAAGAGCTGGCCGCATCGCGCTGCGCCATGATTGTCATCAGCCATGATCGACGCCTTCTTGAGACGTTATCCCGAAGTGTGGTGTGGCTTGAGCAGGGCAAGACGCGGCGTCTGGACCAAGGCTTTTCGCGCTATGAGACTTGGCGGGACGAAGTGCTGGAGCAGGAAGAACGTGATGCTCACAAGCTGGATCGTCAGATCGCTCGGGAAGAGGACTGGATGCGTTATGGCGTGACAGCGCGCCGGAAGCGTAATGTCCGCCGTGTCGCTGAGCTGGCGTCCTTGAGGAACAACCGTCGAGAAATCTCCGCGCGCGGCACCAGCACGCTGCGCATGTCTGCGACCGAAGCAGATGGCGGCGGCAAGATTACGATCGGTACGGAAAGCCTGGGGTGGGCGTATGGGGATCGCACGATTGTAAAAAATCTCGATCTCAAGATTCTGCGCGGAGACCGTTTGGGGTTGGTTGGCGCCAATGGTGCAGGAAAGACCACTCTTATTCGTCTTCTGACCGGTCGCATGCCCCCGCAGGAAGGATCTGTTTATATCGGACCTTCTGTTGCGATGGTGACGCTGGACCAGCAGCGTGAAAGTCTGGACCCGACCAAAAGCCTTTCTGACACCCTTACAGGCGGCAGTGGGGATATGGTTCAGGTCGGGAATGAGAAGCGTCACGTTATCGGATATATGAAAGACTTCATGTTCCGTCCGGAACAGGCACGTACGCCCGTTGGAAAATTATCTGGTGGTGAGCGTGGGCGTCTTGCTCTTGCGTGCGCGCTTGCCAAGCCATCCAGCTTGATGGTGCTCGATGAGCCCACCAATGACCTTGATCTGGAAACGTTGGATCTGTTGCAGGAAATGCTGGCGGACTATGCGGGGACCGTTCTTCTGGTCAGCCATGATCGTGATTTTCTTGATCGTGTAGCGGGGTCTGTTCTCGTTTCCGAGGGTGATGGGCAGTGGATTGAGTACGCCGGCGGCTACTCGGACATGCTGGTTCAGAGACGCGGTGAAGCTCCTGCTGAGCGTCATTCAGAAGATCGGGGTGAGAACGATTTTGTATCGAAAAATACTGTAAAATCAGAAAAGAAGCAGACGAAGCTTAGTTATAATGACAAGCGGACCCTTGACCTTCTTCCCGGCAAAATGACCAAGCTGGAAAAGGCTATTGTCACGTATCGCGAGGCATTGTCTGACCCCGTGCTTTACAGCAAGGACCCAGAAAAATTTACCAAGATCAGTGATGCGCTTCAGGCGGCAGAGCGTGAATTGACTGACGCCGAAGAGCAATGGCTTGAACTGGAAGCCAAAAAAGAAGAGTTGGAAAGTCAGTAAAAAATAAGGTTCTCAGGCCTTATCTGATACCGGGATAAGGCCTGAGAGCTCCATGGCCTTGCGAGACGCATGGATGCTTTCGGTGACGCGGATTGCCGCATCGAGCGCTCTGATTCCAGCTTGGGCATCAACCAGCACTGGTGCGCCGTTAAGGCATGATTCAGCAAAAGCTTCGTGCTCTACGGCAAGGTTGTCGTGGTCATGCCAGCTGATGGCTTCGCGTTTGAAGCCTCCAGTTCCGGGTAGAGGGAGGCCACGCTCTCTGCCAATGAAGCTGAGTTTGCGCTCCATGAAGTCTGCTGAAAGGTAGCCTTCCTGTGAGAAAAGTCTCATACGGCGTTCTGTTTTAAGGGAAATTCTGCTCGCCGTGATTGTGGCGACGCATCCGTTCTCAAATCGGACCCGCGCATTCGCGATGTCCTCGTGTTCGCTTGAAACGGCTGCGCCAATGGCATCGATGTCCGTGATCGGGCTGTCTACGATTGCAAGAACCAGATCCAGGTCATGGATCATCAGGTCCAGAATGACAGACACATCGGTTCCTCTCGGCTTGAAAGGCGCGATGCGTGTGGCTTCGATATAGAGCGGCTTGTCGATACGTTCTGTGATTGCCCTGTGCTCTGCGGAGTAGCGCAGCAGATGGCCCACCTGAAGAACTTTACCCGTCCGGGATGCGAGATCCGCCAGATTGCGAGCTTCATCCAAAGTGGCTGCAATCGGCTTCTCAACGAGAACATGACGGTCCGCGTTAAGGGCTTCGCTGGCAAGTCGGAAATGATGCTCGGCTGGAGCCGCAATGATCACAGCCTCGACCGAATTCAGCAGGGTCTCGTAAGTTTCTGCAACGGCACAACGTGCCTCACGAGCGACTGTTGCCGCACGTGCCGGATCAGGGTCGAAAAGCGCCACCAGATTTTCAGCCGGATTTGCGGCTGATTTGAGGGCGTGAAATCGCCCGAAGTGACCGGCACCGACGATGCCGACCCGAAGCTGTCGCCGAGTGTTCATGGGTGACAGGATTACCAGTCCATCACGGCTTCGCAAAGCCGTCAGGGGCGGAATGTTGGTGAAAGGTTGCATCGGCATTGCGGAAGCGGCATGGTCCCGCGCAAGAAACTCGAACCGTCCAAACCCGCCGAGGACATCTCGACCCGTTATGATGTATTATAGCCGGCTCAGACTGCTGGGCGTCGCAGGCATCTGCCTGATCGGCCTCCTGTTCTGTCTGCCCAATTTCATGCGTGCCCCCACGCAGTCCCTGCCCTGGCGGCAGATCCACCTTGGCCTTGATCTCCGTGGTGGTTCATATCTGCTGCTGCAGCTTGACCTGAAGTCCCTGGAGCATGACCGCCTGCAATCCTTGCAGGATCAGGCACGTCAGACCCTTTTGGACAAGTCTCTCGGTTACCGTGACTTCCAGAAGGATGATCAGACGGCCAGCCTGAGCTTTGAGCCACGCTCAGATGCGGAGCGCGCTGTTGCCTTGAAGACGATGCAGAATCTTCCTGTCGTTGTGCCTGATGAATTTCATGTCACTGAGTCCAATGGTCGTATTGTGCTTACGCTTCAGCATGATGCCATGTTGGCGCGTGCCCGGGACGCTGTTGCCCAGTCCATTGAGATCGTCCGCCGCCGTATTGATGCCACGGGTGCGATTGATCCGAGTATCGCCCGTGAGGGCGATGACCGGATCGTGGTGGAACTGCCTGGTGTCAGTGATCCCGAGCGGATCAAAACGCTTCTGGGAACAACTGCCCGTCTGACGTTCCGTCTGCTGGCGCCAAACCCCAGTGTTGCCAGCCCTGGTTCGGCGATGCTGGAAGACATCAGCACTCATTCTCAGGTTGCCGTACAGGACCATGTGGATGTTGACGGTACGGATCTGACGAACGCAGGTGCGGTGATCGATCAGCAGAGCGGTGGCTGGGCCGTGACGTTCCAGCTCAATAGCGCTGGTGCAACAGCTTTTGCCAATACGACCCGCGCGAATGTGGGTAAGCGATTTGCGATCGTGCTTGATAACAAGGTTATCGAAGCGCCGAACATTATTAATCCGATTACGGCAGGGAGTGGTCAGATCACAGGTGGCTTTGATGCCCACAGTGCGTCCGATCTTGCGCTTTTGCTGCGTGCTGGCGCTCTGCCCGCTCCGTTGGCTGTTATTGAGCAGCGCACGATTGGTCCGAGCCTTGGCGCTGCGTCCATCCACGCTGGCATTCTTAGCCTTGCGGCCGGATTTGTTTTGGTCGTGGTGTTTATGGTGCTCTTCTACGGTCGCTTCGGCCTGTATGCGGATATTGCGCTGTTCGCCAACCTGATCCTGATGGTAGCAATTCTGTCGCTTTTCCAGGCGACGCTGACGCTGCCAGGTATGGCGGGTATGCTGTTGACGCTTGGTATGGCTGTGGATGCCAATATCCTCATCAATGAGCGCATCCGAGAAGAAGTGAAGCGCGGGCGTGCGCCGCTTCAGGCACTGCAAGCTGGCTTCGAGCGCGCAACCAGCACAATCGTTGACAGTAATGCGACGGCGTTTCTCGCCCATGTCATGCTGTTCGTGTTCGGCACGGGTCCCGTGCGGAACTTCGCCCTGACGATTACCATCGGCATCGTGACGACCCTCTTCACGACCCTGCTGCTGTCACGCTTCCTTGTCGTGCGGTGGTATGCCCTTGCCCGTCCCAAAGAACTGCCGGTCTGAACGTCATGCTGTCACGTCCCCTTCTCCGTTTTGTCCGTGACGATCGGCGCATCAACTTCATGCGCGGCCGTCATATGGGGCTTATCGTTTCGGCGGTTCTCTCCATTGCTTCCGTCATCCTGTTTTTCGAGCCGGGCCTGAAACTCGGCCTCGATTTCCGGGGTGGTATCATCGTCGAAGCCCAAACGCCGGGAGCCGCAGATTTTGGCAAGCTGCGCTCTGCTTTGGAAAAGGCCGGCATTCATCCGGATGCTGTTCAGGCCTTCGGTTCTCCGCGGGATGTCCGCATCTCGATCAATGCGCCGGAAGGTGCGGATCGTGAAGCGCAGACACAGAAGCTTGTCGATGGCGTAAAGACCGCCATCTCAGCGGCCGAACCCGGTACGCAGGTTCTGCGGGCTGATGCTGTGGGGGCTTCGGTATCTTCCGAGCTTTTCCGTGATGGCCTGTTGGCGCTCGGTTTCAGTCTGGCCATGATTCTGGCTTACATCTGGATCCGCTTTGAGCGTGAGTTCGCCATTAGTGCTGTGGTGACACTTATTCTGGATCTGACGAAAACCGTGGGCTTCCTCGCCATTACGCGTTTTGAGTTTGATCTGGTGATGGTTGCCGCGTTGCTGACGATCCTCGGATATTCCACCAATGACAAGGTGGTTGTTTATGATCGTATCCGTGAGAATCTTCGCAAATACCGTACGATGCCGCTGCGGGAGCTTCTGGATCTTTCCATCAATGAGACCCTGAATCGTACGCTCGGCACCTCCATGACCGTCTTTCTGGCGGCCCTACCGCTGGCTTTGTTTGGTGGCAGCACGCTGACCGGGTTCGCAACGGTCATGCTGTTCGGTATCGTTGTTGGAACATCGTCTTCCATCTTCATCGCTGCTCCCCTGCTGCTTTTGATGGGTGAAAAGCGACTTCGGAAAACTCCTTCTTCCGATACAGAATGACGCCCTGAAGTCTTTATCAGGCGCAAAAAAAACCGGCTCAGTTAGAGCCGGTTTTTTTGTGCCGTGAGGCGGAATGTCTAGCTATCGAAGCTGGTCAGAAATGCTGCGATTGCGGCGTCTGCCTGACGATTTTCCGATGATGTCTGAAGCCTTGTAGCATTCAGAACTGCTTTTTGAGCATCATGGTCGAGGCTTATGAGCTTTTGAACATTCTGGGGGGTAACTTTTCCCCTCATTAACGCCCCTCGTGCCATGCCGTGAGCAATCAGATACGCATAAAGTCTGGCATTCGGAGATGGTGGCACGCCTTCGAAAGGACGTGCCACGCATCCACAAAGCAGGCTCCCCACCAAAACAAAACCTGTCAGTTTGCGGGTGAAGATTGCTCCGAAAGGAGCCTGCCGTGACATCAGGAAGCCTTGGTGGCCAGAATGTCGCGGATTTCTGTCAGGAGAACTTCTTCCTTGGTTGGTGCTGGCGGCGCTGCTGGTGCAGCCTCTTCCTTGCGGTGAAGCTTGCCGATGAGGCGCACAACCCAGAAGATGAAGAATGCCACGATCAGGAACTGAATGACAGCATTCAGGAAAACACCAAGATTGACGGTAACCGCACCGGCCTTCTGTGCTTCTGCAAGGGTATCCTTGACCGGACCTTTCAGGGTGATGAAGAGGTTAGAGAAATCCACACCACCTGTCAGGAGGCCGATGAAAGGCGTCAGGACGTCCTTGACGGCGCTGTTCACAATCGTGGTGAAGGCCGCACCGATGATGACACCGACGGCGAGATCCAGCACGTTTCCGCGCATAATGAATTTCTGGAAGTCGCTCAGCCAGCCCGGAGTATGCAGGGCATGTTTCGTTTCGCTCATATTTCGAACCTCTCTTGGGGGAACCCGCATCACTGCGGTTGCAGGCCGGAAAAGCGCTACCTGCATCGCCCAAGGGATAAACGGACTCATGCGATCCCGTAAAGTGTGCTTTCATCCTTGAGCGGTTTCCGTTATACGCGCCTCATGATTCGCTCCGGTCGGTATCGGAGCTTTTTTCCTGGAGTAGAGAATTCATGAAATCCGGCATTCATCCCGACTACCACGAAATCAACGTCATCATGACCGATGGCACCGAGTACAAGACCCGCTCCTGCTATGGTCAGCCTGGTGCTACGCTGCGTCTCGACGTTGATCCGAAGTCCCATCCGGCCTGGACAGGCGTGCAGCGTATGCTCGACACCGGAGGCCAGGTTGCCAAGTTCAACAAGCGCTTCGCTGGTATCGGTACCCGCAAGTAAGCTTGTCTGCCTCCGCGCTCCCCTCTTGAAGGGGCGCAGGACAGGTACCATCTGGAATATCGGTCATGATGCCTTCGGGGTCATGGCCGGTAAACCAAACGCAGTCTGCCAATTGGGGATTGCATCAGATGAACCCTGCCTTGAGGAGGTTTTCATGACATACGATTTTACGCCGCTGTTCCGCAGCGCAATTGGCTTTGATCGCCTTGCCCGTATGGCTGGCAACGCTGCCAATGCTCAGGCTATGCCGAGCTACCCCCCCTACAATATCGAAAAAACTGCCGAGACAGACTACGCCCTGACCATGGCCCTTGCCGGTTTTGGCCCGGATGATGTTGAGGTTCTCCAGGAAGACAATACGCTTGTCATTCGAGGCAGCGTTCCCGAAAATACCCGGGATCGTGAGTGGCTTCATCGCGGCATTGCGACGAGAGCTTTTGAGCGGCGCTTCGTGCTTGCCGATCACACAGAAATTGATCAGGCCGAGCTTCAGAATGGTTTGTTGACCATCGTAGTGCGGCAGGTTGTTCCTGAAGCTGTCCGGCCTCGCCGTATTCCGATCGTCACAGGGAATGGCGTTCCTGGTCATCAGAACGTAGCGGCCTCCACATACGCTGGCACGCAGCACGCTGCATGACGGAGGATCGGCAGGGCGGTTTTTGGATTTGCCCTGCCGTTTCGACCTTGACCAGATGTGTGATGGTGCCCCATACCGTTTCTCATTATCGCCGTGCATCCAGCAGGTGCCGCGATCATATCCCGAGCGGCCTTTCGTTCCTCTCCGGGTACGCCAATCGGTGCCTGCGCTCTCGCCGGCCCCTTAGCGCCCCAAAAGGAACGCACTGACATGACCCTGCCTTTGATGCCCAAGGCCACGGCCGTCTGGCTAATCGAGAAAACCGGCCTGACCTTTACTCAAATTGCTGAATTCTGTGGCATGCATCCGCTTGAAGTTCAGGCAATTGCTGATGGTGAAGTTGCAGCCGGAATTAACGGTTACGATCCGGTCAAAAATCATCAGCTGTCTGACGCCGAGATCAAGCGCTGCGAAGCGAACCCGGACTCCAAGCTGAAGATCCTGTCGTCTGGCAGCCCGGTGAAGCGTCGTGCCAAGGGCGCGCGTTATACGCCTGTTGCAAAGCGCAATGACCGACCTGATGCCATTGCGTTTGTTCTTCGTCAGTTTCCGCATCTGACGGAAGCTCAGATCGTAAAGCTTTTGGGCACGACGAAGGACACCATCATCAAGGTGCGTGACCGCCAGCATTGGAATAGCGCGAACATCAAGCCGCGCGATCCGGTCATTCTCGGTCTTTGCACCCAGATGGATCTGAACGCAGCGGTTTCAGCCGCCAACGACCGTCTTGCCCGTGAGGGACAGACGCTTCCTGTGGTGAGTGCTTACGACGCTCATGAAGACAGCGCTCACTGAGCTGAGATCAAGGATGTAGCTTTTCACGAAGCTGCATCCTTTTTTTATTGGTGCGGGCCTGACTGGTTTAGGCCGCCTCAGCCGTGATATGGATTCATGACGATGGACGGAATGAATTCTGTTCGTCATCATGCCGTGACAGAGTTCCGGGACCGATAGCAATGATGACCGATAACAATGCAATGCTCCGCCGCCTCCACGAACTCCGGAGCGAGCATCGCGATCTTGATACGGTTATTGAGCGCCTGGTGGACCATCCCCTCAATCAGCTCCAGATCCTGCGCCTTAAAAAGCGCAAGCTGCAGCTAAAAGACGAGATTTCCTGGATCGAGACCCGTCTGATTCCGGATAACATTGCCTGATGAGCCAGATCCTTTCTCCAAGCGAGACCATTCAAGCAGAAGACGCTGTGCGCGTTGGTGTCATTATGGGGAGCCAGTCTGACTGGGAAACCATGCGGCATGCCTGTGACATTCTGGACGAACTGGGCATTGCCCATGAACGTCGGATTGTCTCTGCACACCGGACGCCAGATCGTCTTGCGGACTATGCGCGTACGGCTCGCAGCCGTGGATTGCATGTCGTTATCGCGGGCGCAGGTGGTGCTGCCCATCTGCCCGGCATGTGCGCAGCGTGGACGTCCCTTCCCGTTCTCGGCGTTCCAGTGGAAAGTCATGCCCTGAAGGGACAGGATAGCCTGCTGTCCATCGTTCAGATGCCAGGTGGCGTGCCTGTTGGAACGCTGGCGATTGGTAAGGCTGGAGCCAAGAATGCTGGCCTGTTAGCGGCGTCCATCCTCTCTTTGGCTGATCCAGAGCTGGCTGCACGTCTTGATGCGTGGCGCGGTACTCAGACGGCAGCTGTTGCGGACATTCCTGTCGAATGACGGCTCAGAATAATCAGGTTTTTGCACCTGGAAGTACAATCGGGATTATTGGCGGCGGCCAGTTGGGACGCATGTCAGCAATGGCTGCGGCCAAGCTTGGTTATCGTGTTCATATACTGAATCCGGCAGCCACGAGCCCGGCTATTGAAGTTTCAGCCTCCGCGACGGTCGGATCTTACGATGATCCCGTAGCGCTGGAAGATTTTGCGGCTCGCTGCGACGTTGTGACGTTCGAATTTGAGAACATCAGCGTTGAGGGGCTGTCATTGCTCGAAAAACGTCGCCCCGTCCGTCCAGGTGGCGAGATCCTCAGGATCAGTCAGGATCGGGTTCTGGAAAAGACCCGGCTGGCTCAGGCTGGGGTAGAGCTTGCCCCGTGGAAAGAAGTATCCGGACCAGCTGATCTTTCTGCTGTGGGAGAGCTGGGTTTCCCTCTCATCCTGAAGACAACCCGTTTTGGTTATGACGGGAAAGGACAGTTTCGGGTTGAGAATGCGGAAGCTCTCTCGGCTTTGACGGATCTGCCGTATCCGCTTGTTGCGGAAAAGATGATCGACTTTCAGCGTGAGCTGAGCGTGATGGTTGTTCGCGGAAGTGACGGAACTGTACGGTGTTTCGACGCAGTGGAAAATCGCCATCGTGACGGTATTCTAGACATCACCCTTGCTCCCGCGCGCGTCATGCCAGAAGTTGCAGAACGCGCTCAGGCAATTGCAATCCGCATTGCGACGGATCTTGAGCTGGTTGGCATCATGGGGGTGGAGATGTTCCATGCCGCTGATGGTCAGTTATTGGTCAATGAAATTGCTCCCCGGCCCCACAATTCAGGGCACTGGACGATGGACGCCTGTCTGATCGACCAGTTTGAAATGCATATTCGGGCTGTAGCGGGGCTGCCCCTTCCACCCGCGCGTCGTCATTCGGACGCTGTCATGCATAATCTTGTCGGGCCGGAAGATATGGCGCGGGTTCCTGCCATACTGGCCACAGACGGTGCATCACTGCATCTCTATGGCAAGCACGAGGCGCGTCCGGGCCGGAAGATGGGGCACGTCAATACGCTCTTTCCGCGTGGCGCATTGCCGGGCGAACTGGCCCTTGAAGGACTACTGCCTCCGAGGGGTTGAGAGTGGCTTGCGCTAGATCAGGCCAAGCCGCTGGAAGCTAGTATGTTTTCCATTGCCGATAATGAGGTGATCTGTGAGCTGGACGCCCACAACGTCCAGAGCGGCCTGAACCTGCTGGGTCATCTGAATGTCGGCTTGTGAGGGCGTTGGATCACCGCTTGGGTGGTTGTGCACCAAGATGAGGGATGCAGCTTCAATTTCGATTGCGCGGCGGGCGACCTCCCTGGGGTACACAGGGGTATGGTTGACCGTACCGCGCGCCTGAGCTTCATCAGCAAGTAGGCTGTTTTTCTCATTGAGGAAAAGGATACGGAATTGCTCGATATTCTCTCGGGCAAGTCTGGCCGTCAAATAGTCGAGGAGCTTCTGCTCGCTATCGAGAATATCAATTTTGGGTAACCGCTCCCGATTATAGCGAAGTGCAGCTTCATGCAGGACCCGGATCATTGGGATCATGTGTGATCCCATCTCTTTTATGCCGGCCAGCTCCCTGTTTGTTGCTGCCAGAATGGCCGCCAGTGATCCAAACCGCTCCAGCAGTAGCGGGCTCAGGGTCTGCGCTTTTGCTTCGTGGCCGGTGAAAAGAGTGACGACCATTCTAAGAAGAGTATCGTCATCCAGATGACGACCTCGTCCGCTCAGCAGAGCCCGGGGCGGTTCGGGGAGCTCGACCGATTGCTGCGTGGTTACAGCTACGGACTTTATGGTCTGAAGCAGTTCACTGTTCAGAACTTCAGAAAATCCGTCTTCGGTAGCCAGGGTATCGTCCATGCGTTTTTGTGGCATTTCCCAAGTGTTGTTATCAAGCCACCAGATATGAGCCTATGTCTCGTAAGGCCACCTTGCAAAGTTACAGCAAGCCTTCCTGACGAAAGCTGCGAACTGCTGTGTTGGGCGTATCTAACAGAATGTCATGCAGAACAATCGAGAGCGGCCTGAGCGCCGTTTCCAGCGTTCGGGCTGCGGTTGAAAGCGCGACGGGCTTCAAAGCTGGTTGAACATGAAGTCCAATGACGGCGGTGGCGTGCAGGGCGAGTGCGCGGATTGCGATAGCGCGATTCAGGAAGGTAATATCTTCGAGTTCTGGAGCTGCTTCATCGGATAAAAGACGATTGCGATTGTCCAGGTAAAAAAGGCGGAATTGCCCGCGGATGGCTCCCGTCAGGGCGGTCTCAAGATATTTCATCAGCTGAGGCCAATCCCCCAAAACGGGTCGTTCGCGGTGTTCGGCAGATGCCAGTCGTTCTGCCGCAACGGCTGGCAGTCTCAGTGCACGAATGGTGTCGTCGTTGAGGCCTGCGCTTCTCAAATCCTGTGTGGGCGCGCGGAAGACGTCGATCAGGCTTCCGAAGTGGCTGATGAGGCCTTTTGCGAGCGGCTTGGTATCCTTGCGCGGGATGCCCAAGAACAGCAGCATTTCCAGAATTTCGTAATCTGCAAGGGTTTCGGCGCCGTTGGTTTCAACGCGTGTTCGCATTCTGGCGCGATGTCCCTGCGGGCCTGTGCCGCGTGTCAGGTCGATCCGGGGAGATGATGTGTTGGCCATAGGGCCATCACACTCTATATCGGGAGTGTGCCGCAAGACCCTCTCATCCCCACCCCCGAGTATCTCTCCCGCCTGAACCCGGAGCAGAGACGTGCCATCGAGACAACCGAAGGCCCGTTGCTGATTCTTGCCGGTGCAGGAACGGGAAAGACGCGCGTGTTGACGACGCGCTTTGCCCACCTCCTTCTGACCGGAAGGGCTTACCCCAGTCAGATTTTAGCTGTGACATTCACCAATAAGGCTGCGCGTGAAATGCGCGAGCGTGTTGGCGCTCTTCTGGGAGAGCCTGCTGAAGGGCTCTGGCTTGGCACATTCCACGCCATCTGCGCGCGGATGCTGCGGCGTCATGCGGAATATGTGGGCCTGACGAGCGGATTCAATATTCTGGATACGGATGATCAGCTTCGTTTGTTGAAGCAGATCATGGAGCCTTTCCGGCTGGATACGAAGCGTTGGCCGCCTAACCAACTCATGGGCATCATCCAGCGCTGGAAAGATCGTGGCCTGACGCCGGATCGCGTGACGCCTGCCGAGGATACGGATTTTGCCAATGGGCAGGCCTTGGCCATCTATCGCGGCTATCAGCAGCGACTGCGCGAACTGAATACCTGCGATTTCGGCGATCTGATGCTGCACATGGTGGAGATTTTGCGGTCCCAGCCGAATGTGCTGGCGCAGTATCATCGGATCTTCCGCTATATTCTGGTGGACGAGTATCAGGACACCAACACGATCCAGTATCTGTGGTTGCGTTTGCTGGCAAAGCGCGAGCAGGGTCCATCCAACATAGCTTGTGTGGGGGACGACGATCAGTCGATCTACTCCTGGCGTGGTGCCGAAGTTGAAAATATTCTCCGGTTTGAGAAGGATTTTCCCGGTGCCGCTGTTGTGCGGCTGGAACAGAATTATCGCTCGACGGCGCAAATCCTGGCAGCGGCGGCGGGACTGATTGCTCACAATGAAGGACGGTTAGGCAAGACGCTCCGTCCCGGCCGTGAGGATGCGCAGGGCGAGAAGGTTCAGATTATCGGGGTTCGGGATTCCGATGAGGAAGCCAGAATTGTTGGTGGCGCGATTGAACGCCTTCATGCCGATGGTCATCCGCTGTCTGAAATGGCCATCCTGATGCGTGCAGGCTTCCAGACGCGGCCATTTGAAGAGCGCCTGATGACGATAGGCATACCCTATCGGATTGTTGGTGGTCTGCGGTTTTATGAACGCTCGGAAATCCGGGACTGTCTGGCTTACATGCGCGTTCTGTCGCAGCCTTCGGACGATCTGGCGTTTGAACGGATCATTAATGTTCCGAAGCGTGGCGTAGGGGCTGTGGCTGTGCAGAAGCTGCATGGTGTAGCGCGCACCCTGCCCGGCCCGTTAACTGCGGGTGTTCTGACGCAGATTGAACAAGGTGCGCTCAAGGGAAAGTCCAAGGAAGCCCTGACCAGTCTGATGGAAGCGTTTCAGCGCGCGAAAGCGACGCTTGAAACAGAAGGTCAGGTGGTGGCTGTTGAGCAGCTTCTGGAAGACAGCGGCTATCTGCAAATGTGGCGTGATGACCGCTCTGTGGAAGCTCCGGGCCGGCTGGATAACATCCGTGAGCTTTTGCGGGCGATTGGCGAGTTCGCGACGCTCGAAGGTTTTCTGGAGCATGTCGCGCTTGTCATGGATACGGAAAGCGAGACGAGCGACGACAAAGTGAGCCTCATGACGTTGCACGGCTCCAAAGGACTGGAGTTTGATACGGTCTTCCTGCCCGGTTGGGAGGAAGGGGTTTTCCCGTCTCAGCGGTCCCTGGACGAAGGCGGCAACCGGGCGCTGGAGGAAGAACGGCGTCTGGCTTATGTCGGGCTGACACGGGCGAGACTTCGGGCCATCGTTGTTCATGCGGCCAGCCGCCGCATTTATGCGAACTGGCAAGCCTCGATGCCGAGCCGGTTCATTGAGGAAATTCCGTCCGAATACGTTCAGACGAGTGGGCAGTCTCTTGAGAGCCGGAGGCAGGCTGCGGCAGCGCCTTCCATGTTTGCGTCCGGCCCGTTTACCAGTACGCGTCGTTCTTCAGGGGGAGTTCAGACCCCTCGCCCGCGCGTTACGGACGTGCAGCCGCAGGCGAATGTCCCTCTTGGAGCAACGGTTTTTCATCAGAAGTTTGGCGAAGGCACCGTGATTGCGGTGGATGGCAGCCGACTGGAAATCAACTTTGAAAATGGCGGCATCAAGCGCGTCATGGCAAATTTCGTGGAGATCAGATCGTGATGGCACCCCGCAGCATTGGCCGACGCCATGCCAGTGCGCTTGAAACCCTGTCCATTACGGTGGAGGAGGAATTTGTTCCTCTTTTCGAACAGGCTCTGATGTGTGTCTGTGAGACTGTCGGGATTTTTGAGGCTGATGATGCGCAGAAATACTGGCGCATCGAAGGTGTCAAAGACACTGGCTACAAAGAAGACGAGCTTGAAAGCGCCTTGTCCGTTGCGCGTCTTCTGACGGGCTGTGAGGCAGAACTGCTTCGTGAGGCAACAGAAGCCGAAGGTTGGCTGGCACGGACCTATGAATCCTTCCCGCAGCAGGACGTTGGCAAGAGGTTTGCCATCCGAGGAACTCATCTGCATGGAGAGCCTGACCGCTCGCGCCTGACCATTACTCTTGATGCCGGTATTGCCTTTGGGTCGGGTGAACATGGATCAACGCGGGGATGCCTGCGCGCACTGGAAATGGTGGCGTATCGCAAACCTCATCATATTCTGGATATGGGGTGTGGCTCGGGTATTCTGGCAATGGCTGCAGCGAAGCTGCTGCATCGCCCGGTTCTGGCTGTCGACATTGAGCCATGGTCTGTGCGGACAGCCAAAGCCAATGCCCGTCTGAACGGACAGGGCAACCTGCTGGACTGTCGCTTCGGAAATGGCTGGAACACGGCTCAGGTGCGCGTCAAGGCGCCGTATGATCTCGTGTTTGCCAATATCCTGGCGCGTCCCCTCTGCCGGATGGCGCAGTCTCTCGCCATCAATCTGGCACCGAACGGCACGGCTATTCTTGCTGGGCTGTTATACACACAGGCCAATATGGTTCTGGCTGCGCATCGCCGTCAGGGGCTGGTTCTTGAGCGTCTGTTGCGTGAAGGCGACTGGGCGACCCTGATTTTGCGTAAAAGAGGCTAAGATGTCTGTCGTAATCCGTGAGGTTCAGGAGGCCGACCTTCCCGCAATTCTGCGGATTACGAACGATGCCATCGAGCATACTGATGCACTCTGGATCAGCACGCCGTTCACGATGGAGCAGCGTCAAAAATGGGTTGCTGATCGACAGGCTCAGAATTTCCCGGTTTTCGTGGCCGTTGATGGAGATGGCGTGGTCTGCGGGTACGCATCCTATGGGCCGTTCCGGGCTTTCGAAGGCTACGTAGGCACGGTCGAACACTCCGTATATGTTTCATCCGAGTGCCAGGGACGCGGACTAGGCAGGCTTTTGCTAAATCAGTTGATCCAGCACGCAAAACGGGCCGGATTTCACGTAATGGTGGCCGGGATTACGGCTGGCAACGAGGCATCCATCGCGCTGCATCAGCGGTTAGGCTTTCAAAATAACGGTATTTTGCCTCAGGTTGGACGAAAGGGTGGCCGTTGGCTGGATCTATTGTTCATGACGCTCTGCCTTGAGGCTGTTTCCAAACCGGAAAAGGACTTTCCATGACCCTTTCCTCCATTCCGCTCAAAGAGCGCCCTACTCTTGTTCGCAAGGCGTGTGAGGCGCTGGGCGTTATAGGTTTCATCATCCCGCGGGGGGATGAATATCTTGGGGAATATGTTGCCCCCTGCTCTGACCGTCTGGCCTGGCTGACTGGCTTTACGGGGAGCGCGGGCCTCGCGGTTATTCTTCAGGACGCTGCTGCAGTCTTCTCGGATGGACGATATACCGTTCAGATGGAGGAACAGGTTCCCCATGATCTCTGGGAGCGGCGACATGTGAGCATGGAGCCTGCGTCAGACTGGCTGGAAGAAAATGCGCAGGGTAAGCGCGTTGGGTATGACCCCAAACTGGTCAGCCGTTCCATGCTGGCATCCTGGAGTGCTCCCGGGGTTGAACTGGTGCCGCTGGTACTTAACCCGATTGATCAGGCATGGCTCGACCGCCCTGCTGCGCCAGCTAATCCCGTCATTAATCACGGTGTGGAACTAGCGGGGGAAACAAGTTCAAGTAAGCGCCATCGCCTCGCTGCCGGGTTACGGAAAGCTGGACAGGATGCTGTGGTGCTGGCGGACTGCACGTCTGTCGCCTGGCTCCTGAATATTCGCGGTAGTGATGTCCCGCTAACGCCTGTGGCCCATGGCTATGGCCTGCTGCATGCTGATGGTCGGGCAGAGCTGTTTGTGGACCCCGCCCGCCTTGAAGGCGGATTGGCTGCAGCGCTTGGTGAAGAGGTCACTGTTCAGGCACCAAGTGCATTGGAAAAACGCCTTGCTGCGCTGGGTGGCAAAGTCGTACGGCTTGATCCTGTGACGACGCCAGTCTGGTTCGAAACGACCCTGAAAGCCGCTGGCGCTTCGGTGGTTGATGGGAATGATCCCTGCACGCTTCCCAAGGCTGTCAAAAACCTGACCGAGCAGGATGGTGCACGTCAGGCGCACCAGCGCGACGGTATTGCGATGGCACGTTTCCTCCATTCCGTTTCGGTGTCTGCTGCGGGACAACGGGAGACGGATCTTGTTGAGCGTCTTGGGATGTTCCGCGAACGCTCTGCCGACTATCGGGAACAGAGTTTTGATGCGATTTCGGCCTCGGGACCGAATGGGGCCTATCCGCATTATCGTGCAGAAGTCGGCAAGGATCGCGTGCTTCCGGCCAACAGTGTTTATCTGATTGATAGTGGTGGACAGTATCCGTTCGGGACGACTGACATCACACGGACGCTCTGGATCGGGCCGGAGTCAGCTCCTCAGGACGTCAAAGAAGCATTCACGCGTGTTTTAAAGGGAAATATTGCGTTGTCGCGCGTGCGTTTCCCCCCGGGGACCACAGGGCATCGTCTGGATGTTCTGGCGCGTGCTGCTCTTTGGCAGGTTGGGCTGGATTATGATCATGGGACCGGACACGGCATTGGCAGTTATCTGTCCGTGCATGAAGGCCCGCAGAACATTTCTCCTGCGCCGCGGCCAACTGCCTTGGAAGCGGGTATGATTGTCTCCAATGAGCCAGGGTATTACGAGCCGGGGGCTTATGGCATCCGAATTGAAAATCTGATGCTTGTTAAGCCCTCCTCCTATCAAGGGGCGAAGGGCGTATTTCTCGAATTTGAAATCCTGAGCTACACGCCAATTGATCGAGAGCTCATTGATGTGACGCTACTGGATGATGCTGAACTCGAATGGCTTAATGCGTATCACGCAGAGGTTTTGACGCGCGTAGGACCGGTTGTTGAGCCTGATGTCCAGGAGTGGCTTGAGAAGGTCTGTGCGCCGATGATGCGCGAAACGCCCGGTATTCAGTAAGCGTTTATTCATTTTTCCCGGTCATAAGGTTGGTATGACCGGGAAACTCCTGTTTTTTCTATTCTGCATAAGTGTTGCCACCTCATCGGCAGGCGCCAATGACTGGGATATGGCGCGGGCATGTAGCGAGGCCGTGTCTATTGCAGAGCCAGAGGCTGGTATTCCGAACGGTCTTTTGGGGGCTATCAGCCGTGTAGAGAGTGGTCGTCGTGACCCTTTATCGGGCCGGACGGTCGCTTGGCCATGGACTGTGAATGCTGCCGGAAAAGGATATTTTTATCCTTCAAAAGTCGAGGCTGTTGCTGCCGTCGAGGCATTTCAGAGTGCAGGTATCACATCGATTGATGTTGGTTGCATGCAGGTCAATCTTCATCATCACCCGAATGCATTTCTCTCGTTAGAAGAGGCTTTCGATCCCCTCACCAATGTCAGATATGGGGCTTCTTTTCTAAAAAATCTTTTTACGCAATTGCGTGGCTGGAGTGCGGCAACGGCTGCCTATCACTCTTTAACGCCTGCTTTGGGCGCGGAATATGAAGAGCACGTCATGGCAGTCTGGAATGGGAAGAATGACATTTACAGGCCGCCAGACTTCCTGCCTCAGGTGGTCATGACTGGTTCCGGTCTGAGGGTTATCGTGCCGCAGTCTGATGAACGAATAGCAACCAATGTGCCAAGAAGTTCCTTGCAGGCGAAAACGACTACTTCTAGCAGCTTTCCTCCATCAACTGTGAGCCATACAGCTTACGCTCCTCCTCCGCGCATTATTCACCATGTGACAAATAACGGAGGAGGAACTGAAAGCCATGGCCGCGACCTGATGTCTTATCGTGCAAGTCCAGTCAGGATGGCCTGGCGACAGAACTGATGTGGCTTATTACCTGCCAGGTGCGGTCCAGTTATTATGTTTGTATCCGGAATATGGACCTGGCGTGTCGCCCTGACGCCAATGCGTGCGATCAACACGATCGGAGTGATGGTCGTGGGCGCAGGATGTCAGCCCAAGGGCTAACAGAACAGGCCCCAGAAGAAAGCGGAACCTCATGATTTCTCTCCACGATATAGCCAGCCTAGCAGCAGGAGGCTGACGACAACGCGTTAGAGGGGATCAGCGTTGCGGGGAGAAACCTGTCAAAAGATGATAGAGATACAGCATTAGCCAGTAGAGTTCTTTCAGGAGCACCCAGAAAGCACGGAAGACCTCGAATGGATCAAAAGTTGCGCTAACTGACAGCTGGTTGTTCCTTCCGGTTTCAAGGTTGCTTTTCGATAAACGAAAAATATCTCCTTAAGAAGCCTGCGTATGATTTCAAAGCGTTCTGAAAGATTTCAAGAACGTCACAACGGATTAAGATTTTTGAAGAGTTTGAGGTCAGTAGCTACCCGATAGTCTTTTCCCGTTGCGTCGCTTCATAGAGTGTTTGGGGTTTTGCTCAAAATGCCTTTGCCCAGCAGTTGCTGCGCGCAGGCGAATTTCGCTACGGCATACAACTCAGGAGTGGATTCCCTGATATATTCAAACGGCATCAGGCCCGAATTATCGTGGCTATTCGTTATCTTCGACCGCCCCAGAGGGCGGTTTTTTTATGTCTGGAGACTTGTATTCTATGCGTATTTTTAATCGCCTTGCATCTCTTGGCCTCTCATTTTTTTTGATGGCTACCACGGTAGCATGTTCTACCAACGGCAATACCACCACATTCGATACTGCGGCCCTCAATAAAGACGCTACGGCAATTGCCTATGCCGTGCAGGTTATTGAAACGATGCCGGGTGTGGTTGATCACCTTTCGGCTGATGACAAGGCCAAGTTCGATAGTCTCGTGTCTCAGATCAAAAGTGTTACGGCCTCTATTGATGCCAGTTCGGAAGGTGCTGTCACGGTCGATACTGGTAAAAACTGGGCTAAGTCCCTTGGGGCGGATCTGAATACGCTCTTGAGTATCACCAGCCCGATTGTGCAAACTTATTATCCATCTGCCAGTTCATATATACAGACCGTTCAGTCCATCATCCCGCTGGTAGAAATGCTGGCTGGTCTGGTTGCAGCTCCGTATGAAAATACATCTCCAGATAATGCGGATTCGATTAGGGCTCGTATTTATCGCGGGGTTTGATCAGACATTTGAGGCCTACGATAAAAGAGAGCAGGTCTATCTGTTCTCTTTTATGGTTTTTTGAAATGCTGGCAAACTTATAAAGGCGCTGGTGAACCGGGCTATATGTTTGCGACTTGCGATGTTTCGCGTTGGGTAGGGCGGCCGTTTTTATTATGGAGGCCCGCGCGGTTCAGGCAATGTGGCTTAGAGTGTTCTGGTCGATAAATGAGAGGCATGGAGCCTGATGAAAGAAAGCAAAGCCAATATTTCTGGTTTTCATCACGTAGCAATCATTGCTTCGGATTATCAGCGCTCCCGAGCTTTTTATGTCGATGTGTTAGGGTTCACTGTTGTAGCTGAAAATTTTCGGGAAGAGCGGAATTCCTGGAAATGCGATTTGCAGGTTGGTGATGCGCAAATCGAGCTCTTTTCTTTTCCTCAGGCGCCCCCGAGAGTTTCTCGACCAGAAGCCTGTGGCCTGCGCCATCTCGCATTTCGTGTTCAGGATATTGCTGCGACTGTCGGACATCTGGAGAAGCATGGCGTTGCCTCCGAACCAATCCGAATGGACCCTTATACAGGGCGGCAGTTCACTTTTTTTGCCGACCCGGATGATCTTCCGCTCGAACTATACGAAATATAGTTAAATACGGGTTTTTGGGATTTTTAGATCCTGAAGAAGCCTTGTGTCATTTATTTAAAACGAAATGAAACGAGAATGGCGCGAAATCTACTCATTTGGAGGGCGTTACTGAGGTGCCTTGTCTTCACTGGGCACAAGGAAATACATGCCGTGAATTCAGGTCTAATTAGGCTAGCCCTATATCAGCCAGGATAATGAGCGCTAAGTATTTTTCTTAGGGGAGATTTCTGACCGGATCGGGTGGTGGGCGCAACAGGGATTGAACCTGTGACCCCTACCATGTCAAGGTAGTTGCGCGCTCACAAAAAATGGCAGTTTATCAATGGGTTTAGCGCAGTCCAATTGAGGACTGCACCAGTTCTGCACATTTAAGCAGTTATCCCCAGCCACTCCATGATCTCATCACGGTCGGCATCCGGCATCACTTTGGCGTATCGAGTGACCGTCGTGATGTTTCCCCAGCCGCCGTCTGCTCTCAGTCGCATGAGATCCTTGTGGATGCAGTATTGCCAACTCGCCCATGTATGGCGAGCGTCGTGAGGCGTGACGTCAGGTACAAAGAAATTACGCTCTGTCTGTTTCCCTTTCGGAACCCATGTCCGTATTTTTCCAGGCAGCCCGGCCTTGTGACACGCGACTGACCAGCCTGCCTTAATCTGTCCGCCGCTCGTACGACCATTTTCAGAGTAAGCATCGCCGACCTCTTTGCCCTGCCCGCTTCGCGATTTGCGAGGACGGACAGGACGAAACACTCGTCCGTCTCGATTGGGTAGTGCGGCTAAAGCAGCGCATACTCGTTCCGGAAGGTCGATGTGTCGCTCGTTCCCCTGCTTCTGCCAGACAACGGCCCTCTTGCCCCGCAGATCAACGCTCGACCAGTCTAGTTCCAGCGCCTCCGACATTCTGGCTCCGGTTCCGAACAAGAAGACCAGCAATGGCCGAAGATGGGGTGCTGCGCACTCGATAAGGCGCGTCACCTGCTCAGGTCGCAAATAGATCGTTCTGTTCGTCGGAATGCGCGGCTTGTCGAACGCGGGACGGTCACACCACTTGCGAATGGCAGCAAATTCAAAAGCTGACCGCAATGGAGTAAGGACAGATCGAACCTTTGTTGCAGGACTGCCCTCGGCACCATCCCGCAGGATATGCCGATAAGCCTGATCCAATGATGTTTGGTCGATGTCCGAAAGGCGGATCGTCCCGAAGTGATCCAGAAGCCTGAGAAGGTAAGCCTTGGTCGAGTCGGACCTGGGCTCTGCCTCCAGATAAGCGGTCACAGCATGAGCAAACGTTACAACGGCGCGTTTGCCATAGATGCCTTCTTGCCAGAGTTCTGCTTCGCGTTTTGCGCGGTATTCTTCTGCCTGCCTCGGGTTAGCAGTTCCTGTGCTTTCATAAATGCTCTGTCCTTTGACAGTTCCACGGACATAGAGCGTTTCTGAATTGGGGCGCTTGTAGACTTTAAGGGGCCTTCCAGGCTCAACAGAAGGCGTTTGTAATCTGCCGGATAGAAGATAATACGGCTGCCCCATCGGCGGTGTGTGGGCCCTCCGTGGAACTCATGGAAGCGGCTTAGGTGCTCCCTGAGCTTTGTCTTGCCGATGCGGCCTTTCAGGCGGTCTAGGACGTCCTGAAAGGTCATTATTTCATCGAGCGTCTCACTCACGGCCGCCCTCCTGGCAAATGGGGGATCGATATGTTGCGTTAATCTTCTCGATCTCGCGTGCAAGGATCTTCTTACTCCTGCGTTCGGCAAAAAATCCGAGAACAACACCTGACCAGCATAAAAATTGACCAAATACGAAGCAAAAGATTTCTCTGTCTCGCGGCAGAACTGCGAACACGGAAATCAATACAATAGCGCCTCCAATAATAGAGAGCACCAAGCAGAGCGAATTCATCCACTGAACATAGATATAGGGATTTGAGATGCTCATTTTGGAGCGCCTGAAATTATGGCTGATGTATCGGTTGTGCGTCGGGCCTGATCGAACAGCTCCCGATGAACGTCCTCGCCAAATTTTTGCTGAACCAGCTGACATACTTTTCGATGCACCAACCTTTCAGCAGCGACGGAAACAATCTGGAGTTGGGTCTGAGCATTCCTGGCTGATGCCTCTGCGCGTCGGGCTGCAGCATCAGCTTGTTCCTTTTTCAGAGTTTCGACTTCGAAAGCGCGAACATCTTTTCGGCTTTCAACTTCAATGTGGTTCAAGACGCCTCGGCGTTTAAGAACCCGACGATGCTGCATCTGTGATACAGACAAAGCATGATGCGCGCGAATGTGCCAATCTAGATAGTGGTCACTAGCTCCTCGTTGTGACGCCGCAATCCGAGAAGTTTCCAGTTGGCCTTCGATAGATGCAATCTTTGATTCCAGAAAGTTCAGAACATCAGAACACTCTCCCATCGATTGAATGAGCTCAGGGCGTTCCACAAGCGATATCAGGCGAGCAATGTCTGCGTGATCAACTTCGGAAGAGTGCTTTGCCACGTCAGAGTGAAGTTCGCCTGAGCCAAAGGTAACATTGCTGATCATGTGAGTGACTCCAAGCGCTCACGAAGCGCTTCAAGGTCTGCAATCAATGCAGTCGCTGGCTTCTCATCATGCAGGCATCCCGTATGATGCAGATGCTCAAGGCGG
This sequence comes from Gluconobacter sp. GP1, assembly GCF_032913585.1. Classification (NCBI taxonomy): domain Bacteria; kingdom Pseudomonadati; phylum Pseudomonadota; class Alphaproteobacteria; order Acetobacterales; family Acetobacteraceae; genus Gluconobacter; species Gluconobacter sp. GP1. The sequence continues at coordinate 326,715 of NZ_JASGXC010000001.1, forward strand.
ATTTGGATTTCCGTAATATTCTGAGCGCGCAGTTTGTGCTCCACCAGATCTCGGATGATGTTTCGTCGGTGCGCACACGCATCCGCCAAGTACCAGTCTGGAGAAAACTGCGGATTTATTCCGCCTACCACATGGTCCAGCTCTTCCTCGCGCAGTTCCCAGAAAGAAAGTTCCTCCCATGCCGCCGCAACATTTGTCGGCATCAGAATTGCCATTCTCAATGGCTTTCTGCACCCGCGGAAGGCACTCTTTGAAAAAATCATGTGCCGTCCAGCCAAGTAGCGTTTCATATTCACCACTCTCTCGACCCTCCCGCCATTTTTTGACACGAATGAAGGGATGGACGGCTTGTAGAACCATTTTTTCCAATGCTGTCGGAGCTCTGGCAGCCTCTTTACTGCCATAGGTCCTGATAATTCGGGCCCGTTCTTCACTTCGCTTGCGAAGCCGCTCAGCCTGTTCGGCTGCTCGCTTGGCTTTATAGCCAGGTTCACGCTTTTCCATTTCGTCGTCAAAGGCGGAAAAAGGGTTTGATGCTTCGAATGAGCGTGGAGCCGTCCGTGCCAATGCATCAGTGTCAGATGCAGCGTAGCCAGCCGCAGTTACAATGGCCTCCGCTCTGGCACGAGCTGCCTGACGTTCACCTGCAGGTGAACTTGGGTCGTTGGCAATAGCCATGATTTTGACGAGCTTGGGTATGTCCAACGGTTTCATGTTAGCCCCTCCGGATGAGAGACGCGCACCCCTTTGGCTAGCTCACCACGACGCATCGTGGCCCCTTCAGCGTATTGCATTGCAAACTTCCGCACTTGCTCGAGGCTGTGCCCTTCGGATTTCCAACGGGATACCAAGTTGCGACAGACTTCTTCGTATTTAGACAGGAAGGCTTGGTCGCCAGCGCCTTCCGTAATCTCGGCGACCAGCGCGCCCATTCCTTTGGGTGTGATGCGAATGTCGTCAGCCTGGGTCATGCGGCTTCTCCCATCATGGCGATGAAATCTCGAAGGATGGCGTCTGAAAGACCGATTTCATTCGTAGCGGGATGGTTCTTTTCGCAACCGCTGTAGCTGCGCCGTTCGTTTAGAAGGCGCAGCCGGGCTTTTTGCGCTGGCAGCGTCGTCGCATTCAGCTCTCGAACGCGGGCTTCTGCTTCCATGCGTTCGATATTTAGGGGCTTAGTGCGTTCCTCATTGTCTGGCGCTTCCGCAAGCATCGCCGCAATACGATGTTCCAAGTTAATCGCGTGATCACAGAGTTTGATGATCTCCATTTCATTCTGAACTGCTGGCCAGTCCTTCTGAGGAGAACCAAAGCTGACGCGAAGCGGCTCCAAGACGCGGGTGTTATTGCGGGTTACTGCCCCCTCAGAAAGCCACCAATGCTTACCTCTGAGACGTTCATCTGCACTTCCCGCACGTGGCAGGAACATATGATCCCGCTCACACAGAAGAGCTTTGGCCTGATCACCAATGTATTTGATCCCATAATCGTCAATTTGCTTGAGTACGTCCGGATGTGCAGCCATGACGTCTCCATAAATTGCTACGCTGCCATCTGGGGCCACATGGAAAACAAGACCGTCTTCTAGTGCTTTAAGGGTTAGAAAATTCTCATAGTAAGGAATATCGGTTGTATCGTTCTGATCGATGCAGAAACCTTCGCCACCTAGCTCACTGAGTGAGACGCCTTTCATTCTTCCGAGAGAAGATGTCAACTTTAACAGGCGTTGAAGCAACGGGACTGAGTGGACAAGTTCAACGCCAGATGGACCAATGCTGGCGCTCAATGTGTCGACACAGCACATGAGATCCACAATAGCGTCTTCTGCAGTTTCTATGGGGAGTCGGCCTGCTCTGATTTCCGCGCCGATAGCTTCCTGCCTCAGACGCGCTGCCTTCTCCTCAGGTGGTTCGTCGCTTAAGCAATTCATGCAATCGTATTGGCGCCATGCTTCAGCGTAATCCCGACCTGCATCGGCCAATGTGCGCGGCTTTGAGGTCAGCGCGGCGTCGAGTTGATCCTCGACAGTTATGACACCAGGCGAATTTTGGACGCACTTCGGGCGTGTGGTGGTTTCAACCATTTCTCGAACTCTCGGATATCCGGCCTCAGCCGGTGAATTTCAGGATTGTGCTGTTGGTGAGGCCATGGCCAACGTGACGACGGCGTACCTTGCAAGCAAAGTGGTCACGTCACGGTACTTTCCCCGACGAGAGCCGCATCCTCGGTAGCTGTGATAGCTGCGTATGGCGTGGCTCTTTGCGCGATATGCTGCTTAACCAGCGTGATAATTTCTGCCGACCATAGAAGCATCTGCTTGGAACGACGGCCTTTGATTGGAGTGTCTTCCAGCCGACTGTACGTTTGGCCTGCTTCTGTCGCTGTCCAAGGATTGTCATCACTCCCGGATTTTTCCTGAAGCCCCATGGCGAGAAGCGTTCTGTTTAGCCATTGTGCAGACTGCCACCCTTCCCGCTTCGCCAGATCGCTGACCGTGAAAAACGGCTTCTGCGCTGGGCTTTCAATGCGCCGGATGTTCATGACTTCAAGCGGGTTGATCCCATGCAGGCGCTCGACGGCGTGCGAGGCATGAATGGCAGCCTGTGCGTCATCCAGTTTCATCAGCTTGGCGATGCGGCGCATGTCAGCGAAGGTGCGGCCCATTCCGGCCAGCTTTGGTTGGGGTGCTGACTTGACCCTGATCGGACCACCGACGCTTGATCCGAAATACTGCTTCACCAACTGACGCTGAACGCTCCAGGCCAGATCGTCCGTGAAGGACTTCACCAACATGAGGTATCCACTCTCAGTAAGGAGCGTGATATCGCTCTGAGCCTTCGGAGAAAGATCCATCAGTTTGCGCGTACGAATTTCGTCCGCACAAACCGAAATGTAATCTTCCCCCTCGATCAGGTGTGACTTGTTGGCGTTGAAATTTCTCCGTGCCGTCCCTTCCGGACGTTCATGAAGAGCATCAACCATTCCAAGCGTGACAACACGCTGATCGGCGTACGCGATTACGTCTACAGCACGGTCGTTAATTGTAACCTGTGTCATGCTGTACCTCCATTATGAAGGTTCAGACCGAAAAGGACTTCGAGGCGCTTGGTGGCTGCCTCTAACGCTAATTGCTCAAGGTCCGAAGCCTGGTGGTCAATATTGAAGCCGCCACGCTCTGCCATCTGCCGAAATACACCGATCTTTTCTTCGCAAAAGGCTTGCGCATGCAGAATGGCGTGGCACTGCTGAAAGGCAGCGTTGGCTGTGAGAATTCCAACCCCTTCCGCGCTAATGCACTCGATGCCGTCAATAGTCGTGGTGGGAACGTCCCGGAAGATGGAATGCGTCTTCGCGGCCTCCCAGAGTTTCTGGTTGCTCATCCCCTACACTCCTGACAAGGCGTAGAGCGTGCCAGCGAAAATTGCGGCACTCACAAGAGCGGGGCGCCCATATTCGAGCGCGATGGCGAGACGAACTGCCCAACGCAGGGCATTTGCACCCCGCCATTCGGGAGTGATATAGACGCACGTATCCATTGGCATGATCTCCATGCTCCAGTGGGTTCAAACCGACGGCGGCCAGGGACTGTTTGGCGATGGGCCCTGCCGCCGTTTGTCTTCCTGAAAAGACTGTCTCAACCGCGCTAATGGTGTCGTGCTTGTATGGTGCGAAACCCCATCAGCATGCGGCTGATGAAATTAGCTAACATTAGCTTTAATTAGCGTCAATTATTTTTTAAGGCCTTGTGCCTTTTCCTGCTCGACAACGGGAGCGTCTTACGCAAATTGCTTGGTAGATAGCCATTTGCGATTATGGCTTCGAAATCCTGACGCAAGTCGACATAAAGTTTTTGATTTTTATTAACTAATCTTTCTATGACTGCGCAAATTTCCAGATTGGATTCGGGTGATGATTGATTTTTGATCATCTCAATCAACTGACCTACCACTTCTATTATGGCTTGATTTCTTCCCTTCGGCTCACCTATCGCAATAATAAACAACTCCATAATGTCATCAATTTTCTCCGCCGTAATGTCCCCAGAAATTCCAGCCAGAAAAGGGTATTTCGAATCAAAATATTTATTTTTATCGTTAATGTAGTCACCGAATATATATTCCATACTAACATCAAGTATCTTGCATATATCTTCCCTGCGCTCCACTGAAGGGGTTTTTTTGTCATTCTCCCATTCGCTAATTGTAGGGACGGAAACAGTTAAGGCTGCGGCCAATTCTGCTTGTCCCATTTTTCTGAGCAGGCGAGCTTCTTTTATTCGTTGTCCGACTGTTTTTGCCTTCATCATTTCCATAAATTAGCTCGCTTCCGTTGATTTTTCATTTTTCCATAAAAAAACCCAAATTGATTAGCTGATACATTGTGGTTTATCGCTAATTTAGCTAATAAGCATTTTATGGACATTGATTTCAAAACTCTGCTTAGAGCGTTCGGTGGTATGACCAGCCTTGCCAAAATATTAAATATTAAGGCGCCATCTATATGTGGATGGCGATACCGCGGTCATATCCCCTCCAACCGCATCCCGCAGATCATTGAAGCCGCCAAACGCTTGGATCCTCCTGTACATCTCGAGCCCAACGACTTCTTCCAACTGGAGGATGTGAAGTGAACAAAACGGGAACTCATTTCCTGCCCTCTTTATGGCTCATGCCTTCTAGGATCTGGATGGAGCCTACGCCCTTCGGTGTGCTTTTGATGTGCTCAGTGCCGGCTCCATGCTCGCAGCAATCAGATTTTCGCACACGCATTGACCTGGGTGTGACCTCACATGAAGTGACGTTCACTTTCTCCGGGATCAAAGATGGTGAAGCGCTTTTTCGAGCCACGGCACTAGATCTGCAGCCGATCCCAAACCCCGCTTCACCAGTTCCCCTGTTAGGCTTGTCAACGCACTGGCCGGAAGGGAGCGGATCGCTTGCTTAATCTTGCTCTTCTCTCCCACATCTGCGTCAGCCTCATCCACACGATCAACAAGAAGAGCTTTGATGGTTTGCGCGTCGAGCTCCACTGTGATGGTGCGCAGACGTTTTGTCAGACCGCCGTCCGCCATAAGGAAGTCCATTCCTTTTGTCGTAATTTCGGCCTGCCCAAACCAAAGAAAGCGTCCGTAATTCGCGCGCTTCATGTTGGCCTTCACGAGCTTATGCTCAATCAGATACCACATGTTTTGAAAGAAAGCGTTTTGCTCGACGCCCGGTGCTATTTCATCCGCGCGCGACAAGACCTTAAAAGCATGCGCATTCAGTTTTTCCAGTATTGGACGCCATATTTCTTCGGCAACCAGCGGGCCGTCGGCCATGCGTGACACATCTCCTTCACTGGCGATGCAACACGCAGAGAGGCTCATCCGAGAGGCCTGCTCATCGCCGAATCCTGCCTCCCGGACGGAAGACCTGATGCGAGCATATCGGCTGGCTTCCGGTGACGTCCAGCATGCGCTGGTCATGGGTCTGATTGCCCGCGTGGCGATGGAAGGCGTTCGACGTCATGGTCGCTGATCGCCCCCATTCTCTCCAATCCCACCAGAAGCTCCTCCAGTGCCCGGTTCACGGCTGGGCTCTGGGGGATCTGCTGGATTGCGAGCAGCGTCGGCTGCAGGATTATCCCGGTGAGCCGCGTCGCAAGACGTGCGGCTGGAATATATTCGTACACGCCGGCCTGTGCTCGCAATCGTGCCAGACCGACCATGGCCGCGTCGATGCGGGCCAGGGCTTCCATCGCCTCCGTGGCGCTATCCTGATCTTTTTCATTCTCCACCTTCCCTCCTTTGCAAAGCTCACTGGTCTGAACGCCCTGAAGCATGTCGAAGGAGTGATCCAATGCCGTGGAGTATTTTGTCCAAGGGCGCGGGAATGACAGCCGCTGTAGTCGAGGAGTTCGCCGATCTCGTATCCCAGACTGTAGAAAGTCGCCGTAAGGCTGGCTTCAAGTCTGCGATTTACGAGGCTGCGCGACTGCTCGGTCTGACGGAGCGGCGCGTCCGTGCCTGCCTGTATCGCGAAATCCGCAACGTGACCGCCGCCGAGTGGCTGGACGTCCGTGCGCGTTTCGCGTCCCACCTTGAAGCCGAGGCACGCCGACACGCTGCTGAGGCCGATCTGTTGCGCGCCCGCATAGAGGCGTTGCGAAACGAGGCTGCATGATCTGGAAATGGTTCTGTCAGAAAATGGCGGCTTACTGGCGCTGGGTTGCTCGCTCCCAGGCTGACAAGGCCGCCCTTGCTCTTGCCCGTGCCGAAGAATGGCGCCGGAGGGCTGGCCTGTGAGTATTGCTGCGACCCACTGGGCCTTCACGTTGCCTATTCCTGCCACCCACAAGATGGTTCTGCTGGCGTATGCGAACCATGCTGATGACAGGGGCGAGACGTGGCCAGGCATGGACCGTCTGATGCGTCATACGAGCCTTTCAGAGCGGGCAATTCGTCGCTCCAAGAAGTGGCTTACGCAGCTTGGTCTGATCGCGCCAGTCACGACGGGAAAGCATTCCGACACGTTCATTCTGAGTGTCGGAATGGAGGTTCCCGAGGACGTTCTTGATGGACAGTCTGGCCGGAAAACGGACTGTGAGTCCGAAACTGATGACACGAAAACAGACTATTGGTCCGCTGAAACGGACTCACAGGCCAAAAAAACGGACTGTGTGGCCCCCGAATCATCAAGAACTATCAAGAACTATCAATATCCTCCTTTTTGTTCCTCCACCGAGGCGACGTTTTCGAGTGGCGATTCTGACCTTGCTCCGAGCAAGACCCGTGAGTTTAAATCCGGAGCCCATCAGCTTCAGCTCACTTCCCCGGATGAACCATCGGGGCCTTCGCCTTCCCGAGAGCGGAAGCCGTCCTCCAGGGCAGGAGCTTGTGATCCGCAAGAGTTCGATGCGTTCTGGGCGGCTTATCCAAGGAAAGATGGCAAAAAGACTGCGAGGGCAGCCTTTGCCAAAGCCCGAAAGAAGGTTTCGCTGGAACGCCTCGTGGCGGCTGTGAAAGCTTATCCTTTTGCCGAGCCGACAGCTCGAGGCGATTTCCGACCCATGCCAGCCACGTGGCTCAACGGTGAACGTTGGGAGGACGACGTCGTGGCAGATGCCCTGGAGATGATCGAGCAAGAGCGCCGGATGGGCTCTGATGGTCAGAAGGCTTTTGCTGCCGCCCGGGCAAAATGGGCCGCAGACGGCGGAAGTGGGCGCATGCCAAAGCGTGAAGATTTCGAGATGGGAGTGATGGCATGAGCCCGGCCCACTGGACTGCACAGCATTGGACGGCGCTGGAGCGCTACGATCACACGCTTCAGGCTCTGACGGAGGCCTGGCAGGGCCTGTTGGAGCTTAACAGTTTTGATCATGAACAGATCCTGAAGGAAATCCGGATGGTCTCTCAGGCGATGGCCGTGCGAGCTGTAAAGCACGAGGAGAAATGCCTCCATGAGTGCTGATCTTCATGGCTTGCAGGATCTCTGCACGACGTACCTGCGCCCATTGGAGAGTGTTCAGGCTGAGAACGCGGTCTTGTCCTCAATCCTGCTACGGAACCCGGACTTTGATGCGATTGCTGAGATCCTGCGTCCTGAACATTTCTCGGCGTTACATCGTGGGGAAATGTATCGGCTGATTGGAAATGCTATCCAAGCCGGGCGACGCGTGGATCCGGTCACGATGAGGGAAGCCTTTTCTTCGAACGAGGCTTTGGCCGTCTACGGGGCCCAGAAGGCCGTACTTGAGGCGATGAACAATGGCATTCCCTGCCCTCATGCTTTGCTGCGTTCCTACGCTAGTGAAATCGTGGATCTTGCGATGCGTCGTAGCCTCAGAAGCATGGCTCAAAAGGTTCTGAACGCGGAGAACGAAACCGAAGACGCCAATGCCAGCGCAATCATCAGTCGGCTCCAGGAGCAGCTTCAGGGTCTCTCTGCGGGTGTGGATGGAACGCGACAAGCTAAGACAGCCAGTCAGGCGTCTCATGAGGTCATTGGAGATCTGGAGGCATCTTGGAAAGCCGGCACGTTCCTGTCTGGTCTGGATTGCGGGTATGCCGAACTGAACAAACGCCTGCGTGGCCTACGCCCGGGTGGCATGTATGTGTTAGCTGGGCGCCCGGCTATGGGAAAATCTTCCCTCGCTTTGGGTATTGCTGTGCGTATGGCTTTGCAGGAAGGCCGCGGTCTTTACTGGTCTGGAGAGATGGACAGCAAAGAGCTCATGGCTCGTGCCATCTCGGCCAAATGCGGGCTACCTCTGCAAACCGTTCTGACCGGAATGATCGAGGGCGATAATCATCCTGAAAAAGTCTCTCGTCATACGCTCGAGCGTATCATTTCTGCTGGTATGGCGGCGAGAAAGATCCCGCTTGTTATTGATGATCGTGAAGGGTTGAGCGTTCAGCAGATCGCCGTTCGTGCTCGTCGCATGGCCCGTGAGCCTGACGGCCTGAAGTTTGTCGTCATTGATTACATCGGTCTTTTGCGAGGAAGCGATGCCGTCCGCCGTTCTGGTAACCGTGTCGCCGAAGTGACGGAAATCAGTGGTGAGATTGCCCGCATGGCCCGGGAGCTGAAGGTTCCTGTGCTCGCCCTTTCGCAGCTCAACCGACAGTCCGAAAACCGCAAAGATCGGCGCCCAGGGATGGCCGATATTCGAGACAGCGGCGCTATCGAGCAGGATGCGCGGTGCATTCTGGCTGTCTATCGAGAAGAAGCGGCTTTACGGCTCCGCCTCGGTCACGACGGACAGGTTGTTCGTAATTTGAACGAAGGTGAACAGGCCTATCAAAAGCGTGCAGTCGAGTTTGAAGCTGCTCTCGAAAGGTCTCGGGGTAAGGGTGAGGTTCTCATCCTCAAAAATCGGGGCGGTATGGGCGGTGTTGTAGATATGTGGTTCGACGGCCCTGCAACATGGTTCCGGGATGTGTCTGAAGGAGAACGTGGCGTGGCTTGGTGATCCCAACCCACTCTAAGCAAACTGAATGCCAGAAGCCGACGGATGCGGAAATCGCGGCCGTTGTTCGCTCTGCACGGATGGCCAGACAGGCTCTTGCTGAAGGTGTGGAGGAACTCGGATGAAGGCCGCGGATGCGCCACTTGGGGAGCCGCGGATAAATGGGGGTAAGCGCTGATAAGTGAAAGAGAATGGTGCCAAAGCTCTAGAGTGCCTCTGAGAGGCTCTAGGTTGGCTGTACAGGCGCCATAGTATCGTCAGTTAAGGTCTTAGGCCTTAAACAGAAAAACGCGCCGTGCGGCAAAATACGTTGCGCTTGCGCATGAGGTGAGTTACATTTGGTGCAGATACGAAAAAGGGACGGGATTGAGCCCCCGTCCCTTTTAATTCCACGAGCGTCTGAACCGCCTGTGGAAACACCTAACGCTACGTTAGCGCGTGAATCTTACGCGTTGGCAGCGGTGTCGGTCAAGGCGGCTCTTCATTTCTTCATCAGAAAGAAGAGTCCCCACAATGACCAAAAACAACCGAAAACCGTCGAAAAAACTGACTGATCTAGACGCACAGATTATCATCGCGCGTCTTGCGACGAAGGAATATCAGAACCGTATTGCGGCTGATTTCGACGTTAATCCCGGACGTATTTCCGAGATTAAGACTGGGAAAGCGTTTCCAGATCTTCAGCGCCCTTGGGGCTGATCGTTCGGGGTGGCCTTACAAGGCCACCCCATGTGTTTAGGGTAAGAAAGCAATTTTATTAATTGAAAAACAAACAATATTTTTCAATTATGAAAATTACTTAAAGAGTTTACGAAAGAAAATAATATACCCAAGTCTTAATGAAATTAAAGATGCGCTCACTATTAATATATATAATATACCAAAAATTTTGCAAATATTTTCTAGTAAATAATAGCTATTATATTCAGATGGAATTGATATAGAAATTAGGCCAGTTGCAGCCGCAATAGTTATTGAAATTGAAGTATTAATTTTTCTTCTCATTGCACTTGCGCTGTATAGTATCCCAAAACCTAAGAATGCGGAAAGAAAAACCGAAAAAACTGACGTAAGTTTACAATAGAAATCGAGCCTTACGTGGTGATTATTCATAATAACCCATAATAAATTCAAGTTTTCAATAAAGTTATCGGCCATATTCTCTGTTGATATTTCTAGTATTGAGAGTAATGAATTTACAAATACAGCAATATATATAAAAGTTATTAAAATAATTATAAACGCACAGAATTTAACTATTTTTTGTCTCATAAAAACTCTCTTTCGCTCAATCGTCATAGCGTGACTTTAAAATCCGCCCAAATGTTTCGAATGTTTTATAATATCACGTACTGTTTGAATTATGAATGTGTGTAACACGCATATGCAGCCAGTCCGGCCTGATTTTGTCTGTCTTGTGGTCATGGGGGGGTAGCACGGATTGAGCGCAGAATTGTGGTATCCTGTTACCGGTTTTGCTTGTACTGATTGATGCCTGATGATAGGTTGGGCCTATGACCGAACCCACTGCAAGCAGCGGCAAGCCATTCCAAAAAGGACAATCCGGCAATCCATCAGGGCGACCAAAGGCCCTGAAAGAGGTTGTCGAGCTTGCACGGTCTCACACCATCACGGCCATCGAAGCGCTGGCACAGATCGCAGGTAAAGCAACAGCACCCGAAAGCGCTCGCGTGTCTGCTGCCAATGCGCTGCTCGACCGCGCGTGGGGCAAGCCGAAGGACACAGTCGCACTGGAGAACGCGGAAGGTGGAGAGCCCTTCCAGATCGTCATTCGCAAGCTGAGTGATGGCTGAGCTTCAGATCCCGGCTTACGGTTGGCTTCCACGTGACTACCAGATGGGGCTTTGGACCTATCTCGAGAACGGCGGGAAACGCGCTTACGAGGTCGCGCATCGTCGTTGGGGCAAGGATGACGTCGCGCTGAACTGGGCGGCCGTTTCTGCGCTCACGAAGGTTGGCAACTACTGGCACATGCTTCCCGAGGCGAGCCAGGCGCGGAAGGCCATCTGGGACGCCGTGAACCCACACACCGGACGCCGCCGCATCGATGAGGCTTTCCCGGCAGAGATCCGCGCCACGACCAAAGAGCAGGAAATGTTCATCCGGTTCATCAACGGATCGACATGGCAGGTCGTTGGTTCGGACAACTTCAACAGCCTCGTGGGCTCAACGCCGATTGGTGTGGTGTTCTCCGAGTGGGCGCTGGCGAACCCGTCGGCCTGGGCGTTCCTCTCTCCTATCCTGCTTGAGAACGGCGGATGGGCGATGTTCATCACTACGCCACGCGGTCGCAATCACGCCAAGACGTTCTTCGATGCCATGCGCAAGGAAGACGACTGGTTCTGCGAGGTGTCGAGCGTCGAGAAGACAAAGCGCTTCACCCCTGAACAGTTGGCAGCAGAAAAGAGGCAGCTCGTGGCTCAGTATGGCGAGGACGACGGCGGCGCGAAGTACGAGCAGGAACCTGACGGGCTCCTACGGATCAGCCCCGAAAATCGGGGTGGTCACGGTCAACGGCTTTCCGGCCATCTCTTTTGATACATCTGGCGCTTCGACTGCCCGGTCACTGAAGAACACTGCGGTGTCTCTTGCGTCCGGCACGTTCACGGCCCTGGCGTTTGGTCGGTGGGCTGGCACGAACGCGGCGTCGGATGAACGCATTCAGCTTCTGACGGTCGGGTCCGTCTCGACCATCAGCGGCATCAACGAAGACGGTAAGCTCGGCGTCTATGATGGCACATCCTACGTTCAGGGCAGTCAGTACCAGCCCTGCAATCCGTCCATGGTGGGCATCAGCGCGGCCGGTGGCACGTCAGTTTCAACGTGGATTGGCGAGACGTCGAACGCTGTCACGGTCGCAGATTCGGCGCTTGGGACGATGTCAGAGTTTACGCTTGGCTCTTCCGGTCTGGGAAATGCCTGCAATGGTGTTCTGACGGGCGTGGTTCTTGCCAAACGTGCTGCCACGACCACCGACATTCAGCGCGCCAACCGATCTGCAACGCTGCGGTGGAATTACACGCCGCAGGTCAAGCCACGCCTGTTCTGCATCGGTGACAGCCGCACGGCGGGCTACATCAATACGGACTGTCAGAACTGGCCGGGCATGATCGGGGACTATCTGGATCAGCCGCTTGAGGTGATTAACCTTGCTGTTTCCGGGTCACAGACGACGGACTTCATTCCCAACACGCAGCCGGGTCTCATTACGGAACTCGGCAAAGGCGGATACGATCTTGCGACCATCTGGCTCGGGATCAACGATTTCAGCCACGGCAAAGACAAGGCCGCAACGCTTCAGAACGTCCAGGCCATCGCAGCGGCTGTTCTGGCGGCTGGCGTCAAACACGTCTGGGTCATCTCCGAGGCCAAGACAGGCGATATGGACTGGTTCTGGCAGTACTTCCCGGCTGGCCAGCATCCGAACATCACGCTTCTGACGCCATTTCTGAACGGGCTTCCGCTCTCGGTTAATGCGGCCGGGAACTATGATCCTCTGCTCTGGCACCCCGACACAATCCATCCGCTCCCGCCCACTTGTCGCACGCTGGCATCGGATGCCGGGGCATCCGTAAATGCATTCATCGCACAGGATATCGACGCATGAGCTACGTTCAGACTGCAACGGTCCTGTCGCAGAGTGCCAGTGAAGTCCTTGGGGGCGTCTATCCGACTGCGGTTCAGCCGTCTTATGCGAGCCGCTTTGATAGTGCGCTTGAGAACCTGGCGGAAGGCAACGCCCCTTCAGTGCCTTTCTTGTCGACAGCCCCTGTGGCTGCGGACGAGATTGTCACATTGGGCCGCTCTCTGTCCTCACCCGTTGCGCTTCAGACAGCAGCGATGCAATCGGCGGACATGACACTGATGTTCGTCGCGCGATTGCCGAATGCGCCCGCATCGGGGAATGGCAATCTCGGGGTGATGGGAGCGACGTTCTATAATTCTACCAGCCTGAATGGCTGGAATGGCCTAGCGTTTGGCCTCAGTTCAGGAAACGCGCTTCTTTATCTCTGCAATGATGTGAATGGCTCGCTGTCCACGCAGTATGAGGGGGCGGCCATCACTGATGCTCAGGCGCAGGCTTGGGGGCTGTACGTCGCTCGCATCAGTTCTTCGGGCGGGAACGGAATTACAGCGACTGTCCGCGCCCTATCAGCGGGCACTGAGAAGATCCAAAGCTGGTCAGGCTCAATCTATTCCAAGTCTGGCGAGACCCCGACTGTGATGCTGGGGGCTGATTATCTCAGCCTTTTCGGAACCACGCAGTCCATTCAGCTCAAACGCGGCTTTGCCTGGAATGCTGCTCTGTCCGATGCGGATCTTGCGGCAATGGCTACCCTCATTCGCACGGACCTCGCAGCCGATGGCGTCATTGTCTGATGGGTGACGCTATGCCAGCGGCAGCGGACCCGCGCTTTGACGACCACGAACGACGCATCACAGCCTTGGAGGTTGGTATGACGGCCATTCAGGTGAAGCTCGGAGAAGTCCAGACAGACGGGCGGATGCGTGGGGAACGGCAGGACACGGACCTGCGCGACCTCAAAAGCATGATCAGCACCCTTCTTGGTGGCATGTCCTTTTTCAAATGGGCTGGTGCCATGGCGGTAACGGTCCTCGCCTTCTTGGCGATCTACGGGGAGCGCCTTCTCCATTTCTGGCAGGCGCTTCACACGTGAACACTGTAATCGATATCGCAGCGCGAACAGCGTGGGGGGGAAGCCCGTAGTGAAGGTGTTAGCGGCGTGCAGGCCATTCTGAACGTCATTGCCAATCGTGCAGCTCATCCCGGCTGGTGGGGGCACGATATTGCGTCTGTGTGCACGACCCCGTGGCAGTTCTCTTGTCGCAATGAAGACGACCCTAATCTGGCGAAGCTCAAAGCTGTGACAGACGAAGACCTAATCTTCAGATCTGCTCTAAGCCTTGCGGGGCGCATGGTTGCTCACACGCTTCCCGACATCACGGGGGGCGCCGATAGTTACTACGCAATCGGATCAACCAAGCCGCGATGGGCCGCAAACCGGAAGCCTCTTAAGATAATCGGTCATCATGCCTTTTATCGCATCGGCCTGACGGGAAATGGCGCATGAACCCGAACGTCAACACCTTCCTCAAGGCTGGCGGCGTCGGCTCCCTGCTGGTGCTGCTGCCCGATCTGATCCCGGCTCAATATTTGATCTATCCGGCATGGCTGATCGTTGGCTGCGCGATCCTGCGCGCCGTGATCCAGCCTTCGGAAGCGACGAGCAAGTGGGCCGGACTTTACGAATTGATGTCGGCCATTGGCGGTTGCATCGGATGGGCGATTCCTCGCCTGCGTCCAGGCATTACCGCCATTCCTGTCGCACGCGAAGACGCGGCGAAGGTGAAGGCTGCCATCCCCGAAATCCTCAGCAAGTCTACGGCATCAGCTGCGGATTGACTGCAGGACACCCCAACCCACTCAGAAGGAAATGCCATCATGGCAACTGACACACTCATTCAGGAAGCCGGCGCACTCGGACAGGAACTGCTTCCGGTTCTCGGCGGCTTCATCATCGAAAAGCTGGATCCGAATTGCGACACGGTAGCGGCCAAGGCGGCTCTTGTCGGTCTGGCGGGCAACATCGCTTCCCTCGTCACGGCGCTGGAAACGAAGACGACCACGACTGAAACGGCTGCGGCTGCTTGAGCCAGTACGTCTACATCGGCGGGGGCGTCATTGCCCTTGCCTTTGTCTCCTGGCTGATCTGGTTCTCGTACCGGGCCGGGAAGAACAACGCGTCTGTCACGACGGCACAAGCCGCGACTGATAGCGCAACAGCAATCACCGAGAAGGCCGAAGCGATGGCCCAGGCTCAGGCGGATAAGCCCGCTACAACAGACGCTGTTTTGGCTCGGCTCGATGGTGACAGCGCATGAGGTGGCTCGTCTTGGCGCTTGCCGTCACCGGCTGCACCTCCGTGCGTTATGTGCCCTGCCCTACGCTGGTGACGTACTCGGCTGCCGATCAGAAGGCGCTGGCCACGGAGATCAGAGCGAACCCGCAGTCACAGACCGTGCGCTGGATCGGTGACTATATCGGGCTGCGTGAGCAAGTGCGGGCGTGCTCAAAGGCTCAGTGAGCCAGTTCGGCACCCACGATACGTCACCGACTGGTGAGACCGTCGTTTCCCTGGTGGCAGAAGTCTGTGCGGCATGATGGCTGCTGGCTTCCATATTATAGCAAAATGGTTGTTTGCTATAATATGGAAGGATAGTTGTTAAAGAATTCTGGAAATATTTTCAGGAAAGAGGAGGAATTATTATCGTAATTTTATGGCTTTAGGTCCGTAAAAAGCTGTTACACAGCTTCTGAAACCCTACGTAATAGCCTGTTTTTAATACGGTCAAGCTCTTTTCCTTCCCAGATCATTGGACAACAATGGGTTCGCCCTTCGAGCTGCTTCTGGGCCAGTGGGTAAGTTCCAGAATTATCAAATCGACAACGAAAATTATCGAACTCGAAATATGATTCACTCGGCGCATTGTTCGAATAAATTATACTATGATCGGAAAGTTCTACGTGGAAATATTCCACATAATTGTTACTTTTTTCTTGTAAAATTGTACTGCCATTCACAAGAAGAAAAGCACATATACGAACGCCATCAACAAACATACCATGCAAAGGCGAAACTAAAAGATCTTCTGTGGGAGAATGGAAACCTAAGGAATTCGCCTTAAAGCGAATAGGCCAAAAACCGTTACGTTCCTTTTCTGGGTAATGCGAAGCGTGATCTTTCCTGGATCCGATCCAAGTAATAGGTTTTGTTTTTCCATCCAGCGTTAAGACTTGATCGCCGATCACAAGATCTTCGACGGCTATGTCTCCGTTAATAGTACGAATGTAGGTTCCTGCGCAAAAACAAGGTGGATTGATGACAGGATTAGGATCAGACGGAAGGGGTGATGTTGGAGTTGCTGAAAAGGAGCCTAAAATATCAATTCCTGAATCATTGGGCGCTACCCCTTCCCGAGACATTTGGTAAAGTCCCGGTATCCTTCCGGCATGTATATTCCATGTGGATGGCCCCAATCCTGTAGTTGTTGTAGTATAAAACTGGAAACTATCTTTTATTTGAAATCCGTTAGTTTGAGATACCCAATTCTGACTGATTGTATTATCAGGGCTTAAGCTCCCTGCGCCCCCTATTGTATATTTATCCCCATCGACATTAACAGTTCCGCTAACCGAAGTTACTTCGTACCAATAATCTTTTTCTGTCGAAACAGGTGTATCGCCTGTTTCAAATGTTCCAGAAATGGATGTCGGGCCATCATTATAGGTGAAATTCCATTCTGTTTGCTGGTTCACTTGGCTTTCCCTCGTGCGTATCGATTCTACATTCCGTTGGGAATTGTTACAAATTTTATCGAAGAGAGGGAATAATAATTTGGATAATCGTATTACCTACATTCATAGCAAAGACAGAATTGCTGCATCGATCCAGACTGCTCAACATAATCGCGATACGATTTAGGTGCCTGTATCTACACCTGATATATTTGGTAGGTGTCGCCTGTGATTTTCATCTGAAGTAAGCGAGTTTTAAGGCCTTGAGAGAAAAAGCGTCAGGCCAGTGCACTTCCTGGCCGGTCAGTACCAACTATTGGAAAATCTTCAATGGTTGGATGCGGGTGGGCCTACAAGAACCCACATTGTGCTCCTGACCCGGAACGGGACAGTGCTACGGCCGGTAGAATATCACCGTGTCACCACATCCATGGTGACGGTAGCACGCTTGAGTGCAGGGCTTCCACCTGCGCCGTGGTAGTGAGTTCCCCACGTCCCCGATAGCTATAGCCGCCTCGGAATGTGAACCAGAATCGTATGACAACTATTGAACCCCACGCAACCCAAAAGCGATTCGTGCAGAGCCTAATTTCTGCACGGATTTTATCGGTACAGCACGATTCTACGCGGTAGATATCGGCGATATGCGGCAGCAGAAATGATCGGATTGGTTCCGAATTTTCTCTGGAAAACTGCTATTTTATAAGGAGATTTCTGACCGGATCGGGTGGTGGGCGCAACAGGGATTGAACCTGTGACCCCTACCATGTCAAGGTAGTGCTCTACCGCTGAGCTATGCGCCCCCGATCCGGTGAGGCGGTGTTTAGCTGTCTCGAATGGGCGTGACAACCCCCCTTTGAACAAAAAAATGCACTGAGGTTATGACCACCCCTACCCCCTATCCTGCTGTAATCATTCAAAAGCCTCAGAAAACGGCCATTCCTCTGGTGGTTTCCTCTCCGCATTCCGGGCAGAAATATTTTCAGGACTTTTTGCAGAGCAGTCGTCTCTCGTTATGGGAGCTGCAACAGACGGAAGATCGATTTGTCGATCAGTTGTTTGAGTGTGTTCCATTCACGGGGGGCGCATTGCTTTCAACAGAATTTCCCCGGATCTGGTGTGACGTAAACCGGGACTGTCGAGAGCTGGATTCGGGAATGTTCAAACCTCCCCTTCCTCCTTCTGGTCTTCTGCAGACTTCCAAAGTTCGTGCGGGTTTTGGTGTTATTCCCCGTTGTGCCACCCAGGGTCGGCCAATTTACACGCATTGCCTGCCATTGGATGAGGTCCAAAGGCGGCTGGTTACGTCTTGGGTGCCTTATCATGAGGCCCTGCATAATCTTTTGCGCGAAATGAAGGAGCAGTTTGGCTCGGTCATTCTTCTTGAGGCTCACTCCATGCCTCGCCTGCATCAGGCGAAAAGCTGCGACATGGTTTTGGGAGACTTGCATGGGAAATCCTGTTCCCCTGCCCTGACGAACTGTGTGGAGCAGTATCTTTCAGGGCAAGGTTATGCTGTTCGCAGAAATGTGCCCTATGCGGGTGGTTACATCACGCGGCATTACGGTCGGCCATCTGATGGAATCCATGTTCTTCAACTGGAAATCTGCCGATCCCGGTATTTGAATCCAGCCACGCTCCAGCCGTCGCGCGGTTTTGAGCAGGTCAAAGCGGATATGGAAGGTCTCGTTCGGGAATTGGCTGACTTCGTATGTCACTCTTTTGAGGCGGCCGAAGTAGAAGCAGCCGAATGATCCTAATGGCTTTTTTATGGTTTTCTGCTGAGAAACGCGGTCACTAAATTGTGCCCTGATTATTCTCTAAAACTATGCGCTAAGCTCCAGATTTTAAACTCGGGTTTGGGACAGAGGCATGTTTCTGGGAATTGATGTCGGAACTTCCGGAATTAAGGTTCTGTTAGTGGACGAAAACCAGCAGGAAGTTGCGTCCCATACAGAGGGATTGACGGTTAGCCGGCTGCACGATGGCTGGAGTGAACAGAACCCGGAAGACTGGTGGACTGCGACCTGTCGCGGCATCGACGTTTTGAAGTCCAGAGTTCCGGACGCTGTTGCTGCGATCCGGGGAATTGGTCTCTCTGGCCAGCAGCATGGTGCGGTTTTACTGGATTCTGCGGGAGATGTGCTGCGGCCTTGCATTCTATGGAATGACACCCGCGCAGAAGCAGAATGCGTCCTTTTTGAAGAGCGCTTCCCAGGGAGCAGGGAAATTACAGGCAATGTGGCAATGCCTGGCTTTACCGCTCCAAAAATTCTTTGGGTCGCACGACATGAACCTGAAATCTTCGAACGTCTTCAGCATGTTCTGCTGCCCAAGGCCTGGTTGCGCTACAAAATGACGGGCCAGATGATTGAAGACATGTCCGATGCGTCAGGCACTCTCTGGTTGGACGTGGGAAAGCGTGAATGGTCAGTGGAGGCCTTGAAAGCAACGGGTCTGACGCGTGCGAACATGCCTGAGCTTCGTGAAGGAACCGCGGCCGCGGGGTATCTGAACGACGACCTAACAAAACGGTGGGGAATGGCCGCCTCTCCTGTCTTCGCTGGAAGCGCTGGCGATAATGCTGCGGGTGCTGTCGGGTTGGGTGCAATTCGCAATGGCGATGCGTTCATTTCGCTGGGAACGTCCGGTGTGGTTTGGGTCACGACCGACGTATTTCGCCCCGAGCATCAGTCTGCCATCCATGCGTTCTGTCATGCCGTTCCCGAGACGTGGCATCAAATGGGTGTCACCCTCTCTGCTGCGGCCTCGCTAGCTTGGTGGGCGAGAACATGCGGAATGAAGGAGGTTGATTTGCTGGCCGAACTCCCTGAAAAGCCTGCTCACCCTTCGCCTGTCTTGTTTGCGCCTTATCTCTCTGGCGAAAGAACGCCTCACAACGATGGTACTATTCGCGGGGCATTTATTGGGCTTTCACAAGATACAAGCCGTGCTGAACTGACCCAGGCTGTGCTGGAAGGAGTAGCATTCTCCTTTCGGGACGCTCTTGAGGGCCTGAAAGTGTCAGGATCTTCCATTCAGGAAGCTGATGTGATTGGCGGCGGTTCACGAAGCCCATTCTGGATTTCCATTCTGGCGTCCGTGTTGGGTCTCAGGCTCCATTGTCTGGCACATGGTGAGCATGGTGGAGCATTCGGCGCCGCTAGACTGGCTCGTATCGCAGCAACGGGTGAGAGCGTGGAGAGCGTTTGCACGTCTCCGGAGCGCGTTTCGGCGACAGACCCTGATTCACATCTTCAAAATGAGTATGCCGCAGCATATCACAGATACCGGAAGTTATATCCGGCACTTCGTAATATTCAGGATGCATGAATTAATTTTGGCGCTGCGAGAAGAAGAGGTTTTTTCTGCTGCAAACGCGTGATAGGGCCCATGTTCATGCAGACAAAACTTCCTTCCGTCTATCTTGCTGGGGATTTGGTCTTCCGACCTGAGGCCCTCTCCATATTCGAGCGTCTTAAAGCCATTTGCGCAGACTATGGGCTTGAAGGAGTTGCTCCGTTCGATGGGCAGGCAGAGGCTCGCTTGATGCCGCCAGGGCGGGAGACCATTCTGGCATTTGTTCGCGCTGACCGTGCACTGATGGATCAGTGCGATGCAGGTTTGTTTTGTGTGGATCCTTTTCGCCGTGCGGCGGATATGGATCCAGGCACGGCCGTAGAGATCGGGTATATGCACGGTCTGGGGAAGCCGATGGAGGGCTATACGGTTGATGGACGACTGTATCCCGAAAAAGTTGAAGCCTATTGGGGGAAATCCTGGAAGCAGATGCTTCGCACTCGGGTAGAGGATGGTGCGCCCGCATCCGGGACTCAGGAAGATCCGGATGGAATGCTGGTTCATTCTGAAGGCCTTTTTCAGAATGGGATGGTCGATGGATTTATTGGTTTCTCGGGTGGAGAAATTTCTGTGGATCCAGATTTTTATGAAGCATTTCGAAAAGCAGCAAAACGTCTCTCAGAGCGCCTTGGGAGTTAAAGTGTATTCCAGTACAGGATCTGAACAGGCTCGCCAGCAGGCTTTAAGATCAAGAGCGGTGCGCCTATCATTCTGAGAGGTTACCGCCTTGCAATTTCACAGACTGACCATTGTCTGTTTCAGCATCCTATCCGGGTGTGCTTCTTCACCTCAGAAAGATGCCCGCGGGGATCTTTTGAAGCCTGTTCATTCTACATCTCCAGAGAGTAATGCGATGAATGAGTTGAAGGATGGCAAAGTTCATGGCTCCATGTCGATGAGTACGGGTTTTGGAGCCGGTCGCGCCCCTAATGGCGTGGGGAACGTTGGGCCGTTGGGTGGCTGGTAGAAGACACAATTATTAAAAGTGATTTTGTTGTTTTTCTATTTTGGGAAACATGACAATTTGTGTTTGTAGGTCTTTATCAGGGTATTTACGTATGCCGATAAGCGCTTCTTAATGGTTTGGAAAACATGTTTGATGCAGACTTCAAGAGGTCGGCTTATTGTAAATCTGGGATAGTTTAATTTTTCATGCTTTTACGTCTGACAAAAAAATGTCCACCATTTCTTTTTGTCGGCGTCGTTGTATTTGTTGCAGCAACGATTGGCATATCTTCCCGCTACATCGGGCAGCTTGCCCAGATCTGGCCAGCAAACGCTTTGTTGCTCTGGCTGATGATCACTTACCCGCGCTTTAGCCAAAAAAGCTGCTGGATTAGCGCATCTGCCGGTTTTTTGCTTGCCGGGTGGGTAATGTCGGATCCACTTTTCGTCAATATTTGGCTGGCCACGGCTAACCTAGCTGGCGTTAGTGTAGGGTATGCTCTGTTCCGACGATTGGAGCGACAAGAAAAAGAGCTGGATGGCCCTCAGTCGGTTCTTGCGTTGCTTCTCGTTTGTTCTGGCGCGGCCGGGGCGGCCGCATTGGTCGGAACAGGAATAGCATTTTCTCTCCCCGGTAGTACGCCGTGGGGCCGCTTCATTCTGTGGTTCAGCAGCGAACTGAACCGATATCTCGTTTTGCTCCCTGTCTGTTTTGCGGGGAGAAAATGGTTCTCAGATCTCGTACATGCGGGCTGGCGCAGCGTCCTGTCAGCGCAAAGCTTCAATATTGCTCCGATTGTAAGTTTGGCAGCGTCCGTCGTTCTTGCGACACTTACTGGAGGCCCGGGTGCTATTGCCTTTCCCGTCCCTGCCCTGCTGTGGTGTGCCCTCACCTATAGCGTGTTGCCAATGTGCCTTGTCGTTCTGATTTTTAACGTCACGGTGATGGGAATTGTGGAAGCTGGCCTGCTGAATTTTCATCAGACGAATGAGACTATTGGCGTCACTGTTTCTTTTCGGCTTGGGCTCTCTTTTTTAGTGCTTGGCCCACTGACGGTGGCCGCCATTATGAATACCCAGCGTGCTCTGGTCGCTCGGCTGAATCAGTCCATTACCTGGGATAGTCTGACGCACGTTCTAAGCCGCCAAGCTTATCTGGAGAGAAGTGCGGATCTGATAAAAAACGTTAGGGAAACGCGGAAGGATGAGGGCGTCGCCATACTGATGCTGGACCTTGATCGCTTCAAGGATATTAACGACACATATGGCCATTTCACCGGCGACGCAGCGCTTGTTGCTGTAAGCGCGGCTATTTCTGATGCTTTGTGTGCCGAGCAAATATTTGGTCGTGTTGGCGGAGAAGAGTTCGCAATTACTGTCGCCGCTATTGATGAAAGCATGGCGCTCGGTCTGGCTGAAAAAATTCGCCAGACCGTAGAGAATGTTTCGTGCTTTATCTCTGACGTAGGCTTGCAAATGACAGTGAGTATAGGCGTTGTTTATCGAAAGGAGGCGGACGTTATAGATTTTCAGTCTCTTCTGACGCAAGCCGATGCAGCTCTCTATGCAGCCAAGACTGCTGGCCGTAATTGCGTTATGAAATACTCGTCTTTAAATAGGAATTAATTTTTTACCTGTTTTCAAAAATATTATTTGTTTGAAACTTAGAAAATTTTTGCAAACTCAAACTTGTTAAAAAGAAACCCAGCCGAAGCTGGGGTTCCAAATTACATGCCGCCGTTGGGACCGTTGCCGCCGCCCATTCCGCCGCCACGGCCTCCACCTTGGTTGTATCCACCACCGCCATTGCCGCCCGGCCCATTACCATAACTACCTTGTCCGCCCCCGTGATGATGGCCACCACCATGACGGCCGCCCATACCATCAGGTCCGGGACCCCAGCAGGCTGACAGAGCAAGTGCCAAGCTGATGCCTGTACCAAATTTCACAATCTTGTTCATACGTTCCTCCTGGCACCATTAACGCACGAACTTTGGAGCAGAGGGATGGCGAACTTGAAACAAAAAGAAACTGAGGCACTGCCTTTATCATGCTGAATCTATTGAAATAGATAGGCTTCTTGTATGTACAAACGTCTAATGCTGTTTTCTTGGATAGTTTACGTAAAATGGTCTTATAAAATTCTTCTAAATTACTTTATTCGGATTGAAAGGGCGTTTTCAAACTTTAAACGCTCGCAAAAATCCCTCTATATCGTCGTTCATCAAGAGTTTCATTCTTGTTCGGATAACGTCTTCAGTCCAATCCCACCACGCAATTTCTAAAAGCTGTTCTATTACTTCTTCAGAAAATCGATATTTTATAACACGTGCCGGGTTCCCGCCGACAATGGCGTAGGGGGGAACATTTTTGGTCACGACTGCAGCAGTGGCAACGATTGCACCAGAACCAATGGTGACACCGGACATTATATTAGCGCGCGCTCCAATCCAAACGTCATTGCCAATAATGATATCTCCTTTTGTGGAGTGGTCATCAACGGAATCGGCAGCTTCTGGCCATGCAAACGAAATATCTTTAAATGGGTATGTAGTAATAGTATCGTATCTATGATTTCCTAAAATCATCAAAACTTCACTGGCGATGGAGCAATATTTTCCTACGTGAAGTCTGGCATATTTTTCTTCTATAATTATGGGAGATCCTTTGGCTCCATATGAATGCTCGCCAATTTCCCACCCCCATTCTTCAATCTCATATGCGAGAGAATGCCGGAGGAGTAGTGAGAAGATATTGTTACGGCGTAGCATGGATTTTTGTTCCTCCGGATAAGAGTTTACAAAACCTATAATCGTCTTTCTATCGCCTCACAGATATCTTTTTACTGAGAAATTGGAATGATCTCAATTGTGCGAATGGGGCATCTAATTCTGAATGCTTCATTAAGTGAACTTGCTACGGTTATGTGTTGGTATGTGATTTTGTTATACGGCTTTAGCCTCGAAAGGGGGCGGGCTTATGTTGCCGAGATATGAATGGCGCCGTCGCGGATTGTAGAAGCGGTTTTCCTTGTCGGACATCATCCTGTATTCCCTCGGTTTCTTTTGAAAATCGCGTGAGTAATATTTGCTGCCCATTTCTGGTTGAGTTCGTTAGCGAGAAAGTTGCCGCAGAGAACATTGGCTGCAACATCAAGGGAATGACGCCTGTCAGTTGTGACCCTGTGACGACAGGTGCGCACTGGGCAGATCCCGTTGGATTTCCATGGCCGTCTGATGGCGACCATAGGTTTAGCTGCTCAGAATAAACTGCTCGCAGATATACTCTAGTGACTTCAGGTCGTGTGTTGGCAGAGGTATACTGCCCTTACCTTCTGCGTCCGATAGCTGCTCGTCGAGGCCTACAGAACACCAGCACAATTTTTCAATGGACCAGTTATGGGGGCGCTTGCAGATAAACGCGAACCTCGCACCGTTTGGCTTACGAAGAACTGCATGGTTTTTAAAATCTTCCGTTCCCCCAATCCGTCTGTCTACTCATGGAAACCAACGCAGGCAGATAGATCACAGTCTCTTACATTTCAGATACACAAAAATCCGTTCAATTCTTCGGTAAGCAAATTTGGGGGATCGAAGAACCTTTGATCATTTTGGGGCGTCCTGATTCCAGGTCACCGATTAGGTCCTGATGGTTTTTTGTGGGGAAATTATTTCTGCATCTGCGGTAGAGCGAAGCTATTGTGCCCAAGATCACTATGCGCCTGCACTGATCCTTTCAAAGAAGGAAAAGCGGCGCATGTTGTAGACGATGTTGGCCAGCCCGATCTTTATGGTTGCTCACGTGATCCCGACGCTGCGGATGAACAGCTTCGTCTATGATTTCTGATCGGCGAATATATGCCCGACATGCGAACGGATAACGAACTTTCTTGCGTTGGATCTCTGGATATGTCGCGGCATGGGTTTGAGATACGGCCTCTTGCGATGAACGCTGGAGACAAAGCCCTGCTTCTCCATGAAAGCTTCGTTAGCCTTTGAGCGGTAGGCTGTGTCAGCCCAGACATCGGATGCTGTATGCTTCGATCGAGCAGTCCCTCACGCAGGTCTGGTGCCATCACTGGCGGCCGTATCAGTTGCCTTCCATTGACGGATCTGCCTGAATTTCCGGTCGATGGAGACATGGGATTTGTAGCTAAAGAGTGGGATGGCAAGATCTGTTGCGGGCATAGCCCCGTCCTCCTGTCGTTTCGGACCTTCTACCAGTGTTGCTTCCAGGATTGGGCCTGATATCGGCAGATAGCCTGCGTTCCGCAATATGGTGTCGAACCGATTGCACAGTCTTTCAGTCGCACCCGCGTGCGTTAGATGTTCGCGGAGCAGCCAGACCGTTTTTTGGCGTCCGGTACACGATCCGACAAGCCCAGACCAAGGAAACTCATAAAAGATTGGCGGTCATTGATCAGGTATTCCGTCCGTTCGTCTGACAGATTGTTCAGCGTCTGGATCACGAGGATTTTGAATATCAGCACCGGATCAAATGGAGGACGGCCACCTTTGCTCCTATCCGCGTAGGCAAGAGCCTTGTCCAGATCAGGACGGAACACGTTGAAATCCACATTCCGGGAAAACGCCTCGAGCTGATCACCAAGCTCACTCAACCGAGCAAGTCGCTCTTTAACATCAAAAAACGGGCTGCTTCATATTGCCATTTTTCCAATTAGAACTGGAAAAAAGGAATCACAAAGGACCCGTAAAAAATAGAGAGTTTTTTGAAGCCTCCACTTATGTTCATAAGGGATCGATTATACTCACCTAGTATTTTCACGAACTCACGAGAGGAACGCACGGGTGGAGCATATAAATGAATAAGCGGCCGTTGATTGTGGCACTTTCTGTTGCCGTAATCGCTTCAAGTATTTTGCCTGCAAAAGCGGACAATTTTTCTGAACAGGCGCGCGATGTGCTCCAACCCGTGATGAAAAAATACGACATACCCGGCCTTGTTATCGGTATTACCCGTAACGGCAAACATGAATTTTATGCCGCTGGAGTAGCCTCACGGGCTGATAACCGCGCTGTCACGCCTGATACTCTTTTTGAACTCGGCTCAATAAGCAAAATCTTTAGTGTGACGCTTGCAGCATTGGCTGAAGAACGCGGTGAACTCAGCCTCAATGAAACAGTAGCACATTATGTCTGTGTAGATGCCTGTTCGATAGGCAATCGGTTGACCCTCATGGATCTGGCAACGCACCATTCGGGAGGCCTGCCTTTGCAGGTTCCGGGAAGCATAACCGACGTAGATGGGCTGGTGGCCTGGTTGAAGAACTGGCAACCATCGGAACCGGGAGTAAGAAGCTACTCCAACATCAGCATCGGAATGCTTGGCTACATCACTGGTAAGGCCATGGGCTCTGACTATAAGCAAGTTGTGCAGGACGTACTTATTCCTATGTTCAGGCTGCAGCATACTTGGCTCGACATACCAGAAAGTGAAATGGGCCAGTACGCTTGGGGATATGACCGCAAGACCAACGCACCAATCCGAATGAGCCCCGGCGTTTTGGCTGATGAAGCCTACGGAATAAAATCGAACGCTCGGGACATGCTGAAGGTCCTCGATGTAGAGATGGGTCAGGGGGCAGCTTCGGAAGAATTGCGGAAGGCTGTTAAGAAGACTCATGACGGACAGTACAAAACAGCGTTCTTCACGCAGGACATGATCTGGGAGCAGTACTCCTGGCCCACTAACCTAAATACGATGACACTGGGCAATGGATCTGACTTTATCATGAAACCACAATCAGAGCAGAAGTTGAGGCCGCCGCTCCCTCCGCAGAAAAACGTTCTCCTTAACAAGACCGGATCAACGAATGGTTTTGGTGGCTATATTGCAATTCTGCCCGGTAAAAATATCGGCATAGTTGTCCTAGCTAACAAAAATTATCCTAATGAAGCTCGGGTGAAAGCAGTCTACTCGCTCATCGAATCATTGAACTCTCGGCAATAGTCGCCAATGACGAAGACGTCTGAGTTTGAAGATCGATATCAAAGAACGGACTTTCCCGCCGCCATGTCGATTGCATGAAGAAACGTAGCAGGACAACTGTTCTCTTAACGAGTGGTAGAGAGCAGTTCACTAACCAACGACGGCCGCTTATCGAACATCGCCAGCAAAAATTCTAGGGTGGTCCGGCTGGCTGACAACGGCCATGTTAAGCACCCTTAGCGACCACGATGCTCTTGGTGTGTTGTGCCTGAGACAGACCGGTTCAGGTTCTGATGGCCACCACGTCTATGGACGGGGTGAGTAATAGCGCTTTTAACCTGGACTTCTGAATATGCGAGAGCCTCATTCAGGCAGAGTCTGAAGAAATTTTGAAGGCCAAAGACGTCTGACGTGATGGAGAGGCAGTCGCCTCCCCATCATCATTTAATAGCGCGTTATCCGGCCTGACGCAGATCAGAGCGCACAGTGTGATCTTCCATAAGGTATGGTCCACCGGACACAACCTGAATGGAGAGAATGCTTGGCTCTCTGCTAACGATATCTCCGCTCTGCAACGACAGAGCTGCATCCCCATCTGTCCAGCGGTATCTGGAAGATTCCAGCCCGTGCCACCCTGACAGATGAGACAGAGAAAGGTGCGCTGTCAGACTGATTGTCTGACGCGAAGCAAAGAGTGAAACATCCCCGACAAGAACACCCAGGTCACGACGATCATCCACAAACGGTCCGATCGTGTCACTCGGACGGCTTGTCCGCGAAACCAGACGAACAGTCGCGACATTCGCAGGGATCATGAATGTGACCCGATCGTTCGCCTGACGCAGCGGACGGATAATCTGCCCAAAGTTTGTCACCAGGTGCAGATCTGGATCCGTCGTCAGCTCGGGCTGAGGCGCAGCACTTGCAGCGCGTGCGGCAATCGCGGCATGGATCGGCTCGACAAACGCCCGGGACGTCTCCAGCGGCAGTGTTTCCGAACCGCCAGCCTTTGAGCCACCAAAGATTGCGGTCACTGCGTGGTTGTCGAACTGGCTGCGGTTCCCTGTATCAAGATAGCTCTCGGTCAGTGCGTTTTCAGCCCAGACCGCTTCATGGCTCTCCAACTCCACATGGTAATAGGTGTAGCTGTTGATCGTGCGATCAATCAGGATCGAGACGCCGTTAACCAGCATACGGGCTGGAACAAGCTTGCCCTCGAAGACCATGCAGTGTTCCTGCGTGACCAGGAGATCACGGGACGGAACGCCATCGGCCAGAGCGCTCTCGCGGATGCGGACGAGCCAGTTTTCTTCTGGCACACGCTGGTCGGCAACCGTGATGGAGCGATGACCCAGCCATTTGACGGGCATGGCGCCTTTGGGTGTCATGACCAGCGTTCCGGGCACGAGGGTCTCGACAGTTGCTTCGCCGTCTGGCGTCGTAAGCGAGGTGCCTTCTGCAAAGCAGGTTGTGTAAATCAGGCCGCCATTACTGTCAGACGACAGGGTGTAACCGTAGCTGCTGGCACCCGGTACATTGAGCGAGTACGTGCCGCCGGTCGTGTAAAACGTGATGCCACTTGCAGTCGTACTGACACTGGTAACACTGGCCTGCGGAATGGAGGCAAGATCGATCGTGTCCTTAGGAGACCAGCCAGAAATTGTATTGGTTGGCATGGAGGTGCCGCTGACAACCAAACGCGCACCATCACCAGAGAGCAGGATGCTATTGCTGCCAACAGTGCCGTTGACAACCAGAGTACCGCCCGAAGAGACAACTGCCTGCCCTGCAATCATACCGCCCGAGGCAACAGCTACAGTACCGCCATTCTGAACTGTGGGGGTGGAGATCGCGGCACCACTCAGAACATTGAAGGTAACGTTATTAGAGACGGTCCAGGTTCTGGTATCTTTAAATCCAGATTCCAGATTAACAACACCACCATTCGACGTGAAAGTTGTATTATTCGTCCCGCCGGTAGGTGTGTAAACATTCAGCGTTCCACCATCCACTACCGTGCTGGATACAACGCCACCCTGAACATTTATCGTACCACCGGAAGAAATACGCGAGCCAGACAGAACGGCTCCCGAATTAACGGTAATTGTGTTTCCGCTGGTAGCGTAATTTCCACTGGTAGCCGTAAAGGTTACACCAGACTCCAGAATGAAGTTACCGCCAGTACCAACAATAGTCGTGCTAGTCGTATTATTGGTGTACAGGTCCAGTGTACCACCACTTATAACAAGATTGGTTCCGGCGCTTGCATACGCTTGAAGAGTAGCCGAGGCACCACTTCCAATCGTTTGGCTAGCAAGAGTTGCACCGGAAGAGACTACTAATGTAGTGCCAGCCCCCGAGAGCACACCTCCAGAGATGCTTCCTGAGTTTGTGATCGTACCCGTGAGAATAGTACCTGAAGCCGCCGTAATAGCAGCACCTGCTGCGACAGTGCCTCCGCTGATGACAGCACCGTCAGCAGCACTCAGAACGCCGCCGCTGAAAGCGCTAACAGCAAGAACAGTTGCCCCGCTAGCGGCACTGACAGTACCGCCGCTACGAATATAGGGATTATTGGCCGTTCCACCGCCAGAAACGTAACGAATACCTCCGCCCAAGATGACACCTTGGTAGGAAGAGCCGCCGCTGGAGATGTAATCCTTACCACCACCACTGACCACACCGTTCCGCACGATGGCGCCCGACGAAACAAATCGCTGACCGTAGTTGTATTGGTCCTGCGTTGCACCGCCACTCGAGACGATTTCAATATCGCCAGCGGAGATAACATTCGAGGCGATTTGCCCCGAGGAAACATTATAAGTCGCCATTGCGTGTGCATCCTCAATCATCAACCACTGAGCGGAATGTGAAAGGGTTCACGCCCTGGCTCAGAAAGTTTCTCCTCTGCAACTACTCGCCGGTTTATTGCGGGCCATTGCAGTGAGAAAAAAACAAACATTTACAAAGTATGAATTCAAGCTTTTTCCGACAAAATATGGCATTTAATTTTAATGTTTTTTTTACGAACGAATAAAGGCTGTCTCAAAAACGATTTTGGAATTGGAAAAGCCTTTAAATAATCAGGAATTTTTATTTTTATGATAAAAATTTAAAAAGAAATGTATTCGCTCACGAAATTCAAATTATTCCAATCCGAGGAGTTGTTTTTTCTTGGTTCTGATGGATGCTTTGGATTCGATGTGACGTCTGAAGAATTTTCGATTTGATCAGAATCGAAATACGGCCTTGGAATGGTAAGAATTTAAAGAAAAACCACATCATATTTGATTTTGAAATTTACAGCGCTTTTCAAATATCCCTGTGCGTGGTGGTAATATTTCCTGAGTGAAGTCTGGCAAGAGAAGCCGGTTTGGGCCCAAATCCCTGTTGGCATGCCGTGAGATACGATTCCATGGTTATGCAGCTTTTACGGAAAAGCTGCGCCAAGGTGATTTTGTGTTGGATGTTATTCTGCCCACACTGAAGTCGGTTACGGCCATGCGGCAGACAGACCCGTTGTAATGTTTTCCAGTTTCAATCATGCGGACAATACGTCTGCCTTACCGTATCGCATCATCAAATTGCACATTTGTAATTTCTACTGGAGTCACATTAGAGCGCCCATTCGATCACTATAATTTCCTTTGAGGCGTATGGCACAAAGAGGTTGAAATGCAGTTTGCATCTATCGCCTTCTCACATCCTTAAAAGTAACGGTTCGCTTGTCACGAATATGGAAAACAAAAAAAGTGCGTAAGTGGGCTTACCAAGACTGTATTTAAAGTCTCGGTCATGCCTTTGGCCAAGCGTTCATCCCGAACCGCGCGATTTCCATCAGCCGCTCCTGTGATGCTCCGTCACGAGCTTGGACAGCCATGCCGCGTAGGAGGGAACCGTAGAACGCTGCCAGAGCCTCAATATCGGTACCGGTCGGCAAATCTCCTACCTCCAATCCCTGCTGCAAGCGTGCAGCCATAGCGCCTTCTGCCTGTGTCCGCTGACTAGCCAAAAGATCGCGCAAACGGTGCTGGTTCGGGGAGCATTGCGTTGCCGCGACTGAGATCATGCAGCCTGCAGGCTGGTCGGGGCGTGTAAATTCAACGGCAGCTGCTGTCGTTAAATCCTGAAAGACAGTTCGCGTATCGGTATCTTCACCAAGGATATCGAGAAACCAACCTCCAGCGACACTCATGTAGGTCTCAATCACCTCGTGATACAGCGCCTCTT
>NZ_JASGXC010000001.1:357496-392309 GCF_032913585.1 Gluconobacter sp. GP1
TGAAATCAGATCATCGAAGCTCGTCCCCTCATAGCCGCGATCCCAAAACAAGCGCATGGCGGCACACAAGGCTTCCTTGCGATCAAAAGATTGAGGGCGCCCGCGCCCTCGCCGCCCACTTGGGTCTTTTTTTGGTGTCATCGCTCCATAAATCCTTGAAACCAGAGATCCAAACCTTATATGCCTTATGTTGGAGCGATTACTCCACATTTAAATCCTTTGCTTTCGACCAACCGGGCATAAAGTACGCATGTGCGTTCTGGCCCATACAGACAGGCACATATCCATGAACAAACTTTCCGGAAAAGTTGCAATCGTAACAGGCGCCTCCAAAGGAATTGGGGCTGGTATCGCCAAGGCACTTGCCGAAGCGGGGGCTGCTGTCGTCGTCAATTACGCCTCCAGCAAATCCGGAGCGGACGCCGTCGTCTCAGCCATTGCGACCAATGGCGGTCAGGCCGTCGCTGTTCAGGGAGATGTTTCTCGTAAATCCGATGCGCAGGCCATCGTGGATGCGGCGATCAGTCAATTCGGGCGCTTGGATATTCTCGTCAATAATTCCGGGGTTTACGAATTTGCTTCGATCGACGAGATCACCGAAGACCATTTCCATCGTCTCTTTAATGTCAATGTGCTTGGCACTTTACTGACGACCCAGGCCGCCGCAAAACACCTTGATGATGGCGGTAGCGTTATCAACATCAGCTCCGTTGTATCTCGTATTACGCCACCAAATTCTGCGGTCTATACGGGAACAAAGGGAGCCGTTGACGCCATTACAGGTTCTCTCGCGCGTGAGCTGGGGCCGAGAAATATTCGGGTCAACGCTATCAATCCTGGCCTGATTGAAACAGAAGGCACCAAAACTGCTAATGTTGTGGGTTCCGAAATGGAACAGCTCATTATTTCACAAACACCACTGGGACGTAGCGGCCAGGTTCAGGACATTGCTCCACTTGCCGTGTTCCTCGCCTCTGATGATGCGCGCTGGCTGACAGGCGAAACACTCATTGCCTCCGGTGGGCTGCGCTGACGTTTGACGTTAACCCGGCAGACCACTGTCGGGTTAATATTTAATTATTGGCTTGTATTTACAAACAATATTGTCCGCGGAATGTACTCTGCCAGGAAGACTCAAGTCATATCATTTAAAAAATGTTTTTGCGGACAGATGTTACAACCGGGCGGGTAAGCGAAAGAAGGCCTTCGGCTCCTCGGGTACTGCCATAACCGCTGCTTCGGGCACCTCCAAAGGGGAGCCGAGGATCCGCGGTTGGTATGATAAGGTCATTAATGCAAATGGACCCAGCCGAGATTTTTGGAGCGATGAGTTTGGCCGAAGTTTCTGAACCAAAAATACTGGCTCCCAAAGCGTATGATACCTGCCTGTCGAAGCAGAGCGCTTCTTCCACATCTGCCACGCCAATAATCGCGATCCAAGGCGCAAAAATGTCGGTATCAAGCAGGTGATGCAGTTCTTCCATTTGAGTCAGCAGAGTGACGCTACCTATCGTTTCGGTGCGTCCCCCAGACGCTTTGATAGTTGCCGAGAACGCCTCAAGCCGTTTTTTCTGGTCTTTATCAACCAACAAAGGTTTCTTTTTTTTGAGTAAATTGCGCAAGCGATCGACAAGTTCGGTCTTGTCTTGATGGCTGATAAATACGCGGTGTGGTGCAATACATGTCGCGCCATTATTCAGGCGAGCCCCGTAAACAAGTTTACGGGCGACATGTGCCAGGTTAGCATCTGGAAGCACAAAAACTGGGTCAACGCCCGAAAGCTCTATGATGGTGGGAGTTAGCGTTTTAGAGGCTTGTTCTAGAACAGCCCGCCCTGTTCGAGCTGATCCCGTGAGAATGATCAGATCAAAACCTGCGGCCACCGCGTCAGAACCGGAATCTGTTGGAAGGATCTCGCACAATCCATTTGGAAAACCCGCTGAGGATACCAAATCGGATAGCATCTTTGCCGCTGCTTCTCCTCCGGGAGCCGGTTTCAGCGCGACTGCATTTCCAGCTACTATTGATTGCAGAACCTGTATTCCGGGTAGCATCAGAGGATAATTTCCAGGTGCTAGAATGAGCACCGTGCCGTAGGGTCGCCGCTCGATAGTCGACGTGACACCCGGCAGCCATACTGGCCGCCCCCAGAACCCAGCCCTCCGGGCGCAAAGAGTTTTTGCAGCATTTTTTTCCAGAAATTTGCAAGCTGCCAGAAGAGGCAAGAGTTCAGCTGTAATCGTTTCAATGGCAGGACGATTTGGAAGTAATTCAGGCAAAACCAGCCATTTTTGGCGCAGAAGATTTCGAAAACGACGGATAAGACGCAGTCGTGTGACCATCGGCACCGTTTGCCACAGTTCAGAAGTTTGTCTCAGTCGCTGAATATCACTATGGGATATGGTCATGTGCCTTGACGCTATTTCGTTCTTAAAGCGAGGGAAATAGCACTGTTCTGGGCTCCAAGAGAGAAAGCGGCATCTGCGAAACTCGGTGGCCCAAAATGCATTGAGGGATTGCGAGAAAAACCTAGAGGTTCTTTTGGCATTCCGAAAAAATTCTGATCGAGCTTCTGATTTCCGTTTCTGTCTTGAAACACCTGAACCGCATAGACACCCGGCTGAACATCCGGGAACGTTGTGTTGACCTGTCCAGCACTGGCTCGAACAACTGCATGATACTTGCAGTCGGGTTTGAGGAACTCACTTTCGGCACAGACCGCAATGCGGATTGTTCCGACTGCATCGGGGATGTTGGTCACGGTCACGCCAAATGTGGTAGCACAGGCTATGGAAGGCAGAGCCAGAAGGCCTAGAAAAAAGAGGGCTTTCATGCGTCCGTTCTCCTTGGATAAGAGCGGCCTCGCCAGCGCGGAGCATACCCCAGACGCTCTCCAATCAGGGCCTGCCACTGAAGAAGCAAGAGCGCAGCCGTACCAAGAGGTGCCAGGAGAACCGTTCTCCACCCCTGTTGGAAGCGATAGGCTATCAGGGACCGTGTCAGAAGCGTCATACAGGCCACAAGTCTCGTCACGTTGGTCCATGGAAGAAAGAACGGCAGGAGCTGCGCTGTGCCGAGGAGGAGTGTCCAGACAGGAAGCCCTTTTGGTGTTGCCATCCCTTCGGTCGCGTTTTTCAGAAGTCCATTCCACACTTCCCCCGCACTGCGATACATACGGCACGAAGCAATGTCAGTCGCATCGAACAAAGCCGTTTTAAAACCTTGTTTCCTGAACTGCCTTGCGAGTGCCAGGCCATCGTGCAGCCGGTGACGAATGGCCGCGTGGCCGCCGCTCGCGCGATAGGCATAGTTCCGGACCACCACCAGTTGGCCGCACGCAGCTGCGAAGGCCGGATTTTTTCCCTTATCAAAGGCCATCGGGAGATATCCGATTAGCAGAACGTGAATAAAAGGGAGAAGGAGCCACTCCAGAAATGTGCCGGTGATCTGACGGGGAACCCCACTCAGGAACGCAACATCTGGCTGGTGTGACATCAGGCCCGATAACCGGCTTAGTGCATCTGGCGACAAGCGCACATCTGCATCCAGAAATACCATGAGATCATACTGTGCCGCTTCTGCAAGCACAGCACAGGCATGGTTTTTACCACACCAGCCCTCAGGAAGCGCAGGTGCCGAAAAGACCTTTAACCGCGGATCATCGTACGACTGGAGTGTATTCAATGTTCCGTCAGAGGAATTGTCGTCGACTACGATCAATTCGAGTACCACGCCCCGGCTTGCCAGAACGGTTTGTATGGCCTCTGCGATAGTGTCTTCCTCATCCCGGGCAGGGATCAGGACAGAAATGGGAGTTGCGCCAAATTGCTTGGGCAACCTTCGCAACCTGGGGAGGTTAAGAAGCGTCATGACAAGCGGCAGAAGTGCCGCACCAAATGCCAGTTTTTCAAGCTTTCTGGTCATTGGTCATGCCGCGGCTGAAATTCCTCGCCCCGAGCCCACTGCCGAATACGACGCCCAACATCATAAAGGCCCCCAATCCCCCCTGCTCCCTGAGACAATGTGCGGAATTTTGAGGGATCCCGCATGATGGCGTCACGAGCCAGCGTCTCCATGGTTGTGGTGAGAGCTTCTTCCATGAGGACAGTCGTGTTTTGAGTTCCGGTGCTTCCCAAGGCAGACACAGGATCACCAAATCGAAGTAAAAGCTCAGGTCGGCTTTCATTCCAAAAAGTATACTCGATGGCGAGAGGCACGAGCATTGCCGAGGGTACACGCCGAGCCAGATGGGCAAAACCCGCCTGAAGACGGATGGGGCGGCTCCGAACGTCGGAAAAATGACCTTCCGGCGTGATCCAGAGTACATGTCCCTGCCCTAGGATTCTGCAGGCTTTCCGTAGAAAATGACGCAGAGATTCCGGATTTTCAGGAGAGACCGGGATCAGTCCAGCCTTTTCCAGAAGCGGGTATTTCCGAAGTGCCTGAGCTTCCATGGGGCCATAGCCGTGGCAATGACTGAAAAAACGATGTTGCAGCCACGCAAAAACGGCTGGATCCCACCATCCCGGGTGATTTGCACAGACAATGAGCGGTCCACGATGGCGTAGGACGTCAGAATTTCCCGACAATCGGACGGCATTGAAATGACGTGTAATGCCTCGTCGCATTCCCCGGGATACAAGTGCCGCAATGACTGGGTTGCGGCGAGGATCTGTTTTCATGATGTCTTGGATTTCGCGCTATCCTGGTCGGCACAGTCTGCCGCAATCCAGCCTGACATCAGCGCCATGGGCATTCCGGCTCCTGGGTGAGATGCCCCTCCGGCCAGATACAGCCCGGGGACTTCAGAAGATCGATTTGCAGGCTTGAACGCCCCATTGAGACGCCCATGACTGGCCAGTCCATAGATGGCTCCCCGCAGCGTCGAATACCGTTCATGGATGTCGAGTGGCGTCAGGTGGTGCTCAACCCGGATGCGGTCTTCGAGATCAGGCATGCCTCCACAGCGCTTGAGCTTGTCCAAAATAACCTGTCTGTATCCTGGAAACAGGTCCTCCCAGTTCTGACCCTTCCGGATGTATGGCGTATGAACCAGCACATACAGAGCCTCGCCCCCCTCAGGCGCTACAGCAGGGTCTGTTTTTGCGGGCGCCGCGAGATAACAGGTTGGGTCGGACGCAGGAATGCCCTGTTTGTAGATGGCCTCAAACTCTTCTTCAGGGTTTGCTGAAAAAACGAAATCATGATGCGCCAAGTGGTCATATGAACGGTTTAGCCCCAGATACAGGACCACGCCCGAACATGCCGGTTTGCGTCGTTTCCACTGACGTTCGAATTTTTTCGTTGGAATATGCTCCAGAAGTTCACGCATGGTCCGGACGCTATCCATGTTGGAAATAACGATGTCTGCGTCCAGGACCTCGCCAACATCAGTCATAACGCCACAGGCTCGACGATCTCGCGTTAGGATACGCTCAACCCTGGCACTGGTTCTGAATTTGACCCCGAGTTCTCGTCCAAGTTGAGCCAGCGCTTCAGGAACGGCCCTCGTCCCTCCCATTGGATACCAGACCCCGTCATGACTTTGCATATGCGCAATTCCCAGCAGAACAGCTGGCGCCCAGAACGGGTTGGATCCAACATACTGCGTCAGATGATCCAGCATCTGGGCAGCCTGAGGATTGTGAATGCGCTTTCTGATTTCGCGGGCAAAGGTAGAATCCATCCTCAGCCGCAGGAGGTCTCGCAGTGTTGCGGGCGTAAACGTGCTGCTCAGGTCCAACGTATCTGCGACGCCACCAACAGATTTCCAGAAAAAAAATCGCTCGGAAATATCGTGGAGTTGCTCACTCGCGGCCATCAGATCGCGATATCCGTCACCGTCCCCCGAGCACAGACTTTCGAGAACCTGAGCCATGTTCTCAGCATTTTCCTGGAGGTCGAGGACGTTGCCGTCCTCAAAGAAACAGCGCCACTGCGGGTCCAGTCGGCGCAGATCCAATCGCTCAGTCATAGTGATGCCAGCCTCGGCGAAAATACGCTCCAGCACCCGAGGCATGGTCAGGATGGTGGGGCCCATATCAAATCTGTACCCCCCTTCCTGCCAGTCAGCTGCTTTGCCGCCTAACCAGTCATTGGCTTCAAGAACAGTAACCCGATACCCCCTTGCGGCCATCGTACAGGCCGCGGCAAGACCGCCAAGCCCTGCTCCAATCACGATGACAGAGGCTTTTTTCTCAGGACGTGACATGGGAGGCTCCTTGAAGGGAACGCTTGTGTTTCCGGGCAGACCGTCTGCGAGGTGAGAAGTCTTTAATGACAAGGTCGCTTGTAATCCGCGCTCCTTCGAAAATGACAGGAAGCCCACTCCCTGGGTGCGTTCCTCCTCCGACAAGGTAGACGCCTTCGATATCTTCAAAACGATTGTGAGGTCGCCGGTGAAGCATCTGACCCAGATTATGCGCGAGATTGAAGACAGCACCCTTGTGAACATCATAACGCTCCTCCCAATCAGCAGGCGTTATGATTTTTTCGAAGCGGATCCGTTTTTCGATGTCTTTGAAGCCAGCTTTTTCCAGACGTGCCATGACGAGCCTGCGGGCCTTCGCACGGCGCTCATCGTTCCAATCCAGACCATTCTCTCGGAGATGCCCGACAGGCATTAAAACGTAGAGTGTGGAGTGGCCGGCCGGAGCCTGTTCGGGGTCTGTCACGCACGCATTCTGGATGTAAAGTGAGGCTTCTTCAGAGAGTGATTGTCCGGCTTCGATTTCCGCAAAATTCCGATCATAAGTCTCGGAAAGGAAAATCGTATGATGGCCCTTGTCAGGAAGAGTGCCTTCAATGCCGAGATACATCATGAAGGTCGAACAGGAGTACTTCTTGCTGTTGATCGATTTATCGGTCCATCGACGCCGCTTTGCATCCGGGATCAACTTCGTCATAGCCCTGCCGAAATCTGCATTAATCACGATGGCATCTGCAGTTTCGGGACCCTGATCTGTTAAAACGCCCGTTGCGCGGCCATTCATACTCAGAATTTCACGCACAGGCGTCTTCAGGCGTATTTTCACACCTAACTGTTCAGCCGCCCGTCCCATCGCCTCCATGACAGCCATTGTGCCTCCGACAGGGTGATAAATGCCGTATTCATGCTCCATGAAACTCAGGATGGTGAAGAGGCTTGGGCATCTGTAAGGAGACATACCCAGATATTTGCTCTGAAAAGAAAAAGCGAGCCGAGTTCTTGGATTTCGGAAATAACGGGATAAATCTTTATCAACCGAAGAAAAAGGCCGAAGCCTTGGGAAAGCCCTCAGCATATCGGGCCTGAAAAGATCTAGCAGCGTATGAAAAGGACGCCTGAGAACAGGAATGAAATTCTGAAACTTGAGGCGATTATCGGCTATGAACTCGCGCACGTTGCCAGCATCATGCTCATCAATCTTGGCGATTTCGCGCTCTAGCGCATCAATGTTGGCGGTAACCCTTAATGCCGGGCCGTTTTCAAAATTCAGGTCATAATTTTCATTCAGTTTTTTGAGAGTGACTGTGTCTTCCATACGGAGCCCACACCGTTGGAAGATATCTCTTAAAATCTGAGGATAAAGAAAGAACGTTGGCCCGGTATCAAAGCGAAAACGCCCTACATCTGTTTCGGCTTCAATTGCCGACGACCGACCTCCCAGTTGTGCATGCTTTTCATACAGGGTGACGTCGGCCCCCTCGTAAGCCAGTAACATTGCCGATGCCAACCCGCCTGGCCCACCACCGACAATGGCTATCCGCCTATTGCGGAGAGAGCCAGACTTTGTGAGCGCTTTGACTGTCGCATCATTTTCCAAGGTTTGGTCTTTTCCATTTGAGACAGAATTTGTGTTAGAAACAGAGACGCGATGAAAGTCTGTATTTCGAGTATGCAAGAACTCGTCAGACGACCGTTCGTTGCATTTCGGATCTATTTTGATTCGGCCATTATCGCGGACCAAGTGTTACAACCAGTTTTCGCGCCGAAACGCCTTTGTGCTGGAGTTCGAGCGCATCTGTAATCAACTGCAGACCGTGTCCGATAATTTCAGGTTCAGGTGCGGGCCTGTACTGCCCACTTGCAAGCGCGCCAGGCAAAAATTTTTCATAAATCATAGACCCGACGTCGTTATGAAGAGGGGCGCCACCCCATATGAATTTTGTCTTCACGCCTCTGCGTCGGGCTCTCAGAGCGAGCGAAATATTTCCGACCACCATTTGGATCAAGGCAGGCAGCAGTTTTTGCCAGCGCCCACGTCCCGCTGGAACCTCGTCAAAAGACACAGGAGGCGTCGCCATCGCGATAAAACGTTGCCCTTTGGTGGACCCAAGAATGTCGATACACGCTTTGGCCGATCCTTTACCGATTGCAAGAGCCCCGCAGACCTCCCGTCCCCGCAACCCCTCGATCATTGCAGACGGTGTTGACGGACTATGTCGATCATAGACGGCACGGGCTCCCAGACTCTTCAGATAGGGGGCATTTCGCAGAGACGACGTCGCGATGACATCATAGCCGGCCGCGACCGCAAGCTGGATCGCGTTGCATCCAACGCTTGTGGAACCTCCCCATACAACCAGTGTCTGACCCGCTGGTGCAGGCTGGACACAGGGATGGCTCATTGCAAGAAAATCTGGTTGGAACAGGCCTGCTGCGGCCGTTGTAAGGCCAAGAGGTAAAACACTTGCCGCCTCGAAAGACAGGTTGTCTGGGAGCGGCGTAGTCATTTTTTCCATGAGAATGACCTGTTCCTGAAATGCGCCCTCGGCAGACCTTCGCCCCTTCTCTCCTCCCGCAGCAAAACCGGCGACCCTGTCTCCCACCTTAAAACGTGTAATATTCGAACCGATCGCGATGACGTCACCGGCAACGTCTGAACCCAGAATGGCCGGGTAAGTCATCCAGGGTGTGATGATATCGCCCATGGACTGGATCAGCCGTTCAAACGGATTAACAGCAACAGCGCGGACGGAAACAAGAATTTCATCCATACCGGGCGTCGTGTCCGGAGCAGCGTGCACCGCAAAAAGACCACGCTTCTTGCCGAGAATAAGGGCTTCATGACTTGGCATGGAATACTCGCATCGCGTTTCAGAACGGCCTTTTTTCTAACGAGCCCCTCCTGTACGATCCATGCTCTAAAAGCTGTTATTTCGTCGCGATCGTACAGAGGCATTATGGACCCACTTTCTGAAATTCTTCGGCTTCTTGAACCTGACAGCTATGGCTTTCGTGGCCTGAGTGCGAAGGGGGACTGGTGTCTTGAGTTTCCTGACGGACCCGGTCTGAAATTTCAGGTCATACAGACAGGAAAATGCTGGATTGAGGTGGATGGTCTGGACATTTCTGTCCAGCTTGCGGCGGGCGACCTTGTCCTTCTGTCAGGCCAACATGGTTTTCGGACTTATACGGACAGAACCGTTTCGCCTCGAAATGCCTACGATGTTCTGCTGTCCGTGCCCGCCGGCCATACTGCCGTATTGAATGGCGGAGGGCATGTCCTCGGCGTAGGCGGGTTTTTCAAGTTTAGAGCACCCTATGCAGAACGAATGCTCAGTGAGCTTCCGCCTCTGATACACATTAGGCCGGATTCATCGGGAAACATGATGAGATGGGCCATCGAGCAACTGATGTCTGAATTACGTCACCCGGCAATAGGCGGTGAACTTCTTGCGGCCCATCTCGCTCAAACCCTCCTCATCCAGGGGCTACGGCTACATATCGCCAGTAGTGCCCACGGTATTGGCTGGTTATACGCCTTACGAGATCCACGGCTTCATGCCGTCCTGTCCGCTATTCATAAAACCCCGGAAACCCGCTGGACGATCCAAATGCTCGCAGGCATTGCGGGAATGTCACGCACAAGTTTTGCTCATCATTTCAAGGCTACAATCGGCGAAACCTGTATGGATTATTTAACAAAGTGGCGAATGACTGTTGCGTCATACCATCTTTCCGAAGAAAAAATGAGTGTAGGTCGAGTTGCGGAGCGGGCTGGCTACAATTCCGAAAGCGCCTTCAGTGCAGCATTCAAACGCATCATGGGGAGATCGCCATCAAGTTTTCGCTGATACGCACAGATTTTTTTAGAACATTATTGAGAATTTTTCTTAAATAACATGTTTTATTTTAATGATCTTGAAGAAAACTGAAATCAGAATGTCGCTTTACTGAGGTGCAAGCCAGTATTATCACTCTCTCTTCTCTACCGACCAGACCATCATCAAGAACGCAGCATGACCACTTTTCCCCGTTCCGGGGGACCAGCTCTCGTTGTCTCTTGCCTACTTGCAAAACATGGATCGCAGCAAAGCGATCGTCCTGCTCACGAAGGTACTGGATGAAGTGACCTGCGTCCGGCATCATAAAAAAGATCGCGTTTATTCTCTCCGCCATGCGCCACTTCGCAAATGAGTTGCGTTCGGACGGGGGCAACGTTGACTATTTCACGCTCGACGGTAGTTAAGCATACTATCTGTGCTACGACGACGCCACAGGTTGAGTATGCATTAAGCGACCTTGGACGCTTGCTAGCTGAGCCTGTAAGGCAGATGACTCAATGGGCACTGGTTCATCTTCCAGTTATTCATAACAACCGGCAGCGCTATGACGAGAAATATTCAGTCAGAACTGGCAGAAATCTCATTCCCTCGAAAGAAATTCTGACAGAACATGTTGTGAAGGATTCCTTACTTTGTAGCTGCTTTCAGCGTCAGTTTTGAGGTCGCTTTCCTCGGGAAAGATAGCACCAAAACTTATAAAAAGTCGCTCTGGTGCTCTACCCTACCCTGTCCCCAAGGCCTTTCCTCAAGACCGTCTCACGAGAACGCTGATTGTTGGCCATCTGAATGACCTCTGCATACTCCACCATCGAGTTGCCCATCATGATGATTCAGCTCATCAATCTCGTCTACAACCTGCGCCTCTTCCTCACAGGCGACAGTGTCGCCGCGTACAATCCAAGGCACAGTGATGTCGACTCTTCAGAAATAGCAGAGCGAAAATCCTCAGGACAAACATCAATCACGTGCCCTTCGCGTTCTCCATGCGTGGCTTTAGTGCCTCGAAAAATCGAGTGGGTTCTTATGTCCAAGAAGGCTCCAATGCTCTCAAGGATCTGCCACCGGTTCCGTTCCATAATCACCATGTGGGTGCCTTCACCGATTTCAACCCAGCGTCGGAAAGGCGCATTTCGGAAGCGTGGGAACAGGTTTACCATCTGCTCAAGGGTGACATCTCTGTCCCATTCGGCATGAATTAGCAAAACAGGGACCGTGATGTCTTCGGGCTCATAGAAGGACCTTCCGGCAGACCAGAATTCTCGGACATCCTGAATCACTCCCGCAGGTGCACGAATGATACCATTATGTTCTTTAGGATCGCTGGCCAGAATGACCTGGGCCCACTGCTCGAACCATCCTGAGGGAAGCACTTCAGAGCACTTGTCTTCAGAGACACCTTCGAGCCAGTGCTTACGAAACGCCTGAACATCGAACCGGCGATAGGCATGAATGGGCCCACCGGGATCCAGTCGGGTAACCCCATTGTTGATCCATTGCGGTGCGATCAGTGTCAGCTTCTCGATCTTCCCGTTATTGGCTGCTGTATATGCTCCCGTTACGGTCCCGCCCCATGACATGCCGATCAGGCACAGGCGAGAAAGGGCGCGTTCTGCGAGGATATGGTCAACAGCCGATCCCAGGTCACGCACAGCCGTCTCGGTCCGGACCTGTGGAGGCGCATCTTCCGGAGCGCCCTCCATACCGGCCGGACGTGTCGAGCCGCCGAAACCCCGTACGTTGAGCGCGTAAACGTCAAATCCCTGATGGGCCAGGCTGTTCATGAACGAGCCGTCGTCAACGGGTACATCGAAAAGACTTTCTGCCGGCAATGTCGCGCCATGCATCAGGAGGACGGTACGATCCGGACCAAACACTTGAAGATCCGTGCGTCTCTTGTGACGAAGATGGAGTGAAATTCCTGCAGTATCGCTCGGGATATGCAGATTTTCCGTAAGGATGTCAGTCATCCGATGTTTCCTTGATTTGGCTGTACAAATTCCCATGAAAACCCGTCTTCGCGACGCTTGACCCGCCCCACACCGGTTTCTGCAAAATGCGAGGTGAAGCACAAACTCCCGCTTTCGGCCGCCCGAGCAAGGAACCATCGGCGCGACTGCTCGGCGGGCTTGATGAACTCGCAGTAAACGGATCGCAGATCAGGACGATAGACCTGCAACGGGTGATGCATGACATCTCCTGTAAACCAGGCTTCTTCGCCTCCGGACTGCAGACGGATCGAAGCGTGATCGATGCTGTGGCCCGGGGTCGGATGGAAGGAAAAGCCCGGAACGATTTCCTGTCCGTCGATCTCGATCGCCTGTGCCAGACCCGCTTCTATGACCGGGAGAATGCTGTCCGTATAAACCCTGGGCAGAGGACGATGATTGGGAGCGCCCAACATACCAGATGGCAGGTCCGGAGCCAGTTCAACACCATCATTGCTGGACCCATATTGTGCTTCGACTGCCGAAAAGATGTGTCGTGCATTCGGGAAAGTCGGCACCCATTTTCCATCGTGCAGACGGGTGTTCCATCCAACGTGATCCGCATGAATGTGTGTATGGAGAACCAGATCAACCTGCTCCGGCTGCACACCCATATCAGCGAGACGCTCAAGAAACGGCGTATGGAGATGATCAAGCGCAGGTGCGTCGGGTAAAGGCTTGTCGTTTCCGGTAGCGGTATCGATCAGGAGATTGATACCCGCCCGTTGAACAAGCCAGGCATGGGTGCCCTGGGCGAGCAGGCCGGTCGCGGCATTATAGGAGCCTGCGGTCAAACTGGGCGCGAACATCGCGAGTGCCTCCGCATCAATATCCGGATACAGGTGACCGGGATCTGCGTTGTTCCAATGGAGCTCGGGGATGCGAGTGATGCGGGCATCGCCTACCTGAAAAGACGGCGTCATTTTTGGCCTCGGAGCGATTGTGTTGCGTTGCATCGGAAGGTAGGGTGCAGCCGAACATCACACAAATCGATTTGAAAAATGAAGCCAATCGATCACTTCAATTTACGATCTTTCGACCTTAATCTTCTGATCGCGTTTGATGCGCTCGTATCGGAACGCAGCGTCACGAAGGCTGCGCGCCGTTTGCGCATTCAGCAGCCTGCAATGAGTCACTCGCTGGCGACGCTGAGGCACCTTTTGGCCGATGATATTCTGGTGCGAACCGGCGCGATCATGCAGCCGACTGCCAAGGCGGCTGCCATGGCGCCGCAGATCCATAGTCTGTTGAGGCAGACTCAGGGTATTCTGACAGCCGAAGACCAGTTTGATCCCAAGACGGAGCAGCGGATTTTTCGCTTTGGGTTTTCATCCGAACTTGAAGTCTTCCTGATGCCGAGACTGACGGCTTATCTGCAGTATCACGCCCCGGGAATACGGCTGCTATCGCGAGGGTCTCCGAGGAACGAAGTTCATGCCCTGCTGGATATAGGCGCACTTGATATCGCAATCGGGTGCTTTGACTTTGGCTTGGAGCGGCACCTTGGTATGCCCCTGTAT
The DNA here is from genome assembly GCF_032913585.1 of Gluconobacter sp. GP1. Taxonomy (NCBI): domain Bacteria; kingdom Pseudomonadati; phylum Pseudomonadota; class Alphaproteobacteria; order Acetobacterales; family Acetobacteraceae; genus Gluconobacter; species Gluconobacter sp. GP1. The sequence continues at coordinate 371,052 of NZ_JASGXC010000001.1, forward strand.
GAACAGTCGCTCGCCTGCTGTTTCAATCCTGATCTGATCAGTCTGGAAGCGCCCCTCACCGTTGAGAGCTATCTGGCGCTGCCGCATGTGCTCATGACATTAAAGGACGACATTCAGGGGTGCCTGTCAGACGCGCTGATGCAGATCGGTCAGGAACTGAATGTTGTTCTGGCGGCATCGGATTTCCTGACGGCGCTGGCTACAGCGGCGGCGGCACCGGTTCTGGCGACGCTTCCCAATCGGATTGCGCATCAGCATGCTGCTCATTTTGGTTTGACGGTGCAACCGGTGCCGCTTGATCTGCGCATACCGGCAGTCTCAATGGTCTGGTCAGCACGCAACGACCGTGATCCGGCCTCCGTATGGCTGCGTGAGCAGGTTGCTTCCCTGATAAAACCTCTGGATCAGCAGCTTGAACTTTCAGTCTTCCTGCGGCCGGCACTGAGATATGAAGACTCTTTTCACGCAGAAGATCAGGTTTCGCCTTTCTAACTGATATCTGGAGAAGCGCGCGCCCCTTCTCTCCTGCTTGCGGGAAGAAGCGCAACCGCGACACACCCTGAGACCAGAAAAATCCGACAAGGCAGAGCCCTTACTCGGTACGCAGAAATCTATCTTCTGCTGTCTGATGTGCGGGAGGCAGAACCGTCACTCGTATTGACGACCTTGAGGTCTCATCAAAAGGCAAATACAGATTACCATTAATAGTGAGCCTGTAGCTGAACTGGATCGGTCCGCATCATGCCTCTCTATCGCTTTAGCTCTTCTGAAGTAACCTGCCCCTGAATGCGATCCTTATACCCTTCCGGCTTTGGAAGAATTTCATCATGATGGAATCAAACATTTGTTTGTCAGGATTTGGCAGAATGGTCCAAAGAGATGCCTTTAGCCATCTAGGCTAGTATCTTTGTTAAAGCGATTACTAACCCCGTCTCCGAGCGTTATCCCGTCATGAAGAAGCTAAAGACCATTATACCCGAAGAACTGATGGAAAGCGCTGGAAAGCCAATGGAGAACCGGGCAGTCGGGCAATATCTGGTTGGTGTGGAAGCTTCCATCGTACGGGAAGCAATGAATATGTTCCTTTTCCGGCCTCTCTGAGACGCCTTGCAATGATGGGCTGCACAAGGGGATGGAGAGGGATGCGTCTGACAGAGTTTTTTGTCTTGGCTTCCTCATTGGTCACTTGGATGCCCCAAAGTTCTCCTTCAGCTCCGTCCCGATTGAGGATGCGTCCCACAGTGAGAGTGGCTAGTTCGTTTTGTCTTGCCCCTGTGAAGAGAGCGATACGCATCATGTCTCTACTAGCTGGACCCCATGCCCATCTCTTGCACTTGTCTGGATCTGCTTGAAGGAGCTTCAGCAATTCGTTCTCGGTGAGCGGTCGAACATCAGGCTTCTGCTTCTCGGCCTTTCTCTTCAGCCCGGCGGTAGCCTCCCCCCCCCCCCACGGGTTCGGTCCTTTGAGGATGTGCTTATGGATAGCAAAATCCCACATGACCTTCCAAGACCATTTCAGGCACCTCCTCGACTATCTGGGTACGTAGGAAGCCTACGAGATCGTCAGGCTCACCAAGGCCCTGAGAGTAAGCCAGATAGCGAGAGAAGTGGTTTTAGTGTGGCGCGGTCTAACGATATGACAGAGTGAGACGCATAGCGTTCTCGATCCTTCATCCAGCGGTCTAGCAGCAGGGAGAAAGTTGTCTGGTTTCCTAGAGCGATCTCCTTGAAACGAACCCGGTATTGATCTCCGTCTTTTCCTGCCTGATCGAGTTCCTGAGCCCGATCTTCAAATAGGCTGTCCATGTTCTCGATAACCCGATCTCTAACTCTATCAGAGGCACCTGTCTGATTGTCATAGAACGGAGACAAAGCCAATCTCTCGCCGGGCTTCTAACGCCTCAGTGAGTAGGCGGTCTTTATTCATCCAATCGGGCTGCCAATGGCCGTGGATAGGCAGGAAGCCAGCCTTCACCAGCTTGGCGTCCAAATCTCTCGCATCGCTGCAAGGGCCCTGTCGCGCCTTCTGATGGCTTCTTTAGCATCTTGGGTTCCGATAGACCGGATAACTTCCTGTTTAATGCCTGATGTGGTCCCGAAAGCCTTCCCGGCATCCGACCAGCGATCACGCGGAATAGACAGTCGAGCAGACCATGTGAGGCCACCTGTCCGCCTCAAGCCGTGCATATCATCATCTTGTAGAGCCTTCTTGGTCATGGAAGGACTACCGATGGGATGCTACCAGCATGGTAGTGGACTACTACCGACATGTGGTCATAACTGACTGATTTCATTGGTATTTTTGAAAAATGGCGGAGGGGATGGGATTCGAACCCACGATACGACTTACATCGTATAACGGATTAGCAATCCGCCGCCTTCAGCCTCTCGGCCACCCCTCCGCGTGGAAAGCAGTTTTTATACTGCGTTCGTGAAGGCGTTCTTAAGGGGGAACGGCCTCGCCGTCAAACCCCTTAAGAACAATTTTTTTATCTCATTCGGAAAGAAGCTTTTTCAAGGTTTCATTCACCAGAGCCGGGTTCCCTTTACCCTTCATGGCCTTCATCGTCTGGCCAACAAAGAAGCCGAAAAGCTTGTCCTTGCCGGATTTGAATTCAGCAACCTTATCCGCATTTGCTGCCAGGATGTCGCGGATGGAGCTTTCGATGGCTCCTGTGTCCGTTACCTGACGAAGACCTTTCCGCTCAACAATGGTAGAAGCCGATTCGCCGGTTTCTACCATGTCTTCAAGGACTTCCTTCGCAATCTTGCCGTTAATCGTCGAATCCGAAATCAGGCTTAACAGCTCACGAAGCCCTTCTGCACTGACCGGACTGTCTTCAATTGAGCGACCAGTGCGGTTCAGGGCAGCAAAGAAGTCTCCGAGCATCCAGTTGGTGGCAAGGCGCGCATCGGCACCCTTTGCAACGGTCTCGTAGAAGTCTGCAACAGCTTGCTCTGCGGTCAGGACACTCGCTTCATAGCGACTGACGCCGTATTCGCGCTCCAGGCGGTCCCGCTTGGCTTCTGGCAGTTCGGGAAGAGCAGCTTCTAGTTCGTCAACCCAAGACTGCTCGATGATGAGCGGAAGAAGATCCGGGTCCGGGAAGTAGCGGTAATCATGCGCATCCTCCTTGGACCGAAGCGAGCGTGTTTCGCTGCGGACATGATCGAACAGGCGCGTTTCCTGATCGACTTCGCCGCCAGCTTCCCAGATCTCGATCTGGCGCTGTGCTTCTACTTCAATTGACTGCATGACATAGCGGATCGAGTTGACGTTCTTGATCTCGCAGCGGGTCCGATATCCCTCCTCGCCCGGCTTGCGCACAGACACGTTGACGTCAGCGCGCATGGAACCTTCTTCCATGTTGCCATCGCAGGTATCGATATAACGTAGGATCTGACGGAGCTTCCGCAGATAGGCTCCGGCTTCTTCCGGTGAGCGGATGTCCGGCTCACTGACGATTTCCATGAGGGCGACGCCCGCACGGTTCAGGTCAATGAAGGAACGCGTTGGGTCCTGATCATGGATGGACTTGCCTGCATCCTGTTCCAGATGAAGTCGCGTCACGCCGATTTCACGTGTGCTTCCATCCGCAAGATCAACCAGTACCTTGCCCTCACCCACGATGGGATGAGCAAACTGGCTGATCTGATAGCCAGTGGGGAGATCGGCATAGAAGTAGTTCTTGCGATCAAAGCGGCTGAAAAGATTGATCTGCGCGTTTAGGCCAAGGCCGGTACGCACTGCCTGCGCAACGCATTCCTGGTTCAGAACCGGGAGCATGCCTGGGAAACCCGCGTCAATCAGGCTGACATGCGTATTTGGCTCGCCGCCGTAAGAGGCGGAGGCGCCAGAAAACAACTTCGCTTGGCTGATGACCTGGGCATGAACTTCCAGCCCGACGACAATTTCCCATTCGCCGGTATTGCCGGTGATACGATAGCTCATGCCGACACTCCTGCATGGATGGCGGGTCTGTGGGTGAAGGACGCAGCCTGTTCGATGACGTGTCCTGCTGCGATCAGTGTTTCTTCGTCAAAGAACTTGCCAATGAGCTGAAGGCCGAGCGGAACACCCTGTGCGTCCAGACCAGCCGGGACAGAGAGCGCAGGAACGCCTGCCATGCTGGCTGGAACAGTGAAGATGTCATTCAGGTACATCTGCACCGGATCTGTCGGCTTTTCGTCCTGAGCGAAGGCACTGGACGGTGCCGTTGGCGTCAGAAGGAAATCTACCTTCTCGAAGGCATTCAGGAAGTCCCGCTGGATCAGTGTGCGGACCTTCTGCGCGCGTAGATAATAGGCATCGTAATAACCCGACGACAGAACATGTGTTCCGATTAGAATACGGCGCTTCACTTCTTCGCCAAAGCCAGCGGCACGGGTGGCTTCGTACAGTGCATCAAGGGAATCCCCCTTCACACGTTCGCCGAAACGCACGCCGTCATAGCGGGCAAGGTTTGAAGATGCCTCTGCGAGAGCTGCGATGTAGTAAGTTGGAAGGCCGTACTTCGTGTGTGGAAGAGACACTTCCACCACTTCTGCGCCTGCGGCCTTCAGCCAGTTGATACCCTGCTGCCAGAGTGCCTCGATCTCGGCTGGCATGCCCGGGGCATGATATTCCTTGGGAATACCAACGCGCAGGCCTTTGACACCTCGCGTCAGGGCCGCTTCGTAATTCGGAACAGGGGTGTTGACGCTTGTGGAATCCCGCTCGTCGAACCCAGCCATGGATTCCAGCAGGATTGCGCAATCCTGAAGGTTGCGGGCCATCGGGCCAGCCTGATCCAGCGAGCTTGCGAAAGCGATCGTGCCGAAACGGGAGCAACGGCCGTAGGTCGGCTTGATGCCAGCAATGCCGGTGAAGGCGGCCGGCTGGCGAATGGAGCCACCCGTATCCGTACCGGTTGCGCCCAGCACCAGACCTGCGGCTACGGCAGCGGCAGAACCACCGGAAGAACCGCCTGGAACCAGCTTGGCGTCAGAACCATTGCGCTTCCAGGGGTTTTCTACCGGGCCAAAGGCTGAGTTCAGATTGGCGGACCCCATAGCGAATTCATCGAGGTTCAGCTTGCCAAGGAACACGGCGCCGTCACGCAGAAGGTTGGACGTCACCGTGCTTTCGTAAGGCGGGACAAAATTGCCAAGAATCTTGCTGGCCGCCGTCGTGCGGACGCCGTTCGTGCAGAACAAATCCTTGATGCCGAGCGGAATGCCGATCAGTGCGCCGCCCTCACCTTTCGCCAGAACGTCGTCCGCAGCCTGGGCTGCTACGCGAGCCTGATCGGGCGTACGGGTAATGAAACTGTTGAGGCGACCATCCAGACGCTCGATGGCATCCAGGTGGGCGTTCGTCAGTTCAACCGCGGAAATCTTGCGAGACTTGAGGGCATCCCGGGCGGAAGCCAGCGTAAAATCGTGCATGCCGGACATTATTCGACCACCTTTGGAACCGTGTAGAACGGACCTTCACGGTCCGGAGCGTTTGACAGCACGTCATCGCGGCGATTGCCGTCCGTGACGCGGTCTTCCCGCAGGCGTGGCGTGGCGAGGCCTGTGCCAATCATGGGAGGGACATCTGTGACGTCCACTTCGTTAAGCTGTTCCACCCAATCAATGATGGAACCCATGTCCTTTCCGAGAGAGTCTACCTCCTCCGGTTCGAGACCAATCCTCGCCAATCTGGCGATGCGCGTGACTGTTTTCGCGTCGAGCGACATGAACATTCCTGAAAAAGAGGAAATTATGGTAGCTTTTCAGCCGTCAGACAGATCATAACGCCGGGTTATGTCCCTGTTCAATCCACAAGACCTCCGTAATGTTCTTCAAACTGATCAGCGTATCCTTGGGCTGGACCCTGGATCGAAGACGATCGGCGTCGCCCTGACAGACGTTTCTCTCATGCTCGCATCGCCATTTATGGGATTAAAACGGCGGAAATTGGGGGAAAATGCCAAGGAGTTGGCAGAGATTACAAAGCGCCAGAACGTTGGGGCGCTGGTGGTCGGTCTACCCCTGTCATTGGATGGATCTTTTGGTCCCGCAGCACGCGCAGCGTCGGACTGGACAACAGCTCTTTCCGAGCGGTTGGGTATTCCTGCGTGTCTTTGGGATGAGCGGCTCTCATCCAGTGCGGTCAACCGCTTCCTTATTCAGGACGCTGATATGACGCGTGGGCGACGCGCTGAAGTCGTCGATAAAATGGCGGCCGCCTATATGCTGCAAGGCTGGCTTGATGCGACGAAGGGTAGCTCTGAAAAGACATTTTTGTGAAAAATGTCTCTGGTTGGTCTGAGTTATATGAAATTTAGACCAACCAGAAGTACCAGAATGGCAATCCCAACAAAAATGCAAACCGGAAGCATAATGGTGGAGAGCAGAGATTCTCCCTCCTCCGTCGCTTCAAGAGCAATTTCGTCTTCGGTATCATCGATGTTTCTTTGGTCGGTCATAGTCAAACAGTACGATATTGCCTCGTCCGAGGCGAGAAAATTATTTTACTGTGCAGATAGAGTTTTATCTTCATAATGATTAAAAATAAAGTTTTATAGTCAATAAAATAATATCCATATCATAATGGTTTTTCTTCTCGGCAAATATTTTTTATCTTAGTTATTTCTGCGGAAATATTTATCGTTGGAATTATATTTTGTGATGATTCTTTCCATGAAAAATTGACTTGTATTTGGCGCTTTTCTTGGAGAATCATCAGATCTGAATGTCGCGTACAGACTTCGAGCATTGCCGCATGAAGGGAAATGCTTATCCGCTCATTCAACGCATCTTTTATCAATGAAGGGTCAGACATGAATTCGGTCCTTCCTTAATTTGGACCAAAATTATCCTGTTTTTCGGGCTGTGGCAATTGATACTGTTTTCAAATAAGCTTTTCTCCTCACAGGAGGGCCCTAAAATGGCTGATGAAGAAATTGCTGGCTACCTAATTCGCCGTGAACTCGAAAACGGAGACGACGAATTCTGGAACCCCACAGAAAAGTGGGTTTCTGATCCGGGCGACTCAGAGCTCTATGAAGATGAGGACGAAGCAAACGCTGTCGCCGATCTGCTGAGCGAGAATGACTCATTGGTGATCACCGTTGAAGAAGTGTATTTCGACGACGGCGAAGAAGAAGATGAAGCCACCGACGGAGAATAAGCATCTCTCCTGAAGGGGCTGCGGCCGCGCTGCTTTGTGTAGCGCGGCCCTTTTCTTTGTTGTACGGCCGCTCCTAGAGCCGTCACTGGGCATCTCTTGCTAACGCGCGTTAGTGCCTTACAAACCTGAGGGTTACGTCATGCAGCGGAATGATAACGACGAAGACGGTATCGGATCAGAAATCCACGAACTGATGAGTGAACTGCAAAGCGATGCGGAGCGCCTGAACATCGCAGCTGATAAATCTTCAACTCCTGATGATATCAAGCATATGATTGCTGCACTTGCTGATAAAATTGATGGACTTGCTTCCCTGGTCCGATAAGTCCTCGCAGAAACCTTATCTTCTGTGAGTAAAGATTTGTTTTTATGTTTTCGAGTATTTTTACCTAAAAATTTAAAATAGACCTCTAATCATCATATAGTCTCCAGCGACTGCAATAAATATAAGCAGAAGAATAGCTGGTATGCAGAGGGTTAAAAATAGAAAACCGAAAATGACAGGTTTTTTCGGTCTGTTCGGATCTGGGTAAGGGCCGCCCAGAAGACTCATAATATATTTATAGGTTATCCAGAGACCAAAATTGGCGGCCCAAATCACAGATAAAACGAAAATCATAAAGTAAAATTTCTTTTGGCTGTTTCGACGGGAGAAAGAGAAATGCGCTGTTTCACAGTATTTATGAGATGCTTCCACGTGAACCAATAGACAAAATATTTTTTCTGGTAAGGCTAATAAGCCTCATTTTCTCACGGCTTCGTGATACTTCTTCCCCTCTCCCCAAGCATATTACAATCTAAAAAATTCTAGGATTTTAGACTTAAGAAAATCTTGCGAATCAAAACGCGGATAGATATGGTCTGCGTATGTCATTTTACGGCGCTAGCACTGAATACGTCCTGCACAGCCTCCTGTGGCTTGTCGACAATCCTGAGCCTGTCAGCAGTCTCGATCTGGCGGAGCTTCAAAATATTCCGGCAGCATTTGTTGCGAAGCTTTTGCCCAAGCTGGAAAAGGCTGGTCTCCTCAATGCTGCTGAAGGGTTGAAGGGTGGCTACACGTTGGCAAAAACTGCCGACGAGATCACTGTTTTGGCCATTGTTGACGCAGTGGATGGTGAAAAGCGCCTCTTTAATTGTCAGGAAATCCGCGGACGCTGCGCCCTCTTTGACGAGAACCCACCTGGATGGGCGACGCAGGGGGTATGCGGAATTCATGCAGTCATGCTGCGAGCTGAAAAGGCGATGCGTCGGGAGTTAGCCCAAACGTCCCTCGCCGATTTGGCCAAATCAGTTCGTGACAAGGCGCCCTCGCCTTTTCTTGGAGAGGCACAGACCTGGCTGGATGAGCGTGTTCAGACCCGAAGAACGAACAAGGTCCGGCAGAGACGTCGTTCGGACAGTGCTTGAGCGGTTTCAGCTAACAAAAAAGGAAATATCCCGTGCGTAAATTTACTGTCCTGGCAGTTTTAACTGCTGGCATCTGGGCCTCCTCCCTTCATGCAGCGACAACAGTCACACCTTTGATGAGTCACGAACTGCTAGGTCTTTCAGGAAAGGAAGGGGCCATGGTTACAGTGGACTACGGGCCAGGAGATTCAGATCCGATCCACAGGCATAACGCATCTGTCTTCGTTTATATTCTTAAGGGCAGCGTCATCATGCAGGTTAAGGGTGGGCAGCCAGTCACTTTGAAAGAGGGGCAAACCTTTTTTGAAGGCCCCAACGATGTGCATGTTGTAGGGCGGAATGCCAGTCAGACCGAACCGGCTAAATTCATTGCGTTTTTCGTCAAGGACAAAGCCGCCCCCTTCGTCTTTCCTGAGCACTGAGTTACGGGATATTCGCTATGAAAATTTTTGTCGCCGGTGCGAGCGGAGCGCTGGGGCGCTGCTTGATTGCGCGCCTCAAAGAGGCTGGACATGACATCTGGGGGATGGCTCATCGGGCGGAAAGCCTGACGGCTATCGAGATGTTGGGAGCTCATGCGGTCAAAGCTGATGCTCTCAATAGGGAGGCACTTTTTGCAATAATCGAGAAGCTCCGCCCTGACGTCGTGATTGATGAACTTACGTCTCTCCCGGCAAGTCCTTTTGATCTTCCAAAGCATCTTCCGATCGATCGAAAACTCCGCCTTGAAGGTGGCGCCAATCTTTTCGATGCGGCGCAAACATATGGCGTAAAGCGCTACATACAGCAGTCTTGCGGCTTTTATCTGGACGCTGGTCATGACCTGGCGACAGAAGCCTCTTCTCTGAGGATTAGCGCGCCGGGGAATATCGGGGAAAGCGCGCGTATGTATGCAACTCTGGAAGCGCGCGTCAGGAGCGCTCCCACAATGGAAGGTATCACGCTGAGATACGGTTTTTTCTACGGCCCAGGGACGTGGTACTGGCCAGATGGTGCATTTAGTGCGCATCTCGCCCGTGGTGAGGTTTCACTGGTTGGTACCGGCACCAGCACATTCTCTTTTGTTCATGTAGATGATGCGGCACAGGCAACTGTATCAGCACTTACAGCCAAGCCTGGCGTTTACAATATCGTTGATAGTCAGCCTCTCCAGTTCGGGAAATGGCTGAAGGCGTATGCGCGATGGGTCGGGGCACCGGTGCCGCCGTGCATGACTGAAAAGGACGCTGTTCTGCTGATGGGCGAAGAAAGCGTCTATTACCAGAATAGCCTGACAGGCGCCTGCAATCGTAAGGCTATGGCTGCGCTCGGGTTTAGTCCACGAAAAGCCCCGTGGCTCAGTACTCCGCATATTTGAATATGAGGGTACGGTATTTATCCGCGCCGGTTTGGTAAGAAGATGGGCCAGCCAATAGAACGATGCAGGCCATTCGCTCAAGTGTCGCGAATAATGTTGAGTATTTTCAAGGAGTTCGAATGGTGGGCGCGACAGGGATTGAACCTGTGACCCCTGCCGTGTGAAGGCAGTGCTCTACCGCTGAGCTACGCGCCCATTCGTTGAGCGGGCTTTTAACAGTGGCGATACAGTCTGACAAGACGATTTTTTGGCCACGTCATCGCCTTTGTTTGAACTCATTGCGCCGTCAGAAACATTTTGTCTGACTGGGAGCGACAATGAAACGGAATGCAGCTTTGGATTGTCTGCGAGGAGCAGCAATTCTTTTTGTGATCAGTAATCACATTGGAATACGCATTCCCCTCTCTCATACGGGGTTGGCCAGCTTTCTGCCGCGTTGGTTCCTGGTGGGCCTGAACTATAATGGCGGTGAAGCTGTCAGCATTTTCTTCGTCTTGTCCGGCTTTCTGATTGCGTCCAGAATTACGCAGACCTTCGGGGCTTTGGATCGGATACAGCCGGTCAGGTTCCTCATTCATCGCGCCATTCGTATCCTTCCCTGCCTCGTGTTGCTTGTAAGTGTTCTCGGAGTGCTCGACTATATCGGCTTCGAGGATTATCGCTTCTCAAAGCCGGGTCAGAGCTTCCTAGGTGCGGCAATGGCAGCTTTCGGGCTGTATTTTAACGTGTGGCAGGCCCGGCATGGTTGGAGTGTTGCAGGCTGGACGATCCTTTGGTCCCTGTCGATTGAAGAGCTTTTCTATCTGCTGTTCCCGTTCCTCTGCCGATTGAATGTGTGGTTGCGTGTGGGCGTTCTCCTCCTGCTGGCTGTAACGGCACCCGTGTATCAGGCAACGCTTCAGGGCAATGAAATCTGGCGAGAGCAGGCCACCCTGACCGGTTTGGGGACCATTGCGCTGGGTGTTCTCATGGCAATCGTGGCAGCGCGGTATCGTCCTAACGGAAGCTGGCCTGTTGCGATGGGGGGCGTTGGTTTGCTGATGATGCTGTCAGAGATGTTTGGTCCGCCATCCTGGTGGCATCTGCTGTCTGACGGCTGGTTTGCCGTCCTTTATGGAGGCATTGCCATGCTGGTTTTGGCCTGTGGCTGGCGTTCATTTGAAGGTGGTCGATGGAGTTGGTGGATCCGTAGAATGGGGCAACTGTCATATGAGGTCTATCTCACCCACATGTTTGTTGTCATGGCTGCTGTTCGGATCTGGAGGCATAATCATTGGCCGCAAAGCAATGGATGGATTGTCTATCCAGTCTGCCTGATCATGATCTGGGGGCTGGGCGAAGCTGTCTCGCGGCTCTTTACCAAGCCCATCACCAAGTTTCTTGATCGAGCGTTGACGTCCCGGATCTATCAAAAAAGCCGAGTGACAAGTTCGGTTCAGCCGGAAGTGGGATGCTAATAGTCCGCCTCTGTTTCAGATGATTTTTTTCGGAACGCGCGCAGTGAGCTGTCTCAGAACGCTATTTTTATTGTTCTTCCAGCAAGGGAGGCGCGGCTAGTGACAGGTAATGCATGCGCTTCAACTCGCGTCGACCCAGTGTGATGCTGTCCAGGATCAGGCCGCAAACCAGCGAGAGTGCCGCAAGGATCATACTGCCTGTGGCAAGGAGCGCTGTAGGAAGGCGTGGGACGAGCCCTGTGTTGAGGTACGTCACCACGACAGGGATCCCGAGGATCAGACCGACAAGGGTAAAAAATAGTGAGAGCGCTGCAAAGAACATCAACGGGCGTTCCTGCTTCACCAGATTGATGATGGTTCTCAGGATTAGCAGTCCGTCTGAGTAGGTGCGCAGCTTGGATGCTGAACCGGGCGGTCGCTCGATATAAGCCGTTGGAATTTCCCCAATCGGCATGCCGAGTTCGAGGGCATGGACCGTGAATTCGGTCTCGGTCTCAAAGCCGGCAGAAAGAGCCGGGAAAGACTTTACGAAGCGCCGGGAAAATACGCGATATCCGGAGAGCATGTCACTGAGGCGCCGGCCGAAGACGAGCGTTACCAGTCCTGTGAGTACCTTGTTGCCCAACACATGTCCGCGGCGATAGGCGGCCTCGCGGTCTGTTACGCGTGCACCGTTTACCATGTCCAGACCTTCTGACATGGCAGCATGAAGCATGCCGGGTGCCGCCGCCGCCTCATAGGTGGCATCACCATCAACCAGAATATAATAGTCTGCCTCAATATCCGCGAACATCCGGCGGATAACGTGTCCCTTCCCTTTCATCCGCTCCGTACGGACAATTGCTCCCGCAGCTTTGGCGACTTCCTTTGTGCGATCTGTCGAGTTGTTATCGTAAACGTAAATATCTGCGCTCGGCAGTGCTGCACGAAAATCCTGCACAACCTTCTGAATGGTCACCTCTTCATTATAGCAGGGCACAAGAACAACCGTGCGAGAAGAAGAGAGATGCGCGTTGGAAAGCATTGAGATGGGACCAATATTCAGAATGTGTGAAATGTCGTCTTACAGAAGTATAAATTTATTCTGCGTAAAATTCAAAGGCCGATGGAAGCTCGTGGATTCACTGCGGACGGACATGGTTTCGTCAGCTAGCGAAAACTGCCGCACTTTCTGTTGAAGAAAGGGCAGTAACCCATTCCTCAACAAGAGGCCTGAAAGGTTTAGAAGCCGAACATATGATCGAGGGAGAAGCCACCTTCCCCGTTTTCAAGGCCATGGTACCCGAACAGGCGGCATGTGAGATCGCGGATCAGGATATATCCACCGACACCGGCTCGCTCCAGATGGGCGCTCTCAAAAAGCTCATGGGGACGAACCATGTAGGAGCCTGATGGCTGGATGCGGATACCCGTCTCGGCCACCAGGGTGCCGTCAGCGGCATGAAGCAGCAGAACCGTTTCGGATTCATCCGTTCCCTCAATTGAGGCGGGATGGATCAGGCAACAAAAACTACGCAGATGATCATGGCCAAGCTTCAGGAAGAGACGCGTTGTCAGGCCCGGCGGTGGACCAGAGTAGGATTGCGGCTCGGAACGCCATGTCATGAGCGTGTTAAAGATGTGCGCTCCAAAGCTGGTTTCCGCCGCATGATCGGTTTCACGGTTGCGATAGCGCATGAGCGCATGAAGCCAGCCATCAGCTTCCCCTCCGTCTCGGAAGTCATATACCAGATCTGCATGCCCTGGCCGGTCTGTCAGCTCATGCAAGGCGATGGCTGTTGAGTGGCTGCGCGGAAGATTGCCAAGGAAGTGGGAGCCTACCGGCTGGCCGGCATCATCGAAAATATCCAGCCGGACAGGAAGCGTTTCCAGTGCCTCGGACATGGGGTTTGGTTGGATAAAGCTTTCAAATTTTGCAGGGTCCAGAATGGGAAAAGGCAGCAGAAAGCCTCGACCTAGCGATGGTGCGAAATTTCTGATGGCTTGGTCCGGGCGGATATTGTCCCGCTCGACATTCAGGTGTGCAATGCGTGTGCGTCCACGCTGCGTTATTTCATAGCGCGGGCGCACCAGATGACGTCCTGCGCGCATTTCGAGCTGGGCAGGCCATGCGAGTTCGGGAAAGATTTTTCCAACATTGACTGCGATGGTCTCAAACGGGCCGATCGCCCGATCAACGCCACGATGTTCTTCCACACCCATGGGGTTAAAGGTAATGCCTCCCGCCGGGATCGTGGTGGCATGGCTGTTCTGGACCCAGACGGTAAGGGTCTCATCTGCTTCCGGAGCCGGTAGCGTGGCATAACGGACAGATGGCCACGCATTGGCGTCATGCGTGACGGACAGGCTTGGGTCACCGTTTCTGCCCCAGACATCCAGCGCGTACTTGACGACGTCATGCCCGCGCGCGCCGATCACATGAATGAAAAGCTGGCCCATAAACGGCGGCAGGCTGAAACGTTCACGTATTTGGGCGCTATCAATCGTGATGCCTGCACCGGACTGGGTAACAGGCTGCTCCCACTGGGCGATGACCTGCCCGGACTGGTCATAAAGACGTAGCCAGTAACGCAGATCCTGCGAGCCATAATTGGACCAGTAGTTGGCCGTCACGATCCGCGTGGAAAACTGATCGTCATCCCGGAAAAAAGCAAAATTTGTCGCGAAATTGAGCTTGTCGAGATAGGGGCGACCACGGACGATCATAACATCGGGCAGGCGTGCCGGGGCGAGAGTGTGCAATGTGCGCCCATCCAGAAGCTTGCCCAGACGACCGCGCATCTTCGCGTCATCGAACGAGAGCGCCAGAATGATACTGGCCTCAGTGCCGGGCAGTTCCAAAAGGGCTTGCTTCACCCCACCAAAGCCGTCGGGTTGGCCAACCTGCTCGGTATCATGAACCAGCACGACAGAAGGCTTCAGTCCCGGATAAAGGGCAACCAGCGTTCGGACGGTGTCTTCGGGGTCGTAAATGACGATTGTCTGCCCGGCGAAAGCCTTCTCCATGCGCGTCAGCGCCTCGGCTGCTAGCGGGTGGGCCAGCGCCTTGTAGAGCACGTTTCCACCCTGTGGACCGAAAGTGCGGATATCGAGCATAGAGGGCCCTTTCAGAGCTTCAGTCGTCGGCGCATTTCTCTCGCCACAGTGGGGGTGTCGTCAAGCGGCTGGACAGACCATGATGTCAAGCTCGGGTTGAATATCCGGACGCGCCCCGCTTCCTCAAGGGTTTGCACAAACCTACCAATGCGCGCTGACTTGCCCGGAAGCGGAAGAACCATCACCGGTGCAGTCGTAGCGGCAGCTTCAGAAATCATGGAAACACTGTCTGTAGTCACGGCAATCATGTCTGCGCAGGCGAGCATCCCGAAATAAGGATTGTTATCTCCCTGCCCTTCAAGAATGCGGATACCGGCTGGAACAAGCTTTTCCCTCAGCACGGCAAGAGCGGCTGGGTCCGTCCGGCGTGAGGGGGTCAGGACAGCCTGCATTCCATTCCGGTTCACGAAAGCGATCAGTCCTTCTGCCATTTTGACTGCTTCCGCCGCCCCAAGAGAAAAGCGCCCGTTTGTGCCGCCGACCAGAATGGCAAGCAAAGGCCGCTCGTCATGTTTCAGACGATCAGCCCATAAGGCACGGGCATAATCCAGCTTCTGGGGCGTGACGGGGTGCAATGCATTGCGAGAGATCAAAACATTCGGGCCATTAATGCCGTCGTGACTGTTGGCAACAATAAGATTAAATTTTGTGAGGTCAGTTCGGGGATTTTGAATCTGCACCACGGGCAACCCTTCCCGTTTGGCAACTGCTGCCCCTGCAATGCCTCCCGTTCCACCAATACTGATGATCAGTTTTGTGTCAGGCGCTATGGTGATGGGGGCAATGCGCTTTAAAGGAGACGGCCAGTATCGGGCCGGAATATGGTTCCAAGGTTTACGGATCAGAACGGGTTGAAAGTCCCAGTCCATTCCTGCTTTCTCCGCGAGACCGGCACCTTGCGCACGCATCCCGGCGAAGTCTTCGGCGATGATCGTGGCCTTCATGGTTGGACTCCGAAAAAAGACGCTATTTCCCGAAACGGAAGAAATTTGGCAAGAAGCGGATATGACGATGCCTGAAACACCTTCCATTTCCAATTCTGACGGTTTTGCCGAGTTTGGACTGATCCCCCCTCTTCTGGCCACGCTGGAGCAGGTTGGGCACAAACGCCCGAGCGCGATCCAGTCTCAGGCCATCCCGCCGCTTCTGGCCGGGCGCGATGTGCTTGTCGCATCCCAGACAGGAAGTGGCAAAACTGCTGCTTTCGTTCTCCCCATGCTGCAGAAGCTGAATGAAGGGGAAGCTGCGCCGGGCCCACGCGCTTTAATTCTTGAACCCACACGGGAACTGGCTGCGCAGACTGCGGCAGTCTGCCGTCAGTTAGGGCGTCGCCTGTCTTTAAAAACGCGTGTGATCTGTGGCGGAACACCACGTGATCAGCAACTGCGCACGATACGCGATGGCGTTGACATTATTGTGGCCACGCATGGGCGACTGCTGGACCTGGTGATGCAGGGTGAACTGGTTCTGGAGTATTTGACCTACCTCGTGCTGGATGAGGCTGATCGCCTTCTGGATGAAGACTTCTCCGAAAGCATGACGGCACTGACACCCTATTTCCCCGATGTGCCGCCGCAAACCGTCTTCTGCTCTGCTACGTTGCCGGAGCCGGTCATGGCTCTGGCCAAGCGTGTAACGCGTGATCCGGTACGCGTAGATGTTGCTGCTGAAACCTTCACGCCAAAGAAAATTCGCCAGCGCGCGATGTTTGTGGAAAAAGACGACAAGCCTGAAACTGTCGCACGTATTCTGGAGAGGTTTCCGGGCCGCAGCATGGTCTTTGCCCGAACAAAGGTGAATGTCGATCTGATGGCGAAAGTGCTTCGCCGTCATGACATCAGGGCGGAAACCCTGCACGGTGATCGGACACAGGGCGCACGAAACAAGGCTTTGGACCTGTTTAGACAGGGTCGCGTGCCTGTGTTGGTGACCACGGATATCGCCTCACGCGGGTTGGATATCTCCGATGTTGATCTTGTCATCAACATGGACATGCCGGAAACGCCTGAATCCTATGTTCACCGCATTGGCCGGACGGCTCGTGCCGGCAAGAAGGGCGCTGCGTTCTCTCTCATCAACAGTGATGAGCGTCTGTTCCTGCGTGATATTGAAAAGCACATTGGCTATCGCATTCGTATCGCAACAGAAGACGCACTCGACACTTAAGGGAGATAGCGGTCCAGAATATTTCTCCCCAGTTCCTGCCAGGCCAGTGTGCTGTCAGGAACTGGGAAGATTGGTGGAGGGTTCTTCAGCAGGCTGGTGATCGCCTGTGCGATAGCCGCCGGCTCCGGCTCACACAGGACCGCCTGTGAATTGTCAGCGAACTGCTCCGTGAGGCCACCCACATTCGTCGCGACGATATAACGCCCTCCTGCTGCGGCCATTGCGCCCACGCCACTTTGGGACGCTTCCCGATATGGAAGCAGCAATACGTCCGCCCAGCCAATTAGCTGTGACAGCTCATTTTCTGGAACCCACCGATTTTCGACCTGAACTCCGTTGATTTTCTGAAGTTCGGCAAGTTCAGGGCTAGCGGGTCCCTGCCCGATAACGCGACATTCGATAGGAATATCAACCTGCGGAAGTGCCGCAGCCAACAGGTCCAGTCCCTTATAGGGCAGAAGACGTCCAAACATCAGCAGCTTGGGTTTCCCCTGATGGCTGAAAGGCGGAGCGGCGTTCGTCCCGATAAATGGTGGATGGGAAAGCGAGAGGATCCTCTTTCCCTGACACGATGCATCGCCTGACAGTGTTTTGGCGACGTGCTGGCTAAAGGTGACCAGACTGGATGACTGCCTGATCAGAATGCGTTGAAGAAACATCTGTAACGGGTAGCCGTCTCCCGGATGGGCACGGGCATCATGAATGATCGTGATGACCGGCACCCCGGCCCGCCGCAGAGCATGTGCCATGAGAACATCAAGCGGCCCTGGCATTGCACAGATGGCGATATCGGGCCTGTTGCTCAGAATGGCCATGAAAAGACGTGTGATAATCACCGGTGCCTGCAGGAATTTGCAGAACAACCCGAACGCAGAGCGATACGTCCTGAATGTCAGGACATTCGCAGGAGCGTGATGGCTATGAAGGATTTCCGCTTGGTCTGAAAGCGAGAGCTGAACACTGGTTCGGGGAAGTGCACCAAGCCCATTGGCAAGGTCCACCGCGATTCGCGGCCCCGCACCCCGTTTCCCCCACTGCCAGACAAAAACTTTCCTGGCTTTCACCCCTGAACTCCTGACGCCTGTACCGCTTGCAAAAGGCTCTGGCCGTTCAGCCGATCCTCCACACGCTTCATGGCGGCATTTCCCAGGCGTTCCCGAAGAGCGGGATTATCAGCGGCTTCTTGTAATGCCTGTGCTGCGGATTGAACGTCAGGGTTGGCCCAGCTGGTTTGCGGCATGTCGAGAACCCCCCGTGGATCCCGGGCGGGAGAGAGACTGTAAGCGACAGGAAGCCCGCATGAAGTATCCATGAACTCCGCCGTTGCAGACCAGTCCGTGGCGACAACGCAGCGCCCCAGCGCCATGGCTTCCGCCACAACCAGTCCGAACCCTTCGCTCCTGTGAAGGGAAAGAACGATATCAGCACAAGCCATGAGCGCCAGCATGTCTTCGCTGCTGTAATGCGCTGTATCGAGGCGAATATTAGGAGCCCCGCCGATGGCTGCCTGAATGGCGGCCATATCGTCTGGGTAGTTCTCTGTATGGCCAATCTTCAGCAGTAAAATCCGGTCAGGACGGATGCCGAACGCCTCACGAAAGGCCCGAATGGTATCGATGGGATTCTTCCGAACCATGCTGGACGCAAGATTAAACGAAACAAGAACAATGAGGGCATCATCTGGCAGGTTGAATGCCGCCCGGTCTTTCTGAGAGGGTTTTTGACCCGCAAGGCCAACAGGGTGTTCCACCACGCGAACCGGGACATTGAGGGGCGCGATCGCATCAGCGGTAAAGCGGGACGGCACCCAGATTTCATGAACATATCGCCGAGCGTATGTCCATGTTTTTGGAATGATGGGCAATTCCCATGCCCAATAGCCGATCACTTTCCGGCCGTTCCGAAGAGAGCGCGGCATTCTAAGAAGGACAGAGGGGAGCATTGGCGCATTGACGTGAATGACAAGAGGTGCGCCTGCCCCGACTGCATCCCCCTCAAGTCGCCGGGTGTCTATATCCCAGGCCGCACAGGGAATGTTCAGTTTGCGCAGAGCCTTCACCATCAGACGAGCCCCTTCGCCCAATCCTGAACTGCGGCTCAGTTCTCCAGCCACAATAATGCCGGAAGCACGGGATGGATAAGTCTTGCTGATGCTGGGCGCGACGAGGGCTGTTACCCATGCAAAAAACCGTCGTCTCGGTTCCTGAGGCAGTTTTTGCCAGATCCTGTGAGCAACAGAAAGATCAGGGTGGCTCACGGCATGTCCTTCAAGGCGTGTTTCGTACGGAGAAAAATCTGTTTCAGTTTAAAATCAGCTGCCGTCACGCCTGCTTCTTTACAACATGTTTCCTGCCTTGAGCATCAGCATCATAAAGCCGTTACAAGCTCTATGGCGACTGGCCAGGAACGTGCTTACACTACAATCCATGACCGATCCACGCACCATTCCTCCTCGGGTAGAGACGATTCTTGCGGCATTGGTTTCGTTTGATACGACCAGCCGCCATTCAAATCTTTCGATTATCGAATGGATCGAAGGCTATCTGGCTGCCCATGATGTCTCGTTTACCCGGTATTCGGGTGGAGATGACGGGAAGTGGAACCTGCATGCCGTTATCGGTCCAGAAAAAGCTGGGGGAATGGCATTCGCCGGGCATGTGGATTGTGTTCCGGTTGACGGTCAGGACTGGTCCTCGGATCCTTTTGTTCTCAGGGAAGAGAACGGCCGCCTCTATGGGCGCGGCGCCGCAGACATGAAGGGCTACGTCGCCTGCATGTTGGCCGCAGTGCCCGATTTCAAGGCTATGGATCTCCCTAAGCCCATCCATCTGCTTTTTACCTGCGACGAAGAAATTACCTGTGATGGTGCACGACACCTGATTGAGGACATAAAGCAGGCGCACTCGCTTCCTGCCCTGTGCATGGTGGGAGAGCCTACCATGATGACGCCCGTAATCGCTCATAAAGGGCGTTTCGCTGTTCGCGTCCGGCTGGTTGGAAAGCCTGGGCATTCGTCCCTGCCTCAAGGCGGGAAAAATGCCTTGCATGCCATGGGGCGAGCCATCGCCATTTGTGCTGATGAAGCTGACCGGCTTTCAATCGAGGGGCGTCGTGTTGACGGGTTTGTGCCGCCTTATACAACCATGCAGGTTGGCCTCGCATCTGGTGGCAGTATCCTCAATATCATTCCTGAGCAGGCTGAATTCGATGTTGAGTGGCGGAATGTTCCCGGCGATGAAGGCTCCGTAGAGTTTGAGAAGTTACGTGAGGCCCTCTCCCCGCTGGATGAAAGTCTGAGAGAAGATAACCCCGGTGGAGGCATCAGGTACCTGCTGTTGGTGGACCTGCCTCCCCTTGCCTTGGCCGCTGACCATCTCCTCACAGAACTGACGTGTCAGATCACTGGCAGCAACACGACGGGAAAAGTGTCTTATGGAACCGAGGCTGGGATCTACCAGCGTGGTGCCATGGAGAGTATTGTCTGTGGTCCGGGAGATATTGCTCAGGCTCATCGTCCGGACGAGTTTATTGCGAAGGAACAGCTTGAACGCTGTGAAACAGTCATTCGGGATTTTGCACGGAGAGTAAGCGGGGCGGCATGAGTTGTAAGGCAGGACAGAGGCACCATCCGATCCGGCTTCGTCAGCCGCGCCTGACTGAAGACCTGCCCGGAAGCGGCCGTCCGCCTTTTCCACTGACCGTTTGTCTTGATCCACCAGATCTTTCGGCCTGGATTAGTCCCGCATCTGGAGTTCCCGGTGTCATGGTTTTTGACTCCGGTCGAAATGGCCCGGATGTCGTGATTACCGGCATGGTGCATGGAAATGAGTACGCTGGTGGCCATGCCCTGGAGAGATTGCGACGTACTACGCCTGTTCCTGCAATAGGACGGGTGACGCTGATTCTTGCCAATCTGAAGGCTTTCGATCGCTTTGATCGCTCCGCTCCGATGGCTTCTCGCTACAGAGATGAGGATCTCAACCGACTTTGGCATCCATCACGTCTGAACAGTGATGAGCAGTCCAATGAACTGGAGCGCGCACGTGAGCTTCGCCCGTTCATCGAGCGTGCGGATCTGTTGTTGGACCTTCACTCGACACTCTGGCCGTCCAATCCGCTTTTCATTGTCCCGCCCAGGCGGCGGTCCAGTGATCTCGCCTGCGCCTTAGCCTCAGAAGCTGGATTACCGACGCTGGTCCTGACAGATCTTGGGCATCATGGCGGTTCTCGCCTGATTGAACATGCGCGCTTTATGGCCGTCGGCGGTACCGGGCGATCCTGTCTGCTGGAAGCCGGGCTGCATTGGGAGCCACAGACCGTTGATGTCATGGAGAAAGTCAGCCGTCGTTTTCTGGCTGAAGCCCTGAATGTGCATCTACAGGGGGGGGCTCAGGATAAAACGCAGCCAGTGAGGCTTGCTGTCGTGACGGATAATGTCACGGCAAAAAGTGCAGAGTTTAGTTTTGTTGAGCCTTGGGTTGGAAACACCTGCATCCCAAGAGCAGGAACTGTGATTGCCCGGGATGGCCATGACGCTATCTGCACGCCCTACGATGACTGTCTGCTCATCGTGCCAAACCTTCGCCCCAAGCAGGGGCAGCTTGCGGTGGGGG
>NZ_JASGXC010000001.1:392420-469757 GCF_032913585.1 Gluconobacter sp. GP1
CTTCACTTCTTCATGGACACGGTTGGTCGTGTCATTGACATCGCCCTCTTCCAGAGCCGCCGTCAGAACTTCGTCTATCATGCGGGCAATGGTGCGGAACTCGTCTTCGCCGAAACCACGTGCCGTTGCAGCGGGGCTGCCCAGACGAATGCCAGACGTGACGAACGGCTTTTCCGGATCGAACGGAATGGCGTTCTTGTTGGCTGTGATGCCAGCGCGTTCCAGAATTTCTTCCGCAAGCTTGCCCGTCACCTTCTTGGGGCGAAGATCAACCAGCACCAGATGGCTGTCCGTGCCACCCGTCACGATGTCGAAGCCACGAAGCTGGAGTTCGTCGGCCAGTGCCTTCGCATTAGCCACAACGCGCTTCTGGTAGTCGCGGAAGTCGTCCTTCAGGGCCTCACCGAAGGCAACGGCCTTGCCAGCGATGACATGCATCAGCGGACCACCCTGAAGGCCTGGGAAGACCGCAGAGTTGATCTTCTTGGCGAGCTCAGCGCTGTTCGTCAGGATGATGCCACCACGCGGGCCACGTAGCGTCTTGTGAGTCGTGGACGTCACGATGTCAGCATACGGTAGTGGGCTCGGATACAGGCCAGCGGCAACCAGCCCGGCAAAATGAGCCATGTCCACCATCAGATAAGCGCCAACTTCGTCAGCAATCTTCCGGAAGCGCGGGAAGTCGATCACGCGCGGATAGGCGGAACTGCCTGCAACGATGATCTTCGGCTTATGCTCACGAGCCAGCTCTTCCATCTGATCGTAGTCGATCAGACCGTCCTGCGCGCGCACACCATACTGAACGGCGTTGAACCACTTGCCGGAGTAGTTCGGAGCCGCACCGTGGGTCAGATGTCCGCCAGCCGCGAGGCTTAGACCCAGAATGGTGTCGCCCGGCTTTGCCATTGCCATGAAGGCTGCCTGATTGGCATTGGCGCCGGAATGCGGCTGCACGTTTGCAAATTCTGCGCCGAACAGCTTCTTAAGGCGCTCGATAGCAAGGGTTTCAACGCGGTCCACGTCAACGCAGCCACCATAGTAGCGCTTGCCAGGAAGGCCTTCAGCGTACTTGTTGGTCAGAACAGAGCCCTGCGCTTCCATCACGGCAAAAGATGCCATGTTCTCGGACGCGATCAGCTCGATACCATCCTGCTGACGGGTCAGTTCGTCATTCAGAATTGCTGCAACTTCGGCATCAGCCTCTTTCAGAGGCGCGTGGAAAAAAGGATTCAGCGTGGACTGGCTGGCGTGTTCCGACATCGTGGTCCATTCTCCAGGGTGAGTTCGCCCCGTCACTACCGCAGAATGCGCGCGTCGGCAAAAACAATCCGTGTTTCCAACGAGGATCTTTCATGACCAATCCGCTCTGGCGGACCAAGCCTGTGTCTTCCGCTGCGTCTGACAATACAGGCCTGAAACGTGTTCTTGGCCCCTGGCACCTCATCGCACTCGGCGTCGGTGTGACCATCGGTGCCGGCCTGTTCTCCCTGACAGGCGTTGCAGCAGGCCAGAATGCAGGCCCTGCCGTCACGCTGTCCTATCTTATCGCCGCCCTCGCCTGCGGATTTGCCGGCCTCTGTTACGGCGAACTGGCTGGCATGATCCCGTCTGGTGGGTCAGCGTATTCCTATGCCTATGCGTCCATGGGTGAGTTGATCGCCTGGATCATCGGCTGGGATCTCGTACTT
This sequence comes from Gluconobacter sp. GP1, assembly GCF_032913585.1. NCBI lineage: Bacteria > Pseudomonadati > Pseudomonadota > Alphaproteobacteria > Acetobacterales > Acetobacteraceae > Gluconobacter > Gluconobacter sp. GP1. The sequence continues at coordinate 394,109 of NZ_JASGXC010000001.1, forward strand.
GAATATACAGTGGGTGCGGCCGCTGTGGCCTCTAGCTGGTCGGGCTATGTGTCCTCCCTGCTCTCCGGCTGGGGCATTACGATTGATCCGCGGCTTCTGGCAACACCCATGACACCTGTGACACTGGCGGATGGGTCAGTGGTCAGTGCCTGGTTCAATTTTCCGGCGGTTCTGGCTATCTGGGTCGTGACAGCCTTGTTGATGCGTGGTGTCAGCCAGTCTGCCGCCGTGAATAACGTCATCGTGGTGATAAAGCTGGCGGTGATCGCTCTGGTGCTGGTGTTCTGCATCCCGCATATCAAGCTGGCAAATTACCATCCCTATATTCCACCGAATGACGGCACCTTCGGGCATTTTGGCTTTTCGGGCGTGATGCGTGCCGCGGGGATGGCATTCTTTGCCTATCTGGGATTCGATATCGTCTCCACAACCGCGCAGGACAGCAAAAATCCAGCCCGGGATATCCCGGTCGGCATTATCGGAAGCCTGCTGATCTGTGGTGTTGTTTATGCAGTGTTCTCTGCGGTTCTGACGGGCGTTGTGAACTATAAAGTCATGGCGAATGATCCAAGCCCGGTTGCAACAGCGATTGATGCTGCTGGTGCCCCCTGGCTCGCCAGTCTCGTGAAACTGGGGATTACAGTAGGATACGTTTCTGTCCTGTTTGGGCTTCTTCTGGGTCAGGCGCGTGTATTTCTGGCCATGTCGCATGATGGGCTGCTTCCGAAAGTCTTCGCGAAGTTGAACACGCGCACGCATACGCCCTGGACGTCCCACCTTTGCTTTGCCGCCCTGACAAGTGTTCTGACTGCAGTGCTGCCGATTGGTGAGTTGGGCAACATGACCTCCATCGGAACCCTGCTTGCGTTCATCATTGTTTGTGTCGGCGTTCCACTCTTAAGGATGAAGGAGCCTCAGGCCTCACGCCTTTTCCGTGTGCCCGGTGGGCCGATTATTCCGGTTCTGGGCGTGTTGTCCTGCGGTGCGGTTATGGTGTCTCTGGATATGCTGACATGGGTTCGGCTGGTGGTATGGCTCGTGATCGGGCTGGCGATTTATTTCTGTTACGGAGTACGTCACAGCCTGCTTTCCAGATAGAAAATATAGGAGCATGATTGGGGGCATGACGAACGCATCATTCCCCCTCTTCCGCCCGCGGCGTAATCGCCACGATGCCTTTACACGTCGGCTGGTTCAGGAAAATCGACTGCACGTCGATGACCTGATCTGGCCGATTTTCGTTTGTGAAGGCGAAAACCAGCGCCAGAAAGTGTCCTCCATGCCCGGTGTTGAGCGCGTCAGCCTCGACAATCTCGTGGAGCATGTCCGTCCGGCTGTTGAGCTTGGCATCCCGGCGGTTGCCATCTTCCCCATCACGCCCGTCGAACTGCGTGATGCAACCGGTACTGAAGCCCTGAACCCGGACAATCTGATGTGCCGCGCATCGCGCGTCATCAAGGAAGCTTTTCCGGAGCTCGGCGTCATTGGTGACGTGGCACTCGATCCCTACACGGATCATGGCCATGACGGCGTTATTAAGGACGGCCGTATCCTCAATGACGAGTCTGTCGAGATCCTGCGTCAGCAGGCCCTCAATCAGGCCCGTGCTGGAAACGACATTATTGCGCCGTCTGACATGATGGATGGTCGTGTGCAGGCAATCCGCGAAACACTTGATGCCAACGGCTTCGAGACCGTCCGCATCATGGCCTATACCGCGAAATACGCTTCTGCTTTCTACGGCCCGTTCCGTGATGCGCTGGGATCAGGTGGCCTCCTGACGGGTGACAAGAAAACCTATCAGATGGACCCGGCCAATTCGGACGAAGCTCTTCGTGAAGTCGAACAGGATATTCGTGAAGGTGCGGACATGATCATGGTCAAGCCGGGAATGCCGTATCTGGACATTATCCGCCGCATCCGTGACCGTTTCGCTGTGCCGACCTTTGCCTATCAGGTGTCCGGAGAATACGCGATGCTTGCCGGAGCTATACAGAATGGCTGGCTTGAGCGGGATCGGACCATTATGGAGAGCCTTATCGCTTTCAAGCGTGCTGGCTGTAACGGCATTCTGACATATTTTGCGATTGATGCTGCCCGTCTTCTGAAAGAAGACCGCTGATAAATCGTCGCGCACGAGGCGTTCAGGCTTATTACGGAGGCCTGAACGCAGAAGAAATCGCAAGGCGCCATATGGTGGAGGCAGGGCTGGAAATTCTGGCTCAAAGGCTCAGAACGCCATATGGCGAAATCGATCTTCTGGTTGCGGATGAAGACTGGGTTATCGCTGTCGAGGTAAAAAGCCGTTCCACACTCAGGGATAGCGTGGAAGCCCTTCAGCCTCGTCAGGCTGAGCGGCTGATGGCAGCCTTCGAGTATGTCCTTGCGACCAGACCAGACTGGTCACGCCCAAACACGCGTTTTGACGTTATAGCTGTCAATCGTGAGGGGCAGGCGCGACGCATCATAGATGCGCTACGCCTCACATAATATCAGGTGCGACGGCTACGAACGTGGCGATGAGCTGTTGTCGCGGTAGCTGCATGTGGGCGGTAAGCCACGTTACGGATCACAGCGTGATGTCCGCTCCATGCCATTGAGTGGCTTGCAGAGTGACGAGCAAAGTGAACAGCCGGACGGTGGTAAACCGGGGTTGCTGTCAGCGCATCAAATGTCAGCTTGCTGGCTTCGTAATCAGTGATGGCTGCACGGGCATGAGCCTTTCCGGCTCCCATGCATAGTCCAACGCCCATAATGCCGAGAGCAATTCGGCCAGCCCACTGTCGCGCCATTGATGTGTTTCCATCCCTGTTTTGATGGAACTACCGTATGACGTAATCAGAGGGTTCGACAACCCCGATGGGAAAAGTTTTAGAAAAAATCAAGGTCTTGCCACTTTTGGACACATCATGGCTGAATTGTGGCGTCTGCAAGCCTTGAAAAAGGTTGAATTCCGGCCGTTTCAGCGGCCGGAATTAACGAAATCAGGCATTCGCCGTAGCGATTCCTTTTTCGGTCAGCAGAGTCTCAAGTTCACCGCTCTGGTACATGTCCGTCACGATGTCGCAGCCACCAACGAACTCACCTTTGACGTAGAGCTGCGGCACGGTCGGCCACTGTGAGAAATCCTTGATGCCCTGACGAAGCTCAGCGCTTTCAAGAATGTTGCAGGTCTCGAACGGCACGCCAAGGTGGTTCAGGATCTGCACAACGCGCGCAGAGAAGCCGCACTGTGGGAAGAGTTTGTCACCCTTCATGAACAGCATGACCGGGTTTGCGTCGATCAGGTTCTGGATATGCTGGAACACGGTCTCAGACATTGGTTTTTCCTTTTGTCGGCATCAGGGAGAGGCAATGCCCTCCCTGGCTGTCAGCAGTCACTTCAGAAGGGAATGATTCCCCCTGAGTTCAAGGGGTCAGGGTTTTGAGAGCCATTGCATGCAGCTCAGTACCCATGCGGGTTCCGAAGGCATCATAAACCAGTTTGTGCTGGCGTACACGAGAAAGCCCTTCGAATGCCGTGCTGACCACGGTGCAGGCGTAGTGATCCCCGTCCCCGGCCAGATCCTGAATTGTGATCTGGGCATCGGGAATAGCGGCGAGGATAGTCCGTTCGATTTCGGATGCTGTCATCGGCATATGTCAGGCGTCCTCACCCATGAATTTCGGGAAGAATGCTGCGTTGATGTCGCGCAGTCTGCTGGCTTTTAGTGCAATACCATCCGCAAGCTTCAGTTCCTTGCCGCCGGAATGACCCAGCTTGCGGGCGGGGACATGAGCTTTTTCGGCTGCGGCAAGGAGGGCCTGAGCGCTTTTGGTCGCCACAACATAGCACGCTTGATCTTCACCGAACCAGAAAGCATGCAGCGGAATGTTGGATGGGGGTGCATTCAACACGCATCCAACATCTCCAGCCATGACCATCTCAGCCAGTGTCACGAGAAGACCGCCATCTGCAATATCGTGGCAGGCCGTGACCGACCCGGCTTCAATCTGTCCGCGCACAAAGTCACCGTTCCGGCGCTCTGCAACAAGATCAACATGAGGTGGAGCACCGTCTTCGCGATGGCAAATTTCACGGAGCCACAGGGACTGTCCGAGTTCCCCACGGATTTCGCCGATCAGAACCAGATCATGATCTGCAGGCATGGACAGTCCGATGGACCGCGAAGCATCTGCCAGAACACCCAGAGCGCCGATCGCTGGTGTCGGGAGAATAGCCTGGGCCAGACCTGATGGTGAACGTGTCTCGTTATACAATGAGACGTTGCCACTCACGACCGGGAAATCCAGCGCACGGCACGCCTCACCCATGCCTTTGATGGCTTGAGCAAACTGAGCCATGATTTCCGGGCGTTCCGGATTGCCGAAATTCAGGTTGTCCGTCACGGCCAAAGGCTTCGCACCTGTTGCCGTAATGTTGCGCCATGCTTCGGCAACAGCCTGTGCTGCTCCGGTTTTCGGGTCAGCCTGACAGTAACGCGGGGTGCAGTCCGTCGTCAGGGCGAGACCCAGACGCGTTCCTTCCACGCGCACAATGGCAGCATCTGCTGCACCTGGGCGACGCGCCGTATTCCCGCCGACGGATGCATCGTACTGGTTCCAGATCCATGCGCGGGACGCCAGATCCGGGCAGCCGATCAATGTCAGCAGAGCATGCTCAATCCCTACCGGGTCTGCAGGTGGCTGGATGTGCCGTGGGGCGTCCAGCGGAACAGTCGGGCGATTGTAGATCGGAGCTTCATCGGCCAGCGGTGCCAGCGGAATATCCGCTTCGACCTGTCCGTTGTGCTTGATTGTGATGCGGCCACTATCTGTCAGTTGCCCGACGATCGCGAAATCCAGTTCCCATTTTTCAAAGATGGCCCGGGCCTGCTCGGTGCTTTCAGGCTTGAGAACCATGAGCATACGCTCCTGGCTTTCAGACAGCATCATTTCGTAGGCTGACATGCCGGGTTCGCGCTGCGGAACGGAATCAAGGTCAAGCTCAATACCGACGCCACCCTTCCCTGCCATTTCAACAGCAGAAGACGTCAGGCCAGCCGCACCCATATCCTGAATGGCCACGATCGCATCGGTGGCCATCAGTTCAAGGCACGCCTCGATCAGCAGCTTCTCGATGAACGGGTCACCCACCTGAACGGTTGGGCGCTTGGAGGCGGCCTCATCGTCGAACTCGGCGGAGGACATGGTAGCGCCATGAATACCGTCTCGACCGGTTTTGGAGCCAACATAAACAACCGGATTTCCAATGCCTGCAGCAGCAGAAAGGAAGATCTTGTCCTGCTTGGCAACACCGACTGTCATCGCGTTGACGAGCGGGTTGCCGTCATAGGCCTTGTGGAAGTTGACTTCCCCGCCGACTGTCGGAACGCCGACGCAGTTGCCGTACCCACCTACGCCGCGAACAACACCATCGACGATACGGCGCGTTCCCGGGTTCTTTGGGTCACCGAAGCGCAGGGCATTCAGGTTGGCGACCGGACGCGCGCCCATGGTGAACACGTCACGCAGGATACCGCCCACGCCTGTCGCTGCGCCCTGATAAGGCTCGATGAAGGACGGATGGTTGTGGCTTTCCATCTTGAAGACGGCAGCCAGACCTTCGCCGATATCAACAACACCCGCGTTTTCGCCCGGCCCATGAATGACCCATGGAGCTTTGGTTGGCAGCGTCTTGAGATGGATGCGGGAGGATTTGTAAGAACAGTGCTCGGACCACATGACCGAGAAAATGCCAAGTTCTGTAAAGCTGGGCGTGCGGCCCATGATGCTCAGGAGCTTGTCATATTCCGCAGGTGTCAGGCCGAACGACTGGGCCAGTTTGGCGTCGATTGTAACACTCATCCGACGAGAGCCTCCACCAGGCCTTTGAAGAGCGGCACGCCGTCAGTCGCGCCGATTTCCGGGTCAGTCAGGTTTTCAGGGTGCGGCATCAGGCCACACACACGGCCATTTTCACTCAGGATACCAGCGATCGAGCGCGTGCTACCGTTGGGATTGGAGTGGCGATTGCCCTCTGAGACCTGTCCATCAGTAGCACAATAGCGGAATGCAACCCGCCCCTCTCCTTCGAGACGCTCAAGCGTTTCAGGTGAGGCCGTGTAGTTGCCATCGCCATGCGCAAGCGGTGCACGGAAAATGTCGCCGCTCTTCCATCCTTGCGTGAATGCCGACGCGGCATTTTCAACTTTGAGGTGGCAGTCCTGCGACAGAAAGCGCAGGCCAGCGTTGCGAAGCAGTGCGCCTGGCAGAAGATGCGTTTCCGTCAGGATCTGAAAGCCGTTACAGACACCGAGAACATGGCCACCCTTCTCAGCGAAAGCTTTGACTTCGCGCATGATCGGAGAATGAGCAGCCATGGCACCACTGCGCAGATAATCCCCGAAGCTGAAACCCCCTGGCAGAACCACGAGATCCAGATCACCAAGGGATGTGTCCCGGTGCCAGATCATCTTCGGGGTCTGGCCGGAAACCAGCTTCAGGGCGTGCACCATGTCGCGCTCCCGGTTCGTGCCAGGAAATACGACGATACCTGCCTTCATTTCTGAGCCTCCGGAGCCGTATGGCAGGGGTAAGCGTCATGCAGGGCGCGGTAAACGGCCTTGCCGCCCGACTGCGTCAACGCATCATTATGAGCGTGCAGCCAGGAAATCAGCTTGCCGCGGACCTGCGTTGTCGTTTCGCTGACCGGAACACAAAACGCGACAGGCGCGCCAGCGTCATCGGCGTAGCTGTCATATTTCTTGGACCAGACTTCGCTGTCCATGACGCCTGCGAGATACGCGTCACAGAGAGCGGTAGACTTGCTGGCTGAGCACATGTTGCCCAGAGCTTTTCCGGAGACCTTGGAAACGCGCTGTGCATGAGCAGGAGCCGCAGCTACGGTCACGAGACCGGCAGCCAGAAGAGCAGCGGAGAAGAGCTTCATGCCGCCACCTCGACGCTGAAGTCTTCAATGACCTCGTTAGCCAGAAGAGCGCGGGCCATGGCCTCACCCTCCGCAAGAGCTGCAGCATTGTCCTGCGCGGCAACGTCCAGTTCGATCACGCGATTCACGCGGACTTCACCAACACCTTTGAAACCCAGAGACTCAAGAGCGTGGCCCACGGCTTTGCCCTGCGGGTCAAGCACGCCATCTTTCAGAGAAACGAAAACGCGGATTTTCATTATACTGCCTCCGGACCCTTGAGGTCTCCATTACTGGCTTCGGGCAGGATCCCGAGACGCCGTGCAACTTCCTGATAAGCTTCTTCGACCCGGCCCATGTCCCTGCGGAATCGGTCCTTGTCCATTTTCTCGCTGGTCTTGCTGTCCCACAGGCGGCAGTTATCAGGAGAGATCTCGTCAGCGACGATAATCCGCATCTCCTCGCCTTCCCAGAGACGGCCGAATTCCAGCTTGAAATCAATGAGGGTGATGCCAACGCCCATGAAGATGCCCATCAGGAAATCATTGGTCCTGAGAGCAAGCGTATTCATGTCGTCCAGGTCCTGTGGTGAGGCCCAGTCGAATGCGGCAATATGCTCTTCAGAGACCATCGGGTCCCCGAGAGTATCGTTCTTGTAGTAATATTCGATGATTGTGCGCGGCAGACGGGTCCCTTCAGGGATGCCAAGGCGCTTGGCGATCGAGCCCGCCGCAACATTGCGGACCACCACTTCGAGTGGAATGATCTCGACTTCGCGGATCAGCTGCTCACGCATGTTGAGACGGCGAATGAAGTGCGTTGGGATGTTGATGTCGTGCAACTTCATCATCAGGTATTCGCTGATGCGGTTGTTCAGAACACCCTTCCCTGTGATCACGCCACTTTTGGCGCCGTTTCCGGCGGTGGCGTCATCCTTGAAATACTGCACGAGCGTTCCGGGCTCGGGCCCTTCGAAAAGAACCTTGGCTTTGCCTTCATAGAGCTGGCGGCGGCGGGCCATGAGCAATCCTTACTGCGTTGCGCCGTCCCGTTTGTCAGGGATGCGGAAACGGCTGGTCCAGCGACGGTTTTTCGGTTCCATAGCATTGCGGAACCGGAACCGCGAGAGTGCGGGAAAACTATTCCCGCCCCCGTTTGTCCAGATTAACTGAAAATGCGGTTAAAGATGCGATCAACCTGGCTGAGATGCTGCGCCGGATCGAAGGCCCGGTCCAGAACTTCCGCACTGACACGGCCGGCAACTTCCGGATCTGCTTCAAGATTCTCGCGGAACGTGCGGAAGTCAGGGTGTCCCAGCTTCGTCCATGTCTCCATGGCGTTGCGCTGGACGATCCGGTAGGCGTCCTCGCGGGAAATACCAGCGCGGGCCAGAACCAGCAGCACTTCGCCGGAATGAACAACGCCACCAAGGCTTTCCATGTTGGCGATCATCTGGTCCGGATAGACCATCAGCTTTTCCATCATACCAGCCAGACGCATCAGAGCGAAATCAAGCCCGATCGTGGCGTCAGGGCAGATGTTCCGCTCCACGGCCGAGTGGCTGATGTCACGTTCGTGCCACAGGGCAACGTTTTCCAGTGCAGGCGTAACATGAGAGCGAATCAGACGAGCAAGGCCTGTCAGATTTTCGGACAGCACCGGATTCCGCTTGTGCGGCATCGCGGAGCTGCCCTTCTGGCCCTTGTGGAAGAACTCTTCCGCTTCGCGCACTTCCGACCGCTGCAAGTGGCGAACTTCAACAGCCAGACGTTCAATGCCGCTGGCAATTACGCCCAGTGTGCAGAAAAAGGCTGCGTGACGGTCGCGAGGGATAACCTGCGTGGAGACGCTTTCGGCAACAAGTCCCAGCTTGTCGGCAACGTATTCTTCAACGGCTGGGTCAATATGAGCATAAGTGCCGACCGCACCGGAAATGGCACAGACAGCGATTTCTTTGCGGGCCTGAAGCAGACGCTCTTTGTTGCGCGCGAATTCTGCATAATGGCCAGCCAGTTTCAGGCCGAAGCTGGTCGGTTCCGCGTGAATGGCGTGGCTGCGGCCGATCGTCACGGTCAGCTTGTGCTCGTATGCGCGCGTCTTGAGGGCAGCGAGAACGCGCTCCAGATCTTCAAGAAGAAGGTCGGAAGCCTGTGTCAGCTGAACGGACAGACATGTGTCCAGCACATCCGAAGACGTCATGCCGAGATGAACGAAACGGCTGTCCGGACCAACTTTCTCTGCCAACCATGTCAGGAACGCAATCACGTCATGGCGCGTTTCTGCCTCGATCTCGTCAATCCGGGCCAGGTCAGCGTCGGAGAATGCGGCCATTGCGGCATCTCCCTTTTCGCGGATCGTTTTGGCTGATTCGGCAGGGATTGCGCCCTGTTCCGCCATGGCTTCACAGGCCAGGGCTTCAATTTCGAACCAGATACGGTAACGGTTGGCGGGCGACCAGATTGCGGTCATCTGGGGGCGGCTATAACGCGGAACCATGAGAACTCCGGAGGCGAGTGGGGCTTTACGGAGGCTGCTTAGACCAAATACGAGGATATTGCACGGACCCCTTTTGGAAGAATGACAACCTTGCTCCCTGATACTTTCGTTCACGGCCTGTTTGCGCTGGCGCAGGTCACCCTCATTGATATCACGCTCGCGGGAGACAACGCTGTTGTCATCGGGATGGCGGTTCGTAGCCTTCAGGGGCGACAGAGGCGTCTGGCCATTCTGATCGGCACGGCGTTTGCGGCCGTCCTGCGAATTGGGCTGGCACTGGTTGCAGCCCGTCTTCTGGCTATTGTGGGCCTGACGCTTGCAGGCGGCTGTCTGCTGCTCTGGGTCTGCTGGAAAATGTATCGGGAACTCCGGCACAGTGATACGGATGTTGAGGTTGACGCCCCTTCCCGTCTTGGGCCAGCCATTATCAAGATTGTCATTGCCGATCTTTCCATGAGTCTGGACAATGTCCTTGCTGTCGCAGGAGCTGCTGTTGGCCATCCATGGATTCTCATGGGTGGCCTTGCGTTCTCTGTGTTGCTGATGGGCGTTGCCGCGTCGTTCATTGCCGGGCTTCTGGCCCGTTACAGCTGGATCGCATGGTGTGGTCTGTTTGTCGTTCTGGGTGTGGCGATTGAACTCATCATCCGCGGCGGAGGAGAAATCTGGCATCATGTTGTGCTGCCGAACTGACCGACCACTTCTTCTGGCTGCTGCCCTGTTTCTTGGGGCGGCAGCTCCTTTGCCCTCTACACCCACGGTTCAGGACCGACTGGCTCAGTGGCTGTCACTTGTTGCGCCTTCAGCCACAGACCGACCTGCGGACGACTATGCCGCCTTTCTTCTGCAGACCCCGGTCTGGCCGCAACGCGCCAAAATTCTGTGGCGATATCAGAATGCCCTTACGCATACATCTGATCCTGAAACTTTAAACCGTCTCTGCCCGGCTCTTCCCCTGACACTCGTCTCGGCGTTCCTGAACTGTCAGGATCATCTCCCCAGTGGAGTGAATGAAGCGCACAGGCTTTGGGTCTCTGGTGCGGGAACCGCTCAGGAAGAAGGTGCTCTTCTGGCGCGATATGTCACTGTCTTCAGTGCGGATGATCAGTGGCAGCGTTATGCGACTCTTGAAGCCAGGGGTCAGCTTTCGGCGGCGGGACGTCAGATCCCTCGCCTGCCGCCAGAGCGTCAGGCCCTTGCACGAGCGAGACTCGCTGAACGATCCGTCTCCCCTGATGCCGACAGCGCATTTGATGCTTTATCTCCTGCGGAGCGTGCAGATCCCATTTTAATCCGCTATCGCCTGCGGGCTCTTCGGCGCGGAGACCACCTGGATGACGCTTTGGCGCTCTGGAATGATGCAGGTTCACGTCTGCAAGCTGCGGCTCCTTCTCATGAATGGTCCAGTGAAAGAGCAAGTCTCGCTCGCGCCCTACTCCTCGCAGGTCGTGTGCAGGACGCTTATGCCCTGTCGCAGGACACAACACTGCCGCTCACAGAAATCGACCGTCAGGAAGCGCAAAATCTCTCGGGCTTTATTGCTCTTCGACTATTGAACACTCCCGACCAAGCGGAGGAGTTTTTCAAGCCGCTCCAGCAGGCTTCCTCACTCGCGATGCAGGCTCGAGGCTGGTACTGGACCGCGCGCGCGCGCCAGGCCGCAGGGCACTCCGGAGACGCGCAGGACGCATTTGAGCATGCGACACATTTTCCCACGACGTTCCATGGGCAGCTTGCTCAGGCGGCTCTTTCCGGGGAGCAGTCTTTTATTTTGGTCGGAACGACGTCTCAGGAATTCGATAGTGCGCTCCAGCAAAGCTTGCACTCTCTTCCATCGGTGGCATCAGGAGACTTGCAGCGACAGGATCTCGTCGAGGCGGCCACCGACCTGATGCAGTCAGGAGATCAGGAACACGCTAAAGACTTCCTCCTGCTTCTTCTGATCGCTAATCCGACGCCGCAAGGCCAGAAGGCAGTGGCAGACCTTGGCTCACGTCTTAATGTTCCTGCCGCTGAAGTCTTTGCCGCTCATGCCTTGTCACGAAAAGGCGTTGCCCTTTATCCGCAGGGTTTCCCTAATCCATGGCCGGAAGCATCGACTGTTCCAGATGGTTTGCTTCCAGCCGTCATCAGGCAGGAAAGCGGCTTCGATTCTGCTGCGATCAGCGGGGCTCATGCCATAGGGCTGCTTCAGATCTTACCTGGAGCTGCGACGGATGTTGTGAGGCGCGCCCATCTGGGGGGCATGAATGTCTCCGCAGCGGCACTCCTAGATCCTCAGACCAATCTGACCGTCGGGAATGCTTACGTATCCCAGTTGCTCGCGCGCTTTGATAACGTCATTCCCTATGCCTTGGCTGCTTATAATGCCGGGCCGCATCGGGTGGATCTGTGGCTCAAAGCAAATCCACCTGCCGATCCTTTATCTGAAGATGGCATTCTAGATTGGATCGAACGTCTCCCTTATCGGGAAACGCGAATGTATATCGAAAATATCGAAGCTAACATGATGGTTTATCGGGTGAGCGCTTCCAATGTCGGCAACTGATTTTCGATCACTTTGTGAACAAGTACTCGCGCATCTGGCGGCAAGAAACCTTCGCCTTGTGACTGTGGAAAGTTGCACGGGCGGGATGATTTGCGCGGCCCTCACCGATATTGCAGGGTCGTCCAGCGTGATCGAAGGCGGCCTTGTGACCTATTCCAACGCCCTGAAAAGCAGCGCTGCTGGCGTTCCTGCAGACACTCTTGCTCGATACGGCGCAGTCAGTGAAGAGACGGCACGCGCCATGGCGGAGGGCGCATTGTGGCATGCTGCAGATGCGACAGTAGCGGTTTCTGTCACGGGAATAGCAGGACCAGACGGCGGAAGTGCTGAGAAACCTGTGGGAACTGTTTGCTTCGGGCTGGCGTTTTTTCCAGGAAAGGCAATTTCAGAACGACATGTTTTTTCGGGAGATCGAACTGCAGTCAGAAAAGCTACGGTGAGACATGCTCTTGAAATGATCCTGAAGGCCTGAACAAAAAAAAGCCCCCACCGATCTGGTGAGGGCCTTTATGGCAAACCGTGCGAACTGAGGAATTACTGACCGTCAGTCGGTGCCGTTGCTGGCATTGTTGATGCCGCTGGCGGTACGGTCGGGACCGGCGCCGTAGGAACAACCGCAGACGTCGGTGCCGTTGCAACCGGAAGCGGAGCTGCTGGAGCCTGTGCCTGAACTGGCGTCTGAGCCTGCTGGAGCGAGCGAGCGTTCAGAGCGTCTGTTGCAGACGCTTCATCAGACTTCTGCATGTGCGAAGCCGATTTTTTGCCATGGTGATGTCCATGGTGTTCGGCCATAGCCGGAGAAGCAGCAGCAATCAAAGCCGAGAAGGCAAATGCGCCGAAGGTAAATTTCTTCATTGCGTAATCCTTTCATGACACCATTCGGTGCTTGGGGCTCAAAACGCCACATGCGCCAAATGGTTCATGACGTATTACGAATTCTTTCCTGTAATCAGGAAAGTCCCGGCTGCGGAGTACGGGTTTGTGGCGTCTGTACGCCATAGATATCACGAGCCCGCTTGATGAAGGCTGAGACCATCAGACGAACGCCTTCATTAAAAACAACACCCATCGCATTCTGAAGCAGACGAGACCGGAACTCGAAGTCCACAAAGAAATCCACCAGGCAGCCACGCGGGTCAGGTGTGAATGTCCAGACGTTGTTCAGATACCGGAAAGGCCCTTTTTCATAGCGGACGCGGATACGCGAAGGGCATTCCAAGGTCACACGGCTCGTAAAGGTTTCACGGAACGGACCGAACCCGATTGTCAGGTCAGCTACCAGTTCATGCTCCGTCTTGGATTTGATAGTCGCTTTGACGCACCATGGCAGAAACTGCGGATATCTCTCCACATCTGCGACCAGATCAAAAAGTTGCTCCGGCGTGTAGGCAATCAACCGTTGCTCGGCATGTGTCGGCATCAGGGACTTTCTTTCAGACGGCTGTTTCGCGCAGCCTGCAGCTTCGCGAAGTCACTGTCCGCATGATAGGAGGATCGTGTCAGAGGGCTTGCACTGACCTGGAGAAATCCTTTGGAACGGGCAGCCGCAGCATAGCCGTCAAATTCTTCCGGGGTAACAAACTTTTCGACCGATGCATGCTTTACGCTCGGCTGAAGGTACTGTCCCAACGTCAGAAAATCGACGTCAGCGACCCTGAAATCATCCATGACCTGCCATACTTCCATCTTCTCCTCACCAAGGCCAAGCATCAGGCCGGACTTGGTGAAAATGGATGGATCAAGCCTCTTCACACCGTCCAGCAGACGCAGGGACTGATAGTATCGCGCACCCGGACGAATAGTGGGATAGAGACGTGGCACAGTCTCGATATTGTGATTGAAAACGTCCGGTCTGGCTTCCACGACAACCTCAAGAGCGCCTGGCTTTCTCAGGAAGTCAGGAGTCAGGATTTCGATTGTCGTGCTCGCTGAAGCCGTCCGGATGGCTTTGATCACATTGGCAAAATGACGCGCCCCACCATCCGCAAGATCATCACGGTCCACCGATGTAATCACAACGTGCTTGAGACCGAGCTTTGCTACAGCTTCTGCCACCCTGCGAGGTTCGTCTTCGTCCAGCGCCTTGGGCAGGCCGGTTGTGACGTTGCAGAACGCGCAGGCGCGCGTGCAGATCTCTCCCATGATCATCATGGTGGCATGACGCTGAGACCAGCATTCCCCGATATTCGGGCAGGCAGCCTCTTCGCACACCGTAACCAGATTCGCTTCCCGCATCAGAGCTCGCGTCTCGTGATAGACGGGATGATTGGGCGCCTTGACCCTGATCCAGGACGGCTTGCGCTGGATCGGGTTATCGGGGCGATGCGCCTTCTCCGGATGACGGGGAGAAGGCGCTGACCGATGATCAATGGTGATGCGCTGGGACATGATGCTCAGATATGGAGCGGGCCATCGAAGGCCGCCAGAGTCGCTTCATGCATCGTCTCGGAGATTGTCGGATGCGGGAAAACCGTTTCGATCAGTTCTGCTTCCGTCAACTCACTGGTCCGGGCGATAACATAACCCTGGATCATTTCCGTGACTTCGGCACCGATCATATGAGCACCAAGAAGCTCTCCGGTGGTTGCGTCAAACACGGTTTTGACCATGCCTTCCGTCTCACCCATCGCTACGGCCTTGCCATTTGCCATGAACGGGAAACGACCGACGCGGACCTTGTGACCAGCGGCTATAGCCTTCTCTTCGCTCAGACCTACCGAGGCAATCTGGGGACGAGAGTAGGTGCAGCCCGGAATGTTCAGTGCATGCAAAGGCTGCGGCGAACGACCGGCAATCTTCTCGACGCAGAGAATACCTTCATGGCTTGCTTTGTGAGCCAGCCACGGAGCGCCTGCAACGTCACCGATCGCATAGATGCCCGGCTCTGCCGTGCGGCAGAAGCCGTCGGTGATGATATGAGTGCGATCGACCTGGACTTTGGTGCCTTCCAGTCCAAGATCTTCAACGTTCCCGACAATGCCGACAGCGCAGATTACCCGATCTACCGTCAGATCAATCGTGCCAGACGCACTTTCAATCGTGGTGGAGACCTCATTTTCGCCCTTCTGCAGCGCTCCAACCTTTGCGCCGGTGATGATTTTCATCCCCTGCTTCTCAAAGGCCTTGCGGGCAGTGGCGCTGATTTCCGGATCTTCGGCAATCAGAATGCGATCCGCAACTTCAGCAATTGTGACTTCGCTACCCATGTTACGGTAGAAAGACGCGAACTCGATGCCAATAGCGCCAGAGCCAATGACCAGAAGACGCTTTGGAAGCTCAGCAGGGGTCATGGCTTCACGCGCACCCCAGATCAACTTTCCGTCCGTCTCAAGACCTGGAAGCTGACGACCTCGCGCCCCTGTTGCCAGGATCACGTTGGGCGACTTGATGACTGCGACTTTAGCACCGTCTTTTGTGATGGAAACCTTATGTGCTTCCCCTGCCCGTCCAGCCAGTTTTGCACGACCGTCAAAGGTCGTGACCTTGGCCTTCTTCAGCAGGTGAGCAATTCCGCCACCCATACGGCGTGCAATGCCGCGGGACCGGGCCACAATCTTCGGAAGATCAAAAGACACATTCTCGGCGGAGAAGCCGAACGTGTTCAGATCATGCAAAAGATGATGAATTTCCGAGGAGCGCAGGAGCGCCTTGGTGGGAATGCAGCCCCAGTTGAGACAGACACCACCAAAATGCGTGCTCTCCACGATGGCAACGCTCATGCCAAGCTGACTGGCTCGGAGTGCTGCAACGTAACCGCCAGGACCGCCACCAACAACGATCAGATCGAAAGTATCGGACATGGATCAGACCACCAGAGTGTAAGGGTTCTGTACGATGTCGCGCAGGGCATTGAGCCACTGTGCGCCAAGCGCGCCATCAACGGCACGATGATCAACAGAAAGTGTCGCCGTCATGACGGTTGCAATTGCAAGCTGGTCTCCCCGAACCACGGCACGTTTCTCGCCCGACGCAATAGCCAGGATACCAGCCTGCGGCGGATTGATGATCGCGGCGAAATCGCGGACGCCGAACATCCCCATGTTGGAGATCGAGAACGTCCCACCTTGGAATTCTTCCGGCTTCAGCTTTCCTGCGCGGGCACGCTTGGCCAGATCCTTGGCTTCACGACTAATTTCGCGCAGGGACTTCTGGTCCGCATTCCGAATAATTGGGGTGATAAGGCCATCTGGAATGGATACAGCCATCGAGATGTCCACATTATCGAAATGCAGCGTCTCTGAATCTGTAAACTGGACGTTCAGACCCTGCACCTTCTTGAGTGCCAGCCCTACGGCCTTGATCATCATGTCGTTTACAGAGAGCTTGAAGCTATTGTCTTCAGCCGTCGCGTTCAGTTTAGAACGGAGCGCAAGCAGAGCATCAAGCTCAATGTCCACAGATACATAGAAATGCGGCACCTGCGTTTTTGATTCCGTCAGGCGTCGCGCAATGACTTTACGCATCGTGGAATTCGGAACGCGCGTTACGGAACCCTCACTAGCAACAGGTGCTGCGGGCGTAGCTTTCGGTGCGGTCGTAGCCGGCTGGCCGCCCTTCTCCACATCGCGCTTTAGAATACGACCGTTTGGTCCCGTTCCGTTGAGCGACGCGAGAGCAATTCCGCGCTCTTTTGCCATACGCTTTGCAAGCGGAGAAACAAAAATGCGCTCAGAAGTGTCTGCCGTAACTGCTGCCTTGGTGACGAGCGTAGGTGCATTTACGGGAGCAGCAGGCGCATCAACGGCAGCTATTGTGGCGGGTGCCTGTGCTGAAGACGCTGCTGGAACATCTTCGCCTTCTTCGACAAGAATGGCGATAGGTGTGTTAACAGCGACACCTTCCGCGCCTTCCTGAACAAGGATACGGCCGAGAATTCCTTCATCTACCGCTTCAACTTCCATCGTGGCCTTGTCGGTCTCGATTTCAGCGATTACGTCTCCGGCAGAGACCGTATCGCCTTCGTTTTTAAGCCAGCGGGCCAGCTTGCCCTCAGTCATTGTCGGCGACAGGGCCGGCATCAGAATATCGATTGCCATTGTCGGTCAGTCCCCGAACTGCTTGCGGACCGCTTCCACAACCCACTCGGGTTTCGGAAGTGCCAGTTTTTCAAGATTGGACGCGTAGGGCAGCGGCAGGTCAAGCCCGCAGACGCGCGCCGGAGGAGCATCAAGCCAGTCAAAAGCCTGCTCAACGGCGACCGTGCAGATTTCTGCGCCGATACCCGCAACCGGCCAGCCTTCTTCAACGGAAACAATCCGGCTCGTCTTCTTGACGCTCTTGATGATCGTTTCAGTATCAAGGGGCCGCAGCGTACGAAGGTTGATGACTTCGGCTTCAATGCCCTCTTCTGCCAGCTTGGCAGCGGCATCGAGCGCAACGCCAACCATGATGGAGAACGCAACCAGGGTCACGTCTTTACCTTCACGCTCGATCTTGGCCTTCCCGATCGGCAGGATGAAGTCTTCATCCGTAGGGCATGGGAATTTCTGGCCGTACAGGATCTCGTTTTCCAGCACGACGACCGGGTTCGGATCCCGAATAGCTGCGCGCAGAAGACCCTTCGCATCCGCGGCGGACCACGGAGCAACGACCTTCAGGCCAGGAATATGAGCATACCAGCTTGCAAAGCACTGGGAGTGCTGAGCGCCGACGCGTGCCGCGGCACCATTCGGGCCACGGAAGACAATCGGGCAGCCCATCTGCCCGCCGGACATGTAAAGCGTCTTGGCGGCAGAATTAATAATATGATCAATGGCTTGCAGCGAGAAGTTCATTGTCATGAACTCAACGATAGGCTTCAGGCCCGTCAGAGCCGCGCCGACCGCCATGCCAGTAAAGCCGTGCTCGGTGATTGGCATGTCGATCACACGCTTTTCACCAAACTCATCCAGCAGACCCTGGCTGATCTTGTAAGCGCCCTGATACTGGGCAACTTCCTCACCCATCAGGAAGACGTCTTCATCACGGCGCAACTCTGCAGCCATCGCATCCCGAAGAGCTTCGCGAACCGTAATGTTTTTCGTTTCGCCCCAGTCTTTCTCGTCGTCAGCCTGCTTGATAGCCGGAGCTTCGACAATGGCAGGTGCGGATGGAGTTTCGATAGCAACTGATGCACCAACAGCTGGATCGGCTGAACGCGTCACGTTTTCGGCGGCGGCTGCGTCTTCGCCATCTTCAAGAAGGACAGCAATAGGCGTGTTGACAGCAACGCTCTCGCTGCCCTCGGGCACGAGAACCTTCCCGAACACACCGTCATCAACGGCTTCGACTTCCATCGTGGCCTTGTCGGTTTCAATCTCGGCGATCACATCGCCAGACTTCACTACATCGCCAGGCTGACGAAGCCAGCGTGCAATTGTACCTTCGGTCATGGTCGGCGACAGGGCCGGCATCAGAATCAGAGATGCCATGGAAATCAGGCCTCCACCAAAATGTCAGTCCAGAGTTCGGACGGATCCGGCTCAGGACAGGTCTGTGCAAATTCAACAGCGTCCGCCACTACGGCTTTCACTTCGGTTTCAATGTCCTTGAAGATGCTTTCTTCGATGCCGTTGCGCAGCATTTCAGCCTTCAGGGTTTCAATCGGATCACGTGTCCGACGCATTTCTTCAACTTCAGCACGATCACGGTATTTGGCCGGATCAGACATGGAGTGCCCGCGGTAACGGTAGGTTTCCATTTCCAGCAGGAAAGGCCCCTTCCCGGAGCGGCAGTGTTCCATGGCTTCCTGCGCAGCCTGGTGGACGGCAAAAATGTCCATACCATCGACCTTGCGGCTCGCGATGCCCCAAGGCTCAGCATTACGAGAAAGGTCTTTGGAGGCAGAGGCACGCTCAATGGACGTGCCCATGCCGTACCTGTTGTTCTCGATGACGTAGATGCAGGGAAGTTTGTGCAACGCTGCGAGATTGAAGCTCTCGTAGACCTGTCCCTGAGCTGATGCGCCTTCGCCAAAATAGACGATGGAGACTTCGTCCGTGCCCCGATACATGTTCGCAAAGGCCAGGCCCGTGCCTAGAGCCACCTGCGCACCGACGATGCCATGGCCGCCGTAGAATTCTTTTTCGCGGGAGAACATGTGCATGGAGCCACCCTTGCCGCGTGAATAGCCGCCTGCACGCCCGGTGAGCTCTGCCATTACGCCGCGGGGTGTCATGCCGGCCACGAGCATCTGGCCATGATCACGGTACGAGGTGATGGACTTGTCACCCTGCTTCATGTTCAGACCGATGCCGGCCACAACCGCTTCTTGCCCGATGTAAAGATGGCAGAAGCCGCCAATCAGGCCCATTCCGTAAAGCTGGCCAGCTTTTTCCTCAAAACGTCGGATAAGAAGCATGTACTTGTAGGCTTGCTTCATTGTTTCCGGCGAAAGGGCCGGACCATTGCTCCGGTAGGAAGCGGACGTTGTCTCGCCCATGGCAGGTCTCCTGCAAATGCACAAATCTGGGGAAGCTCTTACCGTCACTCGACCCGGAAGGCCAGAGTGGCCCCAGTTACATCTCCGAAAGGAAAAGCAGGAGGGCGTGAGCTCAATGCGGAATGACAAGGCTGAGAGGGGAAGATCGCCCTCTCAGCAGAAAAAATTAGACGAAACCTAAAAGACGGCGTGCAGCCTGGCCTGGATCTTCTTCACGAAGGAGGCTTTCTCCGACAAGCACGGCACTCGCGCCGACTTCCCCGACTTTTAGAAGATCATCCTGGGTTTTAATGCCGCTCTCAGACACAACCAGACGATCAGGTGGGACCATAGGGGCCAGATCAAGCGTTGTCTGAATGTCTGTCTTCAGGGTGCGGAGGTTTCGGTTGTTGATGCCGATCAAAGACGTGTCGAGCGCAAGAGCCCGGTTCAGTTCGTCAGCATCATGCACTTCAACCAGCACATCCATGTCCAGGCCACGTGCAATTCCAATGAGTTCCGATGCCTGCGTTTCTGTCAGGGCGGCCATAATCAGAAGGATGCAATCCGCTCCAATCAGACGACTCTCGTGGACCTGCCAGGGATCAAGAATGAAGTCCTTGCGCAGGATTGGAAGGCTGCAGGCCTCGCGAACGGCACGGATATCATCTGTGCTGCCGTGGAAGCACGATCCCTCCGTCAGAACAGACAGGCACGTTGCACCAGCAGCCTGATAAGACAGCGCAATTTCAACAGGATTGAAATTCGGGCGGAGTACGCCAGCAGACGGAGACGCCTTCTTGATTTCCGCGATTAGTCCAACCTGTCGGTCTGCGGTCAGATGCTGAAGAGCTTGACCGAAGCCTCGTGTCGGCGCCGTGACTTCACGCGCGCGCACCGTGATCTCCTTGAGAGACATGATCTGTGAACGCTGTTCTACATCCACCCGTGTGCGGGCGCAGATGCGAGCAAGAACGTCGCTGCGATCGGTTGTCTCGACGGCGGGATCCTTGATGGGCGGCGTGGTCGTCTCCGGAACTTCCGGGTCAGGAAACTGCTCTACCCCTTCAGGTGCATAGGTCATCGCGGGTCGCTGATGCATGAAGGTCATGATAGTCCTGCGTTTGTTTTTATAAGGGTGGAATTTGTAATGGCCGCTCTGTCCAGAGCTGCGAGCGCGGAGCCATCGTCGATGGCATTTGCTGCCAGAGCTACATTGTTACGAAAAGCCTGTGCGTCAATTGTGCCGTTCTGCACGACGCTACCTCGGCCTGCCACATGCAGGGCAGCTGCAGCATTCAGAAGTACAGTATCACGATACGGGCCAGGAGCGCCATTGAGGAGTGCGCGCAGTGCGACGGCGTTCTCTTCAGCGTTTCCGCCGCGAACGGCAGAGATTGGGGTTCTAACCATTCCCGCCATCTCGGGCTCGAATGAAAGGGAGAGAACTTTCGCATCTTCAAGGCAGACAATCTGAGCTGGGCCTGCCAGCGTTAGTTCATCGCTGCCGCCCTCATCTGTGGTTCCGTGAAGAGCCCAGACATGCGTGCTGCCAAAATTGGCCAAAGTCCGGACGACAGGTTCGCACCACCGGGCATCAAAAACACCGATAAGCTGGCGATGAACCTGCGCAGGATTGCAGAGGGGGCCAAGCAGATTGAAGAGAGTCCTGAAGCCAAGAGCTTTCCGGATCGGTGCGGCATGACGCATCGCGGGATGATGAAAAGGTGCGGCCAGAAAGGCCAGATTGTTTTCACGTAGCCGATGGGACTGAAGCGTCAGGTCATCGGTCGGGGGAATACCCAGAACTTCCAGTACATCCGTGGCGCCGGAGCGGGATGAAAGTGCCCGATTGCCATGTTTGGCCACAGGAACGCCGAGGCCTGCCAGAACGAATGCAACCGCAGTGGAGACATTGAGCGTCCCTAGCCCATCTCCGCCCGTTCCGCAGACATCCAGGGTGTTATCAGGCACGTCAGGCAAGGCCGTCATATACCGTCGGACGGCCTGAACTGCGCCTGTCAGCTCCGCCTCTGTTTCACCGCGAACTTTAAGAGCTGTCAGAAATGCGGCGAGTAAAGGAGCGTCTACGGAGCCGGCCATGATGGCGGAAAATGCGACATCAGCTTCGTGCGATGCTAGACATTTGCCATCAGCAACCTTGCGAAGCACGGCTGCAAAATTTGTCTTTCCTGTCATGCCGCTTCAGTAGCTTTGTGCTGAATACCGGCAATGGTCAGAAAATTAGAAAGAAGTTCACGGCCTGCAACCGATGCGATGCTTTCAGGGTGAAACTGTACACCGTGAATGTCGTAGTCCCGGTGGCGAATGCCCATGATCACGCCATCTTCCGTAGAAGCGTTGACGATCAGTTCGGGAGGAATGGTCGCGGGATCAAGCGTCAGGCTATGATAGCGCACGACGTTTACGGGGTTCGGTAAGCCTGCAAAAACACCCGTCCCGTCGTGATTTACAGGGCTGATCTTTCCGTGCATCGGCACGGGCGCACGAACGACAGTAGCGCCAAAAACCTGACCGATGGCCTGATGTCCAAGGCATACGCCAAACACGGGAAACTTTCCGGCTGCTGCCCGGATCAGCTCGCAGCAGATCCCCGCACCATCTGGTGCACAAGGACCTGGCGAAATCACAATGGCAGACGGGTTGAGCGCAAGTGCTTCGTCCACGCTCAGCGCGTCATTTCGTCTCACATCACATTCAACACCCAGTGCGCCCAGATGGTGGACGATGTTGAATGTGAAGCTGTCGTAGTTGTCGATGAGCAGGATCATGGCAACAGGATGGCCTTCACGTTTCGTTACGTCAAATGCAACATTGTTTCAGGATTTTGCTGCGTTGGAGACAGCAACTTCGGCCGCCCTGAAAAGAGCCCTCGCCTTGACCTGTGTTTCACGAAATTCGGAATTGGGATCGCTGTCTGCGACCACACCGCAGCCGGCCTGAACATACATCTGGCCGTTTTTGAGAACGGCCATACGGAGCCCGATGCAGGTGTCCATTTCCCCGTCTGCTCCGAAATATCCGACGCATCCTGAGTATGGCCCCCGACGGGTCGGTTCCAACTCATCGATGATCTGCATGGCGCGGATTTTTGGCGCTCCGGTCAGGGTTCCTGCCGGGAATGCCGCGACGAGGGCATCCATAGCCGTTTTGCCTGCTTTGATCTGCCCTGTGACGGTTGAAGAGATGTGCATCACATGGCTGTAGCGTTCGATCACGAACTGATCCGGAACTTCGACTGTGCCAAGTTCGGAAACACGTCCGACATCGTTGCGGCCCAGATCAATGAGCATCAGATGTTCAGCCAGCTCTTTTTTATCGGCGAGCAGTTCTCTCTCGAGTGCCAGATCATGCTCCCGATCCGTTCCACGAGGACGTGTCCCGGCTAGCGGACGAACCGTGACTTCCCCTGCCCTCAAACGAACAAGAATTTCGGGGGAAGATCCGACCAGCGCGTAATCTTCCAGCTCCATCAGAAACAGGAACGGCGCCGGATTGACGCGGCGCAGGCTGCGATAGAGGGCAAGCGGTGAAAGTGGAAACGGCGTAGTAAACCGTTGGCTCGGGACAATCTGGAAGGCATCTCCCGCCGCAATGTAATCCTGTGCCTTGCGGACGTTCGCTTCAAACTGCTCCTGCGTCATATTGCATGACGGCGGTGACAACTCACTTCCTGCTGGAAGTGTCTCGCTGGCATTTTCCAGTGGAGCAGCAAGGGCTTCACGCGCGCGATCCAGAAGCGCATGGCCTTCTGCTTCTGTCATTGAGCCCCGGATAGGCACTGCAAGGGTCAGCTCATCACGCACGGAGTCAAAGACCGCGAAGAGCTGCGGACGGATCATGATCCCTTCCGGCAGGTCCAGATCGTTGATGGGAGCATTCGGCAGAAATTCCATCTGCCGCACCATATCGTATCCCAGAACGCCGAAGACACCGCCGATCATGGGAGGCATATCGACCGGCAGCGTCATCTGGCTCTGGTCGATAATGTCCTTCAGGGTCTCCAGCGGGTTCCCCTCCAAGGGCGTCCCGTCCAGAACCGCTTCGCCGTTACGGCACTTCCAGACCAGATCAGGCAGAAGTGCAATCACGGAATATCGACCACGCGCGGCTCCACCCTCCACACTCTCCAGAAGCATCCGATACGGATCATCAGAGAGGCGTGACAATCGAAGGTAGGCTGAGACAGGCGTTAGAAGGTCTGCGGCTTCAATGCTGTGAACGATGCTCATCACTGCGCTCCGCCTGCGTTCCCCGGTGACGTGGACGCCACGACCTGATTGAAGAGGTTGGTGTTCAGGTGCGACACCGGCACTGTTTTTTCAAGGCTGGCGTCCAGGGCCGCAGGGATATCAGCCTGAAGAGCCTGAACGTACTGGGCCGACAGTTCCTTTTGGAGAGAGGCAGCATCTGCTTCTGCACCCGGCTTCTGTCCTGTCACGTTGACGATCCAGAACGCATCCGGCCCTTCATACATTCCTGTTGTGCCGACCTTCAGGCCGAATGCGGCACGAAGAACATTCTGAGGAAGAGACTGGTCCGGGTGGATGCGGGAAATTGTCACATCCTTGCGAAGGCTGGACGCTTCAGCCTGCCCGTCGAGTGCCTTTGCAAGAGTGCTTTTCTTGGCTTCTGTAAACAGGGCTGTGGTGCGTGTATCAGCGGCATGACGCTGCTGCTCGGCCGTCCAGGCCTGAACGATCTGATCCCGCACATCAGCGAACGGACGGCGCGTTCCAGGATGGACTTCGTCCACCACTACGGCGAAGGCAGATCCATCCGGGCCGTTTACTACAACTGGCTGGGCATCTTTCTTCTGAGAGAAGATATGCTGAACGATGGACTGACGCAGGCCTGCGTCGCCCGGGATTGGTGCCGGGGTTCCGTCCTGCATCAAGCCATGGGAATCAAGTGAGCCAGCTGCTGGCACCGCACCAAGGTTGGATGGAATTTTCTCAAGCGTTGTGGAGCCTGCAATCGCGTCCTGAAACTGCTTCAGGCGCGCCTGAAGTGCTTCGGGAGCTTCCTGCTTCTGGACCTGATCGCGCAGTTCAGGCTTAGCCTGCTCGAAAGTAGTCTGATGAGGGGCGACGACATCCGTGATGTTGAATACGACCCAGCCTGCTGCCGTTTTCGTCGGACCGCTGATCTGATTAGCGGGCGCTCCAAAAGCTGCCTTGGCGAGTTCTGGGTTTGGGATGTCGCTCTCGCGGACGTGCGGAAGAGCGACAGCCGCTGCATCCGGATAGGCCTTCTGGATCGCGTCCCACGCATTGGTGTTGCGCCATGCCGTAGCCGCAGCATTGGCTTTGCTTTCGTCCTGGAACGTCAGAACCTGAAGCGTGCGTGTTTCCGGCATGTTGTACGTGCGGGACTGAAAATCATACAGCTTGTGTAGAACGTCATCCGGCACTTCAATTGTCTTGGCGACGCTGTCCGCCGTCATTACGACCATCTTGGCATGACGATATTCCGTGGTGCGGAAATCCTGCGGATGATTGTCGTAATAGCGATGAAGCTGCTCGTCGGTTGGGGACGCTGACACTGCTGTTGAGGTGAACGGAACGCGCAGAACATCCATGACGCGCTGATCTGCATCGAAGGCGAACAGACGGTTCAGAAGGGATGTTGGTGCCTGAACGGAAGCGCCCATACCCTGAAGCAGGGCACGGGAAATAATGTCCTCGCGAATCATCTGGATCAGGCGTTTTTCGGTAATGCCAATGCGGGCCAGTCGGTCATTCAGCATGCTGCGATCAAACTGACCTGCTGCATTGTGAAAAGCCGGGATTGCGAAAATTTCTTTCCGGATCAACTCATCTGGCACAACCATGCCAGCACGCTCGCCTGCAAGCTGTACCTCGTTCTGGATCACGAGATTGTGAAGAGCCTGACGTGCAATCTGCTGCTTCGTGCCGTCCGGCAAATGCGATGGATCAGACAGTCCCATCTGCTGGGCTGCTGCCGGTAGCTGTGCGGAGAGTGCCCGCGCAAGGTCATCCGGCGTGATCGTTCTGTTCCCGATCGTGACGATCGTATTGGAGCTGCTCGTCCCCATATTGGAATAGACGTCTCCTACACCCCACCCGATGAAGGCCAGGAAAATCAGGATTGCGGCGGCACGGCCGGCCCAGGAGTCAACAAGGAGGTGGCGTAGGGTGGTAATCATAGGGTCAGGACGGATCCGGATGGCGGGATGGTGCGGACGGGGAAGGCCCGCTAGAACTTGCCGCACCATAATGTCGTGAGCCGCGCTTGACCAGAAGCGGACAGGCCACCCCCAGGAGGAAGCATGAATGTAACGCCGAAACTCGTCATCGGGAACTGGAAGATGAATGGCTTGCGGGAGGCGTCACTGCAACTTGCAACAGCTGTGGCCGAAGGTGCGCGTTCGCTGCCTGACGATGTACGGATGGTCATTTGCCCACCCTTCACGCAACTGGACCGTGTGGCTGAGGCACTTGAGGGCGCAGGAGCATCCATAATGCTGGGAGCGCAGGACTGTCATACTGCGGTTTCCGGGGCTCATACAGGTGATATTTCGGCTGAAATGCTCGCCGATACTGGCGCGCGTTACGTTCTCCTGGGGCATTCAGAACGTCGGCAGGCCCATGGTGAAAACGACGCCCTGATCAGGCAAAAGGTGCAGGCGGCAGAAGCTGCCGGGCTGATTCCTGTTGTCTGTATCGGGGAAACGATGGCCGAGCGGCAGGATGGTCGTGCGGCAACAGTTCTGGCCAGCCAGATTGACGGTTCTTTGACCGATAATTTTAATGGCGTGCTGGCGTATGAGCCGGTCTGGGCAATTGGAAGTGGCGTCACTCCATCCCGGGAAGAGCTTGAACGGACGCTGCTTTTGTTGCGTGGTCTGTTGCAGTCCCGTCTCAAGATGGATGACATTCGCGTGCCAATCCTGTATGGCGGCTCCGTAACACCGGCCCAGGCGCCGACTATTCTTTCCATCGGGGTGCTTGGCGGAGTGCTGGTTGGTAGTGCCAGCCTGGAGGCCAGAAGCTTCCTGCGCATTGCCGAAGCGGCATCGCTCCGTCTCTCATCCCAACCATTGTCCGGACCCTATCGTTCATGACCACTTTTCTGCTTGTCATCAATCTGCTGGTCACACTGGCCCTGATCGGTACGATCCTGATCCAGCGCAGTGAAGGCGGCGGCCTCGGCATCGGTAGCAGCCAGGGCATGGGCTCCTTCATGACTGGCCGCGGCACGGCAACGCTGCTGACGCGTGCGACATCTGTGCTTGCTGGCGTTTTCATGCTGCTCTGCCTCGTTCTGGCCCTTCTGAACCGCGGTGCTTCCTCGGGTGTCGGTGGCCATGATATCCTTGCAGATCCGCCTGCCCCGGCTGCTGCAACGACGGCTCCTGCTGCGCCTGCAACCCCTGCTGCTCCGGCTCCTGCCGAGACGCCTGCTCACTAACTGAATCGGGAAGCATCTCGACGCTTCCCCTCGCCCCCACCTTCGGTGTATGAGGAGCGCCCATGACGCGCTTCGTATTCATCACCGGCGGTGTGGTATCTTCTCTCGGCAAGGGCATCGCTTCTGCGGCTCTTGCTGCTCTCCTCCAGGCACGCGGTTACAAGGTCCGCATGCGTAAGCTGGACCCTTACCTGAACGTGGATCCGGGCACGATGAGCCCGTATCAGCATGGTGAGGTGTTCATTACTGACGACGGGGCCGAAACCGACCTCGACCTTGGTCATTATGAGCGCTTTACGGGCGTCCATGCCCGCCGTGCAGACAACACCACAACAGGTCGCATCTATTCCGATGTCATCGCCCGCGAACGTCGCGGCGACTATCTGGGCGGAACCGTTCAGGTCATCCCGCACATCACGGACGCCATCAAGGACGTCGTGGTGGCTGGAACGGAAGAATATGATTTCGTTCTGGTGGAAATTGGCGGAACGGTGGGCGACATTGAAAGCCTTCCCTTCCTTGAGGCCATTCGTCAGCTTCGCAATGATCTGGGCCATAACCAGACCATGTGCGTTCACCTGACGCTCCTGCCCTACATCCCCTCAGCCGGTGAGTTGAAGACGAAACCGACGCAGCATTCCGTCAAGGAGCTGCAGAATGTCGGCATTCAGCCGCAGGTTCTGCTCTGCCGTTCGGATCGTCCGATTCCTGAAAACGAACGCCGCAAGATCGCGAACTTCTGTAACGTCCGTTCGGAAGCTGTGATTGCGGCGCTGGATGTGGATACGATCTACGCGTGCCCGATTTCGTACCATAACGAAGGCATGGATCGCGAAGTTCTGCGTTATTTCGGTCTGCCGTTCGAAGGCTCGCCGGACCTGACACGCTGGGAAAAGATCGTCCACGCGATTCGTGAGCCTGAGGGCGAGGTCAAGGTTGCTGTCGTCGGCAAGTACACGGCGCTTCTGGATAGCTACAAGTCGTTGGCGGAAGCCCTGCTGCATGGCGGTATTGCGAACAATGTGCGCGTCAAACTCGACTGGATCGAATCGGAAGAGTTCGAAAAGTCAGGTGATATTGCCGAGCGCCTGAAAGATGCGGATGCCATTCTGGTTCCGGGCGGTTTCGGTGAGCGTGGCGCAGAAGGCAAAATTCAGGCCGTCCGCTATGCGCGTGAAAACGGCATTCCGTTCCTTGGCATTTGCTTCGGCATGCAGATGGCCGTGATTGAATGCGCCCGTTCGCTTGCTGGCCTCACGAAAGCGTCTTCTACCGAGTTCGGCCCCACGAGTGAGCCGCTGGTTGGTCTCATGACGGAATGGGCAAACGGTAATGAGCTGATGCGCCGCCGTGAAGGCGGTGATCTTGGCGGAACGATGCGTCTCGGTGCATTCCCGGCAAAGCTGGCTGCAGGATCACGCGCCGCTGAGATCTATGGCACGACCGATATTCGGGAGCGTCACCGTCATCGCTGGGAAGTGAACCTTCACTACAAGGATCGTCTGGAAAAGACGGGTTTGCGCTTCTCCGGAATGTCTCCGGACGGCGTTCTGCCGGAAGTCGTGGAATACCCGGATCATCCGTGGTTCATCGGTGTGCAGTACCATCCGGAACTGCTCTCCAAACCATTTGATCCACACCCGCTTTTCGCCGGATTTATCGGGGCAGCTCGCAAGCGGGCTGAAAACAAGTGAGCTTCCAGATTGGAAAGCTCGAGATTGGTCAGGACCGGCCCTTCACGCTGATTGCAGGGCCGTGCCAGATTGAATCTCGAGATCATGCCGTGGAGATGGCAGATGCTCTCTCCACGTTATGTCGAGAGCTGGATATCGGGCTGATCTACAAGAGCAGCTATGACAAGGCGAACCGTAGTTCCGTGAATGCGGCTCGCGGTGTAGGCATGGAGATGGGGCTGGATATTCTGGCTTCTATCCGTGAACGCTTTGACGTTCCTGTTCTGACGGATGTTCACGCTGCCGAGCAATGTGCTGTCGCTGCGGAAGCGGTGGACGTGCTTCAGATCCCCGCTTTCCTGTGTCGGCAAACTGACCTGCTGCTTGCTGCCGGTGAAACGGGTCGTGCCATCAATGTCAAAAAGGGGCAGTTTCTTGCACCTTGGGATATGGCAAATGTCGCGGCTAAGCTGGCTTCAACCGGGAACGAGCGAATCATGCTCTGTGATCGTGGCACGAGCTTCGGTTACAACACGCTCGTCAGTGATATGCGCGGCCTGCCAATTATGGCTCAGACGGGCTATCCGGTTGTTTTCGATGCCACTCACTCTGTGCAGCAACCGGGTGGCTTAGGTGCCTCCACGGGCGGCCAGAGGGAGTTTGTTGAACCCCTCGCCCGTGCTGCCTTGTCTATCGGTGTTGCGGCAGTTTTCATCGAGACACACCAGGACCCGGATCATGCTCCGAGTGATGGTCCAACAATGGTGCCGCTTTCAGAAATGCGGGCCTTGTTGACTCGCCTTAAAGCGTTTGACGCTTTGGCCAAATCCTACAGCGTATAATTCTGTAAAGGTGCAAGGGCTGCCATAAGGAGACTTATGACGGCCCCCACCGTCAGAACGCCCCTTAGGGGCATGTACCCCGGTGGCAGCGCGCCATTCTTCCAGGCCATTCGTTCTACAGCAAACGTTGCCAGAAAACCGATAACCTCAAGCAGGTATCCGGCGCGCAGCCCTCCAAGCAGTCCGACGCAGAGGGAAAGCCATGCCCAGAGTGCAGGGCAGACTCCCAGAAGGAGTCTCTGGCGGTCGCGATCTGCTGTTCCCTGAACTGTGATGATATCTGGCCGTTCCATGGCGAGGCCCCAGTGGACTGCACCGAGAAAAGACAGGATGCATGCCCCATAAGCCAGAAGAATAACGGTTAGATGCGGGAGCGGAGAGAAAAGTCCGGCGAGGAAAATCCACCCTCCAAGGGTCAGGAAAGGTATAAGTCCTGCCAAACCGAGGATCAGGGCGAGGAAAGGAAGACGCATGTCGTCGATTGACCTTGTGTTCTGATTTTGAGACGAGACGTGTGGTCCGTCCCGAACGGTTATGAGCCACCCCCGGTTCACGCATATCCAGGAGAGCTTCCATTGAGCGCCATTGTTGATATCACCGCCCGCGAGATCCTGGACAGCCGTGGTAACCCAACCGTTGAGGTTGAGGTTGAGCTGTCGTCTGGTGCCCGCGGTCGCGCCGCAGTTCCTTCCGGTGCTTCCACTGGCGCCCACGAAGCCGTTGAGCTGCGTGACGGGGACAAGTCCCGTTACAACGGCAAAGGTGTTCTGAAGGCCTGTGGTTTTGTCGAAGACGAAATCCTTGAAGTGCTGCAGGGTGCCGAATCCGAAGATCAGATCGCAATCGACAATGCGATGATCGAGCTGGATGGCACACCGAACAAGTCCCGCATTGGTGCGAATGCAATTCTCGGCGTTTCTCTCGCGGTTGCCAAGGCGACGGCCGAAGAGCTGGAACTTCCCCTCTATCGCTACGTCGGTGGCGTTTTCGCGCACACGCTTCCGGTTCCCATGATGAACATCGTGAATGGTGGCGAACACGCGGATAACCCGATCGACATTCAGGAGTTCATGATCCAGCCGGTTGGTGCGCCGACCTTGGCTGATGCCGTGCGCATGGGGTCTGAAATCTTCGCCGCCCTCAAGAAGGGTCTGTCTGCTGCTGGTCACAACACCAATGTTGGTGATGAGGGCGGGTTTGCTCCGGGTCTGAAGTCTGCCGATGAAGCTCTGAGCTTCATTACGAAGTCTGTTGAGGCTGCCGGGTATCGTCCGGGCGATGACGTGACGTTTGCCCTCGATTGCGCAGCGACCGAGTTCTACAGCAACGGCCGTTACAACCTGAAGGGTGAAGGTAAGGAGTTCGACTCTTCAGGCATGATCTCCTACCTCGAAGATCTCGCCAAGAAGTATCCGATTGTCTCCATTGAAGATGGTCTGGCTGAGGATGACTGGGAAGGCTGGGCTGAGCTGACGTCCCGTCTGGGTGATCGTCTCCAGCTTGTTGGTGATGATCTGTTCGTGACCAATCCTGAGCGTCTTCGTCGCGGCATCAAGGCCAAGACAGCGAACTCCCTGCTCGTGAAGGTCAATCAGATTGGCACACTGACGGAGACGCTGGAAGCAGTCGAAACAGCGCACAAGGCTGGCTACACCTGCGTTATGAGCCATCGTTCTGGTGAGACTGAAGACGCCGTCATTGCAGATCTTGCTGTTGCTACGAACTGTGGTCAGATCAAGACGGGTTCCCTCTCCCGCTCTGACCGTACGGCTAAGTACAATCAGCTGATCCGTATTGAGCAGCAACTCGGAAGCGCAGCCCGTTATGCGGGTAGCAGCATTCTGAAGTCCGCCTGATCAACAAACGCCGGCCTCCATTCAGGAGGCCGGTTTTATATGCGCGCTAAAATAATCTACTGTCTTGAACAACAGTGATTGTTTCGCAGCCTCTCTCTGAGCTAGATTGATGGGAAGTTTTCAAGCCAAGGGAGCCTGTTACCCCGCGTGAGACCCGTCAGACTTATCAAGCGTGCCATCCGCGCGGTTGCTCCCCCTGTGCTCTTTCTGTCCCTAACTGCTTATTTCGGGTGGAACGCCCTTCACGGCGCTCATGGTATCCGTGCCTATCAGGATCAGCTTGTGCTTCAGCAGCAGGCAATCCAGGCGCAGCAGGATGCCAAGGATGAACAGGCGGTGTGGCACCGTCGCGTGCTGGCTCTGAAAGAGAAAGCTCTTGATGCTGACATTCTGGATGAACGTTCCCGTGCCATGCTCAATCTGACGCGTAACGGTGATATCGTTATCCCCTACGGTCCGCACGACAAACTATTTTAAGAGCCGTTCTCGGCTCTTTTTTTATGTTCAGAAAAGTCTATTCGTCAGAAATTGAGCTAATAAAAAAGGCGACCCAAAGGCCGCCTTTTTTAACGTCGTATGATCCGCGAGATCTTACTTGATCTTGGCTTCGCGGAAGGTCACGTGCTTGCGGGCAACCGGGTCATACTTACGGACTTCCATCTTGCCCGTAGCAGAACGTGCGTTCTTCTTCGTGACGTAGAAGTAGCCGGTGTCAGCCGACGAGACGAGACGGATCTGAATAACGTTGCTTTTTCCCATGATACCCTCGGGCTTGCGCCGTCCTGATGCCGCTCGCAAGTGCCAAAGCAGCAGGTTGATCTAGTTCGGCGCAACATGCTGATTTGTATGTCCTAGGTCAAGGCTTTCTGAAGAAAATCCAGGGATAAGGTGCATTTTTCCGCAAAAACCGGGGTTTTTAGCCAGATAAAAGCTTTGTTGATGCCTGGTAGATGTTCTTGCAGGTGGACGAACAGGAACCTATAAGGAACAAAAGAGCGTCGCATAAGTTTATGCAGTGTCTCAATCTTCAGATTTTGCCTCCACCGAGGCGCATGGGAGCGCCTGTATGCTGACGCGTAAGCAGCACCAGCTTTTGCTATACATTGACGAACATCTTCGGCGGACGGGCTATTCCCCTTCCTTCGATGAAATGAAGGACGCCCTCGAACTTCGTTCCAAATCAGGAATTCATCGCCTCATTTCCGCCCTTGAAGAGCGCGGCTTTCTGCGACGGCATCACCATCGTGCAAGAGCGCTTGAAGTTCTTCGTTTGCCGCATATGGGGCTTGAGGCCCTGGTTGTAGATGCCGTGGCTAATCCGGCGCCTTTCGTCCCCACAGTTGTTGAGGGTGGTCGTCAGGATCTTCCTGGGACATTTTCCGAGGCGCCTCGCTCTCCCGTTGAAAACACAAGCGTTCAGCTTCCACTGTACGGACGTATTGCTGCCGGCCTCCCTATTGAGGCCTTGCAGGATGATAGCGCACAGATTCAGGTACCATCGTCCCTGCTCGGCACTGGAGAGCATTATGCTCTCACGGTTGCGGGTGATTCCATGATTGAAGCTGGCATTTTGGACGGTGATGTTGCCATCATCCGTCGCGGCGAAGTGGCGGATAATGGTCAGATCGTTGTTGCGCTGATTGATGATCAGGAAGTGACGCTCAAGAAGCTGCGCCGTCGTGGTTCTACGATTGCTCTGGAAGCCGCTAATCGGGAATACGAGACACGTATTCTGCCGGCTGCGCGTGTGCGCATCCAGGGACGGCTGGTCGCCCTTTTCAGGCAGTACTAAGAAAACTGCCTTGCTGGTTTAATTCTCCTGCAAGGCAGATAACTTCTGATGATTATTTATTAGGAACTGACGGCACGCCGCGCACAACGCGGACTTTGCCATCCGGAGCAATAAGCGTGCTCGTTCCATCCCCATTCGGGATGATGATGGTTTTGTCAGGGTTTTTGTTCAGGAAACGACCAGCATTATCCGGAACGCTAGTGGGAAGCGTCGGGACAAAGTGACTGCGATCTTCTGACACACCACGCATCGCATCGATTTTTTCACCGACGGACATGGTGTCGCCTGGCTTCATTTGAGGGCCAGAGACGCCGAGAGCACCGGTACCAGCAATGCCACCGCCCATGAAATTCTTGTCGAGCGTTGCACCGCCAAAATACGTAGCCGGATCGCCAAGAGATTTATTAAAGACGCTGTCAGGGTTCACAACATCTTTGAGGGTTGGCAGAGGCTGAGGTGAACCGGGCCACATGTTCCCGCCTTCTGGCAGGATTGGTGTAGCTGCTACGAATTCACCGCGTGCCCTGCGAAGGTTTTCACTATCGCCATGGGGAGCATTAGGGTTGCTTCCCGACCACAGCGCGGTGTCATTGAAAAACTTGCCCATGCCCGCACAGCCGCTCAGGGCCAGAGGTAATGCCAGTAGAGCGGCCTTACGCATTGTGTACTCCCATAAGGTCGATCCCTGAACTTTACCTGTCATCGATTAAAAGCGCCAGATGACGAGCTGATAACTGCAATAATAATCACAGATAGTCCAGATCAGGAGACGATCTTTGAGGACTTGCGAGGCTCAGAGGCCATCATTCTGGAAAGTCCGGCGGTGAGATAGCCCCACCCACTTAGAACTGTTGGAATAACTGAAACCCAGAGAAGAATACCGCCGATTAGTGTGGCCGGCAGGAATGAAAGATGAAGCGTAGCCGCAGCTTTGTCTCCGCCAATCAGGAAGCCGATCGCAACCATCTGAATTCCGGTCTTCCATTTTGCAAGGCGGGTGGATGGAAGGGTTGCGCGTTGGGAGGCCATGTATTCACGCAAGCCACTGACCAGAATCTCGCGCAGCATGATGATGATGGCAGCATAGAGCGAATACACTGGAAGTGTGGTCAGGCCAGCGAGTGCGAGCAACAACGCACCGACAAGAAGCTTGTCGGCAATCGGATCCATCATCCGACCCAGTTCGGATAGCATTTGCCATTTCCGTGCCAGAGCACCATCCAAATAGTCCGTAATGCAGGCAGCCGTGTACACAACGCAGGCTGCGACGTTACCGAGTGCGGAATGCAGCGCCAGCAGGGCAACCAGAACAGGAATGGCCGCAATACGGAGCAGAGTCAGGACGTTTGGCAGATCAGTCAGCATCACGAAGCAGTCTAGAACAGTTTATCCGTCTCCGGTATGCGCCAATCCGCTCTGAATGTGTGTATTTTTTATGCCAAGCCAGCGTTCAGGGCGTGACCTCACGGAATTGTCAGCTCTGTGTCCGAAGCCATTCGGGATGAAAGTGCCCGTAGATGGCTCTGGCGGTTCCAGAGCTGATTCCGGGTGCAGTTTCAAGCTCTTCGAGACTGGCCTGTCGCACGGTCTTGGCTGACCCGAAGTGATTCAGAAGCGCCTTTTTGCGGGCACCTCCGATTCCCGGAACATCATCCAGTTCAGATTTCCGAAGTCCTTTGGAGCGCCCTGCCCTGTGTGTCGTAATGGCGAAACGGTGGGCTTCGTCTCTCAGGCGTTGAAGATAATAGAGAACCGGATCACGAGGTGGAAGCTGGAACGGTGGCTGTGTTTCAGTGAAAAACCATTCGCGTCCAGCATCACGATCCGGGCCCTTGGCGATTGCCACAATGGGAATTCCCGTAACGCCAAGGTCTGCCAATACGTTGCGCACTGCGTTGAACTGACCCAGGCCGCCATCAATTAGCAGCAGATCTGGCCAGTCTTCAGGTCGTTCTCCATCTTCCCTGTTTTTTCCGAAGCGGCGTTCCATGACTTCCCGCATCATGCCGAAATCATCACCGGGAGTGACTGGGCCCTTGATGGCGTATTTTCTATAGGAGCGCTTTTCAAAACCTTCCGGCCCGCCCACAACCATGACGCCATAAGGTGCCTGACCCATGATGTGTGAATTATCGTAGGTTTCGATCCGCTGGGGTGTTTCAGCGAGGCTGAAAACCTTCGCGACGCCCTCTAGAAGTTTGCGCTGTCCGGTATTCTCCGCGAGCTTTCGCTCCAGTGCTTCACGCGCGTTCAGGGTCGCATGGTCTACGACACTTTTCTTTTCGCCGCGTTGAGGGCAGACAACCTCGACTTTCTGCTCCCTCTTGATGCTGAGGGCTTCTTCGACGAGCTTCTGTTCTGAGATCTCCTGATTCACCAGGATGACAGGCGGTGGAGGCTTGTTGTCATAGAACTGAATGAGGAAGGCGGAGAGCACGTCAGCCAGGGTCTCTTCCTCCGCGTGCACGGGATAGAAGGCACGGTTGCCGTTATTGCGGCTTCCACGGATGAAAAAGACCTGAATGCAGGTTTGCCCTGCGGCCTGCCAGATTGCCACGATGTCGGCGTCGTGAATGGAGGCAGGATTGATGATGCCTGAATTCTGGATGCTGGAAAATCCACGAATACGGTCCCGAATGGCTGCAGCCCGCTCATATTCCATGGCTTCGGAAGCACGTTCCATTTCAACAGCAAGTTCCTGCTGCAGCTCGGTATTTTTACCCGAGAGGAATTGCCGAGCCTGCACGACTAGCTCGCTATAATTTTCTTTGGAAATGCGATCCACACATGGGGCAGCGCAGCGTTTGATCTGAAACAGCAGGCAGGGCCTTGTCCGGCTCTTAAGAACAGCGTCGGAGCAGGATCGCAGTAGAAAAGTTCTCTGCACAAGGTTTAGAGTCTGGTTCACCGCCCATGCGGAAGCAAAAGGTCCCCAGTAGGTGGCGCCTTTCACGGGTTTTCCACGCTGTTTGGTGATCTGAGGAAATTCGTGATTTTCAGTGAGCATCAGCCACGGATAGCTTTTGTCATCCCGCAACAGGATGTTGAAGCGTGGCTTCATACGCTTGATGTAGTTTGCTTCCAGCAGAAGCGCGTCAGCTTCCGTCCGGGTAATGACAATCTCCATCGAGACCGTCAGAGACACCATACGGCGCAGACGCTCTGGCAACTGGGTTGTGCGCGTATAGGAAGAGACACGTTTCTTGAGGCTTAACGCCTTGCCTACATACAGAACCTCCCCTTTCTCACCGAGCATGCGATACACGCCAGGGCTGTAGGGAATGGTTTTCAAAGCGTCCCGAATAGCCTCGACGCCCTGCTTTTTCACAACGGGAACAGGAGCTTCTTCAGGTGTCATTGAGGTTTCTGTCTCTGTGGGCGTAGGGTCAGTCATGCCAGTTCTTCAGTCATCCACTGATCCTGTGGACAAGTCTGTGGGTTGCTCCATGACAGAATCATGAAGGCCAAGGTTTCCCGGCCTTGCCATCAGATTGCCTAATTTTTAATCAGTAAACGTAAGATATTGATAATAATGGAAAATATTTTCCGTTCCGTCAGGGGGCGGAAAAATTTCTAGTTTGAGGTTCGTGTTGAACGGGACATGACAGCTTTCCGAAACATCGTGGATGAGTGCACTCCACATTAAGTCTGAATGGTCCCGTTCTGTTCCCGTTAGGGCGCACTTTTTTGCTGAACAGAGCTGTCTTTTCAGGCTGAAATTGATGCTTGCTCAGCCTTTTCCATCAGGCGCAGCATATTACCACCCCAGATAGCAGTCAGCTCTTCAGGGCTAAACCCGGCCTTGAGGAGCGCCTGTGTCACAGCTGGTGTTTCAGTGGCATCCTGCCAGCCCGGTATACCACCGCCGCCGTCGAAATCTGATGACACACCAACATGGCGAACGCCCACCCGCTCGGCGACATAGGCAACATGGCGCGCCAGATCTTCTACGGTGCCCCCACCGCCTTTACGCAAAAAAGATCCCATGGCGGTAATCTGGATCAGTCCGTCGGTTTCTTTCAGACGATCGAGCTGCTCGTCGTCGAGGTTGCGAGGATGATCGCAGAGACTTCTGACGCAGGAGTGGCTGGCGAATACCGGCGTGGTGGAAAGTTCTGACGCCTGCATCATGGTGGATTTTGCCGTGTGTGACACATCCACCAGCACACCGTGGCGATTCATCTCGCGAATGGTCTCGCGGCCCAGTTCAGACAGTCCACCATGAAGTTCAGGACTATCATTCAGGTCTTTTCTCGGAATGGCCGCGTCTGCGAGAGCGTTATGCCCGTTGTGGGTCAGGGTCAGGTATCGGACGCCATACTCTGCAGCCAGTTGACCGATCCGGGACGGTACACCACCAAGCGCATGGCCATTTTCAATGGCGGGAACAATAGCGAGCGCTCCTGACTGGAATGCTGAACGGACATCCTCCGCGGTTCGACAGACATTTGCGCTCAGTCCGTCCTGATGTCCGCCGAGGGCGTTGATGACCTTGAGCATCGCCTGAACACGGTGCCAAGCCTCTTGGTGGCCCGCTTCATCGCGTGGTCCCTGCGGAATATAAGCCGCAAGGCAGACAGAGCGAAGTTTGCCATGATCGCATTTTCTTACATCCACTTTTCGGTCCGTGTGCAGAGACCAGGCATCCGCCTGATCGGGCCATGGAATGTCGATATGGGTATCGAAAGTCAGAAGCGTGTCGCGCAGTTCAGTCATGATCCGTCCTAGATCGGGTGTGAGCGGGTCTGACGCAAGAGGTGCTTGTCAAAGCGCTCAATTCAGACGATCCAATGGTGATGCGTCTGATTACATGGAACATCAACTCCCTCCGGCTTCGTCTGCCGCTGCTGAAGAAGCTCGTTGAGGAGGAAAATCCGGACATCGTCTGCCTTCAGGAGACGAAAGTGCCCGATCCGCTCTTCCCGGCCGAAGCTCTTGTGGAGCTTGGCTTTCCGCATCAGCTCTATCGAGGAATGAAGGGATATAACGGGGTTGCAATCCTGTCCCGCCTGCCCCTCAACTCAGTTGCGAATACGCCTGACTGGTGCAGCCGGAGCGATTGTCGGCATATCGCGGCATCAATCCAGACACCTGGAGGGCCAGTGATGCTGCATGATTTCTATGTCCCTGCGGGTGGCGATATCCCGGATCCGGCAGAAAACGAAAAATTTGCTCACAAACTCGCGTTTGTAGAAGAAGCCGCGAAATGGTTCACGGATAGCCCACCAGTTCGTAGCATTGTGGTTGGAGATCTCAACATCGCTCCGTTGGAGCATGATGTCTGGAGCCATCGTCAGCTTTTGAAAATCGTCAGCCATACGCCGCCGGAGACAGAGCGACTTAATACGTGGATGGCGGCAGGGTTTGAGGACGCCATGAGGCGGATTACGCCTGAGCCCACCAAATTGTACACATGGTGGTCCTACAGGAACAAAGATTGGAAGAAGTCTGACCGTGGAAGGCGCCTAGATCATGTCTGGCTCACGCCAGATCTGATGCCAGGCCTTCGGAATATTCGTGTTCTGCGGGATGTTCGCGATTGGGACAGCCCTTCAGATCACGTGCCGGTCGTGCTGGATTTCGATCCAGCCTGACCGGCAGGGCCTGAGTATCAGGCTGTCAGTGATTCGGCCGTAGCAACAGTGCGGCCTTCCGGGTCAAGACGATACCCGCCACCTTCTGTGATCAGCAGGGACGTCTTGGTGGGGTCTGGCTCGATTTTCTGGCGAAGACGATAGATATGCGTCTCAAGCGTATGGGTCGTGACTGCAGCGTTGTAACCCCAGACTTCGTTCAGAAGCACCTGACGGGCGACGGGGCGCTGACCGGCCCGGTAAAGATACTTGAGAATCGCAGCTTCTTTTTCCGTCAGGCGAATGCGGCGATTACGGGCCGTCTCAACCAGAAGTTTGGCCGATGGACGAAACGCGTAAGGACCGATTTCAAAAACGGCGTCTTCGCTATTTTCAAAGATCCGGAGCTGTGCCCGAAGTCGCGCCAGCAGTTCCCCGATACGGAATGGCTTTGCGACATAGTCGTTTGCGCCTGCATCAAGCCCGCGGACAACATCGCTTTCATCGTCTGAACCGGTCAGAATAATGATCGGCATCCGAACGCCTTCGCGACGAAGCTCCGCACAGAAGTCGCGGCCGTCTCCGTCTGGAAGGGTGATGTCCAGCAGCATGGCGTCGTAACGGGCACCAGGCTTCTTGAGGAGCTCCCTTGCTGTTGCCACAGAGACTGCTTCCACAGCCTCAAGTTCGCCACCGTGCTGGAGTTGCTCTGTCAGCAGGCTTCGTAGCGTATCGTCATCATCTACCACGAGGATGGGCCGGGGACCTGCCATAATACCTGTCTCGTTTTATCTAGGCGGAAAACGTCACATCCGCATGTGTTCGCGTTAATAGGCCACGCATCCAATTCTGCCTATCCTGCACCGCAGGACCAGCAGCACACTTGCCATCTGAGATATGACAAATACTTATCCGAAAGGGAACAGCAACATGACTAAAGCTATTTTGAGAATCACTGAGGGCCGCGCTTTTCTTCACTTTCGTAATGTAATCATTCCGGCTTTGATCGGGGCTGGTGGTATTCGCCTTGACAAGCGTGAAGGTGATCACGCGACCCCTGTAGGTGAACTACCCCTCCGCCGTATCCTGTATCGCGCAGATCGCGTGGAAAAGCCTGTTTCCGGCGCGGGTTTACCTATCGAGCCAATAGCTGCTTCGGATGGTTGGTGCGATGACGGATCGCACCCGGATTATAACCGTCCGGTGACACTTCCTCACCCTGCATCATGTGAGAAAATGTGCCGGGATGATCATGTTTATGATCTCTGCATTGTGATGGGGTGGAATGACGTCACCATCGAGTCGGGACGTGGGTCTGCAATTTTCCTGCATTTGCCTCCCGCCAGCGGTGTGACGGAAGGCTGTATTGCATTGCAGGAAAAGGACCTGCGTTATGTGCTGGCACAGGGTCTGACAGCAATTGTCGTGGAAGCGCCTTAAGCGGCCTCTTCCTCTGTGTGTGGAGTGTCAGTCGGCGGTACCATCGAGATCATCAGGTCCCCAGGCATCGGGGTGATGACAGTCGGATCTTCTGCCGAACGAATGAGAATGGCAGAGCGTCTGCTGACAAGGATATCGAGGCGATTGTCGTCCGTTCCAAACCCTGCCGCATTGGCCTCATTGGCTGCACGGGATACGAAGCGCCAGCCCTGCTCGAACAGGGTATCGAACAGGGTGTAATTCCAGGCAGGTTCTCCCAGAACCTTTCCTCGGGAGTCACGGGAAAGCCCATGATAAAAATCCAGTCGGGCGACACCCGGGCTGATCTGGAACACTCGTTCCCGCCCCATGGCTGGCGCGAGATGTCCGCAGATCATCCCGTTATAGATGCCGTCTCCGGTCGTTGCGATCAGGTAGTCTGCCGGTCGTTCTTCCAGTGCTTCCTGCCCGTGCTGGGACAGTAGCTCAGTTCTTAGAACTGGAATGTCGAGTTGTGCGGCTGCCATAAGCGCACTGGATCGGTTGTCTACCAGAAGAACAGGTATGTTTTCCCTGTGAAGGCAGGCTGCAAGGTCGATAGACCATTTGCTCGCCCCCAGAATGGCAATCGCCGGATCGTTCGAGAGCGTGAGCTTGAGGGCGCGCGCGATTGGGCGAAGCGAAAAGCCATGAAGGATCATGGTGACAGCTATGACGGCAAAAACCGCCGGCATAATGAGGTCAGCCGACTGATAGCCCGTTTCTTTCAGACGAATACCCGCGGCGCCAGCAACGGCCGCCGCAACGATGCCTCGGGGCGCAATCCAACCGACGAAGAGGCGCTCTTTCCAAGGCATACTGGTGCCCAGAGTGGAAAAGAAAATTCCCACCGGACGGACGACGAACAGTACGACAAGCGTCAGCATCAGAATGGGAATGGAAAGATGCTTGAGAACGTCGCGATGAAGATCTGCCGTCAGCAGGATGAACAGTACAGACACGACGAGGACCACCATCGATTCCTTGATGCGCCTTAGTTCTGCGACGCCTGGAATGTGAAGGTTGGTCAGTGCCATGCCAAAAATGGTGACCGCGACCAGGCCTGCGCCCTCCATTTCCAGATTGCAGGCCGTGAAAATCAGCAGTGCCATTGAGATAAGCACTGGCGTTTTGAGAATCTCCGGCATCATGTCGCGAGTGAAGAGATAACGGATCAGATAGGCTGGAAGAATGCCTGCCGAAATCGACTCAGTTGCAGCAGCGAGCAGATCAGGAAGTGTGTGGGTAAAAAAGACGCCGGTATGCAGGTCAACATGCAGAAGCATGAGCTGCAGCACAACGGCTGCGAGAATCGCTCCCAGCGGATCATTGACGATGGCTTCCCATCGCAGGAACGCCGCGACACGAGGCTGGAGCTTGGCACTACGCAAAAGCGGGAGCACCACGGTTGGGCCTGTGACGACAATGATGGCGCCAAACAGCATCGACGTGCCCCATTCAAGGTGGGCAACGTAATGGGCCGCCAGCGATCCCAGAACCCAGTTGATGGGCAAGGCCAGCATCGTCAGGCGTGCAACACCTTCCCCAGCCTCACGGAGCTGCCGGATGTCCAGAGCCATGCCGCCTTCAAAAACGACAATAGCAACCAGGAGGGAGACCAGTGGCCTGAAGACCCAGCCCATCGTCTCTGATGGGTGCACAATGCCCAGCCCAGGGCCGAACAGAAGCCCAATGGTGAACAGGAGCACGATTGCGGGAAGGCGAAACCGCCAGGCAACCCACTGGGCCAGCATTCCGGCCCCGAAGGTCGAGGCGATGCCGATGAAAATATCATACTGCATGTGTAAGAGCGCGTCGGTCCCGTGCTGATTTTGGAAACCGTATCATAACCCGGATAATGTGTTGGGCCTAACTGCGTGATTTTGAGAGTGTTATCCGATGGTTGAAACGATACTGACCATTCGTCCGGCACAGTCCCTGGATCGGGAGGGTATCTGGCGTTTGCTGGCACCGGTTCTCAAGGCTGGGGAAACGTACGCTCTGCCGCGAACGTGGGGCCGTCGTCAGGCCCTGGCGTATTGGATGGCCGTCGAGCATCGTGTGTATGTTGCCGAGACAAAGACAGGCCAGATTGTGGGCACATTCTATGTGCAGGACAATCAGAAGAGCGGCGGTCAGCATGTTGCTAATGCTGGTTTTGTCGCAGCGCCGGGATATGGTGCGGGAACGCAAATGGGAACATATGCCCTGAAAGAGGCTCAGGCGCTCGGATACAGGGCGATGCAGTTCAACTTTGTCGTCAGCACCAATCTGCGAGCCATTGCGCTTTGGACGCATCTTGGTTTCAGGGTGGTTGGAGCGCTACCCGGTGCGTTCAACCACCCTGAGCAAGGGTATGTGGATGCGCTTGTTATGTGGAAGGAGCTTCTTCCTGTGACGTTTCATCCTTCTGTTCAACCCGCTGCATGACGCAGGCAAAGAAGCCATCCGTTCCGTCACGAAGAGGCGTAAGGGAAAACTGAGCCTTTTCGCGGAGTTCGGCTGGCAGAAGATCGGGTAGGTCTTCGGTAGCTACACGAACAAAATCTGTCCGACGCTTCAGGAATGCATCAATCTGCTGCCCGTTTTCAGCGGCCAAAAGAGAGCACGTCGCATAGATCATCCGGCCGCCGGGTTTGACCAAAGATGCTGCACGATCAAGGATTTCTGACTGTTTTATCACAAGTTCCTGAATGTCTTCAGGTGTCAGTCGCAGTCGCGCATCCGGGTTGCGGCGCCATGTGCCGGTGCCCGAACAGGGTGCATCTACCAGAACGCGATCGAAGCTTGCTGCCCGA
The DNA here is from genome assembly GCF_032913585.1 of Gluconobacter sp. GP1. NCBI lineage: Bacteria > Pseudomonadati > Pseudomonadota > Alphaproteobacteria > Acetobacterales > Acetobacteraceae > Gluconobacter > Gluconobacter sp. GP1. The sequence continues at coordinate 436,909 of NZ_JASGXC010000001.1, forward strand.
CGCTTGGCCCATTTGTCGCCTGTGGTGAGCAGGTGTCGCTCAACATTATGCACCCCTGCCCGACGCAGACGTTTTACAGCCCCTTCAAGGCGCTTTTCATGAACGTCACAGGCAACGATATGGCCCTTGTTTTCCATGGTCATGGCAAGGGCAAGAGTCTTGCCGCCAGCGCCGGCGCAGTAATCCAGAACGCGGTGTTCCGGTTTGGCGCCAGCGGCTGCGACAACGAGCTGGGAACCTTCGTCCTGAATTTCTACCAGTCCGTCTTTGAAAGCCTGTGCTGCCGTAACCGGCTGACGGCCATCGAGACGCAATCCCCATGGCGAGAGCTTTGTTGGGACGGCGTTCAGTCCCTCGCTCTTCAGCGCACGCAAACCGTCCTCGCGAGTGCCCTTCAGGAGGTTCACGCGAAGATCCAAAGTCGGGGTTCCGAGCATGGCTTCCATTTCGTCAGCCATTCGGGATCCGAAAGTTTCGCGTAGGGCTGGCTCAATCCAGTCCGGATATTCGAGGCGGACTGCTACAGGTTGCTTCTGGGTAGAAAGTTCTTTTCCTTCCAGATGCTTAAGGTTCACATCTTCACGCGGCGTCAGAGGCTTTTGAGCATACCGCTCGCCACTGAATAACATGCGAACCTGATCCATCGTCGTGCCGGTTAGTAGCATGGATGCAGCACATAGCAGGCGTGGAGAAATTTCGCCCTGGCTGCCTTCCAGGTGCCAGTGCAGCCGCCGCCAGCCACGCAGCACATCCCAGGCAAGCGTGGAAATGGCGCGCCGGTCTCCGCCGCCTATATAACGGCGTTCACGGAAAAAAGCGTTGGCGGTAGCGTCTGCGGGACGGCGGGGCGCATTCTGGATCGCACAAAGCAGATCAATGGCGCCGGAAAGGCGAGCTGCGGGGGTCATATCGCCCCCGTAGCCGGTTTGGCCTCTCAAAGCGAGAGGCCAATGCACAGGAAATGTCAGTCCCGGCGATAGTTCGGAGCTTCACGCGTGATTGTCACGTCATGGACATGGCTTTCACGAAGGCCCGCATTTGTGATGCGACGGAACATGGTGCGCACCTGAAGTTCCGAAACCGTAGCCGATCCAGTGTAGCCCATGCCGGCTTTCAGGCCGCCAACAAGCTGGTGCACGACTGGCGCCATGCCGCCCTTGTAAGGAACCTGTCCTTCGATCCCTTCCGGCACGAGCTTCAGCGTGTCACGGACTTCTGCTTGGAAATAACGATCCGCTGAACCTCGGGCCATGGCACCAAGAGACCCCATCCCACGATACGACTTATAGGAGCGGCCCTGATACAGGAACGTTTCGCCCGGGCTCTCATCCGTACCGGCCAGCAGCGAGCCAACCATCACTACGTCAGCACCGGCACCAATGGCTTTGACGATGTCGCCGGATGTCCGGATGCCACCATCGGCGATGGCCGGAACATCAAGCTCATGACAGGCTGCTGCCGTTTCCATGACAGCGGAGAACTGCGGAACACCGACGCCTGCAACAACGCGGGTTGTGCAGATTGACCCCGGACCAATACCGACCTTGATGCAGTCTGCGCCTGCTTCAATAAGTGCGCGCGCTGCCTGCGGGGTCGCGACGTTGCCTGCAATGACCTGAAGGCCTGGGTGACGCTCCTTCAGTGTCCGAACAGTGCTCAGAACGCCGTGGGAGTGACCGTGAGCGGTATCAACGACAATAACGTCCACACCGGCTTCCACGAGGGCGTTAGCACGGTTCAGACCGTCCTCTCCAACGCCGACAGCCGCGGCACAGCGAAGCCGTCCCTGCGCGTCCTTGATGGCGAGCGGATGCGTCGTCGCCTTGTCCATGTCCTTGACGGTGATGAGGCCGATGCAGCGGCCGCCCTCATCAACGACCAGTAGCTTTTCGATGCGGTGACGATGCAGCAGAGCGCGAGCTTCTTCAGGAGCAGCGCCATTCAGAACCGTGACAAGATTGTCCTTCGTCATCAGATCACGGACGCGGGTGTTCAGGTCCGTGGTGAAACGGACGTCACGGTTGGTCAGGATGCCAACCAGGATACCGGTTCCCTCTTCCACAACCGGCAGGCCAGAGACACCGTGGCGCGCCATGATGGCATTCACTTCAGCCAGTGTCTGGTCCGGACCAACGGTGACCGGATTAACGACCATGCCAGATTCGAAGCGCTTTACGCGGCGGACCTGTTCGGCCTGCTCTTCAATAGAGAGGTTCTTGTGAATGACGCCCATGCCGCCTTGCTGGGCCATGGCAATTGCCATGCCATCTTCCGTGACTGTGTCCATGGCCGAAGACATCAAAGGGATGTTCAGCTCAATGGTGCGCGTCAGGCGTGTGCGGGTGGATGTCTGGGCCGGAAGCACGGACGATTCAGCCGGTTCGACGAGAACATCGTCGAACGCAAGTGCTTCACGTATGCGTGCGTTAAAATCAGTTGTGCAGGAAGAGGATGTCATGCCCGCTGGCCCCCGTTGGTCATGCGTCGTGGGACGCTTGAAGTCTGAACCGGGGGCCAAGAGGCCCAGCCGGCCGTTGGCGGGTCCTCATAGACTAATTCCCCCCTGGAGGGGAAGTCTCTTTTTTTGCGGTAGATTTTAAGGAATTTGTTGGCTGGGAGACCTGGATTCGAACCAGGGCTGACCGGGTCAGAGCCGGTAGTTCTACCGCTAAACTATCTCCCAAGCGGTGAGTGGGTGTTTACCCATCACGGCTGAGTGACGCAAGGGGGTCTTTCCACTTTTTTTGAAAAAACTGATATTTTTCTTGCGGTAAGACGTTTTCCCGTCTCATGCTGCATATTCAAGGTCCCAGCACGGGCAAAATCGGGAGCCTAAACAAGATGATGAGGCAAGGAACGGAGCAAGGGCTTTCAGGTCAGGCGCAAATTCGCGCGTCTGGTGCCCGTCAGGCCGGTCCGTTCTTTGGGGCCATTGATCTTGGAACGAATAACTGTCGGCTGATGATTGCCGCAGGCACACCGAATGGGTTTCGGGTCGTGGACAGTTTCAACAGGTCTGTCCGGTTAGGGGAAGGTCTGCGTGTCAGCGGGCGACTGGCTGAAGAGTCTATGACACGCGCGCTTGATGCCCTGCGCATTTGCGTCGAGCGCATGCGGCAGTGGCCCCTCTCCCACGTTCGCGCTGTGGCCACCGAAGCCTGCCGTCGCGCCGTGAATGGTCGCGAGTTCCTTGAGCGTGTGCAGAGTGAAATCGGCCTGACTATCGATATTATTACGGCGCGTGAGGAAGCAGAGCTCGCGCTGGAGAGCTGTTCTCCCCTCTTCCGGATGCCGTCACGGCCACCTTCTCAATCCGAACGTGGCGTTCTGTTTGATATTGGTGGTGGCTCCACTGAAGTGGCATGGGTGCGTGTTGATCAGGAGCGTAAGTCTCAGACACTGATTGGCACAACCAGCATGCCTGTGGGTGTCATCACGCTTCAGGAGATGTTCGGTGAAGGCCATGGCTCTTCCTATGAAGAGATGGTTTCTCATGTGCAGAGCCACCTTGTAGGTTTTGAGAATGTTCACCGCATCCGCCGTGAAGTTGCACAGGGAAATGCGTGCCTGCTGGGTACGTCTGGTACTGTCACGACCCTTGCCGGTGTCGCTTTGGCCCTGCCCCGTTATAATCGCGCGGCGATTGATGGCCTGACTTTGCCGGGGCAAATCATGCGAAGTGCCATCGATACGCTTCGTAGCCTTTCGCGCGATCATTTGGCGATGCATCCCTGTGTCGGACAGGATCGCGTAAAGTATGTTCTTCCCGGATGTGCAATTTTCGAGGCAATTCATCGGACATGGCCTATAGAAGAGGTCACGATTGCCGATCGGGGGTTGCGTGATGGCATGCTGCTGCGTATGGCCCGCGATCATGGTCAGCGTTTCACTAGAGAACGCCGCAGGACCCATCGACATGTAACGCCCCGTTCGAGGGGCCCTCTCGGGAATTACGCCACGATATGAAGCCGCCCAGATCCCGCTCCGGTTCTTCCAAAAAGGATACGGGACCCAAGCGCATCCCTGGAAAAGCTCTCAAGAGTGCTGCCGCACCAGGTGCAGCTGACGCTACTCAGGACGCCTCTACTTCACAGACGGCCCGTAATAAGGTCGTCACCCTCAGAACAGCTCGTGGGCGCACCACGGCACAGCAGCGCTGGTTGAACCGGCAGCTCAACGATCCCTATGTCGCGGCAGCCCGTAAACAGGGCTGGCGTTCACGTGCAGCCTTTAAGCTTATCGAAATCGATGATCGGTTTCACATCATCAAGCCAGGTGCGCGCGTCATCGATCTGGGAGCGGCCCCAGGCGGCTGGTCTCAGGTTGCAGTCAAACGTGGTGCTGGCAACATCGCAGGCGTGGACCTCCTCCCTGTCGATCCTGTCAGCGGTGCCGAGATCATTGAAGGGGATTTCACTGATCCGGAAATGCCTGATCGCCTGAAAGAAATTCTCGGCGGCCCAGCAGATCTTGTCATGTCTGATATGGCTCCCAACACAACTGGCCATGCTGCGACAGATCACATGCGGATTATGGGACTGGCAGAGGGTGCGCTGGATTTTGCAGTTCAGGTACTGGCTGAAGGTGGGAGTTTCGTGGCCAAGGTCTTTCAGGGTGGTTCTGAAAAACAGATGCTTGAGTCCATGAAGAGAGCCTTCTCTTCGGTCAAGCATGTCAAGCCACCTGCTTCCCGCAAGGAATCAAGCGAACTTTACGTCATTGCCACGGGTTTCCGCCCTGAGCGACTAAGCGACGAAGGCTGATCGTTGAACTGACGAGCGCTTTTTTAAAGGCGCTCGTCAGTTCCGGTGCTTGACCGGATCACGTTCCACCTACAGAACGGACAGGATGATCCAGAGCCTTACTGTCATCCTGCTTTACCTCGTGTCGTTGCCGCTTTTTGCGCTCACTCTGGCGCGGCAACCTCATAAAGATCTTCCGCCCTGGGCTATCTGCCTCTCGTTAGTTGCAACCGAGACATCCACATTGACGATCGTCAGTGTTCCTGGCGTTGCATACCTGCACGGATATGTTTTTCTGGGGCTGGCAGTCGGGTATCTGCTCGGACGCGTGGCTGTTGCCTGGTGGTTTTTGCCTCTGCATGAGCGGGGGGCGACATCCATCTATCGGTATGTCGGTCAGCGGTTCGGAACGCGTCTTCAGAAGCTGGTGTCTGGCACCTTCCTGCTAACCCGCCTTCTTGCCGAAGGTGTGCGTTTGTACGCCGGCATGATTCCGGTTTCCCTTTTGTGTGCGAGTATCGGCTATCCCATTCCGGATATTGTCCTGCTCATGGGGATTGTCATTCTCACGCTGGCTTACACGCTGGCGGGCGGTCTGAAAGCTGTCGTCTGGTCCGACACGCTTCAATTGCTTCTTTATCTCGGCGGCAGTGTCGCGTGTGGGGTCGTGCTGTTCAGCCGCTCAGGGACTGATATTTTTCATGTAGCTCCCATGTTTACCGCGGGATTGCCAGCCTTCACGAATCCTTTTTCCGTAGCCGGAGCTGTTGTCGGCGGCGCAATTCTTTCCCTTGCCTCACACGGTACAGACCAACTCATGCTTCAGCGTTGCCTCGCCGCAAAGACGCTCAAAGGCGCGCGGGCAGCGATGATTGGAAGTGTGTTCGTCGTGGCGTTGCTGTTCGCCCTGCTCTCATTTGTTGGGGTGGGGTTGAGAGCACTTTGGCCTGATTATCATGGTGCTCCAGATGCACTCTTCCCGCAGTTTGTTCTGACATTGCCCCCTATTCTGCGCGGACTGCTCGTAGCTGGCATTCTGGCTGCGACAATGGGATCTCTTTCCAGCGCCATGAATTCAATGGCAGCCGCGACAAAAAGCGATTTTTTTCCGAAGAAGACGCTGTCCCTGCGGACGGCGACCTGTTTCTGGGCCGTTCTGCTTGTTGTGACCGCGCTGTCTTTCTCTCACCCGACTGGCTCTGCCGTCGTATTCGGGCTTTCAATCGCATCTTACAGCTATGGTGCGACGCTTGGGGTGTTTTTGCTGGCTATTGTCGGACATTCACGAAATGAGGCAAATGGGATTGCCGGTTTTCTGACGGCCGTTGTTGTTTTGGTCGGTCTGGCGATGGTCAGGATTGGAGGTCATCCCATCGCCTTCCCTTGGCTGGTGCCCGGAGGCGTTCTGGCGACTTTTGCGGGAGCTAGAGTTTTCTCACAGCTGCGGCGGATGGGCTTCCAGAAATAAGGCCATTGCTTTCTGAGCCATGGCAGCATCCTTGCCCAGCTCGATGAGCGCAGGAATCTGCGATGGCTGCCTGACGAGAGAGGACAACAATCCGCCAAGATGGATGGCGCCATCCTTGAGGCCATCCCGTGCAGCTGGCGGTAAGTTTCGTGATGAATCGTCGCAGACGACACGAAGGACGGCAAACGGCTTGCCGGTTCTGGCTATTGCGCCGCTTTCCATATCGACAGCGATGCAGCCCGTGGCCTTGTAGAGACGGGATTTTTCTTCCGCGGTTTCGATGAGGCTGTCGCTATGAAGAATGCGTCCTTGGCGGGCATGCTCTGCTCCGAACTGCCTGCTCAGACCCGCATCGGCCTCATAACTTGTACCAGTCATGACAACATGATCCGCCACGATGATCGTGCCCGGTTTTACGCTGGTTGACAGTCCGCCAGCGCAGCCGAAGGATAGCAGACGTGTTGCCCCAGCGCGCAGAAGCCTCTCGGCTCCAGCCACAGCGCCTGATGCTGTAGCGTTGCTCAAAGCAATCGGTGCGTCCGGCAGGAAGCGGCGAATGATGCGCGCTTCCTGCTTCATTCCCACTAGAATGCCGAGCATCAGAAACCGTATTCCACGCGACCGGTGTTGCTGGTTCCCAGATTGCGGTAACGCGACAGAGCCTGAAGCGGGAAGAACTGCTTGTAGCCGTGATAGCGGAGGTAAAATACCTTCGGGAAGCCAACAGCGTTATAGGCGTCTTCCTGCCATTCGCCGTTATCATCCTGCTTTGATGTCAGGAAGTTGATGCCACGCTTGACGGCTTCACTATCACGGCGGCCCACAGCCATCAGCGCGAGAACAGCCCAGGCGGTCTGTGACGGCAGGCTCTCCTTGTATGTGCCTGGAGGCGCGCCTTCATAGGTTGCGCAATCTTCGCCCCATCCGCCATCTGCACGCTGAACGTCTTCCAGCCATGTGACGGCGCGCTTCACCATCGGATCATCATAGGAGATGCCCGCAATGTTCAGGGCGCAGAGAACAGACCAAGTGCCGTAGATATAGTTCGTGCCCCAGCGACCGAACCAGCAGCCTTCTTTTTCCTGCTCTTTGCGAAGGTAATCCAGTGCCTTGTCGATGACTGGCCGGTCTTCCGGATGGCCAAGCTGACACAGGAAAGAAATGCACCGTGCGGACACATCGGCAGTTGGTGGGTCCAGAAGCGCGCCATGATCCGAGAACGGAATATGGTTCAGCATTTCGAGATCATTATCGATGTCGAACGCGCCCCACCCACCATTGGTGCTTTGCATTCCAATGATCCATTCCCGTGCGCGTTCAATGGCTTCACGGTTCTCTTCAGGATCAACACGATGCAGAAGCATACCGACAACAGCCGTGTCATCCACATCCGGGTAGTAATCGTTTTCGTACTGGAAAGCCCAACCACCCGGACGTAGATTGGGCGCGTTGACTGCCCAGTCTCCTTTGACATCCAGGATCTGGCGGTCCCGTAGCCATTCAGCACTTTTCTTGAGCTTCGCGATGGTTTCGTCCCGTTTGGTGGGATGAGCACCGGATGCCGCTTCCATCATGGCAAGCCCTGACAGTCCTGTATCCCACACAGGTGAGACGCAGGGCTGGCAGTAAATTTCGTCTTCTTTTTGAACAAGAAGGTCCTGAATGGACTCCCATGCCGTGACCACGCGCGGATCGCTGTCGGGAACGCCAAGCGCGCGATACATCATGACCACGTTGGCCATGGCAGGGTAAATCGCCCCAAGGCCGCCACGACTCAGGCGTGGTTCGATAAAGCTGATGGCAGCCTTGATGGCCTTCTCATGGATGCGGTTAGGGATGAGCGGCAGGACAGGCCGAAGCGCAGAGTCCAGATGTTTGAAAGCCCGTCCCCAGATTGAGCGGTATGGGCCTCGGATCCAGTCCTTGACCAGCTCAGGTGGTTTGACGAACAGTTCCTGAATATGAATGCCACGCGGATTGATGGCAGTAGGCTTCATGGCCCCCACTGCCAGCATCGGCGCCAGCACACATCGTGACCAGTACGACATGTTCCAGACTGAGAAGAACGCCTTCCGCGGGAGCAGCATGAGCTCGACCGGCATGACAGGCGTGGCATCCCAGGGCACTTCACCATACAGGGCAAGCTGGATGCGTGTGAACACATTGGACCGGGCGGCCCCGCCGTGGTCCAGGATGGCTTCGCGGGCGCGACGCATATGTGGCGCGTCTATACTGTCCCCGATGGCCTTGAGCGCGAAGTAAGCTTTTACACTTGCGGACAAGTCAAAGCCGCCACCAAAATAAAGCGGCCAACCCCCATGTTCGCCCTGGATACGGCGGAGATAAACGCCGATCTTGTCCTGCTTTTCCTGATCAATACGATCAAGATAATGCTCTAGCAGAACATATTCGGCAGGAATGGTCGCGTCTGCCTCAAGTTCAAAAACCCAGTGTCCGTCGTCTTTCTGGCGATTGCCCAGAGCGGCGTGGGCCCCCTCAATGGCACGGTTGACGTTTTCGGCGTCGACAGGCTTGTGGGAAAGGGTCTCGCTCACACGGTCCTCCTTTTCATCAGGATAGATCAGCATTGTTCAGGTCTCACGGGACATGCAGCCCTCATTATCGGGAGTTGTGTTACAGCCATGGTTTGGAGAGCACTCATCACGTTTCCGTGTTTTTCACCGCAGAACGGAAACCCAGAGCGCTGACAGCTGCCAGCCCGGATTGAATGGCCCCTTCGATTGTTGAGGGAAGCCCCGTATCCGTCCAGTCTCCCGCCAGCGCCATATTGGCGGTGTCTGTTTTCGCTTTGGGGCGACGGCGGTTTTGCTCTGGTGTCGCGGCGAATGTTGCGCGTTTTTCCCGTAGCAGCCGAGCAGGTGGCATCGCGACCGGGAGTGGCTGAGGCAGGATAGGATCAAGAGCGCGTCGGATTTCAGACCAGATGGTGGCGAGCATCTCGTTGCTGTCCCGATCTGCGTAGCGATTAGCGGCGCTGACCGTGACGGAAAGGACGTCGCCTTTCAGAAAGATCCACTCCGAAATACCACCCACGAGACCTACAAAACCTGCCTGAGCGACGACGCCCCTCGCCTCTACGGGCGCAGCAAGTTTGAAATGCGCGTTTGCAATGCTCTCGAACGCGTCTGGCACAACCAATTCTGGCAACAGGTTCTGGGTGACCGGAGCGGGTGTAGCGACAATGACGTGGTCTTCCGGTCCAAGCTCAATGCGGCCTTCCGTCGTCTCAATGGCAGTCGCGCGACCATTCTCTCTGATGATGGTACTAACACGGACGCCCGTGCGGACCGTCGCATGATACCGGTTCAGGTATGAAATCGCTGGGTCGACCAGTGTTTCAGAGAGGCCAATTTTTGGGAACCAGGGGCAGCAGGCCATACCGCCTTGTGCCAGAGACTTCCGGATGACGTTTCCCAACAACAGTGCACTACCAGTGTGCAGGTCTGTGTTCAGAACCGAAATGGCGAAAGGCTCCAGGAGGCGTCGGCTCAACTGACCGGGTTTTAGGCATTCTTCCACAACGGTCGTGTCACCAGCCTTCAGGAAACGCCCGAGGGATGCCAGTTCGGAAAGCTTCATGCCTGGAACGCGGCGACCGCCAGGTAATGCCCAGAATGGGACTTTTCCTTTTGAAAGGCGTAGGGTCCAAGCCAGATCTTCTGCCAGATCATAGTAAGGAAAGATTGGAATGCCGGGGCCTGCCAGTGTGTGACGGGCGCCGAGAATATCCAGATACCGGAATGTCAGGCCGTTGGCCGACAGCAGCAGGTGGTTGCCGTTGTCGATCAGGGTATCGAGCGTGCGGTCATGAAAAGAGCGTGCGCGTCCGCCACAGGCAGGGCCTGCTTCATAGATCGTGACCTGGGCCTGGGCGGCAAGTTCTACGGCAGCAGACAGGCCGGACAGGCCTCCGCCAATAATATGAACGTGGCTCATCGGGCTTACTTCACGTATGCCGCCAGAGCGCGGACTGCCCTCCAGCCCTTACTGACTTTCGGAGAAAGCTCTGGATTTTTCCATCCACGCTTTTCGAGTGCGTTCAGGACTGGCTCATAAGACGCTGCCATCATGCGTGCTGGACGCATGGCGGTGCTGTCGCATTCTTTCATTGCGCGGCGCGCTTCTCGGAAATGATCATGAGCGCGGCGGCTCAGGATACGTGCCACATCATCCAGGCCGTGTGCGTATAGAGCTTCTTTTGGATTGGTGGGTACGTTGAAGCGTTCCAGCAGTTCTGACGGAAGGTACAGCCGGTCCCGTGTTGCATCTTCAGCAATGTCGCGCAGAATGTTGGTAAGCTGAAGGGCCCGCCCCAGATGTTTGGACACACGGTCAGCCGCAGAGGAAGAGTCCCCGAAGGCACGAACCGAGAGGCGACCTACGGCTGACGCAACGCGATCGCAGTACAGATCCAAGGTTTTCTCGTCAGGTGCAACAATCGGGGCACCGCAGTCCATGGCCATCCCGTCAATAACAGCGTGAAAATCCTTGGCTTGGAGCTGGAACCGGAAAATTGCTGCCACAAGAACACGATCGAGTGCGTCCTGCGTTTCCCCCTGATACAGGCGGTCTATACGTTCATGCCATTCCTGCAGGGCCTGTGCGGGGTCAGCGACGTTTGTGTCACCATCCGCAATGTCGTCGACCTGCCGGCAGAACGCATAGATTGCAAACATGGCCTGCCGTCTTGCAGCCGGTAAGACCTTCATACCTCTGGCAAAAGACGTCCCGGAGGCTGTGACAATGTGCGCAACATGGTCAAGATCGGCCTGCGCGCAGGGAAGACCAGAAAAAGCACGCGCCCTGCTGAAAACCATGTCTGTCACCTGTTCTGTTTCAGAAATTCTGCGTTCTAGCCCCAAACCGGGATGTCACAAAGCCGACACGAACGGAATGGGTTGCCATACGTTTGTATGATGCCAAATGGCAACACTCTGCCCAAAGGAGTATCCGATGAATTTCCGTTTGTCTCTGATCCTTCTGTCCTGCCTGACTGCGGGTTCAGTAGCCCATGCAGAATCGTCGACAGCCACCGCCCATGCTGATCACCTGCTGAACGCATCCCATTCCTGGAACGGAGTAACCTACACGCCGTATTCCACATCTCAGCCAGAACTGAGTATGATCCGGCTCACCATTCCGCCTCACACGGCCCTGCCCTGGCACGTCCATCCATTTCCAAACGCTGGTTATGTCCTGCAGGGAACGCTGAAAATTGAAGACCGTGAGAGTGGCAAAACCAGAACCTTTCATCAGGGCGAGGCCTTTGCGGAGTCAGTGAATGATGTGCATCGTGGTGTGTCAGGAGATGTCCCGACCGTTCTTCTGCTGACCTATGCGGGCGTTGAGGGGAAGCCGACCTCTATCCCCGTGGATAAACAGAAACCGGAATACTGAAATCCGATTTCATTTCGGGCTTTGACAGACAGATCGTTTCGTTTCTAGTATGTTTTCAGACACACTAGGAGCGTGAGCCGAGCATGACCGACTGCCTGTCCCCTGAAGCAAAAGACGATCTTCTCTCACGCGGTTATTCCCGTCGTAGTCTGGGCCGCGTGGCTGCACTGATGAGTGCAGGCATGGCAGTTCGGTCCCTTGTTGGGCGTGCGGAGGCTTCCCCCCTCACCGCGCTGCCGCCCGGTGATGTCACCAAGATGGTCCGCATCGGCAGCAATGAATGCTGGACAGGTCCTTTTCCAGCCGCTGCCAAAGCGGGTGCCGCTGCCGTTTTCGAGGGAAACCGGTATGATCCGAGCGGCCATACCCGCGAAGATCTGATCCGCACAGCCGCCAAGATCGACAACGTCCCAGAAAATTGCATTCTGCCATGGGGCGGCTCGTCTGACCCGCTCTGTCGTACGATCGTGACGTTCTGTTCCCCGACGCGTGGTCTGGTTACAGCTGACCCAAGCTACGAAGCCGGATGGGTGGCTTCTGAGTGGCTCAAGATTCCGCTGGCCAAGGTGCCGCTGGACGCATCGAACGGTTATAAGACCGATGTGAAGGCGATGCTGAAGGCTAATCCGAATGCCGGCGTCTACTACATCTGCTCACCGAACAATCCGACCGGCACCATCACCCCGCTGGAAGATATTCGCTGGCTCGTTGCGAACAAGCCGAAAGACTCCATTGTTCTGGTTGATGAAGCCTACATCCATTTCTCTGACGCCCCGAGTGCCGTTTCGCTCGTTGCTGAAGGACGCGATGTAGTGGTTCTGCGGACCTTCTCGAAGATGTTCGCAATGGCTGGCCTGCGACTTGGCTTCAGCATGGCTCCTCCGGCCCTGCATGAGAAGATGATGCGCTATGATGGCGTGAACCAGACTCACATGCTGCCGATCCCTGCGGTCATTTGCGGTACGAAGAGCCTGACCATGGCGTCGGATATTGCGGCACGCCGTCGTGAGATGGATGCGGCACGCGCCATGACCTATGAGCACCTCCAGAAGAAGGGCATCAGCTTCATTCCTTCTGATGCGAATATGTTCGTTATTGACTGGAAGCGCCCTGCTGCACCGATCAAGGATGCTTTCCTGAAGGAAAACATTATCATTGGTCGCTCCTGGCCGATCTGGCCGAATGCCTCCCGTATTACGGTTGGCTCCATGAGCGACATGAAAAAGTTCTGTGCAGCGCTCGACCGTATTATCGGCTGATGTGCCTGAGGGAAGGCCTGAGGCCTTCCCTCATCTTAGTTAGTTCGACGGAAAGTAGCGCATAGCCAGAAGCAATGCCTTTACGCCGTCTGATTTCGTAAGGGACACACGTTCTGCGACAGGGTCCTGACGCCTTAGTTTGCGCGTCAGAATATGCGACAGCTCTACGATAACAGCAGCTTCAAGCCGCATCCGGCGATCCTTGATCAGCATCGGTAGTCCGCGGGCTTCGCGATTCAGCGTGTCTACGCCATCCAGCATTCTATCAAAAACGCGGCGCAGACCTGGTTTGCTTCGAACAAGCCGAAGATCGTCGATCGTAACGCCTTCTTCTTCGAGCCAGGGAAGCGGGATGTAGCATCGATCCAGCGTTTTCAGATCTTCAGACGCATCTTGAAGATGGTTGATGACCTGCAACGCGGAGCATAGAGCGTCTGATGGCGCTAGGGTCTCCTGCCCTTCTGCGTGCAGCAGCAGAAGAAAGCGTCCAACCGGGTTGGCCGAATACCGGCAGTAATGCAGGAGTTCCTGCCAGCTCTCATAGCGTGTCTTTTCTGCATCCATACAGAATGCTTCAAGAAGATCCGTTGCCGTCTCAAGCGGAACGCCTGTTTTGAGGAGCACCTCTCTTAATTTTACGGCTGTCTGTGCATCTGCTCTTTGAGGCGCCTGGATTTCTCCGCGAATGACGGCAGCCATCCCTTTCAGCCGCGCAATTTTCTGCTGCGGCGTCAGGTCGGGAGTGTCCACCATGTCATCGGCGACGCGGGCGAAATTGTAATATGTGTGAACATATGGGCGCAGGCGCCGTGAAATCAGTAGAGAGCCGACGGGGAAATTTTCGTCAGTTTTGCCTTTGGCGGAGGTGACGTCTTTCGTCCCCCAGATGTCTTCTGTCACGATGCCTCATCCGTATAGGAACGATTTTTCCAGCGTACGCCGACGCCTCTATGGTGGTCTATGGCAGAACCAACGGTGGCAGCCATATAAAAAGCCGCAACGAATGGCAGCGGTAATGCCCGCCATAGTGGAAGACCGAACCGCTTCAAAGTTGGCAGAAAGGTTGCGCAAGACACGAGATAGGTCAGAAGTCCGACTTTCCTCGTACGCCCCTTGCCAAAAAGTGCCAGACCGACAGGGAGAAGCCAGATCAGCGTCATTCCCAGAATGGTCGCCAGCAACAGCAAGGGAGACTGGCGAAGCTGGACGTAAGCTGTCCGGGCAATCATTTCCCAGATGTCTTTGGCTCCGCGATAGGGACGAACTGACCATGCAAGTTCGCTATGCCCCAGATAGAGCCGGCCACCCGATCGTTTGACATGCGCTGCGAGCGTGCAGTCATCAATCAGTGCGCCCCGGATGGCTTCGATGCCACCGATCCTCTCCAGAGCGCGTCGACGGAGAAGGATTGTTCCCCCTGCTGCTCCTGCAATGCGCGACCGTTCACTGGCCGTCCATGCAAACGGATAGAGCATGGCGAAGAAATAGACGAAAGCCGGAACAAGAAACCGCTCGGCTGAACTTTCGCAGTTAAGGGCAACCATCTCTGAAACCATGTCGAGATCGTCTTCACGCGCCTTGGCCAGAAGGGTGGCCAAGTGCTGGGGCGCATGCATGATGTCGGCATCGGTAAACAGAATATAGCCGTAAGGCCCAATATGGTTCAGGGCCTTTTGGGCGCCCTGGTTAACTGCCCACAGCTTGCCACTCCATCCGGGTGGTCGTGGGGCACCAGTGAGAACAATAAGCCGGTTATGAGGATCGGGAACGGCGCGTGCCAGATCTCCCGTTCCGTCCGTGCTGTTGTCATCTACGAGAATGACAGAAAGTTTGCCGTCGTAGTCCTGCTGCAGAAGAGATGTCAGGCACGACTGGATAGACTCAGCTTCGTCACGCGCCGGCACCACGATTGCAACATCCGGGGCGCACGGGGGCGACGAACCTGCTTTGAGAGTTGGGCCACCCTGCCAGAATTTTCCATGGAAGAGTGAAAGATAAATCCAAGCCCCAAGACTGGTAAGTGCGCTTCCAAACAGCATTATTTCATACGTCCATGCAGGCGGAACCATGAAATCGCATCCGCGATCGCATCCCGTGCAGGGCGCGGCGCATAGCCCAGTTCTCGTTGAGCCTTGAGCGATGAGAAGAACATGAGCTTCCGGGACATGGCGAGTGTTTCACGTGTCACGCGGGGCTCAATCCCGAATCCTCGTGCGAGCCATTCAGAGACGACCGCGACTGGATAGAGCCAGGATTGCTTGAGCTTGACCCGAGGCGGCTTGACGCAGGCAATTTCGCTGGTGAGCCTGAAGAGATCTCCCAGCATCATGTTCTCGCCACCGAGAATATATTTTTCGCCAATTTTTCCGCGTTCCAGAGCCAGAACATGGCCTTCTGCGACATCGTCCACGTGAACGATGTTCAATCCGGTCTCGACGTATGCCGGCATCCGGCCGGAGGCGCAGTCAAGAATCATCTGCCCCGTGGGGGTTGGCTTGATATCGCGCGGACCAATTGGCGTTGACGGATTGACGATAATCGCTGGCAGACCTTTTTCCCGGACCAGCTTCAGCACTTCCTGTTCCGCACGATACTTGGACAGTTTGTACGTGCCGATGACACTGCTTTCTGTGACGTATGTTTCCTCGTCAGCAGGTGTGCCGTCTTTGCTTAGGCCAAGCGCTGCTACGGAAGAGCAGTAAACGATCTTTTCTACCCCGGCCTCAAGGGCTGCGAGCATCAGGTTCCGTGTGCCGTCCACGTTCGCTTTCATCATGACTGAAGGGTCCGGGACCCAGAGTCGGTAGTCGGCGGCGACGTGAAAAAGGATCTTCACACCTTTGAGAGCGGCAGGAAGGGTCGTCGGATCAGACAGATCCCCGATGGCAAGTTCCGCGTCGAGCTCTGCAATGTTGGAACGGTCCGAGTTTTCCCGAACGAACAAACGCAGGCGGTGCCCACGTTCCCGGAGTACGCGGGCAACAGCAGAACCAACGAACCCGGTAGCCCCTGTAACGAGTGTGACATCGTTCATGGTGGCAATCTTCTCCTCGGCTCATCAGCAACAGGTTGAAATTTTTCGGCTACCATACTGCCGGTGGCTTTCGGGGGAAAGCGTCTGCAAGGCTGGAATATTGCAGAGCTGTGGGTTAGAGCGTGTTGCGAACGGTATGTGACGAAGACGTTGAAAAAAACTCTCCCTATTATTCTCTCCCTTCTGGGTGTGGCTCTTTTCACATTCATTGCCGCCAAGGCAGGCATCCAGCCAGTCATGGAAGCTCTTGGAAAAGTTGGCGTCGGAGGTTTCTTGCTTCTGGTGCTGATCCAGCTTGTTCTGGATGTCGGTCTCGGCCTCGCCTGGAAGGCAGCCGTACCGCAGATCGGTCTGGCACGATTGACCGGCGCACGATTTGTCCGCGATGCAGCCGGTGCCTGCCTTCCCTTTTCCCAGCTAGGGGGAATGGTTCTCGGCGTTCGAGCAACCCTGGCCGGGCATCAAGCTCGGGACGTTGATGGTGAAGACCTTCACTGGCCAGAAGGTGTGGCGGCCAATCTGGTCGACATCACAACAGAGGTTTTGGGGCAGATCGCCTTCATTCTTGTTGCGATTCTCTGCCTCGTTGGTCATCAGGGAGCCGCGCGGTTTATTTGGCCTCTGATGGGTGGCATGGTGCTGCTCTCTCTGGGCATTGCCGGTTTCATCTGGACCCAGCACCGCGGCGGATCGATGGTACGCAAGGCCGCCATGTTCTTCGGGCGTCATATCGCCTCTGACTGGCGAGAGAGCCTGATCGGCAATACAGACATCTTTCAGGCGCGGCTGGAATCGCTGTGGGGCCGCCCGGATCGCATTATGCTGGGCGCGATCGTCCATTTCAGTTGCTGGGTTGGTGGTGCAGCCGCCACATGGACGGCTCTGGAGCTGTTAGGCGCTCACATCGGGTTTTTGTCTGCTCTCGCCATTGAAGGCGTGGTGTGCGGGATCATGTCAGCAGGCTTCCTTGTTCCGGCGGCACTTGGTGTACAGGAAGCCGCCTATGTGGCGCTTGGCCTGATCTTCGGAATAGACTCACAGATCTCCCTCAGCCTGTCTCTGCTCCGCCGTGGGCGTGATATCCTGATCGGCATTCCCGTTCTTCTTGGATGGCAGGCTGTAGAGATGAATCGTCTTCGCAAAGAACGGGCTACTCTTGCCGGCGCTCCTGAAGACACCGTTACGTCGGTCCTGAAAAAGGCCAGAACGTCTGCGATGGCTGGGTCTGTGGGGAAAGACGGATCCTCTCATCAAAAAGTTGAAAAAGAGGACGACGCCGCTTTCGCAACCGCGCCGCGCGTTCTGTGATGCCCCTTTTCCGTTCTCTGGCAGTTATTGGGCCCGGTTTGATCGGTTCCTCTGTCCTGCGGCGGGGGAAAGAAATGGGCACGCTAGCGGATACGCTGATCGCGGCTGATATTAATCCTGCCGTTCTTGATCGCGTCCGCGAGCTTGGATTTGCAGACGTTGTTACAGACGATATGGCGTTGGCAGCACAGGCTGACTGCGTGATGATCTGTGTTCCCGTCGGTGCAGTAGAAGCGACAGCGCGCGCTATTCTGCCTCACATGCGACCGGGAGCAATCCTCACGGATGTTGCATCTGTACGTGGAAAACTCGGTCCTACGATACAGGCTCTCCTGCCTGCGGGTGTAGATTATGTTCCGGGTCACCCTATGGCTGGAACCGAGCACTCAGGGCCTGATGCTGGTTTTGCGACGCTTTTTGAGAACCGCTGGTCGCTGCTCGTGCCGCCAGAGGGCGCAAATGAGCTTGCTATAGGAAAGATCCAGAAGCTGTGGGAGCTTTGTGGCGCTCGCACAAAAATTCTTCCTGATGACAAGCATGACCGTATCTGCGCCATGGTGAGTCACCTTCCCCATCTGCTGGCTTTTACGATCTGCGATACGGCGGATAATCTTTCCGAAGAAATCCGCGCAGCCGTTCTCGATTATGCCGCATCGGGTTTTCGTGATTTCACACGTATCGCGGCTTCTGATCCCGTCATGTGGCGAGACATCTTCATCGCTAACAAGGACGTCTTGTTAGAGACGCTGGATCGTTTTGTTGCGGATGCCCAGGGTATGGCACAGGCGATACGTGAAGGGGATGAGGAAGCGATTACGAGCCGGATTGAACGAGGTCGAGCAATCCGGCGGACACTGATCGAAAATCGACAGGCTTGATATTTTCCCTTCCTGAAAAATAGCAGGAAGGGAAAATGTTTTAAAATCAGGCTGTTGTGATCCGAAGCGTATTTGTGCTTCCAGCCACGCCGTAAGGAAGCCCCGCCAGAACGATAACGTGGTCGCCGCTGCGACAAAGCTTCATGGACAGTGCCATGGCAGCCGTCGGAGCAGCCAGTTCCTCAATGCTCTGAGCAATGTGCTCTTTCTCTACGACCTGAGGGAAGACACCCCACACAACACAGAGACGGCGAGCCACCTCCTGATGAGGTGTGACGGCCAGGATCGGGCAGTGAGGACGCTCACGAGCCATGCGCAGGGCGCCACCACCGCCTTGTGTCCGAACGCCAATGGTCCGGGCATTCAGCGCGGTGCTAACCTGCCAGGCGGCCTGAACAATCGCGTCCTGAACCGTTCCTTCCGGCTTCGGGCGGGAGCGGTCCATGCGCAGACGCCATTCGACGTCCTGCTCAACACGAGACGCAATGCGCGCCATGATGGACACTGCTTCGATCGGATATTTACCAGCAGCACTTTCAGCCGAGAGCATCACAGCATCGGCGCCATCATAGACAGCGTTGGATACGTCGGAAACTTCGGCGCGTGTTGGCGTTGGGCTTTCGATCATGCTTTCCAGCATCTGCGTCGCCACGATAACCGGACGGCACTGACGACGCGCTTCAGCAATGGCGCGCTTCTGTGCGACTGGAACTTCTTCCGGAGGCAGTTCAACACCAAGATCGCCACGCGCCACCATGATCGCGTCTGAAAGACGAACGATCCGCTCCAGGTCATCCATTGCCTGTGGCTTTTCGAGCTTCGTCACAATTGCTGCGCGGCCCTTGGCAATATTGCGTGCTTCTTCGACGTCTTCCGGGCGCTGTACGAAAGAGAGCGCAATGAAATCCACACCCAGAGAAAGCGCGAAGTCAAAGTCCTTGCGATCTTTCTCGGTCAAAGCCGGAATAGGAAGCGTCACGTCAGGGACATTTACGCCCTTGCGTTCAGACAGCTTGCCGCCAATGACAACTTCCGTTTCCAGAGCACCTTCAATGACGTTGACAACGCGCAGCTTGAGCTTGCCGTCATCGAGCAGGAGGTGGCTGCCTGGCTTGGCGGCAGAAATGATTTCTGGGTGTGGCAGGCAGACGCGGTCTACCGTGCCGGGTGTTCTGTCCAGATCCAAACGGAACGGCTTTCCTTCTTCGAGGATAACCGGACCATTTTCGAAAACACCTACGCGCAGTTTCGGCCCTTGAAGATCGGCAAGAATGGCGAGTGGTCGACCAACTTTCGCTTCTGCTGCCCGGATCGCCGCATGACGCTCGCCGTGGTCTTCATGGGCGCCGTGGGAGAAGTTGAGACGGAAGACATTTACCCCTGCTTCAGCCAGAGCAAAGATCATCTCAGGCGAGGACGATGCCGGGCCAAGAGTTGCGACGATCCGCGTACGGCGATGATGGGAGCTGGATGTCATGTGTTGGCGTCCTCGCAAGAAAAATCAGTTGGATTGAATCGTCTCTCCTGGGAGAAGTCCCCAGAACAGACGACGTGGCAGCCATCCCTCGTAGCCTTTGACGACCACGTGGCACCATTGAGAACTTTGTGGGCAGGCTTTGATGTTGCCCACGGTTCCCGGCTGGAGGACAGCAACCACGCTACTGTCTTCCTCCGGATGGCTCATGAGGAGAACATCACTTTTATGCGCGCGGGCTTCATCCTGCGTCTCGACGTGACCCAGAACGCGTGCATCTGCGCGGCCAATGTGGTCTCCGTCCTTGGCGGAAGCCTCTCCCGTCTGAGCTTTCACGCCTTCAGGCGGCAAGCCCGGAATGACGAAAGTTCGGCTGCCGTACAGCGTTGCCTGATGGACCCATCCCTTCTGGCCGTCGGAGTCTTCGACAAGTCGCCAGACATCGAATTCACGCTCAATCTGAACAGGGAGACCACGGCGATGATAAACCCAGTCGATGGGATAGCGATCGCCCGGGCCACGCCGCATATAGACCTTGTCTGCACGCAGGGCTGCGTATCTGGGGAGAGGCAGCCCTGTGTTGCTCCCTTTATCGGTCGGGTCCGTGGGCGGAACATCTGGCGTTGCCGCTGCGGTTGCAGGCTGGCTCGCGGCCGCAGCGGCTGCTGCCGCCCCGCCTCCGGCCGCCGCTACAGGCGCGATATGCTTGCCCGAACCGTGATGCGATGCGTGATGAGTCGTTTTGACGGCCCCTGCACTATCATTTTTGGCTTTTGCCGATTTCTTTTTCGCATGGGCCGTCTTGGCAGCGGCAGTGGCGTCGGCTTTAGCCGTGTGCTCATGCTTGTGATGGCGCGCTTCTGCGGGGTGAATGGCCAGCAAAGCTGTGCCAGTCGTGACAGCCAGCAGAAACTGACGGCAGCGCAGTGTTCGGGACAGAGGGGTGACAAGCGTTCTCATGACCGCATCCCTGCCAAGGGTGAAGGGTTTCGGCAAGTCACCAAATCACAAAACTTCCGAATTGTCCGTATGTGGAAACTCATAGTGCTGTGATCGGGCGGTCTCCCGCCTGCTCCAGAAAGGTTACGATACCCCGGACAGAAACGGTTTCGACAAGGGCATCTGGTTTGAGGCCGGCGAGAGCCAAACCTGTTTCACATGCCATCAGTGTCACATCGAATTCGATCAAGGCGTCCCGCAACTCACGGAAACCCGGCACACCACGAGCGGCGAGTTCATCATCAGGAATAATGCCTGCGAGACCTGACCAGTCTTTCGCCAGTGCGTGAACACTTTTGCCGCCAGCAAAAATTGTAACTGCACGCCCCAGGGAGAGCATTCCAGCAGCGACGATAAAAGCATAGTGCGCGCGTTGCCAGGAATCGTCTGCCAGCGTCAGAAAAACAGGAGGTTTCACGCCGGTGTGCTTTCGTTGTCGGTGTGGACTGGACAGGAGGGATCCCGGGCCAGAGCAAAACTCCGCATGGTTGCGCCTAGAGCATCCCAGATCATGAGGCGTGTTTCATTCCGCCCTTCAAGCTGCATAAGCTCCCGCATTACTTCAACAGCCATCAAACTCCCCATGACGCCTGTTGCCGCACCGAGCACTCCAGATTGGCCACATGTCGGGGCCTCGGTCTGGGCGGCTTCGGGGAAGAGGCAGCGATAGCAGGGGCCGCCAGTCTGAGGTCTGAAAACGGCCAATTGCCCGGAAAATCCCTGAACGGCGCCAGAGACAAGTGTTCGGCCATATTTTACGCAGGCATCTGAGACAGCAAGGCGTGTCTCAAAATTGTCAGTGCCGTCGCAAATGAGGTCGTAGTGCGGAACAAGCTCGTCCAGCGTCTCTGCTGTTGCACGGGTGCAGTACGCCGTGACGCGAGATAACGGATTGAGCGCTGCAAGCCGTTCTGCGCCAGCTTCAGCTTTAGGGCGACCAATGTCCTGTGTTGTGTAGAGAACCTGACGCTGAAGGTTGCTCAGCTCCAGATGATCGTGATCCATCAGGCCAATATGCCCGACACCCGAGGCGGCCAGTTGCTGCGCCAGAGGAGCCCCTAGCCCTCCTGCCCCAACAATCAGGACCGAGGCCTGCCTGACCCGAGCCTGCCCCGTGGCGCCTACCTGCGGAAGCAGAATATGACGGGAATATCTCTCAAGTTCGGCATCAGAAAAATCAAGGTTCATCAGTACAAGATAATTGCTGACTTTTCAGACGGAAAGACGTTAGATTCACGGATGTCCACCTTCCCCTGATTTTCAGGGCCTGTGCGGAGGCTTGAGCGTGAAAAATTCTTTCTGGAAAATATCATACCGAGCCCGACAGGGACTGGGTGTTACAGCCGGTGCGGTGCTGGCAGCTTACGCTGTTTCTCCGTTTCTGGCGCTGTGGGACATAGACCGTGCCATGAAGGGCAACAATCCCGCCAGATTGATTCCGCATGTGGACTGGAGTTCCCTGACGCATTCTCTCAAGGAGCAGTTCAGACCGCCCGTCCCTGCGTCAGACGATGATCTTCCGGATTTTGGGAGTTCATTTGCGGGCAATGCCATATCGAATGCCATCGATACAGAGCTTTCTCCCACGACCCTCATGTCAACGGCGCATCAACTGATGCCAGCAGGTTCTTCCGGTTATTCTTCGGGAGGGGGCTGGCCAGTGCTTGGTGGCCTGCATGCTCATTTCGTAAGCCTGAACAAATTTGAGGCACAAGTTGACCAGCCCGGGCAGACGCCGTTCGTTCTGCACATGAAGTTCGAGCACTGGGGCTGGAAAATCACGCGATTTGAATTACCGCAGTCTGCCCCTCGGCCCTAAATAAGGGCTGTTCAGGCCGGAGGAAGATCTTCCTCAAGAACTGTGATGTGAATGGCGTATGAGACTTCGCCTTCATCTTCGTCACGATGAACCGTGCCGATAACTTCGCCTGAAACGGCGAGTTCAACACTCATTCCCTTACGTGCAGGCTTAACGACTGCGAGCTTCGGCGATCCCAGAAGACGCTGCAGCGTCGTTTGAAGGCGTGTCACTTCGGAAAGGGTCATATCGGCCATGAGTGGCACTCCTGTGTTTGGCAAGGTCTTGCCCTGTAGCTCATCGTTACCCTTAAAGGAACCCGTCTCCCCTACCCTGAATGGGTTTCGTGTTGTAGAAATCGGGCTCTTTCTATTTTGCCCTGTCCATTCGGTCCTGTCCGGATTGGTTTAGGGCAGTCCATCCTGACCCCGCGCAAAGGAGACAGAATGCGCCCCTTCCTCTTCCGTACACTCGGAGCTCTCGCCACAACGGCAGCTCTTTCCGGATGCGGTTATTTTGATTCCCGTAACGCTCATAAGGCCCAGTTCGAGATGGTCGGCATGACCGGCTACGATCTCCAGGCCTGCGCTGGTCTCCCGGGAAGCACGAAGAAGCTGAACGATACGACAGAGATCTGGCAGTATGATGGTACGCAGAGCACACCTACCATTTCTTCTGATTCAGGTCTGATTCCTGCACAGTCCATTATCAGCATTTATCAGTCTGCTTTTGGCGGCGGCGGCACAACTTGCCGTATGGTCCTTCGACTGGACCATGATCGTGTTTCCGAAGTGCATTATACGGGAAATGACGACGAATATATCGGCACTGACGGTATATGCTCCATCATCACCCGTGGCTGTGCCCGCCAGAGAGAGTCGACGATGCATCGCGTAAATGCAGGTCCATTCGGTCCGGTCTCGGCCTTCCACCCACCGGCAACACCGGCACAGAGCACCTCGGCCACATACTCCGACCAGTCCGGAAAATATGTGCCGAAATTCACCGATGACAAAACACAGTCGGTTATTCAGCCAGCCAAGTAAGAACGAAAAAGCCGGGATTTATCCCGGCTTTTTTTTATGGGCAGTTGATCAGATATTTCATTTTACGAACGGCTGGACCGAGACCATCGAAAACAGCCTGGCTGATCAGGAAATGCCCAATATTCAGCTCAGCTAGTCCTGGAAGTTTGGCTACAGACGTCACGTTGTCATAAGTCAGACCGTGACCGGCATGGAGTTCAAGTCCGCAGTCTGTGACGATTCCGGCAGCATGCTGAAGGCGCTCAAGTTCTCCAGGCTTGTTGTGGGCATAAGCGCCTGTGTGAAGCTCCACAACCGCTGCGCCAAGCTCCGCCGAAGCTTCGATCTGGCGCTGATCCGGATCAATGAACAGAGAGACCCGGATACCCGCGTCTTTCAGGCGCGCAATCCGCGGGGCCAGCACTTCGCGATGGCCTGCGACGTCCAGACCGCCTTCTGTCGTCACTTCCGTACGTTTTTCCGGAACCAGACAGCATGCGTGCGGCTTCAACAGGCAAGCGATCCGAACCATTTCCTGCGTTGCTGCCATCTCGAAATTCAACGGTGCTGCGAGTGCTTTGAGGCGCGGCATGTCTGCATCACGGATGTGTCGACGATCTTCCCGAAGATGCGCTGTAATGCCGTCTCCTCCCCATTTAAGGGCAAGCTTTGCGGCTTCTACAGGGTCTGGGTATGCATCGCCGCGGGCGTTTCGCAGGGTGGCAACATGATCGATATTAACACCAAGACGAATCATCGGTTGTCTCCCTTTTTATGACGGGACATGGAATCTGCCAGTCTGAGTGCTGCGAGAAGGCTGGATGGATCAACCTGACTGTCTGAACGTCCTACCGGGCCCGCAATATCGAAGGCAGTGCCGTGATCTGGAGACGTCCTGATAATCGGCAAGCCAATGGTGACGTTCACGCCCTCAGCCATATCAAGCGTTTTCAGGGGAATAAGCGCCTGATCATGATACATACAGATCGCTGCGTCATAGCCCGGCCTCGCTGTTGCGCTGAACATTGTGTCTGGTGGGAACGGACCCATTACGGTCAGTCCTTGGGACTTCAATATGGCTATAGCTGGGCCGATGATGGTTTTTTCTTCCGTGCCCATCATGCCCTCTTCGCCAGCATGGGGGTTTAGGCCAGCGATCGCCAGGCGCGGCTGAGTGATACCAAAGTCACTCTGTAAAGCCTTGTGCGTGGCGAGCGTGACCGCAACAATCCGCTCGGTGGTCAGGCTCTCGATTGCCTGGCGCAGAGACACATGGATCGTCACAGGCACAACCCTCAGATGAGGGGATGCCAGCATCATGACTTCCTGCCCATCGCAATGACAGAGCGCTGCCAGAAATTCTGTGTGCCCAGGAAAGGAAAATCCTGCTGAGGCCAGAATATGCTTGGCAATCGGGTTGGTCGTGAGGCCTGCCGCCTGCCCGCTCTGAACATATCGTACGGCCTGTTCAATGCTCGCAATGACTGCGGCGGCATTTCGTGAATCCGGCTTTCCAGGGACGACGGGAGCCAAACATTCAACTGGTACAACAGGCAAGGCATCGGAAAACACGTCTTGAGCATCTTCCGGCCTTTCAATCAGCTTGAAGGGTATCGCGTCGTTGAGAAGCGCTGGGTCACCAAGCCAGAAGAAAGTTGGCCCCGTTTCTCGCAGGGCCGTCCAAGCCAGGGCGGCCAGCTCCGGCCCTATCCCAGCCGGATCACCGAGGGTCAGGGCAATCGGAGCGTTCATGTCAGCCTGCGTCTGCGAGGGAAGCGATGATACGCGCCCAGGACCTCACACCTTTGTGGAAAGAGTCTAGGCCATATTGCTCATTGGGAGAGTGAATGCGGTCATCAGACTGTGCAAAGCCGACCATGAGCGCATCCAGTCCTAACGCGTCCCGTACTTCGCCAGCCACT
Organism: Gluconobacter sp. GP1; assembly: GCF_032913585.1. NCBI lineage: Bacteria > Pseudomonadati > Pseudomonadota > Alphaproteobacteria > Acetobacterales > Acetobacteraceae > Gluconobacter > Gluconobacter sp. GP1. The sequence goes on from NZ_JASGXC010000001.1 coordinate 462,234, forward strand.
GGGATGGACCCACCGCAGCCGATCGTAGCTGCAGGGATGCCCCATTCGTCAGTTAGAGCTTTCAGTGTGGGAGCAAGAAAGCGACTGTCACGGGAGACTTCAAAGCCTGGTGAGCCGCCATGCGCCGTAAATGTAACCTTGGCGTCTGCTGGCAGGGCAGCATTCACATGCGCGCGGAAGGCTTCGCGGATTTTGTCCGGGTCCTGCCCCGGCACAAGCCGGAAGGACACTTTCGCCATTGCTTTTGCGGGAAGGACTGTCTTGAAGCCCTCGCCTTCGTATCCGCCAGAAATACCGTTAATTTCGCAACTTGGGCGGCACCAGGTCTGCTCAATGGCGGTATAGCCCTTTTCCCCGGCCGCGACGGATAGTCCAGCTTCTTCCAGCAAGGCTGCATCATCTGGAAACAGTGTTTTCCATTGTGCGCGTGTCTCTGGGGATGGGTCCTGAATGCCGTCGTAGAACCCAGGAAGTGTTACACGTCCGTCAGCATCGCGAAGTGAAGCCAGAATCTGACACAACAGGGCAATAGGATTGGCTGCGGCGTTGCCATAGATGCCTGAATGCAGGTCATGAGAGGCACATTCGATGATGATTTCCTCCGCCATCATGCCTCGGAGTGAGGTCGTAATGCCGGGGGTCTGTCGGTCGGCCATCGACGTGTCGCATACCAGGGCGACATCGGCCTTCAGCTCGACAGCGTTCTCCTGAAGGAATGGCAGGAGATTGCTTCCGCCGCACTCTTCCTCGCCTTCCAGGAGAACACTAACCTGCACCGGGATGGAACCGTGGACAGTTTTCCACGCCCGGCAAGCCTCAAGGAAGGTCATTACCTGACCTTTATCATCGCTCGCCCCACGTGCCACGATGACCTTGCGTCCAGACGGTTCTTCCACAAGCCTTGGTTCGAAGGGAGGTGCCTTCCAGAGATTTTCCGGGTCAGTCGGCTGCACGTCATAATGGCCGTAGAACAGGACATGCGGCTTGCCTGCCTGGGTAGTATCATGAGCCACGACCATCGGGTGCCCGGGGGCGGCCCAGCGAACTTCACGTATATCCGCGGTGAGACCCATATTTGCCATATCAGCCTGAAGCCACTCCGCTGCTTTCCGGCAATCTGCAGCGTGTGATGGCTGTGTGGAGATGCTTGGAATTCTCAGGAGGCTGAAAAGCCGCTCGACAGAGGCATCAAGCGTCGCGTCGATATGTGAGAGGACAGCATCCAGAGCGGAGGTGTGAGAAGTGGTCGTCATTAGGTCAAAGTTCCGAAAGCGGTAATGAAATTCCGACGCGCGGGGCGAGTGTTTTTGCCGACGCTACGTCACCGTGATCTTCGTCATCAGGGATTGGCGCTGGTGTCGGGATGTCAGATATTTTACGGGGTTGCAGCCGGATCGGAGCAGGTGCAATGGGGCCTGCAGGTTTGTTTTGCCGGATCATGCGTGGCGGATGAGTTTGAGGCGGCAAAGCGTCTTGGCCGCTTGCCAATGCCAGAATGGCATTGAGCTGCTGATCGAAGCGGATTGCTTTCGACGCCTCGGAGACTGCGTGACGAGACTGATTGCTGATTTCGTTCCAAAGAGCCTGATCCTGATACAGGCGCACGATTGCATCAGCAAACCTGTCAGGATCACAGAAACCGCCAGATACGCAATCTTTCCCATCTTCCCAATTCAACTGGGCTCGTGTTGTTTCTGTCAGTACTGCCGGTAAGCCTGCCGCCGCGGCTTCAAGAATTTCCTTGGCAGAGGCACTCATGACGCGTGATGGATCAACCAGGATACGGCGAGAACGGTACAGAGCGCTCATATTCACAACGGATGGTAACGGCACGACAAGCGAGGCACGTGTGTAGGGTGTCAAATCGACATCGTCCCCTATCTGTCCGGCGATAAGAACTGTTGCGTCTGGCGGAAGCCGTCCCTCAAGTTTCTGAATAACGTCGAGCATGAACCAGTTCAGGCCGTCATGTACTGCATTTCCAGCATCAAGTACGGGTAAGGCAAACAGAATGCCGGCACGTTCACTGAAACCCGGCGTACTCGCGAGAGAGGTAACTGGCAGTTGGTCCAACTGCCGGACATTGCCGTAGCCAAGTTGACGGAGACTGTCTGCTTCCGCCTCATGGCTGGTGACCAGGACCTGACACATCCAGGCATCTACAAGTTCCTGATCGAGGTCATCGAGCATCTGCTCACGATCATCAACCGCCCCGACCCGTTTGCGAAGATAGGTCTCTTCTGCGCCTGTTCCATCCAGGTCCAGAACGATGTTCAGTTCAGGCAGGGTAGCGGCATGTGCGCGAAGAACTGTAGCGGTACGTCGAAGCGCGCTGCTGCCACTTACCCAGATCATGTCAAAAGATCCGCTGCGGTCGCGCAGGAAGTCAGACAGCTCGGTAATATCGCTGTCGTTCATGATTTCGATGTCGGCCGGAAAATCCAGAGCGGTCGTTACAGTATCCGTGACGTCTCCGTCGATTGGAAAGACCGTAACGTGGTGCCCCTTCTGGCTTAGTGCGAGAACAAGATCCTGCCGTCGTAGATGGGGAGACCCTAGCGAGCGATGTGGCAGTCTGTCGCACAGAAAAAGAACGGTTGGCACGCCAGATGCAAAACGTGCCTTGAACAGTGAACTGCCCTGCATGGGGTGTCTGGAAAGAAGGGACGAGAAGCGCCGCCGCAACCAGTTCTGATTGCGTGTCAGGAAATCGGCTGGAAGTGCGGTTGGTGGTCTGGTTCGATCAAGGATCGACGGGTCATAAACGATTTTTCCGCCATGTTGACGCAAGGCCAGGCAGAGGGAAAGCAGTCGTGCTTCCGAGCCGATGCAATTCTGATCAATGCTGCCGCATTCTGCGAGTTTCTGCCGCCGACAAAACAGCATGCCAACCGAAATGGCGTCTACCTGACGGCAGAACCCGATCGTGGGTTCGTTTGCCTTGGCGCCGGTGCCAAAGCGCAGCGTAGAGGCATCACGCCATACGACTGTTCCAGCTTCCAGCACGCGCCCATCGAGACCGAGGGACTGTCCACCAACGGCCCAGATATCAGGTGTCTTAAAGGCCTGAAGCGCGGCTCTAATAGTGCCCGGAAAGGGCTGCGTTCCCGGTTCTATTAGGAGCACGATGGGAGCGCGCGCTGCTTCTACGCCCAGATTGACCTGTTCGCTGCTGCTTGCGCGGAACGACGGACGCAAAACGCGGATCCCTTTGACGAAACGCTCGATCTGCGCCGTCTCATCCGTTGATCCGGCGTCAACGATAATGACATCGAGAGTGCCTGCGCCGTTGGCATGCAGGGCTGCCAGACTGGAAAGCGTGTCCAGAAACTGGTTAGCCACCGGGATGATGACACTGACTTCCGCCGGGCGAATAAGGCGGAAATCGAGGGGAGCTCTGACGATGGACGGAATAAGTGTTTCGGCGCGTCGTAGGTCCAGATTCTGGTACTGCTGTGCGGTGGCATCCGGGATGTCTTCTTCTACACCCAGAGCGCTCTGTGATTGCACCCAGAGCGCAAAAATATCTCTGAAATGCCGTTCCCTGAGTTTTCGTTGAACGCCAGGGTGGTGAGCAAACGCCTGGAGATCTACCCCCGTTTGCGGGACACGCATTTCACGTGCGCCAAACCGGATGAAATGCTCGTACCCGTTCCGGAAGCCACCGTCCGCTACGATCGCGGCGACATCTGGATACAGCTGAGCATAGTGCGCTTCGCTGAACCATTGGTTCGGACTGTACGCGACGGGATTTGAGTTTGTCAGGTAGTGATGAAGAGCGTTGAGAAAGAGGCCCTGCTCTACTGCTTTTGCGACATCGGGATATGTAGCGAGATACCACTCCGGGTCGAAATACCAGGAACTACGGCACAGACCTGCTTCAGATGACATCAGGAACTGCCGAAAGTCTCCCTTTCCGTAATCGTATGACAAGCCTCGACTCAGGCTCGCCATCCGGAAGACGGAGGTTTCAAAAAAGGGATGTGCCTGTCTGTGCTCGTGTTCGCCGTCGGTCAGGTAATGATCATACCCGTTGCTGAACCCCTGAGAGATCAGGACAGGCAAACTGACGTCTGGATTGCGGCTAAAGTAGTCCGTTTCTGAAAACAGCCAGTGCGGCGAGCGGCTGCGAAAGCCACTTTCACAATAGTGCAGAAAGCCACAGCTGAAGACGCCGTAACTGATCCCGTCTCGAACGTCCGGATTTTGACGGAGATACCATTCTTCATCAAAGAACCGGTTCGGTGAAAGGCCTTTGCTGGCGCCTTTTTCAAGCCAGTGAGTTTCCATCGCCTCATTGCTGAGGTTCAGCGGCAGACCGTCATCGCTCAGAAGCTTTTCTTCGCGCAGAACGTGAGCATAGCGTGTCCGGTACCACTCCGCGTCAAAGCGTCCCCACACGGGGGGACGGCTACCGGAAAAAGCCGGGGAAGCTAGGATGTAGTCTTTCAGGCTCATGCGGACCGTTTCCTCTGCGCGAAACTCTTACTTCAGTGCCAGCAGTATTTCAGTTCTGTTGAGTGCGGCGGCTTTGCCAGAGATCATGGAAGTTGATCGGTTGGATATTGCCCACAGGGAAGCCTGCTTCCCGGATCGTATTAAGCAGGATCATTCTTGCGGACGGGAACAGATACCCAGGAGCATTGACCAGCAGCAGAGGTTCGACATCTGCCTGTGTGACCAGACCGGAAAGCGCAAAGAGACCCGCATAAGCGATCTGAAGTTCATAAAGCGTACGGGCATTGTGTGTGGCGGACTGCGGGGCGTCCAGGCCCTGAGCACGGATCACCAGCGTGACTTCGAAATTCGGGTGCCCTCCCGGAAGCTGTCGGGCTGTCACGTCGACTGTCATGCCGATATGGGGCTCGCCTGAAATATCGCGATAGATGTCAGGCGTATTCTGTACGTCGATGGACAGTGTGCGAAGGTATTGAGAGCCAAGGACGAGTGTAGGGGCAGCAGCCGGGCTTGCAGAAACGCCCGAAGCGCCCTGAAGTGTGTCTGCGTGATCGTGATCGTTCATCCTGACCTTACCTTGTAAGCTATGCACGGTGTCCTGCGTAGTCGTCTGAAAGCGCAGCAACATGTCTGAAATAGTCTTGTGTCATGAGGGCGGCATTTTGGCTACCCGGCAACACTTTCTGCTGATCTCAAATGAACCTGCCACGTAGCATTCCCAAAGCTGGCAACGGCGCCCATCTTTTGGGTAATTCGGCCCGGCGTATGCGCTCTATGTGATACACAGGCGGTGGTTGCTGCTCACTGATAAGAAATCGCGAGTAGGTCCTGACCTGAGCCATGCGCCACTGGCAGTCGGCCTCAGCGGCCTTCTGGGATAGATGAATATCTGCGACGACTTTGCGCTTTCCCTGTGAAGCAATGACAGCCCAGAGAAGATCAGCTTTTGGAAGTGTCGGGCGGAGGGGGATGACTTCGGACACAGCTCTCCCTTTCAGTGAGGCGCTGAGAATGTTATCGCCTTAAAGGAACGTCAGCATCGGTGCTTGGTTATGTTCCAGACGCAAGCACATCATGAGTGCTGACAGGAAATCAATCCTCCCGTGGTGCGGTTCTTGCCTCACGGGCAGCACGAATAGGACATTCCTATGCTGAGACTTCTTTTTATTGTAATCTTTCTGGCCGTACTGATCGTATTCGCCCTGAGCAACACGGATCTTGAGCCGATCTGGCTGATTTCTTTTGGCTGGCATCTGTCCGTGGGTACGCTCGCGCTGGGCATCGGTGTCGTGGGGCTGATCTTCGGGTTTCTCACGGGCTGGGTGGGTGAATTTCGTCAACGCTCCCGAGCTCGTCGCTCTGAAGCGCACGTCCGCACTCTGGAAAGCCAGCTTGTTGAGCTGCACCAGCGCCTTGATCGCCTCCAGACACCGCCTGTTGCTGCCACGACAACAGTGTCCTCACCTGAAAACCGGATCTGACTTCACCCATGACCAAGCGCACCCGGCTGATTGCCGCTTTTGATACAAATAGTCGAACGCAGGCAGAAGAGTGGTCTTCAAGTCTTGGGCATGCTGTTGACGCCATCAAGCTTGGCCTCGAATTTACGTATGCCTGTGGTCTGGATGCCGTGAAGTCCGTGTCTGCCGGGCATGAGTTGTTTCTGGACCTCAAACTGCATGATATTCCCAATACTGTAGCTTCGGGACTGTCTGCATTGGCGCCATTGCGCCCTGCCCTGACGACAATTCACGCCTGTGGGGGCACCGAGATGATCTCACGGTCCCGCGAAGCCTTGGAACAGGCTTTTCCGAATGACGAAAAGCGCCCCAAACTGCTAGCCGTAACTGTTCTGACGAGCATGGATGAAGCTGGACTTAGAGAAACCGGCGTTGAGGCTACGCCACGGGAACAGGTTCTGCGTCTTGGCAAACTGGCCATTCGTGCCGGTGCGGATGGCCTTGTATGCTCAGCACATGAGATTGCTCTTTTGCGAGACGCTTTGGGCGATGACCCGGTTTTGGTTGTTCCCGGCATTCGGCCAGAGGGTAGCGCCTCCAATGACCAGAAGCGCATCATGACGCCCACTCAGGCAGCAAAAGCAGGAGCGGACTGGATTGTTGTAGGTCGCCCGATCACGCGCTCGCCCAATCCTGCAAAAGCTGCGGCAGCTATTATGGCTGAGCTTGCGAGCGTATGACGAAAGTTAAAATCTGCGGTGTGCGAGATGTCGCGACCATGCAGCTTTGCGCCAGTTTAGGCGTAGACTGGGTTGGCTTCGTCTTTCATCCGGCATCACCGCGATACGTTTTGCCGGAACAGGCCCGCCGGCTGCATGAGAGTGTGTCAGGCGGTCTTACGCCCTCTCGTGTCGGGTTGTTCGTCAAAGCCGATGACAAAACAATTGAGCACACTCTGCAAACAGTGCCGCTCAATGTTTTGCAGATTTACGATTCAGTTGAGCGTGCAAAAGAGATCAGAAGTCGATTTGGACTTCCCGTCTGGTTGGCACGCGGGGTGAAGTCTGCTTCGGATCTTCCTGTTCGCGCCGAGGTCGACGGATATGTCATTGAAGCCCCCCGGCAGGATGGAGACGACCGTCCGGGCGGGCTGGGGCGCACATTCGATTGGGCCCTGACCCAGGAATGGAATGCTCCAGCCTGTTGGATGCTGGCAGGTGGTCTGACGCCTTCCAATGTTCAAAACGCTATTAACGCCAGTTCAGCGGCCGCTGTTGATGTGTCTTCCGGTGTTGAAAGCCGCGTGGGTGAAAAATCTCACAAATTAATTGAACAATTCGTCGAAAAAACCCGCATAAGGGGTTGATCTTCAAACAGACCTTTCGTAAACACCACCTCGCTCGACAGGAGAGATGGCCGAGCGGCTTAAGGCGCACGCTTGGAAAGCGTGTGTACGTTAATAGCGTACCGTGGGTTCGAATCCCACTCTCTCCGCCAACGATACCTTCACCATTAGTAACCCTTATTGACCAAGGGTAGCCACTTCTACCCTTTTCGTTCATCTGGTTTGTGTCCATTAATAACAAGAACAAACCACGAACAAAAA
>NZ_JASGXC010000001.1:469851-573929 GCF_032913585.1 Gluconobacter sp. GP1
AGCGATACGCAGGGTTTGTATCTTCTTGTCCGCGCGAGTGGGGCTAAGCTCTATTGACAAAATTCCTATACGCTCTGTCTGGGATCTGACTCACTTTGTGGCTGTGGAGTAACAGGCAGAGAGGGCAGGTATGGCACGAGGCGACCTGACAGATCAGGATGGGCGGTTATTGGTTCGCTTCTGCAAATGCGCTGATGGCACTTTGGGCTCCAAACTTCAGGGTCATGCTCGCCGATCGGGGCTATGACAGCCACAGCTACCGCCCGGATTTACTGATCCATGGGATCCGACCGGGTATTCCATCACGTAAAGGCCAAAGTGCGCCGCAGAAAACAGACTGGTAGCGTTATCCAGACCGCGACCGCATGAAGCGAATGTTCAACACGCTCAAGCAGATGCACCGTATCGCAACGCGCTATTACAAGACTGCCCTGTCTTTCATGAGCTTCCTCAGTCTCGCCGCTACCTTTTTGCCCGTAGCGCCTGACGTGATCAATGGAGCCATTGGCCGTCGATTAGCTGTTATTCAGGCGCGGCAGCTTCTCATAAGCTACCCCGAGGGTCTCTGATAATCGTAATCGCTCCATAACGCGTCGAAAATTCGCCTAGACAATACAGAGTCACAGAAATCTCTCTTTTATCGTGTCACTGAACGAAAAGACTGGATTAAAGTCGTCGTACACTTCCCCTGTCCTTCCCTCATTCAAGAGGACGGACACTATCGAGCTGTAACAGCGGCACTGTTCAAGATGGATTATCAGAAAAAGCTGAAGCTGTTGTGGGAAAAGGTTCGCAAGTCGGGCGACCCGAGCAATTCCTCTTCAAACCCATTCGGACCGGGTTCCGCCTCCTTTATCCTTGCTCGCGAAAAATCCGTTACGCCAAGGTCGGGGAGCGATGGTCGCCACAACAGTTCAGAGAACATAGGAACAGGCGTCTCAATGCGGCAAGAGCTAAAAATGATGAGATGGCTGAGGCCCAGGCTATCTCATCGACCGCGTAATGACAGAAATGGAACGTGGTGCCCGCAACGCGGCTTTCAAGTGATATGGGAATCAACCCCATCGCCATGTTCAATAATATTGCAGGCTGAGAGATTAGCGTGGTCAAGGAGCGCCACAAGTTTGCCCGAGGGTGCTATGTACTCTCACGAGCCCATGAAGATTCCAGATATGGAGCATAGAGATGATGAAGCGAGCACACATTGTGATGCTTTCCATTACCGTGATTGCTTCAAGCTTATCGCCCGCAGAAGCTGATAGTTTTGCTGACCAGGCGCGCAATACATTCCAACCTTTGATGAAGGAATACGACATACCCGGCCTTGTGGTCGGCATCACCCGAGACGGACGACATGAATTTTATGCCGCTGGGATAGTATCACGAGCCGATAACCGCCTTGCCACGCCAGATACCTTATTTGAGCTCGGTTCGATGAGTAAAATTTTCAATGTGACGCTTGCAGCCCTGCCGGAAGAACGCGGTGAATTCGCTCTCGATGATACAGTGGCACATTATGTTTGTGCGGATACCTGCTCAATAGGCGACCGACTGACTCTCATGGACCTGGCAACACACCATTCGGGAGGGCTCCAACTACAAGCATGCTGTAGAAAACGTGCTTTTTCCGGCGTTCGGACTACAACACACTTGGATCGATGTTCCGGAGAGAGAAGTGGCGCACTATGCTTGGGGATATGACCGAAAGACAAATGCACCAATTCGGATGACCTCTGGCTTGTTGGCTGAAGAAGCCTATGACGTAAAATCGAGCGCTCAAGACATGCTTAAGGTCCTTGACATAGAGATGGGTCAAGGCAGGGCTTCGGAAGAATTGCGTAAGGCAGTTAGAAGAACCCATCAAGGCCAATACAGAACCGCGTTTTTCACGCAGGATATGATCTGGGAGCAATATTCCTGGCCTACCGACCTACAGAAGATAACGCTGGGCAATGGCTATGATTTCATTATGAAACCACACCCAGAAAAGAAGCTAAGCCCGCCCCTCGCCCCACAGGAAAACGTTTTCCTGAACAAGACCGGATCGACGAACGGATTTGGTGGCTATATTGCTGTAGTGCCCAGTGAAAATATCGGTATAGTCGTGCTGGCTAATAAAAACTATCCGAATGAAGCCCGGGTAAAGGCAGTCTATTCGCTCATCGAGGCACTGAAGTCCAAGTAGTAGTCACTAGGCTGCGGGCTCATAACCAGAAGATGGCGTTTGCAGCGAGACAGATGGCGCAGGAGAGGACGGTTGGGCATCTGTCGTAGCGAGTCGCGAGTCGCCGCCACTTTTGATCTTGCAAACATGATCTCAATGCGATTGCAGGGTCTATACTTCCGCCTGTCGAATTTAACAGGATTTCCGTGGGCTCTCCGTCTTGGAATGCAGGGTCTTCCCTTTTCTTCCGGTGCATCCCTGAATCAGTCAGCATCATAACCCCGTTCTTCCAGCACTCATTGCCCTGCAGGAAGGCTGTCCAGCAGGGCAGCGGCACCGGCACCGGCACCGGCACCGGCACCGGTATAATCATTGATCTGTCCCGAAGTCGGGAACAAGCTCACAGGATATCCGTTTTTGTCGGTAACTTCGTGAAGCGTCGTGTTATGCTGGCTTTGACGCGTTTAATCAGGCAGTCTAGATTCTCTGTTTTAGCTGCAGGACCGAAGCTGCGCGGTGTGTCTTGAGATGTGTCGCATCAATTATAACTATCTGGCGCTCTGCTTTTTCGACAGACAGGCCATTCCATCCTCCGGGCGAAGATCGCCATGGAGCCACAAGGCTTGCAGTGGGTGTGCAGCGTCTTGTGCGGCCCATATTCCCAGTGAGCATCCCGACAGCGCCAACCATTCTGATTGACAAAAATGATGCCGCTTAACACGCAGCGATCATCAACGCGTTGTCCGCCGTGGACCTCGGGAAAAAAGGACGCAAACGATCCATCTGTTCGTCCGTCACCCAGAACAGGTCGATCGTTTCCACCTCCTCATCTAGGTTGGCTCAGATGGTCGCACTCAAATTAATAGGTCTTGCGTCTAAGCCTAATTCTCTTTTTTCTCTGGTCACTAAAGGCTGGGTCATAACACATTCTTATGACCCAAGACCGAAGTTCTGTTGGATCGGGTTTCGTTACGGAATTATCATGTTTTCAGAGGCACATTGATATGTCCGAATGAAAGAGCAAATAGCTCTTCCTCCGCAACAGATGGCAGCCAATCATGAGTGATTTTCCCTACCGTACAGCACTTGTCACAGGAGCATCCTCCGGTATTGGAGCCGCCATTGTCGCACGTCTTCGGGACAGTGGTCTGGAAGTTCATGCGATAGCGCGCGATGCCGGCCGCCTTGCTGAACTGGCAGAGAAAACGGGATGCATTCCCCACGCCATCAGCGTCGAGGATTATGACGCTCTGGCACAGCTCACGCAGGAAATCCCCTTCGATGTTCTCGTGAACAACGCCGGCCAGTCACGCGCCGGCAACATCGCCAAGACAACACGTGAAGACATTGACAGTCTGGTGGACGTCAATCTGCGTGCCGTTCTGCAACTGACGCACCTGATTGTGCCGGGTATGGTCGAGCGTGATCGCGGCCATATCGTTAACATCAGCTCCATCGCTGGTCATTATGCGTTTGCGGGCGGCAACACCGTCTATCACGCGACCAAGGCAGGCGTACATTCCCTGTCCCAACAGCTCCGCTGTGACATGTACGGATCTCATATTCGCGTCACGGAGATTTCCCCGGCCCGGGTGGAAACGGAAGTCTTCGGTCGCCTGATCGGCAATATGGAAGAAGCCAAGCGCCGGTTCTTTGATGAATACGACTCTCTTCTTCCGATTGACATCGCCAATTCCGTTGCGTTTGCCGTAACGGCTCCACAGCGCATGAATGTCAGCTTCATGGAAGTCCTGCCAACGATGCAGGTCGTGGGCGGTCTGAACTTCGCCAAAAGAACGACACCCAAAGAATGATGTCATGGATGGACCGCATCCGGGAGGCGATTGAGCTTGCCAGCCGCTCCGATGTTGCCGAGATGGAGTTGAGGGATGGCGAAATTTACATCCTCCTTTCCCGCAGTCCAGCCGTTGGCGTGCCGTCCGCTCCCCTTCCACAGGACCAGAGCCCGGCGGCCATTCAGGCCATACCAGGCCCCTCTTCCACGATTGTGGAAGATGTCCGTCAGTCCGAGCATATCATTTCCGCACCGGCATACGGCATTTTCCATCAACGCCCGGCCCCTGGATCTCCCCCTTTTGTCGCAGTGGGAGACAAGGTTGAAAAAGGGCAGCAGGTCGGCCTCATGGAATCAATGAAAGTCTTCAGTGCCATTGAGGCAGACGCCTCTGGGACTATCATGGAACTGTTGGCCTCAGATGGAGAGGAGGTGGATGCTGGCGCACCTCTCCTGCGCCTTCAATGAGTGCGCTCCAGATCACAGGCCGTGTGCTGATTGCCAATCGCGGTGAAATCGCCCTGCGCATCCAGCGTGCGTGTCGGGCCCTGAAACTTGAAACTGTCGCGGTCTTTTCAGAAGCTGACCGTGAGAGCCGCCATGTTCAGGAAGCGGATATCGCACTCTGCATCGGGCCTGCATCCGCTGCAAAGAGCTATCTTGATCAGGAACGGCTTCTGCTGGCCGCACGCGTAACGGGTGCCACTGCCATTCATCCCGGCTATGGCTTTCTTTCCGAAAATGCTGATTTTGCGGAAGCGGTGGAGGCTGCGGGCCTGATTTTCGTAGGCCCGACCGCGCAATCCATCCGTATCATGGGTGACAAGATTTCCGCCAAGCGGACCATGCTTGAAGCGGGTGTGCCCTGCGTTCCAGGGTCTGATGGTTCCCTCCCCGAAGCAATTGAAGACGTTGCGGCCATTGCGGACTCCGTGGGCTATCCGGTGATTGTGAAAGCAACAGGCGGCGGCGGCGGCAAAGGCATGCGCGTTGTCTGGTCTGCTAACGAACTGGCTGAAGCCGTCAGTCTGACAGCCCATGAAGCACGGCAGGCTTTCGGAAACGGAACCCTTTACCTCGAAAAATTCATGCAGAAGCCGCGGCACATCGAAATCCAGATGCTCTGCGATACGCATGGAACGGCCCTGTGGCTTGGCGCACGGGACTGCTCTCTACAGCGAAGTCATCAAAAAGTGCTGGAAGAAGCGCCACCCCGCGACATACCGCCAGAAGACATCGCCCGGATCGGAACGCTCTGCGCCGAAGCCTGCCACCGGATCGGCTATCGCGGCGCTGGCACGTTCGAGTTCCTGTACGAAGACGGTCTCTTTGCCTTCATCGAAATGAACACACGCGTTCAGGTTGAGCATCCGATTACCGAAGAGACAACCGGTATCGACATTGTCCGCGAGCAGCTTCGTATCGCACACGGCGCAAAGCTGAATTTGCGTCAGCAGGACATCCTGACACGCGGGCATGCTTTCGAGTGTCGCATCAATGCGGAAGACCCTCGGACGTTCCGCCCCTCTCCTGGTCTCATCTCAAGATGGGATCTTCCGGGTGGCCCGGGTGTGCGCGTCGATACGCATGTCACGGCGGGCTATACTATTCCCCCTCACTATGACTCGATGATCGGAAAGATCATCGTTCATGGGGAAACCCGGGCAGAGGCTCTCGCACGGCTGGAAATTGCCCTTGCCGAAATGTGCGTCGAGGGCGTGACGACCAACCTTTCCCTTCATCAGGACATTGTTGCCGAACCTGCCTTCCGTGAGGGCAGCGTCGACATCCACTTCCTGGAGAACTGGCTCAGGACACGCGAAGAATCATGACGACCCTGCAAAATGACTTCGCGTCATTCCAGATCCCGACTGCGGGTGAAACAGCGCAGATCATCGGCTGGCTCCGAAACGCGGGGCTGGACAGTCTGGAAGTGACTGCGGGGGAGCGTTCTTTCAAAATCGTTCTGAGCCCCGTCTCCGTTCCTGCAACAACGGCATTGCAGGGGCCCGCATCGCGTCCCAAAGGGGATGAACCTGTTGCCGTGAAGAGCCCCTATTTCGGTGTCCTGTCGCTCCTGCGCCCCATGCAGGATGCGCCACTGGCTCCTGTGGGCAGCGCCGTCACTGCTGGGGAGACTGTTGCCCTTCTCTCGATTGGCCCCATGCAAATCAGCGTGACAGCGCCCTGTGCCGGAACGGTTGCAGAGGTTCTGACACAGACCGGCGATCTGACGGGCTACGGAACGACCATTCTCACGCTCATCCCAAGTCATGACTGAAGAATTACGGCTGAAACCCATCCAGGAGGAATGAATGAAGATCGACCTGAACTCGGACCTCGGTGAAGGATATGGCCGGTGGAAAGTGGCCGATGATGATGGCCTTCTGGACGTTATTTCCTCCGCGAACATTGCCTGCGGCTTCCATGCCGGGGATCCTTCGATCATGGATCACACGGTTCGCATGGCTATCGAACGGGGTGTCGGCATCGGAGCACATCCGGGCTTTCCGGACCTGACCGGTTTTGGCCGCCGCTTCATGCAGCTTTCTCCCAAGGAAATGGAAACCATTCTGGCCTACCAGATCGGAGCCCTGCAGGGCGTCGCGTCCCGATACGGTGCCCGCGTTACGCATGTGTCGTACCACGCAGCTTTTGGGAATGCGATCAATGCAGATGAAGCCCTCGCAGAGCGGCTTGCCAAGGTCATTGCCACGATGGACCGTAACCTGATCTTCTTCTCCATGCCGGATCAGCCTGTTGGCCGCGCAGCAGAAAAAGCAGGTCTGCGGGTTCTGCCAATCTTTCTGGCCGACCGGGCTTATGACGTAAAAGGCAATCTGGTTCCACGCGGACGCGAAGGCGCGGTCATCCACGATCATGCGCAACTGCGGGACAGGGTTCGTCAATTTCTGGACAGCGGCACCATCACGACGATCGAGGGTGAAACGCGCCAGATCAAAGCCTCGTCCATTCTCGTTCACAGCGATACACCTGGTTCCGTAGAGCTGGCCCGTGTCATAAGGTCAGAGATCGAAAGTGGCGGCGGTGAAATTGTTCCTGCCCATGTTCTGCTAGGCTGATCTCCATGGACACAAGGCGTCTCGCGGCATTCATCAAGGTTGTGGACGTTGGAAGCGTGACGCGTGCGGCCAGTCTGCTCCACATCGCTCAACCCGCCCTGAGCCAACAGATGGTAGCCCTGGAGGGGGAATTCCGGCAGAAACTCCTCATTCGCAGTCCGCGGGGCGTCAGCCTTACACCAGCCGGGCGCGCCTTGTACCATCATGCGCACATCATGCTCCGGCAGGAGGCAGAAGCGCGCAGAAGTGTTTCTCAGCCGGAACTTGTTGTTTCAGGTGAAGTCTGCGTCGGGCTAGCGCCCTCCAGCAGCGCCACCTCCCTCGCCCTTCCCCTCCTGCGGAAGGTTCGGGAAAAATATCCAAATGTCATTCTGCATATCAGGGAACATTTTGGCCCTGCCTTGACAGAGCTCATCATGAAAGACGCGATGCATGTCGCCGTTCTTTACGATGTCGGACCAATCCGGGGCCTTTCTTTTGAGACCATTGCCACAGAGCAATGGTGCGTCGTCGGGCTGGAAGAGTTTTTCCCTATAGGAAATGATGCCATTCCTCTGGCTGCGCTCGCGGACAGGGAAATGTTTCTCCCCGTACGTTCAACCTATCCTCGAGCCCGTATTGAGAAAGCCTGTCGGGACTGCGGTTTCAGCCCCCATATCATTGCCGAACTCGAATCGCTTTCCACATTGGGCGAGGCCCTCGCCGAAGGGCTGGGCATCACAATTCTACCGCTTCCGGTGGCGCTTGAACTGCAACGCGTCTTCCCCGTTACAGTGCGCACGCTGACAGAGCCGGAGATCATTGCGCCGATTTCCCTCTGCCTGAAGGATGACGCCACGCACTCTGTCGCAGCAACAGCCGTCATCGAAATCCTGCGGGAAGAGACAATGAACCTGCATGGTGCATCTGTCACTTGACCCAGAGGCTACAGCATCCCTTCCTTGCGGCAGTTGATCAGAATTTAAGACAGGGATGCTGAATTCGGCAGTCGCAGAACGGTCTCGACAATTTCCGCCAGATCTTCGGGCTGCGTCATGTCTGGCGCAGCCACTTCCGTTTCATGGGCTGTCATGTCGGTTGCGACATATCCAGGGCACACGGCACAGGCCCGAATTCCGTAATTCCAGAACTCCTGCCTGATTCCGTGCGTCAGAGCCACCAGCGCAAACTTGGTCATCGCATATCTGACATTCGTCCCCACCCGCTTGCCGGCAAGCGACGCCAGGTTGATCACACGCCCAGTTCCGATAGCCTTCAGATGGGGAAGTGCCGCACGAACAAGGCGTAAAGGGCCTTTCACTTTCACCCGCCACATCTGGTCGAGCTTGTCTTCATCCCCGTGCTCTACAGTGACGCGTGGATTGATCCCAGCGATGTTGACCACCGCATCGATCCGACCAAAATTCTCAACCGTCGTCTGTACTCAGCTTGACGCAGCTTCAAGAGATTCAGCGTCATAGGTGCATGGAAGGAAGTTAGGATGCTCCAGCGCGGTATCAGGAGAGCGCATCCCTCCTGTTACTTTAAACCCCGCTTCCAGAAGGCGCGTACAGACTGCTGCACCAATTCCTCGGAACGCCCCCGAAACCATGATGACACGTCCGGATGTTGCGAGCATGTTAGCGGCCTTTCGGTTATAATCTGCTCAGAAATTCATGGACGTAGAGACGTAGTACATACCACCGAAATATCCGTAAGGAGAGAATGCAGCGTATTTGTACATGTTGAAACTGGACGCGGTAGACGCTGCCTTTACACGGGTCGGGTATTTGTTGCCCACATTGTTGGCGCCGATCGTGACATTCCACCAGGGAACGATCTTGTAGCCGACCTCAAGATTTGTAATGATCGCCGGGTTCTGAACCGTCCACAGATTAGTGGTCAGGCTTGGGGCAGCAATGAAGACGGAGGAGCCATAACGCAGTTCCTCGACCTTTGCAGACCACTTGCCTTTCGTCCAGTTGACGGTCAGATTTTCGCGGTTCTTGGGCGATGCATGGAGCAGTTCGGCCACAGCGTAAGAGTTGAAATAGGCAATATTATTAGCCTGCAGCACAGCAGGCGTCTTGTTGTAGCTGCGGATTTCGTTATCGGAGAAGTTAATACCGATTCCAAAACGGAATGTTCCGTACCACTGCGTGCGCCAGGTGTAATCCAGCGCCAGATCGCCGCCCCAGGTGTTCGTGTTGACCGGGTTGGCATAGTAGGATGCGTAAGTCGCATTTCCGAGATTATTTGCGGCCAGCGTGCTGGCAACGTAAGAGCCGCCAAGGGTCGGCGTACTGGCAAGCCTGTCGTTAATGGCAATGTAATATAGGTTGCCGGTCAGGTGCATGTTGGTGATCGGCGTCGCATCAATACCGATGCTGTAGCTGCGGGAGTACTCTCCCTTGAGAGGGCCGGCACCAAGCGAACGCGCTGCCGGGCTGTTATTTGGCAGCGACAGTGTGGAGTATGTCGCGCTTGGGGAACTGTAGTAATAATAGGTCTGGCCAAGCGTGGGCGGACGGTAACCCGTATTGATATTAGCGCGGATTGCCCATTTCTTATTGAAATTATAGCGCGTTCCGATGGAGCCGGTCGTGACAACAGGATAGTTGTGATAAGCGACAGTTCGGCCGCCAAGAGTCCATTCCCACTTACGGGTCACGAAGAAGTCCAGATTGACGTGCCCGTCATAAACATCGCGGGTGTATTTTCCAGCCACAGACGCCGGATTACCCGCATGGGTCGCAGCACCTGGCGTCGCTGTCATTCCTGCATCTGGCCCCGTCAGGATCGGCACTCCACCATCCCCGTAGGATTCATACTCACCTGCGCCAAGTGTGAATGTATCACGGCGATATTCTGCTCCGAATTCCAGATTGACAGGCTTTGGCAGGAAACCGACATCGAAATTACGGGACGCCCGGAAGCCGGCAGTCAACTCGCTGGCTGTGGCTGAACCCGTATAGAATTTGGTCTTACTGGCATCGCCGTAAGACGCATTATCCGTGTCACGCATGTCATACGACTGAAGGTCTTTGCCGTAATTGACGTATGTGTCCCAGGAAAAGCCGAATGTGTGACCTTTGAAGCCATTATCGACCTCAAAGTCATTTTCGGTCATGTCGTAATAAGGCTGCATTCCGTCTGGCCACAGCGACGTCACCGTCAGATCATCGGCTGCAGAACGATAGGTCTGCCCGACGGAGACTTTTCGGTGCGCATAGGTAGACGTCGAATACAGGTCAATATGTTCCGTTAGCGGAACACTCATGTTGGCTGATAACGTTTCCGCCGTGCGCTTTGAAAGCGAGTTTGATCGCTGAACATCACGGCTTCTGTTTGAACGCGGATCTACGCTGCCATTAGGTAGTGCATAGTAGAAATCGTTCGGAGCGCGGCTTGGATTGATGTAATCGCCATTCCGTGAAGCCGGGAGCTGATGCATGACCTGGGCCGCCAGATCCAGATAACCACCCTGCTTTCCAAGGGCAAAAGCAAGATTGGCGGAACCGTCAATGTTCTGCCCGTCGCCGGCATAGAAGCCACTGTTCTTGAAATTGATGGAGCCGCCGTGTGTTGCAGATTTCAGAACGATATTGACGGCACCCGCCATCGCGTCCTGACCGTACAGCGCCGTTGCGCCTTCCGTAATGATTTCCACATGATCGACCGCGCTGATGGGAATAAGAGCGATATCAGCCGGTTCAGATCCCCATTGCGGCCCAACAAGAGCGTTGAAGTTGGCACCAATATGCCGTCTGTGCCCGTTGACGAGGATCAGCGTCTGATCGGCAGAAAGGCCGCGAAGCTGCATGGTCTGCGTGAAGCCGTTATTACCGCCGCCCGGCATTGGTGGAGATGTCACCGATGGAGAGAGCTGTGAAAGCGCCTGCATCAGGTTGCTCTGACCTGTCGCAGCAAGCTGGGTTCCGCTGACCACGGTCACCTGCGTCGTGCTGTGGGCCGGAGTGGACGGCGAGAGAACCGATCGACCAACACGGCGCTCTACCGTAACACTGATCTCTTCGCTTTTGTGGTTTTCAATATCATGAATCGCCGGCTTCTTCGGAGCTACAGCGGGCTTGGCAGCCTTGACTGCCTTTCCGGCATGCTTGGTCGTAGTCGTCGTCGTTGCTGAGACTGCTTCATTGGCAGAAAAACCGAACAGGCACAGGGTCGTACACAGCAGCAGTTTTTTCTCAGTCATATGAAAGCGCTTTTTCATCGGCGGCTACTCCATCTCTACAGGCGACAACACCTGGAACCGGGCGGTAAACACAGCGGGGGATCTGCCGGCGCACTGCATCTGGAAAACCTTCCCAGATGCTGCTCCGTGGCGTGTGCCAACCAGCGATGGCTGAGGATCATGAAGTGGCGTTTCCTCAACCAGACCGGTGCCTTTCCATTATTGTTGCGTATTCGTAAAGGTGACCGCCAATATTGTTTTCATCTCGACCCATTGCCACGAACTATGACTGCAGGCTATCCGCCGAGACTCTCGCAGCGGCACCTGTCAGGCGCTCCGGACGCAGCAGTTCCGCCAACTCCTCTGAGGGTAGCAGGTCCTCTTCCAGAAGCAGGTCGAGTATTTTTCTTTTTTCAACCGCAGCGCGTTTTGCAAGCCTGGAACACACCTCATATCCAAGCCGCGGAACAAGTGCGGTAATAATGCTGGCACTTCCTTCAACATTGGATCGGCAATGCTCCCGATCAGCTTCAATGCCATCTACACAGCGCGTCGCCAAAACCGTCACAGCATTGGTGAGACAATGCGTTGATGAGAGAAGACAATGTGCAATCATGGGCTCGAAAGGATTTAACTGAAGCTGACCACCTTCTGCGCACATGGTGACAGTCAGATCATGCCCACACACCAGATAAGCCACCTGACTGACAGCCTCCGGAATAACCGGATTAACCTTTCCCGGCATAATGGAAGATCCAGCTTGCACAGCAGGAAGAGAGATTTCTCCCAGCCCCGCCCAAGGCCCACTGGACAGCAGGCGAAGATCTCCCGCTATTTTTGAAAGCTTCAGGGACAGCCGCTTCAGAGCACCTGATAGACTGACAAAAGCACCAACATCAGACGTTGCTTCCACCAGGTCCGCAGCTCGTTCGAACTCATAGCCTGTTAACTGGCTTAATTCCTGCGTTGCGAACTGCCCGAACTCAGGGTGAGCAGTGATACCTGTCCCGATTGCCGTGCCACCCAGATTAATCGACAGCAACTGCCCGGATACATTTTTCAGATTGGTAATTTCGGACAGAACCGTGGTGCTGAACGCTCCGAATTCCTGGCCAAGCGTCATGGGCACCGCGTCTCGCAACTGGGTGCGTCCAAGCTTCAGGACATCCCTGAATTCGGCACTTTTGGCTCGCAGGCTTTTTGCCAGATCCGTCAGTGCCACCAATAGCGGTTCCAGGGACAGAAGAGCCGCAACACGCAATCCGGTTGGATAGGAATCATTCGTGGACTGCATCATGTTCACATGATCGTTCGGATGCAGAACGATGTAATCACCGCGCTCTTTCCCCAACAGCTCCAGTGCTACATTTGCAACGACCTCGTTGACATTCATGTTGGTGGAGGTCCCTGCTCCACCCTGCATGACATCAACGACAAACTCTTCATAAAGAACGGGATTATCGAGAATTTCCTGAGAAGCCCTCTCGATCGCCTCTGCCCGCCATGGCGCCAGAACCCCGAGCCTGCTGTTCGTCCTGGCAGCAGCCAGTTTGACGAGAACCATTCCTTTAACAAGAAATGGATTGGCTCCGATAGGAATTCCACTGATCGGGAAATTCTCCTGCGCCCGCAGGGTATGCACACCCCACCGGGCATTCTGAGGAATTTCCCGGGGGCCCAAAAGGTCTCTTTCCGTACGGAATACCCCGTTACCACCATCATGTGCCGGACGTTTCAGCCCGTCATTCACCGCATTATCCATGCCTGCTTTTCCGGTTACATCAAATATTGAAACGCCATGCAGACTCCGCATTTCGGAACTGGCAGGCACGGCTGGCGAAATAAGTTCTGAAAGCATTACTGAGCCCAGACCGTGCCGGAACCGTAATATCCTGAGCAAATATCGCGCTCATATCTTTATTGGATAGGGGCAAAGGTTTTTCTTTGGTATCAAACCGTTCTGCAAAGCCTTTAGAAGAAGAATTCTGGTTTGTTTGACCATCCACCCATTGGAGTAAAAATGGATGCCCGGCTTCGCAGACAGACTGAACGGAATCTCCGTTTCCGCTTCAGCGGCAATGACCGACAAGGCTTCGGAACTACGATCCCAGGGACTGAAAATTGTAGGACTCTCCTCCGGCGAGCCTGATTTTCCAACCCCGGATCATGTCATTGAAGCGGCTATTGAGGCTGCCCGAAGCGGGGATACCAAATATCCTCCCCAGAACGGCAAACCCGCGCTGAGAAAAGCGATCCAGCAGAAATTCCTGCGCGAGAACAACCTCCATTACGATCTCGACGAAATTCTCGTTGCCAACGGTGCCAAGCAGATCCTCTTCAACGCCATGATGGCGACCTGCAATCCGGGCGACGAAGTCATTCTCCCAACGCCTTACTGGATCAGCTACGCTGACCTTGCCCGACTAGGAGGCGCGAAGGTCGTTCAGGTTCCCTGTCGCCCGGAAAACGGTTTTCGTCTGGCGCCGGAAGATTTGGAAGCCGCCATTACGCCGAAAACCAAGTGGCTGGCCCTTAATTTCCCCAACAACCCCACCGGAACATGCGCATCAAAGAAAGACCTGGAAAGCATTGCCCGCATCATGCTGAAGCACCCCCAGGTGTGGATCATGACAGACGACATCTACGAACATCTCGTTTATGACGACTTCAAATTCCACACTCTGGCAGAAGTCGAACCACGCCTGAAAGACCGTGTCCTGACGGTTAATGGTGTCTCGAAGAGTTATGCCATGACGGGCTGGCGTGTCGGTTATTGTGGCGGCCCACGAAACCTCGTAGCGGCCATGAACAACATGCAGGGTCAGGCCACCAGCGGAATCAATACCATCGCACAGGCTGCGGCCGTTGCTGCGCTGACAGGCCCTCAGGATTTCCTGAAAGACCGTGCTGCGGAATACCAGAAGCGCCGTGACCTTGTGGTCGGACTTCTGAACGACATTCCGGGCATCAAATGTCATACGCCTCAGGGCGCGTTTTATGTTTATCCGGATATTACAGACTGCATTGGCAAGCAGACGACCAGCGGCAGAACGATTGATACCGATACGGATTTTGTCATGGCATTGCTTGAAGAACAGCAGGTCGCAACCGTGCAAGGTACGGCTTATGGCCTCAGCCCGTTCTTCCGCATTTCCTATGCAACAGACACGGATACACTCCGTGAGGGATGCCGCAGGATTGCGGAATTCGTTGCAAGCCTGAGCTAACCAAGGCCGCTTTAGCGAAAGGGAGGAAGCTCAGGCTTCCTCCCTTTTTTATGCTTTATTGAAGAGTGTCCTGATAGGTCCGCTGACCATGAACAGGGATGTCAGACCGGCCACAAGAAGAGCCACAGAACAGCCAAACCACGCGATATCAAAACTGCCCGTCCCTGCCACAATGTACCCCGTGACAATCGGTGCAAACAGCCCGGACAGATTACTGAAAGTCAGGGTCAGCCCCGTTACAGTCCCAATCTTGCTGCCATCATCCAGAAGATCTGCCAGGAGAGCGGTATTGGCGCCACTTCCCGCAATCATTCCTGCGAGACAGGCCCCCATGACAACAAGCGTCAGAGACATCGAGGTCATGAAAGGAAGAAGACCTACAGTTGCGCTCAATATCATGCAGGTACAGACGATGATACGACGGGCATGAATTTCCGTCCTGTGACGCAGAACTGAAGTTTCCAAAAAGCGTCCAAGAAGAATTGCGCCAAACGATGCGGAAACATAACAGACCGCACTTTTCGCACCGGACTGAAAAACATCCTGATGAAATTTGTGAATGAAATAGACCGGCAGCCATGACATCACGAGGAAATTGAAATAATTTCCGAGGCACTGCGTAATGACAATCGCGTAGAATGAACGGGATTTAAAAAGGGAAAAGAACTGTGCCCGGGTAATTGGGCCTTTCTTCTCGGCAACAGGCTTATAGGGCGAGTCCTTATAGAAAAGCCACCAGAATACAGCCCAGAGCAGCCCGATGACCCCGAGCGCTGCAAACTCGAACCGCCAGCCAAACCGTACAATCAGAAACGCCCCAGCCAGTGTACCAAGCGCCAGACCGATCTGCTGTCCGGTCAAAAGCGTTGTCAAAACTGATCCACGCTCCTTGGGAAGCGCCCAGGCGCGCACGACACTGCTCCCAACACCAAAAGTTGGGGCTTCACCGATCCCGAGAAATACCCGCGACATAATGAACTGCCGGATGGTGGACACTGTCCCCCCATACACCATGGCAGATGACCATAATGCTACCGCAATCACACCCGTCAGGCGAGGCCCGATGGTATCAAGAAGAATGGATGATGGCAGATTCAGAATGAAATAAGACCACAGGAAACTCGAAGATATCCATCCGAGTTGTACCGAACCCAATCCGAATTCCTGCCCCAAGGCCGGCAACGCAATAGATAAGGCGGCACGATCCGCATAGCTGATCATGTACATGAGGAAAATGAATCCGAACATGACATAACGGTATGTGGTGGCCGACGTCTTCTGTGACGCCGTATTGATGCGGGAGAGTTTCATGGCTGGTGCGCCGTCCTCAACATCGGATCCTGCAACTCCAAATTCAGACATGCCTGCTCTCCTTGTCGGTCAGGGATGAGACGTCCCACCAGGACACTCGACATTCAAAAACCGCAGATTTTTGCGTGTTTTCATCAGGCCGAAGGCGTCCTTTCCAGATTTTTGTTCGTTAGTTCACTGGCCTCGAGGGCCGCGTCCTGACTGCTGAAAGCCTCCGCACTGGAAGGCGTAACAACCTGTCTGGACTGTTTGTTTCGATCGACGCGCAACATCCACACACCCGAGCCGATAATCAGGCACCCGCCGAGCAGAAGCGTCACACCCGGCAGTTCCCCAAAGCCAAGCCAGCCAATCATGGCTGCCCAGAGCAAGCCGGTATAAGAGAAAGGTCCGACAGCCGAGACCTGAGCTGACGCAAAAGCTTCCGTTTGAAGAATCTGGGCAATCCCCGCGAATGCACCCACGGCAACAAGGCACAACAGATCCGTTATTCCGGGAGAAACCCAGAAAAACGGCAGAGCAACAAGAGTTGCCACTGTCATGAGGATGGCCTGCCAGATCGCAATGGTCGTGCTGGATTCCGTGGCGGAAAGCTGCCGGATCTGCATGGCCGTCAGTGCTCCGACCGCCCCTTGCGCAATCGCCAGCAAATACACCCAGTGAGGAATGACAACGCCCGAAACCATGGATGCTGGGTTCTTACCCAACGCAACAAACAGTACACCGCAGAAACCAATGAGAACGGCAATACAGTGCGTCAGGGATGGTTTTTCATTTAGCAAAGGGATGGACAGCAAGACCAGGAACAGTGGCTGCGTGTAAGACAGGATCTGCTGTTCCGCCAGCGGCAGCCGGGTAACAGCAACCACCACCATGATCATTCCGGTCAGGCCAACAGCCGAACGAATGACATGGCCGCCAAAATGATTGGTTTTGAGGACCATCCCTTTTCTGCTGGCAATCAGCAGCACGAAGGGCAGAGAGAAAAAATTCCGGAAAAACGTGATTTCCACAGCAGGCAAGTGAACCCCGGTCAGCTTCTGAAGAGCATTGACCATGGCGCTGAACAGCGTAGCAGTCGCCAGCAGCAGTGCGCCTCGTTTCAGATCATGCCGCACGGTTTGCCTGACTCCCGAATAACCTCAACGTCAAAACATGGTTCGTTATTTATCCGGAATATCCTCATTAAAAGACATCCCTTTTACACTTTTTAAGAGTGTAAGATGATTATGAATGGTTCTCTCATAGGGATTTGTTTCCCAACCATAATGTTTCGTTATGGTTGGGCACGTCAGGGTTCAAGACGTCAGGAAACTGCCTGCGAAAGCGTGGTACGCTCTCCCTGGTAGAGGCCTGAAACCCGCATGAGATCAGACAGATACAATGTGACTGCCGACATCGCAGCAATTCCTTCGGCATGATCACACTGCAGAAATCTGATTCTGGACCCAACTGGCGCCTGACCGAGCCTCCAGAGGTCAGCTTCTATGACGGACGCTATTCTGGGGTAGCCACCAGCCGTATTGGCATCCGCCATCTGCACAATTGGCTCACCTGACGGGGGAACCTGAACAATCCCCGGAACCACACCATAGGACCGCAGTTCGACAGCGCTTTCGGGCAGAACCTGATCTCCTTTCAGACGATAACCGGTGCGATTGCTCTGCGGCGAAATTTTCCAGTCCGTATTCCAGAAGCGATGACGTGCATCTTCCGGAAACCGGAAATAATCTGTCGCCGGAATAGCCCTTAACCCGATAACATTTTTTGCCCGGTCCAGTTGCTCAAGCCTCTGTCCCGGCGGCAAAGCGCCGCAGAGAGAGTGCCTCTCAGGCCCATCGCCCGTTCTCAAAACATCCCCAGGTTCAAGGAAACGCCCTTCAAGACCGCCAAAACCACCGCGTAGCTGCGTGCTGCGTGAACCAAGAATTGCAGGAACTTCAATCCCTCCCTGCACACAGAGATAAACGCGCGCCCCTACGGCGGGACGACCGATCGATAAAGTTTGCCCTGCCTCAACGTGCTTCAGCGTCCATGGAAGAAAAGGCTGGCCGGACAGATCGAGCTTCGCATCCGCCCCCGTAACAGCAACAAAACGCGCCTCATCGAACCTGACGACAAAAGGAAAAGTCTGGATCTCCAGAGCTGCTGCGTCGTGCTGATTCCCCAAAAGGATATTCCCGGCCTGAAGCGCAACACCATCCATTGCCCCGGCGGTACCAACACCCAGTTCCCGGTATCCGAAACGCCCCAGATCCTGAACAGTATTTTGTGGCTGCGTCTGAAGAACTGTAATCACAGATCAATACTTTCCGGATAGAACCTGATCCGGTCTCCCATCGCGAACAGCGAGGGAGATTCCTCTTCAGGATTGAATAACGATATTTCCGTAAAGCCGATTGAATTCCATCCATTGGGGCCGGTCAAAGCCGATATGCCGGCTTGCTTGCCCCCAATGGTAACGGTTCCTGCCAGCATCTTTAAAGAAGGCACCGATTTTCGAGGCGTTGCGATCCTTGGATCCAGCCCATGCAGGTACCCGAAACCAGGAACGCTTCCCAAGGCACAGACTGTATATTCAGCCCCATGATGAAGGGAAATGACGTCTTCCCGGGAAAGGCATGCATGTTCTGCGACGTGGAAAAGGTCTTCCCCGAGTTCGCCACCATAACGGACGCCGATTTCAAACAGCCTGCCTTTGATATGGCGTTCTGGCAGCGTGTCCCAGGCTTTTAGAAGCCAATGAGCTATGGCTAACGGATCTTCCGGCGCCTGCGAGAAAACCAACATCAGATTAGTCACACCAACAATCACTTCAGCGACGTCCCGACGTTCGCGGGATGCTTCTGTAAGCGCCCAGATGCGGCGCTGCTGTGCGAGTGTAAAGTCTCCAGGGGCCTCAAACAGCATGGCCCGAGTTCCCATCATGCTGATGCACGGGCCTATTTTTTGCTCCATAGACCCTTCACTTAGCTCTCCCGCCATGTTTCGCAGCATGAAATGTTCTCCAGCCTATCGATCCAGAGTTTTCACACGCTACATTTGGAAATTCTCGGATCAATCATTCGATTTATTCTTCTTACCAAAAACACAGTTGTTATCTTTCATCGAAATCTTTTCTCGCAATTGTATTATCGTCAAAACTTATGAGCCATGGTTGACCAGCTCTAGTGGCTTCATTCAAAATGGCGAAAACCATGATTTGTTAAACCTAAAATAACATTATAATAATTCAGGTCTTCAAATGATTCCGTCATATGGAACTACGCAAGCGTGCCGCCTACACTTGCAAGGTTATCCATACTTTTTGTGGCTGTATTCCAATCTGACCAACCCGGAGGTACAGTGACCGACAGCGGTGATGGCATGGTCAACAACGCCTTCGTCCCGTAGCGAGACAGATTGAATATCCTGATGTTCTGTCATCGCTAAAACGTCTAGTTTAGTAGCACCTTCAAGAATTTGTGTAGGCTGCTTGAGTGGTCGCTTTGAATCTGAAGCGCCCTTTTGCGCCTTTATGTCGGTTATGAAGGAGAGGTTAAAGTTTCTGAAAAGATGAGATTAGGTAATGGTTTCCTTATTCGTGGATATTTTCATTAATATTTCTAATCGATGCATATTAAATTGATTAATATAAAATTTTATATAGGAAGAACCGTTTTCTTTTTCTTCTATTTAAGGCGCATGTACACCGCAATGTAGGAAATATATTTGGAGGGAGGCGACTTATCGAAGGAAGGTTTCTCTTGGTTACTTTATTTTTTTTAAAAACCGAACACAGTATCAGCGATAAAGCTTTGTTTGCCCACGTGTTCGAGAGCAAGCTCAGAGGTTGTGATCTTGTCAGCCTTCGTATTGGGGACATCGTTACCAAGGTCAGATTTGTCACCGTGCCATAGGCTTCTAGTAGAAAACCCGGTGACCTGTGTGGTTTGAGATGACGGGAACCACGCGCGAAATTGTTCTGGTGTGGCTGTAGTATCTCTGCAGTGGTCTGAATGATTATGTTTTCTCCACCGATATTTCGAGTCCCATAATATAATCAATTTATTTATGTTCGTTTATATATTTAAACCTGAAAACTATACCCAACAATACAATCAACTATATATTAAACTTTAAAAAATAAAAACTTCACACTAATATGTGGAGAAATTTTTTAAATATTAAAAAATTTATTGGAAAGAGAGCATGCCTCAAGATCGTCGTGCGTTTTTAAAGCTTTTGGGAACTGGGTTTGCCGCAACCGCTCTTCAAAGCAGTATTCGGAACGCAATGGCTTTGCCTGCTAACAACAGAACAGGATCTATCAAGGATGTGGACCACATTGTTATCCTGATGCAGGAAAACCGCTCTTTCGATCATTATTACGGTACGCTTTCGGGTGTTCGAGGCTTTGGAGATCCACGCACTGCGCGGCTACCTAACGGAAAACCGGTTTGGCGGCAGCCGCACGGCGATGGAGAGCTCCTTCCCTTCCGACCCCAACAGGAAAATCTTGGACTGAGCTTTATTGGAGATACCCCTCACGACTGGAACACGACACATCGTGCCTGGAATGAAGGACGATGGGATGACTGGATCGCGCATAAAACCACTACGACGATGATCCATTTCAATCGGACGGATATTCCCTTTCATTACGCACTCGCAGACGCTTTTACAATCTGCGATGCCTATTACTGTTCCGTCATGGGTCCTACCTACCCTAATCGTAATTACATGTTCACCGGATGGACCGGTAACGACGCTAAAGGTTATGGGCCCCAACTTGAAACCGATGCCTTGGTCTGTGATTGGCCAACTTATCCGGAGCGGCTGGAAGCAGCAGGACTATCCTGGAAAATCTATCAGGATACTGGATCGGGGCTGACGGCGGAAAATGGCTGGGGAGATGACCCGGATCATTACATCGGCAATTCTGCCAACAACACTCTTCTTCGCTTTGTCAAATATCAGACCGCCCTTCCTCACGAGCCGCTTGCTCTGAAGGCTCGCACCGGAACTAATATTGCCGTTTCAGGGACTTTGTTCGACGACCTGCAAAAGGATGTCACGGCCGGTA
Organism: Gluconobacter sp. GP1; assembly: GCF_032913585.1. Lineage (NCBI taxonomy): Bacteria > Pseudomonadati > Pseudomonadota > Alphaproteobacteria > Acetobacterales > Acetobacteraceae > Gluconobacter > Gluconobacter sp. GP1. The sequence continues at coordinate 490,671 of NZ_JASGXC010000001.1, forward strand.
CCCTGCCTCAGGTTTCCTGGCTGATGTGTCCCAATGCCTACGATGAGCATCCAAACTGGCCAGCCAATTATGGCGCCTGGTTCATATCACGTGTCATCGACACTTTGACCTCCAATCCGGAAGTGTGGAGCCGGACGGCTTTGTTCCTGACTTACGATGAAAATGATGGCTTCTTCGATCATATTGTCCCTCCTGCCCCACCCGTAAGCCCGGCTCATGGTCAGTCTACAATTTCTGTTGACCATGAGATTTTTGCTGGCAGCGCAACTCACGACGCAGGACCTTATGGACTGGGCCCGCGAGTACCGATGCTGGTGATCTCGCCATGGAGCAAAGGAGGATGGGTCAATTCAGAAGTTTTCGATCATACGTCCCTCATCCGATTTATCGAGCGTCGTTTCGGTGACGAACATCCGGAGCTGATTGAGGCGCAGATTACACCTTGGCGCCGCGCGATATGCGGAGACCTCACATCTGCTTTTGATTTTTCAAACCCGAACAGCTCTTTGTCATCGCTTCCTCTCACAGCTTCATATGAGCCGCCAGATCGTGTCGCTCACACCAACTCGGTCGTGAAACTGCCGCTCGAACAAATCATGCCTCGTCAGGAAGCTGGCACACGACGGGCACGGGCGCTTCCCTATGATCTCCACGTTACGACATGGCTTCTCCCGTCGGAGCATCAGTTAAAATTGAAATTCCAAAATTCAGGCAGCGCAACAGCCGTTTTTCACGTCCGGGATCAATCAGGGATAACGCGCCCGAGGTTCTATACCGTTGAGCCGGGAAAGAGCCTTGAGGATAAATGGCCGATATCGAAATCTGGTCATTATGACATCGATATTCATGGCCCTAATGGCTTTTTTCGTCAGTTTTCAGGGCAAGTAACTGATCAAAAACAAGCCTTCAGGCTGACAAGCGTGTCCAAACCCGCATCACAACGTTTGCTTCTGATTTTCGATGCAGCGTTGGCGGATTTCTCGGTGGAAGATGGGTATAGTCAGCGCAAGACATCGCATACCGTGAATGCCACTCCCGCCCAGATCGAAATTGACACAACAGAAGCGCATGGATGGTACGATCTAATCGTAAGAAGTAATGGGGCGCTCTGTCGTCTTTGCGGTCACATTGAAAATGGCCATCACAGCATAACTGATCCTGCGATTGGTCAACAGACCGTCTGAAATAGTCAGAGCCCGAAAGCGTACAGCTGCTTTCGGGCTCACAAGTTTGCAACTAAATCATCTGGTAGTTAGAAGTCTGCCGCGAGCGTCACAACTGCCGTGAATGCTGAGCCAACCACGTAAGTTGGTGTTGAAGCACTGACAGTATTTCCAAAAATACCTTTCTGTTTCACAGCGGTGAGTCCAAATCCACTGATAGATGACAGGTAATTCACGCCTCCCATATTGACGAGGTTGAGCATGATTTTCGGATGAACGCGCGTGTTGAAGGACGGGAGAGTGCGGCCAAGATTCAGGTCCGCAGTCATATACCCAGGAATTTTCTGGTCGTTCATCAGTGTTGAATACTGTGCGCCCTGATAACGCAGGTTGAAATTACCAAAATAGATGCCGTCGTCATATGTCAGGCCAATAGCGCCGCTCCATTTTGGGGCACCAGGATCCTGCTTTCCCTTTGTGGGCAGATAGTCTGTCCCGGCATCAACATTGTTGCCAATGCGGGTATGGAGAAACTGGCCAGAGGCATAGGCACTGATGTGGTGCCATGGACGTGTTCCAATTTCGCCTTGGAATCCCCATGCCTCTTCACCGCCAGCGGCAATCTGCGTGCTGATAAGAACGCTGGTTCCTGGCAGGTAAGATGAGCTACCGATCTGGTGATTGGTCAAGTTGTAGTGGAACCATGACGCAGAAACATTGATGGGCCCATTATGTCTGTAACCTACCTCCTGTCCAATGAAGTACTCTGCACCAAGATTTTTTGACGGTGTGCTCGAAGGGGTTGCTGACGTCATTGAAAACTGTGGAACGTAAGGGCTCCAACCGGCCGGCAATCTGTAGGATGTCGTCGCATTCATGTAGACTTGATCGTTCTTGGTGATGTGGTAACTAGCAAGCAACTGAGGGGTAGGTTCAAAATAGTTCTTCCCAGCCTTGTAGGGGTCAGCACCAGGAAGGTTCTGTGTGGCACTGACGGACGCCATGGAGGCCTTGAACCCGGCGTCTATAAGGAGCTTGTCTCCAAGCAGGCTAAGTTTGTCGTCCACCCCGATTGCATTGACCTGTTGAACGGTATTTTCCTGATAACCCGTAATAGCTACACCGTTAACCGTCAGATATTTTTGGCTATAGCTCCAGTCTCCAGACGGAGATAAAGCATATTGATGCTGGTATTCGGTATGGTTCCCGTATGAATACCAATAAAACAGTGAAAGCGTGTTGTGCTTTGTCTTCCAGTCAAGATTGGTTGTGAAGCCGCTGGTATTCTGCTTCCACGGATGCACGCTCTCGACGGTGACTTTACCGGATTGACCCTCATATCCGTCCAAGGTCCCATACTGCTGGGTCCCAAGATAACCGCCTGCAATGGGGATGGTTGATCCGTAATTATTGGGACCTCTCTGGAACGTCGTATAGGGCTCGATGTGGAGCGTCAGTTCGTCAGAAAGTTTGAAATCATTATGCATTGCGCCGAATACGACGTTGGTAAAGCGTTCGTTTATTTTATAATAATTCGTATCTCCCGCAGTGTAAGTTCCAGTATAATTGAAGCTTGTTCCATACTGCTTCCACTGAGATAGGCTCGGGTTTCTGTAAATATTCTGATGTGAACGTGTGTAACCAAAAACGATGTCTGTGCTGCTTCCTGGGGCCCACCGCTTCTCAACGTTGGCATCCACATGATAGCGCTCGATCTTGCCCGGCCCCCTCCATACGTTAGCAGCTGAGTGAGAGAAGGACGCAAATGCGCGGACGTCACTGTGCCCGATTTCACCTGTATTCAAGCGGAGAAACTGCTTTTGCAAGCTGTGCGTTCCGCCTGACAGGTCAATATATCCCCCGAATTTATCGGTGGGACGAATTTCCTGCATTGAAACTATTGCTCCGTCCGCATTGTAGAGCGGAGCAGTAAGGTCAACCGATCCTTGCGTGACCTTGACTGAAGCAAGGTTCTCGTTGTCGACCATGGATGTCGCCCACGGCGCATAGCTGAAGGCATCTGAAACGGGTACACCTTCGAACAGAAACCCGATCTGAGACTGGTCAAGGCCCCGGATATGCATGGTTTCAGTCTCAGTATTGATAGGGCCTTCGTTCCCAGCCTGAACGCCTGGCAGACTGGCAATTAGCTGCGTGGGAGAGATAGTGGGAACCTGTTTGGAAATATAGGCGCGTGACACCTCACTGACCGAAACAGGCGCGCTTTGCCTGACCAGAAGGCCCCCTCCCACATTATGCTGCTGAGCATGTACATTGAATTCTTCGGCCTTGGACCGCGATTCAATCTGATGTGTGGGGACACGCCGACTGGATGGTGTCTCCGCTTTTGGATGGGGTACCACTTTATGATGCGAAAGAATTTTTGCTGGGGCCCCGGCAAACGCGTCCCCATCAATAACGGTGAGACCACAGGTCACCATGATGCAGGAGGAAAGAAGCCGCCGTCGGAAGAGGCTATGGGAGGCCTTTGAACGTTTAGTGGTCATCGTTATCCTGGAGAGATCAATGTCTCAGAGAGCGAGCGTCGTGGGCGCCCACGACATCGTTCGTAATGAACGGGCAATCTTTTACGGGAGGCGTAAATCTCTGTGTGTGATGCTTTTATGATGGTCTTATGATGCTTTGTTGAAATCCACCTTCTGTCTCACAGAGTGGGTTTCAATAAGTTCAGTTGCCTCGTAGGGTTTCTGAATCATGGTAAATTAACGTGTTCTGCTGTCGGAGATGCCCGCTTTGAAACGATATCTTCTTCAAGCAGGCAAACCTGCTTTGGCTTTATTCAGCATTTTGATTACCCTGCTTTTTTGTGCCCTTGCAGGTATCTACCTGACAGTCACTCCACGTGTGCAGCCAGCTCTTGATCACGACAGTAAAATTCAGGCGCTGCAAGACGCAATATTTCCTCGCCTTACATCTGTCATGACGAATGCGGCATGGGAAAAAGAAGTATTTTCTTCTCCAGATATTGTCGAGTTATTTCATGAACGCCATCAAAGATTGAAAGATAACTCAAACTGTACGCCATACCCAGTTTGCATGATCCAGTCGTGGAAAATCACTCAACACGAGCGAGATGTTTTTGGGAGAATTTTGCAAAGCCTCCCCAAGTATTTCAAGTTGCAATATGATGAAATGCAGTGGAACCGGGACGCAGACGCCATCAATTACATTCTATCGGTTTATGGTGAAGGGCACGCCCCTCGGTATCCAAAAATAGACGCCGCCTCTGTAGACGTAACAGCAAAAGATTTTTCTAATCTTATTATAGGAATACAAACCAAAATTCTTGGTGATCAATCTCAACACCAAGGTCTTGCTTACCCATTTTTTAAAGAAGCTCTAGTGAATGCCGTCTTTCTTTTGGACGCAAATGATAGAATGGACGCCGTTCGCTTCTCTGGTTTGTGGAACACCTGGAATGCGCCCTCTTTGGTTTTTGCACGCCATTTGAACTGGAAAAGCTACCCATACACAGCCATTATTGTCCCCGGCGAAGGCCCCGAAGATCCACATACGCAACTCTCGGCGTTAGGAAAATTCCGCCTCACGCTGGCGGTTGAGAGTTTTAATCGACAGCTGGCTCCTTTCATAATTGTCTCTGGTGGGGCAGTGCATCCCGCCCATACGAATTTCGTGGAAGCGGATAAAATGAGACGCTTTCTGATTGAGCGTTTTCATATTCCCGAAAGAAGCATTGTCACTGAGCCTTATGCGCGTCACACAACAACGAACCTACGCAACGCTTCGCGGTACCTGCAAATTCTTGGAGCCCCAGAGAATAAACCCGCACTTATCGTGACGGACCCTAGTCAAAGTGATTATATTTCAAGCACAATTTTCTTTAGACGAAATATGACTGAGCTGAAGTGTGAGCCAGGAGAGATCGGTCAGAGGCTTTCACCGTTTACGACGATTTTTATTTCTAACAGAGGTTGTAATAAAACAGATCCTCAGGATCCATTGGATCCATAATGAATAATATTTCTTATTCTATTAGAAATACATATCGAGAACGTTACTCTTGAGTTTTAATATTATCCATGCGTGATCATAACCTAACCACGAAATTGTCTAATTTCACCGAGTTTGACCAAGTCGGGGCATGGTGCTTACCCGCTTAGCAGAGAATTTTCCTTTGGAAGTTATAAATAAATGGATACTTTGGATAGAGAAAACTTCAAGCGTTCATTCGTTAACTATATGGTATTGACAGTAGAGAGCATTATTCGTGGGCAGAAATTTTCATCAAGAGAAGGCCGCAAACTATAAGGATCGCAGTTTAAACTCGGGTCGGCGTAAGCGCTTCACCCAGAACAACAACCCCCACCAGAATGCTTCAATCGCGCCTATTCCTGTCCAAAAAGTGTAAGCCGTTCTTAAGGGTAGAGATTTCATAGCTATTGAGATAAGTCCAAAGCTAATCAGCATACCTACAAGCGTGATGATAGACGGCCAAAGCTTAGGGAGCCCTCCCGACTGTTTCATGGGTGATGCCCAATCTTGCCTGCTTATAGAAATGCAACGTTGATACCGATACGCCACTCCGGCGAGCCGTCTCGCCTACGGCAAGTTAATCGCCTTGCAACTTTGTAGGGTGTGATGTTGACTTGGTGACCTCAACTATGGTTGAGGTAATAAAATCTGTCTTCGGCGATACCAATATTGAAAATATGCCTAGAGAATTCTATACAATGAAAATAGGCTTAATAAACTTGATGCTGGTCATTTCAAGGATGCGTATCAGAAATGTCAACGCGAAGCGATGAGCTCGGCGAAAATGCCGCCCCTCCTTGAGTGTTCGAAATCGTGAAATGCTTTTCCTAAAGCGGATATCATCAGCGCGGCATTGAACATTTTTAGCGGCGCCGTTGCTTACAATACAGTTATTGATCATTATGGTTCTTATAATTACCTTAATGGTGGTATCGAGTACAATACTATTGTTCCCTCTGGAATGAGTGACTACCTCCTGGCTGGACGTTCTGTGAATGCCAATGTGCTCTCAGGGGGCAACAGTTGGTCTGTTCTGGCGCAGTTGCGAGTGCAACAGCCGTTGCATCTGGCGGTTCTCTGGTCACATTACAGACCAAGGTACCGTCTCTGGAGGTACGCTAGCTTCTGGTGCTTTCCTGGATGCAACGAGTGGTTCAGCAGGTAGTATTACTGTTGGCAATGGAGCTAGTGCCTTTGTTGCTGTAGGAGACCTCCGTGATACGGTTGTGCTCTCTGGCGGAACAGTCTCTGGTGGGCTAGCTGGCAGCTACAGTGGCAACACGACGATCTCCAACGGGGGCAAGCTCTTTGGCGGTGAAGTCCACGGCACACTGACAGTCTCCAGTGGCGGCACCGTTAACCAGCTCTGGGTGACATCCGGCGGTAAAGCTCAGCTTCAGTCGGGCGCTACCCTCTCAAGCAATATTACGGTCAGCGCTGCAGGGTCGCTTAATCTTGCAAGCGGTGCTGTCATGTCTGCTGCGACCGTTACCCTTGAAAATGGTGGTCAAGCGACGATCTGGGCGGATGCTGGCGGTACCATTATTATGGGCGGCAGCACGAATACTGGCCTTGTTGTGAGTGGTCTGGCCTCTGGCGGGACGCTTTCGACGGTTATCAGTGGCTTTGATGGGACATCTGGTGGAGCTTCTGACGGGGTCACAATCGCTGGCCTGAGCCAAGCCAATGTGAAGAATGTCGTGAATTCTTCTGATGGTAATTCTGTTACCATCAATCTCGTTAATGGCAGCCCAATCACTCTGAACATTCCCGGAATTGGTCAGCAGCAATATGTTGAATTTACCAAGGATGGCATGCTTTTTGAGGTTTGTTTCCTTGCCGGTTCCATGCTGCGGACGCCGACAGGTGAGCGCGCCGTCGAAGAGATGGCGATTGGTGACGAGATCTGTGTCTATGACTGGCGGAACGCTGCAGAGCTGACCCGTTCGGTCAAATGGGTTGGTCATAAAAAGATGGTTGTCCGTTCTCATCTTTCTGATGATGAAGCCGGATATCCAGTCTGCGTCCTGAAAGATGCAGTTTCTGACGGCGTGCCATACAAGGATCTCCTTGTGACGCCAGAGCATTGCCTGTTCTTTGACGGGAAGTTTATTCCGGTCCGCATGCTCGTGAATGGGCGTTCGATCTTCTATGATCGCTCTTTCACCAGTTACACATATTATCATGTCGAGACTGACCCCCATTCGGTCATTTGGGCGGACGGTACGCTGACGGAAAGCTATCTTGATACCGGGAACCGCTCGACGTTTGCGCAGGGTGGAACGCTGGTTCTGTTCGGTGACAAAAACGTCAAGACATGGGAAGAAGATGGCGAAGCTGCGCTGACGGTTGCCCGTCATCAGGTTGAGCCAATTTTCCGGAACCTCGAAGCTCGGGCAGAGTATGCGGGTCTTGGTCTTGAAGCCCCGCAGCAGAAACTTGTTGACGATGCGGATCTTCATCTTGTGACTGAGACTGGGGTCGTTCTTCGCAGAGTTCGTGAAAATAACGGGCACAGCGTGTTCATGATCCCGCCTGGTGTTCAACAGGTCCGGATGGTGTCTCGGACCAGCCGTCCGAGCGACACGATTGGACCGTTTGTGGATGACCGCCGTTATCTCGGCGTTCTTGTGGGGAGTATTCAGTTTTTTGAATCCCGTGATACCCGCAAGCTTGACCAGCACCTGAAGAGCGATCAGCTCGAAGGCTGGGATGTCAAGGAAGCCGCTCCATGTCGTTGGACAAATGGAAACGCTCTCCTGTCGATCGGTGCGCGTGAACCAGGAAGCATTGGAATGCTGGCCATTCAGGTTCTGGCAGCAGGGCCTTATGTTCAAAATGAGTGCGATGAAAATATTAAAATCGTACAAGGATAATATTTAGAAAGTGCCACCAGATCATGCTGCACGTGATCTGGTGGCACTTTGATAGAATAGTTTTTGTAAAATAGATTTTTAATATGAAAATACTTTCATATCGACGGTCCTGTTCAAATAAAAATAAATCTGAAACCCTCTTCCGATCATGATTGAGGGTCTTCATTTCGGAAAACTGGTCGTTATTGCCGATGTGATGCTCGATTGTTATGTCGCTGGTAATGTGGAGCGCATTTCGCCAGAGGCACCGGTTCCTGTTGTTCGGCAGTCTCGTAGGTCGGCAGTCCCGGGCGGAGCTGCAAATGTGGCAATTAATGCCGCGGCACTGGGATGCTCTGTGACATTGATCGGAGCAGTTGGTCCGGACGACATTGGAATGTCTTTACGTAACGCGATTTCCAGTCATTCCCATATCGATCTGAGTATGCTCGTTGAGGTTCCGGGATGGTCGACGATCTCCAAAACGCGCATCATCAGTTCCGGGCAACAGATTGTCCGCGTTGACGCTGAATATCTTATCGATTTCGATGACACTATCCGGCGAACTCTTATTGCACGGACAATTGCGGCACTTGAGGGTGCCTCTGTTTTGGTGTGCTTCGACTACGCTAAAGGGGTTCTGTCTCGTGATGTTGTCTCCGCCATTATCAAGGAGGCTCGGGCGCGCGGTATTCCAGTTATTGTGGATCCTAAAATCAGGGATTTTACCTGTTATGCTGGCGCCAGCCTGATTACGCCAAACCGGTCGGAAGCAACACTTGCCTCTGGTCTGACCATATGTGGTGACGCGGATGCTGAGCAGGCCGCCGCCCTCCTGTCAGGCCAGTTTGGAGGTGATGTTCTCATCACGCGCTCTGAAGACGGGATGACATTGTGGCAGCGCAACGGACATGTTTTGCACCAGCCGGCGCGTAAAACTGAGGTCTTTGATGTCTCTGGTGCCGGAGATACGGTTTTGGCGACAATCGCTGCAATATTGTCAACAGGGCAGGATCTCGAGACGGCGGTCGTGATTGCGACGTTTGTATTTTCTCTTGTCATATTTGACTGGTTCAGGGATGCCCTGGAGGAAAAAGGAATCAGGCCCTGCATTCCAGGACAAAAATCCCGGGCAATGCCCATCAGATACGATAAACGGAAATACAAACATCGCAATCGCATCGAAATCATGTTCGGAAGGCTCAAGGACTGGCGGCGGGTCGCAACACGCTATGATAGATGCCCGAATGTCTTCTTCTCAGCCATCTGCCTCGCCGCAACCGTCATGTTCTGGTTATGAGTTCTGCGTCTATGAATAGCGTGTTTTGGAAGAGCATCCTAAAGAGAACCGCTATTAGCGGCGTTCTGCATTGCTGAATTATAATAAAAAATGATTCTGGTTCCGTTGTAAATAATAAAATTATTTTTCATTATAGGGTAATACTGATTTTTTCTGATAATATTGGAAGTTATTTTATTTATTAAATATAGTAAATTCTGAAAAAATAGTGCGTAGTGTCAGTGAGTGAGTAGGTCTTCTGTGGCTGCATATCCGGCCAAGAAAAAATTATTAATCATCTTTCTTGTCGAATAGGATGAAGGCACTGAGGGCCAAAGCAGCCTGATACGCCGATAGAACAAGCTTCTCTAACCCCACCTCTTCGACCAGTCGATCCAGACTGCTCCAAGCATTTGGGAACGGATCGCGTCTGGCATGGCTCATGTTGGTTCTCTGCAGGTTGACGCTGAAGAGACGGTATCAATCCCAGATGAGTAAGTTGGCCGTCTGCGGTTTGCTGCGCCAGATGGCGATGAGTACCGATGTAGAGAAGAAAATCATGTCGGCACGTTTTAATCGTCGTAGAGATGAGGTCGGACGATGTTGTTGCCTGCGCTACGTATCCATATCCCTGATATATCTACTTTATCAGGGTATCAAAATTCTATATTTATAAATTTTGATCCTTCCGGACTTTTTTGTCAGCCAATTCTCGTGTTTATGTACTCATTTTAGTCAAAAGCTCTGGGAAAGCTGGGCCGCAGCTTTGCGCGCCTGAGCATCATACTGAACGAGAAGCGGCTTGATCCGGTCTCGATAGCGCGCGAGAATTTCTGGTGGTGTAGTTTCCGGTCTACCGCCAGCAAAGGGGGGCATAGGGTCATATTCGAGCCCGAGCTGAAGCGTCCTGGCCACTTCTTCGCTCGCAACCTCGGCCAGTACAGTCAGTGCAAAGTCAATACCGGCTGTTACTCCGCCGCCAGTGAATACGCGCCCGTCTCGCACCACGCGTCCTTCGTCCGGGATAGCGCCGAACAAGGGTAACAGATGACGCCATGCCCAATGACAGGCCGCTCGCTTCTCTTTTAGTAACCCTGCCGCACCAAGAATGAGCGAACCCGTGCAAACCGACGTCACATAGCGGGCACCGTCACCGAGGCGCTGGATTTCGCTAATAAACTCAGCATCGAGAGCCATATCAAGCGCATTGACGCCGCCTGGAACACATAACAGATCGCATTGAGCCACGTCGGCTAGTCGATATGTGTCTGCAAAAACAAGCCCTTCGCTGGGGACTGCTCCCCCACTGGGGCTGGCGACCAACGTCTCGCTGTCGGGAACACGGGAGAGAAACTGATGTGGCCCTGTAAAGTCCAGCTGTGTCATGCCCGGATACACGGCGAAAAGGATACGGAAGGGCGAGCGGCTCATGGTGAAATTCCTTAACGAACAATCATACCTTCGCTCCAAAGCAAGACTTGACGAAAGGACAATGATCCCTCATTTCGGGCCATGATAAAACACATTGGCATCCTGCTTTATCCCGACTTCCAGCTTCTTGATGCCGCAGGCCCGATCACTGCGTTTGAAATTGCTGGAGGAATGGCAAATGACGCTTATGGCCTCAGCCTGCTGTCTCGCGATGGCGGCTCCGTCCGCTCTTCCGCAGGGATAGCGCTGGATACGACGGCGATGTGGAAGGGTGGCCCGCTGGACACACTGATTGTGATAGGCGGTAATGGGAGCCGTAATGCCATGCAGTGTCCGGACCTGCGCGCTTTTCTTCGAGCGCGGGCAGAGTCTACGCGACGGCTGTGCAGTGTCTGTTCCGGAGCTTTCCCTCTGGCTGCGGCTGGTCTTCTGGACGGAAAACGCGCCACAACCCACTGGCAGCGCGCTGAAGAATTATCGCGCCTGTTCCCTGATGTGAGCGTCGATCCCGATGCCATCTATATCCAGGATGGGGCAGTTTGGACCTCGGCGGGGATCAGCGCGAGCATTGATCTCGCATTAGCCCTGATTTCCGAAGATCTGGGGGATACAGTCTCCCGGTATGTGGCGCAGCAGATGGTGGTGTTTCATCGTAGGCCCGGCGGACAATCACAGTTTTCTGCGCTGTTGGAAATGGGCGGCAGTGATGGGCGTTTTGCGGTGCTACTCGGATGGATACGCGCCCATCTGTCTGACCGGCTGACCATCGAAACGCTGGCCGCCCAGGTGGCGATGAGCCCACGCAATTTCACCCGGACGTTTCGGCTGTCGGTCGGCATGAGCCCGGCCAGAGCAGTCGAACGCTTACGACTGGAAGCAGCGCGTGAGCGCGTGGAACATTCCACGATCCCCATCGAGGCAATTGCCAACGACACCGGCTTCAATGATCCAGAACGCATGCGCCGTGCCTTTCTTCGAGCATTTGGCCAGCCACCTCAGGCGATGCGCCGGAATGCTACGACAACCTAACTGGACTTACAGGCAGCCACTCCTGACTGGGAATACAATTTATAATCCTGTCAAAGCGCCTTGATTGACGTAGCAAGCGCCTCACCCGTCCGCGTGAGGAAGCGCATGATGACCTCAAACTCGGCGTCGCTGTAGCCGTCCAGCTCCTGTCGCATCGTCTCTCCCAGTTCCCGGTAGAGCACTGACGCCTGCTGCGAAATCGAGATGCGCGCCCTCAAAAGGACCCTCCGCTTGTCGGCCGGGTCCCGGGCGCGATCGACCAGCTTTTGAGCTTCCAGCTTCTCGATCAGGCCTGAGACAGTGCCAAGCTGCAGGCCGGCTTCCTGAGCCAGGCTGGTCATCGGCAGCGGCCCAAGCAGGTCAATCAGCCGCAAACACTTGAATTCCGTTGCTGTGAGGCCAAGGCGTTCGGCGACTTTCTGGTGAAACAGCACAAGCCGGGCCGCAAAAAGCTGGATCGTAGGGACGTAGCGCGCAAAGCGATCACTTGACTCTGAAGAAATAATAGTTCGATCTCCTAAGTATATTGTTAGATAATCTAAGGAGTCTTTCCCCTGATGTCGATCCCCTCTTCCTGTAAGGTCCTTGTCATCGGTGGTGGAATTGTCGGACTAACGGCTGCTGCTTTTCTGGCAAAACACGGCGTTGATACCGTCCTTGTCGAAAGGCGCCCCTCTCCGTCCAAGCGTTTGCGCGCCAAGTTTTTCTATCCTCGCACCATCGAACTCTATCGCTCTCTCGGTATCGAGAAAAAGATCACAACCCCACCAGGGACGCTGAGCGAAGCTGCAATCGTTTACTCCCTTACAGGAGACGAGATCCGGCGCTGGCCACTGCCAGCCGTCAGTGAGAGCGCAGATTCACCCTGCGTCGCCTCTTCCATCAAGCAGCAGGATTTGGAATGTGTTGTCCGCGATACGGCAGAGCGCCTTGGGGCGCGTATTCATTTTGCTCATGCCATGACAGCACTCGATCAGCATGCAGACGGTGCAACCGCGACGATCAAAGCTGCTGATGGCACCGAGACCCTGCTTCACGCCGATTTCGTAATCGGATGTGACGGCAGCAAGAGCATGGTGCGCGACCTTTTGGGAATCGGGACCACAGGTTTGGGCGATCTCGTTCATTCCATGAGCATCACGATCTGCTGTGATATCGGCGAAGCGCTGCGAGGACGGCCTCTGAGCTTCGCATGGGTGCAACAGCCCGATATCTCCGGCTTCATGTCCTGGAGCACTGATCTCACCTCAGTCGTTTTAAGCATTGAGTATGACCCGACAAACCCTGCTGATATTGCACGCTTCACGCCCGAGAACTGCCACGCACTCGCGGCCAGATGTCTGGGATTGCCATCACAACAGATCGAGGTGGTCGACATCCATTCGTGGTGCCTTTCGTCATGGTATGCCGAGAGCTTTCGGAAGGGCCGGATCTTTCTGGCGGGCGATGCTATTCACTCTACCCCGCCTCTCGGCGGCTTTGGGGCCAATACGGGCATCCACGACGCCCATAACCTCGCCCTCAAGCTTGTTTCTGTGATTCAGAATAACGCTCCGAAATCACTACTCGATTTTTACGAGGCCGAGCGTGCGCCCGTCGTGCAAATGGTTGTCGCGCAGGCCACGGCAAGGCTGGCACAGCGATCAAATGTTCAGCTTCCGCTTGAGGCGCTTCAGCCGATTCTGGATGAGGACATGATCAGCATGGGATATCGCTATCCGATCCTCGCTTACGTCGAGACCATTCCTAATCCGATCGTTGTACATCCGCGCGATCTCCATGCCGAGCCAGGGACGCGCGCACCGCATATCTGGTTGCATCAGGCTGGCGTGCGTCTGTCCAGCCTCGACCTTTTCGGCGAAAGTCTGGTGCTCTTGGCGGGAAACAATGCGGAATCCTGGTGCCGGGCGGCAGAGACTTCATGTCGCCTTCACGGATTGCCGGTGCAATGTCTTGCTGTCGGGCGTGACCTCCAGGATCCCGAGAGCGCTTTCCCTGCCGCTTATGGGATCTCCGACACAGGAGCCGTGCTGGTCCGCGCCGACGGGTTTGTTATCTGGAAGGCCGTGCGAACGGACGTATTTCGCCACGAAGATTTATTGAAAATTCTCAGCTCAGCACATGAGGCACGCTGAAACTATGGGGCATGCTCGTAGGTAGACGTGCCCTGTCAGCTTGCTCAAGGATAGATTGAGCCTGGGAAGAAAATACCCTGAACTGCAAATATGATAGAGAAAAAACAGGTGCTTACGATGCTTGTCCTTCAGACAACTGGTATTGTCCGGCCGCCCCTTCTCTTGCGAGCCATTCAACGAAACGTGTTGAGGGCGCGGTATCTTCGGTGCTTTTTGGAAGCAACGCGACATACCCGGTCCGCTGTACCCGAATATGTGGGAACGGTGTCACAAGATGCCCCATCGCGATATCAATATCCAGCATTGGCAACGGACCGATCCCGACACCAATCCCATCCATCACAGCTTGCCGGGTGATGAAGAAATGATCGAACAGCGTCCGGGGACGACCGATAAGATGCGGCAGTTTTGCAGCCTCAAGCCAGTCAATCCAGTCTCCCGGCCGCGTCTCGGTAGCCAAAAGCCTGTGCCCCTCAAGATCGGCAGGATCACGGATTGGCCGCTGAGTAAAGAGTGACGGGCTCATAATGAGCGTATCGACATCGTCCAGCACATGAGTGGCACGATGATGTCGCCATGAGCCAGCACCCGCCACGCCCCGCCGGATTGCGACATCAAAGCCGCCACGGAGGTCTTCGTGCACCGTTGAGACGGTCGTCACCACAACTTCCACCGACGGATAGGCAGCATGAAAAAGGTCCAGTCTTGGGATCAGCCAACGCATGGCAAAGCTAACCGGCGCATTGACGCGCAGAATTCGGCGCGCATCTGGGAGCCCGCACGCTTCGGCAGCGGCTGTCATCCGTTCGAAGGCGCCGCTGACCTCACTTGCGAAACTGCGGGCAATAGGTGTTGCAACCATACGTCGCCCAGATCGACTGAAAAGCCGCTGCCCCAGCCAACTCTCCAGCAATGCCATCTGACGGCTGACCGCACCATGAGTAAGACCCAGTTCCGACGCAGCCTCGGTATAGCTGCCTGTCCGGGCCGCAACTTCGAAAACACGCAGGGCATTGAGAGGGGGCAGATGGCGCATAAAACCGTGATAAAATCTGACAGATACGGTGAGAATATTCCATCTATTTTATAAAAAGTCACATGTTTAAGATGGCCAGTGAAAGGACTTGTGTGTGACATGCCAATAACCGCCCCAACGGACTTCGCAGCACGCCAGATCCCCTGCCCTCAGGAACAGCGGCGAGGACTAATGGCAGCGTGCCTCGCCCACGCATTGCACGATGGCTATACAGACGGGCTTTATGCCTTCCTTCCGATCTGGCAATCGCAGTTCGGTCTGTCCTATGCCGGACTTGCGATCGTACGTGCCCTTTATTTCGGCACAATGGGCGGTCTCCAGGTCCCTGCTGATCGCCTGCTGAGTGGCATTTCGCCGCGTAACACGTTAGTCCTGTCCACAATAATCGCAGCAACTGGGCTGGCGGTTATGGCCGTTCCGATGGGGTTTGTCGGATTGTGCTGTGGCCTTGTCCTCGCTGGGATCGGGTCGAGTATCCAGCACCCGCGTGCATCACAACTGATCACCGAATGCTATGGCGATGCGGCACGACGCCCACTCAGTCTCTATAATTTCTTTGGCGATCTGGGCAAAGCGATCCTGCCAGCTCTCATTGCGCTTCTGCTACCCATTTTCTTTTGGCGCCCAATAACAGGTATGCTTGCCTTGCTGGGGCTGGCCCTGTCCCTTGTGCTGATTGAGCTTACACCCCGGAAGATTACGCCTGGTGCGGCAATATCCCTGGATCCAGTGCCTCCCGGCGGTCACGCTGGTTTTACGTGGCTGCTGGCAATAGGGGCTTTCGATACAGCGACACGGATGGGATATCTGCTATTCCTGCCCTTTCTCATTCATAGTCGTGGCGGTTCATCGGCGACGGCCGGAATTGCCCTGGCACTCCTCTTTGCCGGAGGGGCATTGGGAAAAGCAACATGCGGGTGGCTGGGCGACCATCTTGGTATTGTCAGAAGTGTCGTCGCAACGGAAACGGCAACATCACTGCTGATCATCGCCACGCTGTTTACGCCGCTGTCAGGAACACTGGTGCTTCTTCCCCTGCTTGGGATTGTCCTGAACGGTACGTCCTCCGTCCTTTACGGAACGGTGCCTGAACTCGCACCCGGCGGTGACACTAGTCGCGCCTTCGCTGTGTTCTATACGGGAGTGATTGGCGCGGGCGGACTGGCACCGATTGCCTACGGCATTCTCGCTGATCATGTTGGCCGAACCACAGGCCAGCTTGCAACGGCCGCGACCGCCTTGCTCATCGTACCAATGGTCCTTCGACTGGGTTCCTCCATGGAAGCAGCGTGAGGTCGCCCAGAGCAGACGACAACCAATACCGGGGACTTGTATTATTTATGTTCCAGAGGAAGAAATCATGACAGGAATCACAAATAGTCGGACAGGTAGCTGCCACTGTGGTGCGGCACGCTTTGAAGTTAGCCTTAGCGACGGCTTCAAATCAGTTCGTCGCTGCAACTGCTCTTATTGCCGAATGCGCGGTTCGGTCGTCGCAATGGCAGCACTCGATGGAATAAAAATTCTTCAGGGTGAAGATGTGCTGACGAGCTACCGATTCAATACAAAGACAGCACAGCATTTTTTTTGCTCCCGTTGCGGCATGCATACGCATCATCAGCGTCGCTCTGATCCCAATCGACATGCCGTAAACGTGGCCTGTCTTGACGGGGTAAGCCCTTTTGATTTCCCGGAAGTGCCGGTAACGGACGGCATCAATCATCCGAACGATACTGGAACATTGCCGCGACTGGCGGGTACTCTACGGTTTGAAAGCTCCTCAGAGCGTTGAAATTTTCCAAGTTTGAATGAAGATCCTGAATTTTCTGTCCGTGTTTTTGAATGCAATCATAGCCATTGACTTGGCATCTATTACGCAAATTCCTGATAGCAACATTTTTTGTGCAAACGCTGCCCTGAAATGCCTACTGTTTTATCGCACCCCAGTTATCTCCGACGCTATCGGTAAGGCGTTCAGAAAAATCATGCTTTCATCATCGTGGAACCTTTCCTTCATCAGGAAAAACGGGTTGTAATTTTGGCTCCTCAATGTTGCTGACAATGTCGAAAGGAAGAACACCAGGTTCGCACTTGGATCCGCTCCAGCGTTCAATTTCAAGGGTCTTATATTACTCGGCATATAGGGCTGTGGAGACTTCATCTTAATTGTTGATCACTAGTAGTAATACCCAACAACGGAGCCTTCTTTCTGATCTGCTTTTGGAAGATGGGAAATCTGCGTGTCCATAGACGATTGGGGCGCGCAATATGAGCATTGGGATCATCAGTGTCCGGAAATGCCTTGAACCCCTCCAAAGATCGTTATGGTAGCGAAAAACATACCAAAATATTCGATGATCTTTGGCTCTGAGCTGGCAATGACTCCGTTCTCATTTGGGAGTGGTTTCAAGAATTCGACAGCCAGGAGCGAGATAGGGAATATCAATGATGCCACAAACCAGAACGGTATATTCCTGTTCTTTCGCCGAGCACATTCAACCGCTGAGTATAGGATGCATCCATAGTAGATGATCCCTGATAGCAGCGCTGCTAAAATTATTGTATCCCAAATCATACCATCTTCCTCGGTTCCGTTGAGATTTGACTATCAGTCTCAATGTAACAGCAGGCCAATGGCAACATCTTTTAGTGTGAACAGCACCCTTCTCGAAATCATTATCTGACAGTACGATCCTCTACCAATCACGGAGATGTGTTGCCAGTTATGATCAAGAATATTCCTGGTTTTCTCAAACTGGCACGTGCTTTCGACCTGTTCGAAGAAGCGGCCATGCTCATACTGACTTTGTGCATTACTGTTGTGGCCTGCGTGGGCCTATTACACGTTGTCGTGGCTGTGGTCCGTATGGTGTTGAGTACGGGGCTGGACCCAACAGACCCAGTTTTGCTCCAAGCGCTCTTTGGCATGTTTTTCACAGTGCTGATTGCGTTGGAGTTCAAACACTCAATCTTGGTGATGCCCGGTGGTCAGGCGCACAGCATGGCCCGTATGCGATCAGTGCTGCTCATTGGAATGATGGCGACAGTTCGAAAATTTATCGTGCTGGATCTGAATGGCGTCAACGTACAGGAGATGGCAGCCCTTTCGGGTGCGGTGCTGGCTTTGGGTATCGTCTATTGGTTGGTACGCGGGAAAGTTACACCACCATTAGTCGATGGTTCGGGAGGCCTACTTTCTAGCACCGATGCAGATCACTAAAAATGGTACAAAGTGCTGCCTTTCAGGATGATTTTTTATGACTACCTGCAGCGGAAAGCGTGACCTCATATCGGAGGTTCACAACGATCGAAGTATATCGTTTCAGAACGTATAATGGACAGGTGGACGAGTGGACACAGTCTTGTCGTCGGGGAACATTAGCCGGGATTGTAAAGATTTCCGGCACCCCAATTTTGTCATCCAAGGTTACCGTAGATAAGGAATCTATTGATCCGGATGGCCTGACTAGTATTGATTTTTCTCCAAACCCAGCAATTCGGCTAGGCGAATTTCAAAGCCAGATAAGCTAGCTCCAACCTTTCTCTTCCCTTCCCTCACACCACTCTCCTACCCTACTTATGCCTCTTGCGTCGCTGCGATTGGTGGAGGCCAAGGTTACTGGAAATGGTGTGGAGGCGTTTAACTGAAAATCTAACGTAGTGATGGGCGACACCATGCCACTCCTAGTAAGTGAGGCTGATTAAACCACGCATGGAGATTTTTTTAGCAGTCCGAGAAGATATGAAAGTCTCGAGCTGCATATGATTGAGGTCCAAACACCACAATTAACCAAGCTCGTGCAGTTGCTCGTCAGCAGGACAGCGTTGGAACGCATCATTTCTGATAGTCCGGCCGCACGAAAGATCTCTCTTGTCATGGATGACTGGGAAGATCTGAGGATTTATTAAACAGCTGTCTGGGCCAACACGCGGTCCGCGAACCGAATGTCCCAGTCATTGCGGGCTATCGGTTCTTCTTTGGCCAAAATGGACCAGTCTATGTAGAGGAGTGCGGTAGAGTTCTAGGCTGTTCGTAGGATAAGGATGCAGTCCTGATCCATAAAAATCGGGACGGTATGGGCGCTGGCATAAATATGTGGTTCGATGGACCATGTAACATGGCTCTATGATGTGTCTGAAGGAGAACGAGGTGTGGCTGGGTAAGGCGATGCTGCGAATGGTTTTTTCTGCACTCACCCTTTTATGCTGCGCAGGCGGGGCTTTGGCTCGCGGAGGTCATGGTGGACACGGCGGTCATGGCAGTGGCCACCACTCGAATGGTCATTCGGAGGCTCACGAGCCATCTCATGGTTCTGGCGAACATTTTTATCACGGAGGCCATTCGGGCAGCCTTGGGCACTCTAAACCAGAGCAAAGTGATGCCTCGGAGCTGCTTCCAGAAAGTTGGTATGCGACACACAGCGTAGACACCCCCGACGAAGAAAAGTGTGAGCGCGAGCACATCGAGAACTGTAGAAATGGGACTGAGGATTTGAGAAAATAGAGAGTCTAGGGCGGGGTATTTTCTTAATGTGCAATGGAAACTAATCATGAATAAATACACTGTCGCGATTGGTTTTGCACTTTTCCTTGCGATGTTCGGTATCCTGGCTGCGAATGGTCCTCACGGATTTGCGGGAAAAGCCCTCATTTTAGGGATGCCGATTTTTACAACAGTCATCTTCAGGATGAAGAAGACCAGGTGTCGGTTGTGATGTCGCGCGGTAAAGGAAAAATCGAACGCGGGCCTGCCAAGCAAAACCTTCCCGTGAAAGTCTGTCCAGTCTGTGATCGTCCATTCAGTTGGCGCAAAAAGTGGGAGAAGACCTGGGACCAAGTGCGATACTGTTCTGAGGCATGTAGGGGATCGAGAAAATCTTGATTTTCAGCCGCCAATTTATGGTGGGTGTCTGAAGTGGACAAAGCCTGATCAAACGGGCCCGGTTCATAAAAATATGGATCTTATTGAGACCTGTTTTGTGTATTGTAATTTCGCGATATGAAAAAAATTCCAGCATCTCAGCCTGTCAATCTTCTGGACGTCGCCCGAGCTGCTGGCGTTTCCAGGGCGACGGCATCACTCGTGGTGCGAGGTAGCCCACTTATTGCCCCCCCAACGCGTGAACGCGTTCTGGAAGCAATGAAACAACTCGGTTATATCTACAATCGTGGTGCAGCCAATCTGCGTCAAAGCCGAACGCATACGATTGGTCTGGTTCTTTCCAACATTGCTAACCCCTTCTTCAGTGAGCTGACAGCCGGTGTCGATGACGTTAACGATGCCAATGATGTTGTCTGCTTCATTGCGAACAGTGTTGAGTCGCCCGAACGCCAGGCGCGTCAGATCCAGCGACTGAGAGAGCATAACGTTGATGGCGTGATTATCTGCCCTGCAATAGGGAGTAACGACACGTTGTTGGAAGATCTCCAACGTCTAAGTCTGCCCTATGTTCAGGTTCTGCGCCATGTCCCTTACGGTTCAGGCGACTATGTTGCGGCTGACTACGCTTTAGGTATCGAAAAAGCCGTAAAACATCTCGTCGAAACCGGTCGGCAGAAAATCATGTTCGTGGGAGGAATGTCCGTCCATTCCGCTGCCGTGGCCCGACTGGATGGCTTCCGTAGAGCTATGGCGCTTCATCAATTGCCTGATGATATGGTGGTCGCTGGCAAATGGGGTAACACTTATGATGAAGTTGAACTCGACCGGCTTCTTCTAGGATCCAATCCGCCGGATTCTGCAATCTGTTATAATGATATTATGGCTCTGGCACTCATGAGCCATCTTCAACGCCGCGGCTATACGCTTGGTGATAATTTTGCCGTTATAGGGATGGATGATTTACCGCAGGCTGCGGCAGCCTATCCTCCTTTAACGACGATTGCGACGAACCCGCGCATGATTGGGCAGGCTGCGGCTACCCTGCTGCAAAAGCGGCTGGAAGCACCAGACCGACCTACAGAACGGATCATTCTTCCCGCAAATCTGGTTATACGGGCCAGCTCTGAAACCCGCACCTCATAATACCCCTCGGATAGGCTAGCGCTTTTCCTTTCCTGACATGATTATCACGTGTTTCGTGATATACTGCCAATAAATCACATATCTTTTATATTTCTATCACTAAACTTGCGTGACTTTCTCTCGGAAATAACGTTGAGATATGCAACTGCGATCTTTTAGATCGATCTAATTTTTGCCTTTAACTCGCCTCTGTGGTCGCAGGGTCAAAGGAGGAAGAATGAAAACGCCTATCGGTTGGGCTCTGATCGGGGCCAGTAATGTCGCCCGAGAGTGGATGATCGATGCAATCCGTTCACAGCCGGATGCGACACTCCGGACTGTTTTCAGTCGGGACGCAAAGCGTGGGCAAGAATTTGCCACGGCTCACGATATTCCCAACAGTACGTCGGAGCTTGAGGACATTCTTCAGGACCCGTCCGTAAACGTTGTGTATGTCAGCAGCCGCAATGAGCTTCATAAAGACCAGGTGCTGGCCGCAGCCCGAGCCGGCAAACATGTTCTGTGCGAGAAGCCACTGGCTCTCTCCCTGACAGACGCAGAGGAAATGGTCCGGGTCTGCCATGAATCCGGTGTCATTCTGGGCACAAACCATCATCTGAGATGCTCGGCCGTGCATATTGCGCTCCGACATCACCTGAAGACCAACGCTATCGGCGAACTGAATACCGTCCGCGTCTTCCATGCCAATTTTCTGGCAAAAGCGGTTGAAGGCTGGCGCCTGAATGACGCAGCGGGTGGCCTCATTCTGGATAGTACAATACATGACATCGATACCCTGCGCTTCCTGTTAGGAGCAGACCCGATCGATGTGTTTGCCATGACGCAAAGCGGCCGACGGAGTGTCGGGGGAATTGAAGATGGCCTGATGGCTGTCATGCGCTTTCCCGGAGATGTTCTCGTACAGATCCACGGGTCATATGCTGTGCCTTATGCCCCCGGAGGCGTCGAACTCTATGGTGAAAACGCGGCGTTGATCGCTCGTGACTGCATGAGCCAGAAGCCGATCGGCAGTCTGTCCTTGCGAGATGGTGACGGAGAACATCCCATCGCCATCGAACATCATAATCTTTACCGCTACAGTGTCCGACGCTTCTGTGACAGCATTGCCGGGCATGGTTCTCCGGCAGCAACCGGCGAAGACGGTGTGGCTTCACTCAAGATCGCTCTGGCCCTGAAAGAATCAGTCCAGTCTGGTCATCAGGTCAAGGTGTCGCAGTCATGATTGCAACAACAATGACAAGCTATCCCTCCCGCGATCAGGAACACGCCACGGTTTCGAACGACGTGCTCTCTGAGCGCCCCGAAATGACCACAGAAGAACTTCGCCGCGCGGCCTGGACGTGTTCGGTTGGAAGCGCGATGGAGTACTACGACTTCGCACTCTACAGCCTCGCGTCAGCTCTCGTGTTTGGTCCGCTTTTCTTCCCCAGCACCATCCCGGGCATGGGCCTGATTGCGAGCTTTGCGACCTATTTTATAGGCTTTGCAGTGCGACCTATCGGCGGAATTTTCTTCGGCCGCCTCGGTGACCGGCATGGCCGCAAAAAGGTCCTGCTGATGACGGTCACCCTTATGGGTCTGGCCAGCTCCGCCATAGGCCTTATTCCGTCCTACTCCACCATCGGTATTGCCGCCCCTCTCCTGCTTGTCTTCATGCGCATGCTGCAAGGCTTCGGTGCGGGCGCAGAACAGGCCGGTGCGGCGGTCATGATGACGGAGTCCGCCCCGCGTGAACGCCGGGGATACTTCGCTGCACTCCCGTTTCTGGGCATCCAGATGGGAACAGTAGCTGCGGGTCTGATTTATTTCGGGATGATGACAGGCGTTGCGAACATTGCTGACACCTGGCTCTGGCGCGTGCCCTTCCTCGGGAGTGCCGTCCTCCTTGTCATTGCACTGTACATGCGGCTGCGCCTCAAGGAATCACCCGCTTTTGCCAAGCTGCGTGAGGAAGAAGAGCATGAAGAAGTCATGCCCCTGCGCCAGACACTGACCGGCTCATGGCGTCCGATCACTGCGGGTCTGGGGCTTCGGATGGCAGAAAACGGCGGCTCTTCCATCTATCAGGTGCTGTCTATCAGCTACTTGGTTCATACGGTTGGCATGAGCAGCAAATGGGGCACGCTGGCCCTAATCGGAGCAGCACTGGTGGGTGCAATCACCATTCCTGGCGCGGGATGGCTCAGTGACAAATATGGCCGGGTAAAGGTTTACCGTGGATTTGCCATCCTTCAGGCCGTAAGCGCCATTCCCGTCTGGTACGTCTTTAGCCAAGGAAATCCAGTTCTCTCCATGATCGCGCTGTCCTTCGCTCTTGGCATTGCGACGTGGGGAATGTTCGGAACGCAGGGCGCCTTTCTTCCCGAGATGTTCGGTGTTCGCCATCGCTACACAGCAGTGTCCTTTACCCGTGAATTCTCTTCCGTGATTGCCGGAGGCGTCTCCCCCATGGTGGGTCAATTTCTCATCACCATGTTTGCACGGTTCAATATTGGCGGTGTCAGCAGTGGTAAGTTTGCCTGGATTCCACTGGCAACTTACGTGGTCTTCCTCGCCTGTCTGGCCATTACAGCCACGTTCTTCATTCCTGAACCCAGAGGCCGTGATCTCATGTCACAGGATGATGTCTTCTAAGGGCCTCTCCTAACACACACGTCACTTTCTTTCAGCTCATTCCAAATGCGCCCGTGCTCCGGACGCATAACGGCCTCTCTATGCTCGAGGTTTATCATGAACGATACAGTATCTCTTTCTCCAAACCCCGCACTGACTCAGTGTGCAGAGATCTTTCTTGCTGCCAGGAAAAGTAAACCTTGCTTGGATAGCCTTCCCGATACCGTCAAGATACATGACGCCAAAGAAGCGTATTCTGTTCAGGATCAGGTCGCACAAGCTCTGACGGCCTCCCTCGGCCCCATCAAGGGTTGGAAAGTCGGAGCTCCGACGCCAGAAAGCGAGCCATTCTGCGCACCCTTGCATCAGGCCACCCTGTTTTCCGGAGATACCAAGCTCCCGGAAGGTCTTTGCCGCCTTTACGGTGTTGAGGCGGAGATTGTTTATATTTTCCGGAAAGACCTCCCCTATCGGGAAACCCCTTGGACACAGGCCGAAGTTTGCGACGCCATCGGGAGCGCTCATGCCGCTATCGAAATATTTGACACCCGCTTCTGCAAGGCAGGCTCCCAGGACGGACTGGTGCATCTGGCCGATCAGGGCAACCACGGCGCCCTGATTTACGGACCCGGAATTTCAACGTGGCAGCAGCTCACACCTGTAACCGAACAGGTCAAGCTTGTCCTTGATGACCAGATTGCCATTGAACATGCCGGAGGGAACTCCGCTGGAGATCCAATCCGTCTTCTTGTCTGGCTGGCCAATCATGCTGCGAAGCGCGGCCTTCCCCTGGAAGCAGGAACCGTCGTCACCACCGGATCCATGACAGGCACGAAATTCGTACCCGCAGGCACGACCGCAAAAGTCGAAATCGGATCTCTGGCCCCCGTCTCCGTCGTTCTTCCATAAAACAGGCTGTGTAAGGTTCTCTGATCATGAAACCGGAAATTCTTCTTATCGAGCCCATGATGCCTGAAGTCGAGCAGGCATTGGACGCCGCGTATGTTGTTCACCGTTATAATGAAATGCTGATATTGACGGACATCGCACCGCGCATTCGGGGCATCGTCACTGGCGGCGGAACCGGTGTCCCCTCCCACATCATGACGGCCCTTCCTAACCTGGAGATCATTTCCATCAATGGAATTGGGACTGATGCCGTCGATCTCGTTCAGGCCAGCCGCCGTGGTATCAGCGTTACGACAACGCAGAACGTCCTGACAGATGACGTGGCAGATCTCGCCATGGCTTTCATCCTTGCGGCAACGCGCGACCTGCTTCCAGGAGACAGTTTTGTCCGCAACGGCCAGTGGGGCACGGGCTTCCTCCCCTTGGCCCACAAGGTCACCGGCAAGAAACTCGGAATTTTTGGGATGGGAAAAGTCGGACAGGCCATCAGCCGACGGGCGCATGGCTTTGACATGCCCGTTTCCTATTTCAGCCGTACCAATCTTGAACTTCCTGACATCCCGTTCATTCCCAGCCTGACCGCACTGGCGAAACAGAGCGATATCCTTGTCGTCGCGGCATCGGGAGGGCCTCAGTCCCGGCATCTTGTAAACCGGGACGTCATGGAAGCACTGGGGCCGGACGGGTTGCTGGTCAATATTTCTCGTGGAAGCGTGGTGGATGAACAGACCATGGTGAGCCTGTTGCAAGATGGCAAACTCGGCAAAGCCGCGCTTGATGTTTTTGAGAACGAACCCAGTATCCCCACTGCCCTTTACGGCATGAACAATGTCGTTCTTCAGCCACATCGTGCCAGCGCAACCGTAGAAACACGCCGACAGATGGGCCAGTTGGTCACGGCCAACCTTGCGGCACATTTCTGCGGTGCCCCGCTCCTGACCCCCGTGATTTGAAACTGCTTCAGTCTGGAGCACTTCGATGCCGCGCTCTCTATCCCCCACTACAAAAATTTTTCTGGCATGCGTTTTCTCATGCGCCGTGTTTTTTTCCTTCAAAGCAGAGGCACAATACCGGGGGCCAGTCTCCGCAACAGCTCCTCTTTTCGCCCTGGATACGCCGACCGGCTACGACAACACCCCTTTCACGCCACCGGTAGAGAACATGCTCCTTCCCTGGGATAGGCTGATCAAAAAGCTGAACAAGAAAGGGATCGGTATTGTCGTGGACTATACCAGCGAAAGCGCCATCGCCTTAAATGCAGGGCATGGCGGGGACGCTGGTTATGCCCATCAGATCGGTGTGGAACTTGATCTGGACTGGGAAAAAATTATTGGCTGGAAGGGATTTATCACCCATGCAGTTTTCGTTAACCGCGCAGGCCATAACCTCGCAGCAGATCTGGGCGATCACTCTTTGAATGGGTTTCAGGAAATTTTCGGCGGTGGCGGCAATGTCGGCGTTCACCTGGTTTATGTCTATGGAACTCAGGATCTGTATAAAAAACGCATTCAGATTGCCGTTGGAAAAATGCCCGTAAATATTGATTTTGCCAATTCCCCATTGTTCTGCACGTTTATGAACAAATCGAACTGTGGGATACCAAAATCTCTGACCCGCGGTGCAGCGGGATATGCGACATATCCAGGGTCAACATGGGGAGCCAGAATTCGTTACTGGCCGCTCCATGGTCTCTATATTCAAGCGGGTCTTTATGGCGTCAATCCATACCTGAATACAAACAAGTATGATCGGACTGGCTTTGAAATGGGTACAGACCTTTATACAGGCGTCTATACTCCTGTTGAAATCGGCCTCATCCCTCATTTTGGAAAAAACAATCTTGTCGGCCATTATAAATTTGGCTTCGCTTATGATTCTTCTCAATACCGGGATGTCTATTACGACAATAATGGCAATGTTGCTGCTGCCACCGGCCTCCCTTATCGCTGGACGAATGGAAAAACGCAGATATGGCTTCAGGCAGACCAGATGCTGATCCGTAATGGAAGCGGCCCGTTACACGGTCTCTACGCACTCGCCGGGTTCGCCAAAAGCGATGGGAAAAACAGTCCTTACACCTACCAGATCTATGCAGGG
Organism: Gluconobacter sp. GP1; assembly: GCF_032913585.1. Classification (NCBI taxonomy): domain Bacteria; kingdom Pseudomonadati; phylum Pseudomonadota; class Alphaproteobacteria; order Acetobacterales; family Acetobacteraceae; genus Gluconobacter; species Gluconobacter sp. GP1. The sequence goes on from NZ_JASGXC010000001.1 coordinate 517,257, forward strand.
CTCGTAGATCGGGGACCAATTTCCACTCGCCCTCAGGATACATTCGGCGTTGAGTGGTCTGAAACGATGGCAAGCCCGGAACTGGTTGCTTCGCAGTGGATACGCTATCGTCAGGGACTGTCTCTCCCCGGAAACACGACCTACCCTCAAAGCCATATCACCACCCTGGAGGTCACTTACAATATCCATGCGTTTCGTGGTCTCTCCATCCAACCTGATTATCAGCGTATCTGGCGGACAAATCTTCAGAAGAACAAACCGACTGTCGATGCTGTAGGACTAAAGTTACATGCTGTTCTTTAGTCTGAATATTATAAATTATTATATACTGTCGATGGCCACTTTCTAGTACCTGTATATTTACCAAACATCCTATTTTTTATGGCGAAACATGAATTTCTGCTTGTAAATAGGCATAATATCATGGTATATATTGTATTGTTTACTCGAACTAAAAATCAATTATAATAAATTATTTATTGCACGATATTTTTAAATTTTCTCAGTCTTTTTTAAGTGATGTGAACTTCCTGCCTAGCTATCCATTTAATGTTCTTACCAATGGAGGCTATCATGTCTTTCCGTAGCAGTACGCTCCCAAAAAATCCGACGAAAGCTCCTGGCTCGCCTGATGAACGTGAGCCTTTTGACCCGTATCCTGACAAAAGCCCGATCACGGATGAGCCCCCGGAAGAGGAAAATCCTGGTAAAAGGTATGCGCCTGAAAAAGGCTCTCCAGATCCTAAGCCTGATCAGCCTCCAGTCCTTCCTGATGCACCTGAAAATCCAACAAATTAAGCTCCGGATTTTCAGGCCGGGACGACGAGTAAACCTATGGGACAGATCAAGTCATTTTCTTTGAGTGGACACAACAATACCGGAGAGAAGACCGAGCTCAATGAAAATAAACATGATGTTATAAAAAAGCAGATACTGGTTGCTATTCCAGTGCGCAATGAAGAAGAACACATTGTCCCGTGTCTTTTAGCTCTCGCGAGACAAGAGACACAGCCTGACAAAGTTGTACTCTGGATCAATAATACTACTGATCAAACACATGAGCGAGTAGCATCGCTAACGAACACATTACCATTCGAACTGGAGATCGTCAGAGTTATCTACGACCCGGGATTGGCAAGTGCAGGCTTGGCAAGAAGGGATGCAATGGCCCATGCGGCTCAGTATGCATCTTCTGATGCCCTGTTAGTGACTACTGATGCTGACAGTGAAGCCGCTGAGGATTGGTTAAGTCGTACTCTAAACGCTTTTACGCATTATCCTGTTGAAGCCGTGTTTGGTAGGGCTCTTCTCCTCCCCGAGGAAGCCAGGAAAATCCCATTCAATTTGCATGACGATGAAAGAGCAGAACAGGCTTACGGGGCTCTTCTCGATCAAATCGCATTGCTGCTCTATCCGGAACCCCATGATCCCTGGCCTCGGCATACCGAGCATTCCGGCGCCAGTATCGCGGTGACTTATCAGGCCTGGAGTAAGGTTGGTGGAATGCCTGCCATACCAACGTCGGAAGACCGTGCGTTCTATCAAGTGCTTCGAAAGAACGGAATTCGAGTTCGTCATGCGCCAGACGTTAAAGTCTATGTGTCCGCTCGTTTGGTCGGTCGGGCACAAGGAGGGATGGCCGAAACGCTGGCACGCAGATTACAGGTACAGGACGAATATATCGATGATATTTTCGAGCCTGTTTCCCGAAGGCTACTTCGTATGCGACGTCTGCGTCAGCACGCAAATCCATTCTTTCCTTTTGAAGACGCCTGCATGGAATTACCTCAAACGCGCGTGCGCCGTGATGACTTGGAAAAGCATCATAAACGAGCCCAACGGGTGCTAGATCACCTTAGAAAGATGACACATCGTTCTCATCGTGATTGCTTATGTGCCTCAATCGATCAATTCGATAGCCCTCACCTCGCTCATCCAGATCAGGCACCCAGCCGTGCGCAAGACATTCCTGGATAAAACAATTTGCTGCCTCGTCTCCTGTACAGGGCGTATCTGTCTCTCCAGTCCAGTTAACGATTAGGATATGCCCAGTTGTTTTCAGACTTGTGGTCGTTTGAAAAGCCAGTTTCTGAATGTCTGTCTGACTCAAAAAATAAAGAATTTCCGAAATAAGAATGAGATCACAGCCTGCTGCAGCAACAACTGGATAAGCAGTGGGTAGAAAGGCTTTGATAAAGCTGACTTGTGCATATTCCTGGCAGCGCTGTCTTGCCTTGGTAAGCGCAGTTTCCGAAGCATCTACTGCCAGGATACGTTGACACCGCTGCGTGAGAGCCAATGTGCCTACCCCTATGGCACATCCGAGCTCTACAGCGAATGCGATCGGCGAACATGGCAGACATTGTAGAACCCTTTGAAGCTTCTTTTGTTCATACGGGCTGCTTTCAAAATTCCATGGGTCAGGATCCTGCTGAAACAGGTTTTCAAAAACGTCTGCTGTCCATGTCTCTTTACTCATGACGCGATAAAGATTTCATAGGGTTGCAGCATTTTTTCCAATAAGTGCTCCGGTAAAATAAAACCGTTTGGATCGTCTTTTACGACCAAGCCTCTCTGACTTCGATGCGCGTGGATCGCCTGTCGTTTCTGTTCCAAAAAAGACTGGATATTCAGGCGCCAACCTGTAAGGACATTTTCTGGAATCTTCGTTTCAGGAGGAAGTGTTAAACCCCAGACCGGGTACGCCAGAACTCTAAGCTTTGGCTTCAGAGCTTTTAGCGTTTCGCCAATCAGCCAGACAGCTTCATGGTCGCAGTGAGGGTCGTACCGCCAAGGGGCCAGTAGATTTTCGCAGTCATGAAGAGAGAGAAGATCAAGCAAATCGCGGACAGTAGAGTCAAAATGGCTTGCTTTCACCGGAACTCTCGTATCCTTAAGGCCCATAAATATCAGTCTATCAGAAGACAGACCCAGAATTTTTGTAGCATGGATGCATTCCTCCTGTCTCTGTCGCGCCAGCCGATGGGGTGGCCATAAACGAGAGCCCGGATGAGATGCGGAGCCGTCCGAAACGATCACAACAATGGGCGGTCGCCCATGTGCCACTGCCGAGGCTATAAATCCCCCACATCCAAGACTCTCGTCATCAGGATGGGGCGCCAGCACCAGTGATGTGCCGGGAGCAACGGCATCGAATGAGGTAACTGGAAAACTAGCAAATTTTTCCAGAGTTTCACGAATATTCATAGACCTGCCTCCGGCCAGTCATGACGGACGAACCATGCGGCAGCCTCCGTCAGAGCTTCGTCAGGCGCAGGTTGCCTGAGATAAGTCGCAAGGTCCCTCATGACCTGCTCTACCGCTTTTCCCTTTATGAAGGCCGACAGGCCAAGACTTCTTTGAACGAGCGTGATCAGGTCAAGAGCAGCCCGTTCAACAGCCAACCGAGCCAGATTAACGATTGACGTCACGTCTTCAGATTTCATGTGCGCAGAATATGCAGCTTGAGCAGCCTCTTTGACCCACATCGCTGCTGTCTGTTGAAGAATAAGTGCTTCTCCTATCCGGGCGAGTTGATGTGGACTACCAGCACGCTCGCGTTCCAGTAACTCCTGCCTGAGTAGATCAATCAAATGATCCATCCCGCCTAAGGCAACTGCCGACCCTCGCCAGGCTCCCGCAGAAAATTCAGGTTGCCGCAGATAGTCACCTGATGAGCCAATAATGTCATCCGATGAGATCTGAAGGCCCGTAAAATCGTAGGCTCCCGTTCCGCTGGCCTGCATGCCAGTCAGTGCCCCCGGACCGGATCTCTGGCGTTCAAGGTCTGTTGTGGAAGCTAGAACCATGAGTGCTTCGCCATGCTCAGGTACGGCGGTTATCAATGCAACGCTAACCTGCCTGATGCCACTGGCAAAACCTTTAATCCCTGAGAGCCTGTAGCTCGGCCCTTCCCTCTGTATGTCAACAGCAGAGCTTCCATCCGTAACCCAGATGCCAGCCAAACTCCCGTTTTCCAGTTGGAGCTTTAGGGCATGACGTTGAAATCTCGTGCCGTACAATTCTACGAGACGGACTACATTCACGTGCCCTTCAAGACATCGCCCTAGAGAAAGACTCAGATAGCCTATTCTCCTCAGTAAAGTCAGAAGAACCTGGCCTCCTTCAGATGTTTGGCAAAGCCCGAGCCCATTGTCTTCCACGGAAAAAAGAGCGTCAAACGCACCCATTGTGCGTAGTGCATTTAGAAGCTCAACAGGGAACTGATTTTCTGGAACAGAAATTGGTTTGGCTTTCCATTCCTCAAATAAGCGCTCCACCCTGGCCCTAAAAAGAGCAAGCCCCTCAACGCAAGTGCTCTGATCTGTAACCGACATGTCTGAGCATTCCTTCACACCTTTGTACAGGAACGTCGAATGTCGACTGGTAGATCCCCTTTCAAATACGGTCTCTAGTCAGGCTTTTGAGTAGATGGAAATATTATCGGAAAACGTAAATATCCTTTCAAGGCAGGAGGGCTATAAGGCTAGCGAACAAGATGTTAATATTTTTGATGTCTCGTTTTTGAAGATCTTTTGAACGTCATATACGAACATTAATCCTTTCTATTTCAATCTTCTCGAAGAAATTGGAAGTTGGTTGTTGTTTAGATCAAGAAAATATGATCGTTAATTTTTTTTATGATGGTAACTAACGATCTTGTGGCGCGTTATGGCACTAACGATACATTTGTGATTTTCGCTATTCATGAGAAATAATTTTTCATTATTAGTGAAAAATACAAATAAAAGCTGAAATGTATCTAAATTTTTGATTTAGAAAATCTCTCTATAGCGTAGCGATGGCGGATACTCTCCGCCGAAAGGAACCACGCAGATGGCTAATTTTTTCGGAAAAGTGGCCGCAAAATCGTTCCGCCTTCATGATGGACGAGTTATCTGCTCTGATCTATTTAGCGAAGATAGACTTTTACAGCATGCCCGTAGCTTGGCTGGAAACCATGGAAACATTCTTTTTCCATCACACAATAATACATTGCCAGATCGACTAAATGAGAACGCTAAATTTCTTCTGGAATCAAATACTTCATTATCGAAAGCCGCTGAAAGAGGAGAGCAAATTACACCCGCTGGAGGATGGCTGATTGATAATTATTATCTGATGAATGCTCAGATTCAAACTATTAAATTCGATCTTCCTCCGCATTACTATAAAGAGCTTCCTGAGTTATTCAGCGGGCCTTTCTCAGGCTTGCCAAGGGTCTTTGAAATAGCCTGGGCTCTTGTAGCTCACACAGACAGCCGGATTAATCCAAAAACAATATGCGATTTTTTAAGTGCGTATCAGGAAGATAGAGCTCTTCTCATTAGAGAACTTTGGGCTATTCCCACCCAGATCAGAATAGTTTTGATTGAGAACCTTCGGCGAGTAGCAGGTAAAGTTTGCCAGAACCTGCACGCGCAAAAACAGGCAGATAATCTTGCCAATACTTTGTTTTCAGATGCTTATTACAATAACACAAAAATTCTCGAAGCGCTTACCAAGGTAGATACTGGAACATTATCCTCTGCTTTTATTGTGCAATTTTCGCACCGCTTGAGAGGGCATGATCCACAGAAAGATCCTGCATCTTTATGGATGGAGGCAATATTACAGGAAAAAGGCACAAATCTTGAAAAAATTGTTCATGAAGAATTGCAGGAACAAGGTGCATTAAATGCCACTGTGAGAAATATTATTACAAGTATGCGTTTGATAACAACTCTGGATTGGAATGGTATCGTTGAGAAAACAAGCCCCGTAAGTCAAATATTTTATCGTCATACGGGCTTTTCGGATATGGATCCTCCTACCCGGAATTTATATAGCAAAGCCGTTGAGGCCCTTGCGAAAGGGTCCAGCTATACAGAGTGTGAGATCGCTCAGAAGGTCACTTCTCTTGCAGGAATGCAAAAAAATCTCCCAGATTCCGATCTTCGCAGATCAGATCCTGGTTACTACCTTTTAGCAGAAGGTCGGGAGTGGCTCGAAGCAGAGTTAAAGTTCCGTGCCCCCTTACGCGTAAAAATCGGACAGGGTTGCCGCCGGTTAGGCATAACCGGTTACAGTTTGGCTGTAACAGTGCTGACTTTACTCGTCCTAACCGCTTTTCTTTCTGCCATGAATGGCCAGTTGTCAGGTCGCGCCGCGTTTGCGTTGATTGTTCTGGGATTTATTCCTGCCACTGATGCGGTAGTCGCCGGTGTAAATCGCTTTCTGATGTGGGCCATCAAAGTATCTGAACTCCCCGCGCTTGAACTCAGACAGGGAGTCACAGCACCGCTGCGGACTATGGTTGTCGTCCCTACCCTTCTGACAAAACGATCTTCCATTCTAGAAATGGTAAATCGTTTAGAGAAACATTACCTGTCCAGTCGGGATGGTGAGATCTACTTCGCCCTACTCACAGATTGGACAGACTCTCCAACCGAGAACCGGAAAGGTGATCATGATCTTCTGGATGTGGCTATCCAAGAAATTGGGAAGCTAAATCGGACTTATGAAGCGGGCTCTGCTGGCACAAGATTTCTTCTCCTCCATCGCAGGCGTCTTTGGAGCATTAGTGAAGGAAAATGGATCGGATGGGAGCGAAAGCGCGGTAAGTTGCATGAATTAAATCGTCTTCTGCGCGGTGCAACAGATACCAGCTTTCTTGATCTGCCCGATCAGACAATTCCTCAAGATGTTCGGTATATTGTTACCGTAGATTCCGATACACGTCTTCCACATGAGGTTGTCAGGCGTCTTGTCGGGAAGATTGCCCATCCGCTCAATAATGCCCGTTTTGATCTGGAAAAAGGCCGCGTCACGGAGGGATATGCGGTTCTCCAGCCACGGGTGACGCCCTCATTGCCCGAAGCGCGGCAAAGCACGCTATTTCAAAGAGTGTTCTCAAGTCCCAACGGCATAGAACCTTATACGGCCGCAGTATCTGACCTGTATCAGGATATGTTTGCAGAGGGGTCTTTTGCAGGCAAAGGCATTTATGAAATTGATACTTTTGAAGCAGCCTTAGCTGGCCGGGTCCCCGATGGAACGCTTCTGAGTCACGATCTTTTCGAAGGTGTTTTTGCCCGTGCCGGTCTCGTAACCGATATTGAAGTTATCGAGGAATACCCAACTGACTATTTGGTGTCCGTTGCCCGTCTTAATCGTTGGGTCCGTGGAGATTGGCAGCTTCTTCCGTGGATATTTTCATGGATGGGCCATTTCCCAACCATACGTATAAAAACTCGTCCTCTCACGGGCATTGCGCGCTGGAAGATGCTGGATAATCTGCGTCGCAGCCTTTCTGCGCCGATGGCAGTCAGCGCCCTGTTTGCCGGCTGGTTTCTGGAGCTCCATAATGCTGCGGTCTGGAGCCTTTGCATTGTTTCAACAATTGCTGTTCCAGCAGCGTTGCCCCTTCTGGTTGATATTATCAGGCGCAGAAGAGGAGAAACATTTCGCAGCTATTTTGCCCTTCTGACAATTGACCTCAAACGGACGGTTCTCACCACAGTTCTGTGTTTTGTGTTCCTGGCTGATCAGGCCTGCCTGATGGGGGACGCGATTAGCCGAACATTGGGGCGTGTTTTCGTTACTCGAAAGCACCTTCTTCAGTGGGTTACGGCCGCTCAGGCTGCGGAAGCTCCACGTGAGCGGATGCAGGGATATTTCCGTCAGATGAGTGGAGCCGTTTTAACTGGTCTTCTCGCGGCGGGCGTTATGGTCGTGGCCGGTCCCTGGGTGTGGCTCATCATCCTACCATTCGCTGTGGCCTGGTGCCTGTCACCGGCCATTGCGTGGATGGCCAGTCAGTACCGTGCGTCTGCTCGCAGGCTTGAAGCTACTGAGGCTGAGACGGTTTTCATGCGCATGCAGGCCCGGCGCACATGGCGGTATTTTGAGACATTTGTCACCGCTGCGGATCATATGCTTCCGCCGGACAATTTTCAGGAATCCCCTGCCCCTCTTGTTGCCCATCGAACCTCTCCAACAAACATGGGACTTTACCTCCTCTCTGTTGTCGCGGCATGTGATTTTGGGTGGATTGGGGTAGTAGATGCAACGTCCCGCCTCAGTGCTACCCTTGAGACAATGCTGCAGCTTCCGCGTTTCAGAGGGCATTTCTATAACTGGTACAGCACTTCTGATCTGTCCCCGCTGTCCCCTATTTATGTTTCGACAGTGGATAGTGGCAATCTCGCTGGCCATTTGATGACACTGGCAGGGGCCTGCGAGGAGTGGGTTCAGAAAGGAAGAAAATCTGACATTTGGCGTGAAGGTATACGAGACGCCCTGAATCTGGCGCTTGAAGAAGCGACATCGGGAAACGGTATCTTTCGGTCATCCGAACTCGCACAACTTATGGAAGCTCTTCTTCAGGACATGAAGGACGGCCACGCCAGCCAGATCACACTTACATACAGAGTACAGATGCTCGTCAGTCAGGCAGAGGAACTGGTGCATCTTCTACAAAGACGTGCCATGGCCGGAAGTGCAGGCAAAGGCATTCCCACTACAGGTGCTGAGGACCTCCTATTCTGGCTGCACGCTGCACAGAACTGCCTGCGGAGTGAACGGAAAGATCTCGAAGATAACCCTTCCCTCCATGATGAACTCCGTAAAATTGCACAAATTTCAAGAACCATGGCTTTGGACATGGAGTTTGGCTTTTTGAGAAATTCAGATCGGAAACTGCTCTCGATCGGGTTTGCCGTGAATGAAGGCACTCTCGACGATAACTGCTATGACCTTTTGGCATCCGAAGCGCGGCTTGCTGTGTTCTTTGCCATTGCAAAAGGCGATATTCCTGCTTGGGAGTGGTTTCGTCTGGGGAGACCTCTTGCTGCGGTGGCCCATGGCGAAGCTCTGGTTTCCTGGTCTGGGTCGATGTTCGAGTACCTCATGCCGTCCCTGATCATGGCTGCACCGTTCGATAGTCTTTTAGAAGAGACCAGCCGGCAGATTGTCCACCGTCAGATTGAATATGGCCAGTTCTGCGGGGTGCCATGGGGTATTTCGGAATCTGCCTATAACGCGCGCGATCTGGAATATAATTATCAGTACTCCGACTTTGGTGTCCCCGGACTGGGGATGAAGAGAGGACTGGCCCAAAATCTGGTTATTGCACCTTACGCCACAGCTTTGGCTTCGATGGTTGATGCGCGTCTGGCAACAGAAAATTTCCGGGCTTTGCAGGCTGCAGGCGCTCAGGGAACCTATGGATTTTACGAGGCGCTGGATTATACAAAGGCGCGGCTGCAATCGAACCAGACCATTGCAATCATTCATTCTTACATGGCCCATCACCAGGGCATGTCCATTCTTGCAATAGCAGATACGGTCCTCAAAGGGCTCATGCGAACCCGCTTCCATGCAGAACCCATTATCGGAGCGGCAGAACTGCTTTTGCAGGAGCGCGCACCAACAGGTGGAGCTATTACCACCCCGCTGAAGGAAGAAGAGTTCGCCCCTCCTGCGCTGACCGTGCAGATGCAGGCTGGTGGCCGCCATTTACAGACAGCGGACACGACTGCCCCTGTTACCCATCTGCTTTCGAATGGACGATACAGCGTGATGCTGACGGCCGCTGCGTCAGGATATAGCAAGTGGGGTGATCAGGCTGTTACGAGATGGAGGCAGGATCCCACGCTCGATAACTGGGGGACTTATATTTACCTTCAGGCGTCTGGAGACAATCACTTCTGGAGCGCAGGCTTCCAGCCATCTGGAGCTAAAGCTGAGAGCTACGATGTAGAATTCAGGGAAGACCGCGCAACATATACGCGTCAGGACAACAAGCTGACGACGACGATGGAAGTTCTGGTTTCAGCCGAAGATGATGCAGAACTTCGTCGTATTTCAGTTCGGAACTCCAATTCTTCAACGGTTGAGATCAACGTAACGTCTTATGTCGAGCTGGCGTTATGCGCGCCAGGTATGGATCTCAGTCATCCTGCTTTCGCAAAAATGTTTGTCCAGACGGAGTATCTCTCTTCTTACAGGGCAATTGTTGCCACACGGCGAAAAAGAAATCCGTCTGACGCAGAGATCTGGGCAGCGCACCTGATCATTGGCGGCGATGACCTTTCCATCGAGACGGATCGTGCCCGATTTATCGGTCGTGGCAGGGATTTGCGGGAGCCGATTGCCGTTATTGAAGCGGGCCCTCTCTCTGGATCAGTGGGGATGGTATTGGATCCCGTTTTCGCTGCGCGGTGCAAGCTCACAATTCCCGCGCGCTCCACTCGGCATGTATCGTTCTGGACGATTGTTGCGTCAACACGCGAAACGCTCATCCAAAGCATCGAGCGTCATCACGGTGGAGCGGATCTCGATCGTGCCCTGACCCTCGCGTGGACCCATGCTCAGGTTCATTTACGCCATCTCGATATCCAGCCTGTACAGGCAGACCTCTTTCAGAAGCTTGCCGGCTATCTTCTGTTTCCAAATTCCATTCTTCGCTCGTCTGCGGCCCGTATAAAACGAGGCGCTGGCAAACAGGCAGATCTCTGGGGACAGGGTGTTTCCGGCGATTTGCCAATCCTGTTGTTGGTCATCACAGAAAGTGAAGATTTCGACCTCGCCCGGACCCTTCTGACAGCGCATGAGTATCTGAATTTCAAAGGCCTGGCTTTTGATTTTGTTATTCTGAACGACCATCCGACGTCTTATGCGCAGGATCTACAACACGCACTGGAAGCCCTTGTTCGGTCCTCCGGGCAGCCGGGTACAGTCCGTCTTCTTCGCGGCGCGCTTATGTCAGAAACAGTCAGAGACCTTCTGTTCTCCGTGGCTTATGTGGTGCTGACCGGTAAGGCAGGAAGCCTGCAACATCAGTTGACCCGTATTGAAGTCATGCGAAGCGTAAAAGTTTTGCAGGCCGCCATACGTCCCTGCCGCGCATACCGTGGAGCAGCGGAAACCCCCATCCTCCCTCAGCTTGAACTGCCAAATGGATATGGAGGCTTCACGTCTGACGGGAGGGAGTATGCTGTCATCATCCGTGGGAAAGCGCGTCCCCCTGCCCCTTGGGTCAACGTCATCTCCAGTCCTCATTTCGGGTTTCAGGTCTCCGCAGAAGGCAGCGGTTATACCTGGTCGGAGAACAGCAAGGAGAACCAGTTGACGCCTTGGTCTAACGACCCGGTCGTGAATCCAACTGGGGAAGCTTTCTATCTGTGCGACGAGGAAAAACGGCAGTTCTGGTCTCCTTTGGCAGCCGTTTGCCCAGATGACAGTGCTGTTTATGTTTGCCGACATGGACGCGGATACAGTCAGTTTGATCGGCACACCAACGATATCGCTTCGACCTTGCTACAATATGTGCCGCTTGAAGATCCGGTAAAAATTTCCAGATTGAAACTGACCAACACATCCTCCCGGCCCCGGACTTTGAGGGTCACGACCTATACCGAGTGGGTGCTGGGACAGTCCCGCAGTACGACTGCCCCTTTTGTATTTACAGAGCAGGATAATGACACTGGCGCGCTGTTTGTCAGGAACAAGTGGGGCGAGACGTTTGGTGACCGGGTCGCCTTTGCGGATATGTCGGCTCAGCAGACATCAAGCACGGATGACAGATGCACATTCCTGGGTCGAAATGGCACTATTTCTGCCCCTCAAGCCATTGTCCGGGGCGGCCCGCTTGAAGGTATTGTCGGGGCCGGAATTGATCCGTGTGCCGCCTTGCAGACTGTCATTACGCTTGAACCCGGAGAAAGCACCGAAATTGTCTTTCTGCTAGGTCAGGGGCAAAATTCAGACCATGCTCGTCAGATTGTTCGGCGATACAGAAATGCAAATCTGGATGCCGTTCTGGATGAAGTGCATCGCAGGTGGGAGGCGATTACAGGAGTCGTACAGGTTCATACGCCTGATCGCGCCATGGATATCATGCTGAACGGCTGGCTGCTGTATCAGTCCCTTTCCAGTCGCATCTGGGCACGGGCAGGCTTTTATCAGGCTAGTGGTGCTTATGGATTTCGAGATCAGTTGCAAGACGGAATGTCGCTCGTTCTGGCCGCTCCTCAACTGGTGCGGGAGCACCTTCTGCGGGCGGCATCCCGACAGTTTCCAGAGGGAGATGTTCAACACTGGTGGCTCCCTCAGAAAGGAAACGGTGTTCGCACAAGGATTTCTGATGATTGTGCGTGGCTTGCCTACACGGTCGCACACTATGTCCGAGTTAGTAGTGACGCGACCGTTCTGGATGAAGAAATTCCGTTCCTGGAGGCGGCAGTTTTGGCTGAGGGGGAGCATGAGCGTTTCCTCCAGCCTGACATAACGGACAGAACGGCATCTCTCTATGCTCACTGCGTTCTGGCCCTCGATCACAGTCTGCAAAGAGGAGTTCACGGTCTCCCGCTGATGGGAACCGGGGACTGGAATGATGGGATGAACCGAGTGGGCGAAGCAGGACACGGAGAAAGTGTCTGGCTGGGATGGTTCGTGCACGCCACGTTGGCAGCCTTCCTGCCGCTTGCTCAGGCCCGACAGGACACAGAACATGTGGCGAAGTGGACGCGGATCATGAAGGAGCTTGAACACGCGTTGGAAGCAGCATGGGACGGCTCTTGGTACCGGCGTGCCTATTTTGATGACGGCAGCCCTTTAGGCAGCCATGCAAACCCTGAGGGACGTATTGATGCCATAGCTCAGTCCTGGGCTGTAATTTCAGGGGCAGGATCTCCCGAGCGAGCAAAACAGGCCATGCACGCTGTTCAGGAACAGCTTGTCGATCTGAACCGGGAAATCATCATGGTTTTGACCCCACCCTTTGATATCTCAGAGCCTGACCCGGGTTATATTCGGGGCTATCCGCCGGGTATCCGAGAAAATGGCGGCCAATATACGCACGCAGCTCTATGGACAGTTATGGCAACTGCCCTTCTTGGAGACGGCGATGCGGCGCATGAGATGTTTTCAACGCTCAATCCTATTCACCACGCCCGCGATCAGGATGCGGCAGACCGCTACAAGGTTGAGCCATATGTCGTCGTCGCGGACGTTTATTCCTCCAGTCCTCATGTCGGCCGCGGAGGATGGTCCTGGTACACGGGGTCGGCGGGTTGGATGCAACGCGTCGGGGTTGAGACGTTACTGGGCGTGCAGATCGAAGGAAATCGACTGTCCCTCAATCCACGCATTCCTGCGGGGTGGTCGTCATATGAAGTTCGGGTGCGCTGGAAAACATCAGAATATCATATCCAGATAAAAAACCCTGATGGTGTCTGTGAAGGAGATCTTTTTGTCATCAACGGGGAAAAGATGGTTCCGCTAAAAAGTCCAATTTATATGATGGATGACGGCCTCATGCATCGCATAGACTGCGTGCTTACACTCATAAATAATTAAATTTTGGAAGACGTTGATCTAGGCCCAGTCAGGAGATTGAGGATAAATGGCCAACAGGTATCGTTTTCTCCTCTTTTCCCGCGCGCCAGAGAGATCAGCGTGTAGAAAGGGGGCATTTTCGTGGAGCACTAGCGTAATACATCACGCGGATATGACACAAAACGCTTTATAATCTTTATAAAATCTGGGGCATGATAGGGTTTTCGAACGGTGAGAGGGTTGCAAAATCTAGATTCTAAATTATTTATTTGCGCAAATAAAAAGGATGAATATCAATAATTCATGGATGCACGTTCTATTACCTGCTTTATAATTTCGGTGGACGTAATAAATTTATTGTAATACTATTGACCTTATCCTGAAAACTATTTGTATTATACAATATTAATGGTGACCAATTGCTCGTATGAAGCGGATTGATATTAGTCGGCATTGGAGGGAGGTGAGGTTAAAATTTTCCTTCTAGATGGAAATTATGCCGGAATCATATCAGAATGAACAGGGAAAATAAAAATTCTCTAATTATACTGAAATCATGCTTTTCTGCTTTAAAGACTGATGGTTCATCGCGGTGCGCCAAGACAGATGTCCGATATATTCTCAGGATTTTTCTATATTTGTCGTTTTACTATATATCATATAATTATAATTTAAGTTATCCATTTTTTTTGGTGTGATTGTGGTAGAATTAATATCCTCTTTAAGATTTTTATCATTGATAATATTGCTTTTTATTTATATAATTCATAAGTTGTATTATAATCTAAAATGCGATCAATTTTAATGTAAAAAAGTTTTATGTAAAACCTAAAATTATCTAGCACCGATATTAATAATTTTTCTTTAATTGAGGGGGCTGATGCCTAACCTATCACAGTTGGATACTGCAAGGTTTTACTCATTATGACGGTTTACGATAGACATTTATCCTGATAATATCGCAGTAGAACATATACTGATTTCAACATCGAAGCCGATAGTTGAAGTTATTACTGGAGCCGGCAGCGCTGATTATGGTTAACTCACCTTGTTTCTTGCCTTCACCGTCAAGAACAGAAAAAAATGATCAGTCACGTTCGCGAGTGGCTCTTTTCACGATATGTTCTAATAATTACATGCCTGCAGCGCGAGTTCTTATGGAATCTGTAGCGCGACTGCACCCTGAGTTTGAACTATTTGTTGGTCTCGCGGATAAAATGGTAGATTGGGATAGTCTTTATGACCTTCCTGCATCCATTATCGAAGCGCATACGCTTGATATTCCTAATTTTAATAGTTTTTCATTCCAATACGATATTATGGAATTCAATACCGCTATTAAGCCATTCCTTATGGAGTATCTTTTGGTTGAGCGTGGATTTGATCGAGTTTTTTATTTTGATCCGGATATTCTACTCTTCAATAGGCTTGATGTGCTGCTTGATCATTTTGATGGCGGCGCATCTCTGCTGCTTACGCCGCATCTGCATCGTCCAGCTGAAGGAGATGCTGATCCTGACGATATCACGATCATGCGAGCTGGCGTTTATAATCTTGGCTTTTTGGGAGCCTCCCGATCGGCGGAGACACTCGATGTGATCCGTTGGTGGATGAGACGCCTTCATCGCACCTGCATCAATGCCCAGGAACAAGGTATCTTTGTCGATCAGAAATTTATGGATTTGGCGCCTTGTTTTGCTCCTAATACTCATATCATTCATAATCGTGGCACCAATCTCGCTTATTGGAATTTAGCTCAAGTCACTTTCCAGCAGGAGGGGCCAATGTGGACTGCGGATGGTGAACCACTGATATTTTTTCATTTCAGCGGCTTCGATCCGCGCAATCAGAATTGCCTGAGCAAACACTGCCGTCATTTCCGAAAAAATATAACGCCGGCCCTTGCTAATCTTCTTGGACATTATTCCGAACTGCTTCTTTTGGCCGGGTACGGACAAGTTCCTGCGGCCTTGTACGCGTATGGATCTTTTAATAGTGGCACCCGCATTCCTGACCATGCAAGGCGCATGTTTAGAGAATATACTCCTGACTGGCCTTATGATCCATTTGAGAGTTACGAGGAATATCTTCATCAACCTTCTCCCAAAGGTAGTGTAGACAGAAAAAATCTCGTCTTTACTAATTTTCAGCATTATCTTTGGAATTTTTTTGATAATCAGCGGCTTAATCTTGATCCTGATCGGTCAGATCATCTCGCGAGTTTGACACACTGGTATGTGAAAGACGCCCGCTCTGAGCAAGGATTAGATCATCGCCTCATTGAGCCTGTTGCGTGCCGTTTTGGGCAGACTGCACCTTCTCGTGTAGCCAATGTGTCTCTTAAATCTGTAGGTCGCCCGGACATTTCAGTGGTGGGTTATCTACAGACTACAAGCGGAGTGGGAACTGTTGCTCGGCATACCCTTCAAAGTTTTGCTCTGTCTGGCCTCTCTGTTGAAGGAGTAGACATTGCTTTCGGAGTTGTCTCAGATCGCTCCGATATAAGTTGCGTTCATTTTCTAAACGACCGGGTACGTGGTTGCATTCAGCTTTACGCTAATATCAATGCAGATCAACTTCCCGCTGTTTTGAATTATCTTCAGCCTGACACAGAGCCTGGATATAAAATTAGTATGCCAGCTTGGGAGTTGGAGAAATTTCCGGAGGAGTGGCTGAGCGCTTTTGACGAGGTTGATGAAATTTGGGCGCAGACGCGCTGGATACAGCGCATGCTTGCAGGGCGGTTAAACAAACCCGTGGTTTACATGCCTGTTACACTCACACTCGATCTTCCGGTAAGCCAACCTCGGTCTAGCTACAAACTTCCTGAAGATGCATTCCTGTTTTACTTTTCGTTTGATTTTCTCTCCTTTATTGAACGAAAAAATCCGGAAGGTATTGTTGCGTCGTTCCGACAAATGCGCCAGCGTCACGGTAGTGCAAGACGTGCAGCTCTCGTCATCAAGACCATGAACGGCAATTTTGCAAAAGACCGTGAAGCAGCTTTTTTGGAGTTGGTTGGTGACGATCCTGATGTAATTCTGATCAGCGGTGTCCTATCCAGAGCAGATAATCTATCTCTGATGACTTGCTGTGATTGCGTCATATCTCTCCATCGTTGTGAAGGGTTGGGGCTTGTCGTTGCAGAGGCCATGGCACTTGGAGTGCCGGTTATTGCAACTGACTATGCGGCTACAACAGACCTACTCTCGCCAGCTACAGGATATCCTGTGGGCTACCGCCTTGTTCCTGTCAAAAAGGGTGAATACCCCTTTGGGGAAGGGCAGAAATGGGCTGATCCTGATATCGGACATGCTGCATGGTTAATGCGGCATGTCATGAATCACCCCGAGGAAGCGCAACAAAAGGCAGTTGCCGCTCAGCAATTTATTCAAGCAAACTATAACGCCGAGACTGTTCTCCAGCGGCAGATGAAGCGTTTTGCCGAGCTGACGAAAAACACCTAAGTTCTCAAAAAGAAAAGAAGTTTTTTATGTCCACCAGCAATCATGTTTCCACCGAGAACGCTCGACGTTATGGGCAGAAGAAAAAGGCAGACGAGACTGTGGCCTCCGTAGACTTAAATGCTCTCGAATTGGCCCAGCAAGCCCGCTCTCGCGCTGAGCATGAAGTTTTATTCCTAAAAAACGAGATTGAAAGGCTTTATA
The DNA here is from genome assembly GCF_032913585.1 of Gluconobacter sp. GP1. Lineage (NCBI taxonomy): Bacteria > Pseudomonadati > Pseudomonadota > Alphaproteobacteria > Acetobacterales > Acetobacteraceae > Gluconobacter > Gluconobacter sp. GP1. Next base: position 534,245 of record NZ_JASGXC010000001.1, read on the forward strand.
TTTCAATTAATCGCCTCCAGGAGCGTTGTGAAGATTATGCAATGCGTCTTGCCATGTCTCATGGAGAGCGTGAAGAGTTAGTATATCTGCGGAGTAAGCTATTCGATACGTCGCCTGAACTTGATATTCCCAAGACCCACCTTGATATCGTACCTAACAATGTTACAGATCAATTGCGGCTTCTTGTTGCAGAACGTGACGATGCCCGCATGTGGCTAGATGCTGTACGCCACTCAACGTCGTGGCGCATTACTCGTCCCTTTCGTGTGGTCATCCGCCTGCTGAAATCGCGTCTTCGCACCTGAAACCGCTCTCTTAATTTTTGTATTTTTTTCGGTCACGTCTTTTCATCGTAGTTGCCGTTCTGGGACGGAGAACGTTCTATCTGTTCTGGCTGGCATTTATCGGTCTAATAAATTGCTGCAAGGGTAGATATCACTCGAGAGAGAGGGGGGCAGATCAGTCTCATTACATTTAGGCTGTTTTTTCTTCTGCTCAATGGGCTGTCCTCTTCGACGATTAGATTGGTCTGAATCATGTTATGGGAAAATTAGTCGCGGTTCTTTTGATACTGCGCTCTACCTTCTAATTTCTCCATATTGTATCTGATCTATCTAGTTTTACTATCGAAATAAAAAATCCTATAAGTGTTTTTAAAGATCGCTAATATGATCAATGCACCAGTTTTGAAAGCTATAAGGTCCTGACCGATAAGGATCTGGAAATGCAATTTGCAGATCTTTTCTGTCCCGGTAAATCAAACGCTCCGGTTTTTCTATAAAATCGCCGTTCTCATATGTACTATAATGCCAATATTTTGACGGCACTTCGGAAGGCTGTTCTTTCTGGATTGCTTCTCGATACCACCGCAGAAGCTCGAAAAGGGCTATACTGTCACTCCCGTATCGCTCCAACATAACCTCACCGGCAGTGTCTACCTTTGTAAAATGGAAAAAGCGCAGCGGCACGTCGGCAGAAAAAATTTGGCCTTTATTATCGATGCGGATCGGCCTGCTGCTAAGGTTCCAACTCGCCACGTTATATCCAGGATTTCGTAAAATTGCCGGATTTTCAAAGAGCGCTGGTATTAGGTCGCACCATTTCTGATCTGTAAAAAGCCCATTTCCTGGATCATCACGGCAGTATATTAGCAGTCGTTCGCACCACCATTTAGCAATACGTCGCCCTTCCGGCACATTGGCAATCGCCATGAAGCCTAGGTTGTATACTCCATGCTTGAGAGAGCCGATTTCGTTATCGATAATTCCCTGTGGATGTATCTCGGGTTCAATTTGATGGGGAGTCAAAATAATTGGATGGATTTTTAATAAATCTAATACATCATTGAGTGGATTAAAAATGGCAATATCGGGATCAATATAAATTACATTAGTTGCATCAGCCCTTTCTAAAAGACGGTAAAGCATTTTTCCTTTTACTGCTGTAGAGAGCTCAATAATATTGTGCTTAAATATCCAAGAATTTAAGTCCGGAATATCTAATTTGGTGATGGAAATCACTTCGTCGAAAATGTCTTCATACTCTGATGGAACGAAACCGGGCGGCGCAACGTCGCACAAACAAAGACAAAAGACCCATTCGGGATGATGTTCACGGACGGTTTTTGCCAGGACGCGAGCGCGACCCAGATAAGAGTAGGTAGCGCTGGTAAAGCAGTAAACAGTCATTGCGACTTCTCTGAAGTCAGATACGGAAAAGTTCCAGGGCGGATTACAAGCTTTCCTACCATCCTAGCGGATTTTTCAACCAAGGATCGTAACTCACCCGTTGCAAACAGTGATATCAGTTCTTCGACGTCCCGAGCAGCATAGCCAATTTTCTCAGCCACTGAGGTGAGAAAGTCCTCAAAAATTTTGCTTTCTTTTGGAACAAGCAGAAAAGTTCCCGCAGCTACGGCCTCGTAGGCTGTAAAAGAAAATTCTTCTGGAGAGAGGGGCCAATTTACGACGATATCAATTTCGTGCCGACGAATGCACTTTTGCATACTATCACGATCATTTTGCGCTATATTTACAGATACGGACGTAATGTTTACCGCCTCTTGTGGTGAGAAGCCAAAGTAAAAAAACTCATACCTTGCATCTCCTAAAAACTGGGTGGCTAGTTTTCGATAAATCTCCCACCCTTTATAAAAAACCGGGGTTCCGACAAACCCAATTTTTAAAGTGCAAGAAAGTTGTTTTTTGACGAAGGTTTTATCTGTGATAAACGCATGCTCCTGAACGGATGCTTTGACGACAGACAAACTTGTTTTTTTCTCCCAAAATGACAGCATATGCTGTGACGGAGCAATGACCTCGGGGAGAAGTTCTTCAAAAAGTGTTTTGATTCTGGGTAGATGTCTCTGCCGCTCTACTCCGTACGCACATATTTTGCAAGCTGCGGATGTCCGTACTGGAGCATCACAGAAAGCAATGTCGTTTCTCATTAATGCATAAGACGGACAAATTGTAAAAAAATCATGTAACCATAAAATATTTTTCTGAGCATTCATCTTTCTGGCAATGATAGGGACACATTCTGTAACTGCTCCCATAAGATGATGAATAATCAAATATCTATTGGGGTAGTAGATTTTCTGTGTTTCTAAAAATGCTAAAAGCGTATTGACTGTTACTCGCCCAATATACTGTCCGTTCAGGGAGGCGACAAATTCCCCTTGCTGGAAAGGTGCGAGCGTAGAGATGGTACATGTTGGAAAAAGATGCAGGTAAGCCCACCCATGAGACGAAAACGCGAGAGCCTCATCGCGAATACAGCTATTTATATCTCCTGGCGCAGTACAGTAATCATTGTGACTGATAGAAACTATTAATCCGGCGTTGTAACCCTGTTCCTCGCGGTTGAGTTTTAGAAAAGAGATCAAATACACTTTATCGACACTCTTTTCGCTCATCGGAAGCTGCCAAAAAGGCTCTCTATCTTGAACGGATCGACAGTTTTTCAGAATAGCTCGCTCTATGGCATGCGGTTGACGATTGCGGCGGATTTCTGTTTGCGCGTGGAGCCTGTAATGTAAAAGAGGATTGATATTTGCAGCACTCACGTCAGGGTTTGCCCATAAATAATACTTCACGTCAAATTTTTGACTAGGATTTCTCCCCTCCTTCCATCCCAAAGTCATAAAATGATAAAAAAGTTCGTTATTGTTTCCTGTGAGGTCGGGGTTGCTGTGTCGATAAAATTTGGGATCGAAATCAGCTGCAACAATCTTCATATTTCGCGCCAGCGCTTTATTTTGCAGACCTGCCTCATCAACATGGAGGGGTATGCCCAAGCGGCCTTCTGCGTGACCAGACTTAACGTAATGTTCTAGTGGATTGAGTGAGGAAAAACTCACATCAGGATTGTTGTCTAAATAAAATTGAGTATCGAATTTAGTAGAAGGATTGCATCCTGAGCGCCATCCTACGGTCATAAAATGTATAAACGCATCATCGTTTGGCTGTACTACATTTGGATAGTGTGTTCGATAATAATTTTCGTCAAAAAATTCTTGAAGAATTTTCTCGTCCACTTGAAAGGCCGAGAGATCAACCTCAGGGAGAGGTTGTCGGCCTTCGCTGCAGCCTGTTTCAATAAAATGCACAAGCGGATTTATGCCTGCTTCAACAACGTCCGGATAGCTTTGTAGATAAAATTTAGTATCAAAAGCGAGGGATGGATTCCGTCCTTCCTTCCAGCCAATAGTCAAAAAATGCTCGAGAGGATCGATCTTTGCATCTCGGACGTCATGATTGTTTTCCAGATACCACGAGGCATCGAACATGTCTGTAGTAGTGAAATGCAATTGGCATCCGATCTATAAGCTGGAGAGAGCAGGAAGTGTCTGATAGTACTGATAAATAAGAAATATTGATACAAAATACAGGACTCTTCTATATAAAATATATAGCCATATATAGGTGGTTAAATATTTTATAATTGGCTAGACATCTATCGAATACGTCACGGTTTCAGGCCTAAATCTCTGTTATTTTTCCGGCGAGTGATTGGTTTGTTTATCGTTTTTTTCCGAAATAGACTCTCAGGATTGATCTTACGGAATGGAGTATTGTCGCCATTCTGCAGTATTTTATCCTAACCGTAAACGGCTTTGTAGCTATTCGTGCGGCTCTGGAGTCTAAGGGGGCTGCGAGTATAGAAGCCAATAGAACCACACTCTCTCGGAATGCCCAATACGCTCCTTGAAGGTGTTCAAAATGTTATCAGCGATATAAGCTTGCAGCACGATACAGTCGGATCCTAAAATTCGGCTGTGGTGTACATGTTATCGTTTCTTGACACAGAAACAGAAGCTCGTGCAGCAGCCTCACGGCTTGTTTCACGTTTGGATGCTTCGACGGGGAAAAGCATCCGCAATCGTTCATTGGATGCCGCGACTGCCGGAGTGCTTCGTCAAGGTGAACTCCGCGATCATGCCGATAGTGATGGGTATGTTGAAGACAATTTATGGACGGGCATTGGCCGTGCACGCTCTGGCTGCGGTGCTGCGCTGGTGGGGACGCCTGACCAGATACTGGCCAAGTTACGCGTATACCAGGACCTTGGAATGGAAGCGTTTATTCTATCTGGATATCCTCATCAGAGCGAATGTGATCTATTCGCCAGGCATGTCTTGCCGCATCTGAACCATGCGCCGTTGTCCCGATTTGACTGACCCTCGCCTCCACAATTCCGTACGTAATCAGCAAAGTTAGGAACTTCTCATGAGCTGGACACCAAACCTATCCCGTTATGAAGCGGCAGAATTTCGTCGTTGTGGCCGTTCGGGCCTTGATCTGCCGCCAATTTCTCTCGGCCTGTGGCATAATTTTGGAGGTGTCGACGTTTTTGAGACGGGGAGAGCCGTTATCAGGCGTGCCTTTGATCGAGGGGTTACTCACTTCGATCTGGCTAACAACTATGGCCCTCCTTATGGTTCTGCCGAAGAAAATTTTGGCACGATCCTGAAAAAGGATTTTGCGGCCCACCGTGATGAAATGATCATCTCGTCAAAAGCTGGTTGGGATATGTGGCCCGGCCCGTATGGAAATGGCGGATCACGTAAATATCTGTTGGCATCGCTTGACCAAAGTCTTCAAAGAATGGGGCTTGAGTACGTCGATATTTTTTACTCACATCGTCCAACGCCTGATGTGCCCCTTGAAGAAACGATGGGCGCTCTGGTGCAGATGCATCGCCAGGGTAAAGCGCTTTACGTCGGTATTTCGTCCTATGGGCCGGAGCGAACAAAGCAGGCAGCAGCTATTCTGAAATCTGAAGGCGTACCTTTACTCATCCATCAGCCGTCATATTCGATGTTAAACCGCTGGGTTGAAGTTGAACTGCTCGATACGCTTGAGAGCCTTGGTGTAGGCTGCATAGCCTTTTCTCCCCTTGCCCAAGGTCTCCTGACTAATAAGTATCTGAATGGTACGCCGGAAAACTCACGTGCGGCGGCAGGTGATTCTTTTGCGCGTGCAATGCTCTCCGATGAAAACATTGCCCATGTTCGCGCTCTGAATGATATTGCCCAAAAGCGCGGTCAATCCTTGGCACAGATGGCCATAGCGTGGATCTTGCGCGATCCGCGTGTCACGTCTGCGCTTATCGGTGCCCGTAATGTTCAGCAGCTCGATGATTCATTGGACGCTCTGAAAAATTCAGCATTCCAAGAGGAAGAACTCAAGCTTATCGACCAATATGCACGCGAAGGAAATATCGATCTCTGGCGTAATCTTTCGGACTGATGCTTGAAAATCGTCTGATTTTATAGGTATCGCGACACAGGTGGCCAAGAGAATGACTATTGGCCACCTGTCTGGGCCCTTCGCACAGGCCTGTTGCTTGCCCTAGGATTAGATAGCTCTGGCTTGTAACGTCTTCGGTAAAAAAAACTCTGGGTCGTTTCTACAGTTACGCGATGTAGTGGGGCAACTTGAACACCCGTGTATCTTATAAGAGGCACTTTCCGTCGGCTTAAAAATGCTGATCTAGCCTGATTGGGTGTGCCGGTTCCGCGGCTATTGTCAGCTACATGGATAACAGTGTGCTCTCGTTTTTCTGACATTATGCTCGCGGCTCTTGCTCCAGAACCATTGATATGCGCCGTTTGGGCAGCTCTAAAAAATCTCAACCCTAATGATGTTAATCACATCTCCTTGACGCTGATTTAACATAGTGCCGGATAATCCGAGTAAGTCATTAAAATATATCATTTTATTTATGCGGATGTAATTTTGCATATCGAAAATATATGGATAGCGCGTTTTTATGCGAATGGATGTTAAGAGTATTTTCTTCCAGACAATGCGTTAGGCAGTCCGTAAAAAAACCGGACTTATGGAATTTTGGAAGAAGCGGCTGCGGAATGGAAAAAGCCGCAACAGGAGAGTTGCAATGATTATTTCAGCAGCGACAGATTATCGAAAAGCCGCCGCTAGGAAACTTCCACCTTTCCTGTTCCATTACATTGATGGCGGATCATATGCCGAGCATACACTCAGACGAAATACTACCGACCTCGCAGATCTTGCTTTAAGGCAGCGTATTTTACGCAATGTCTCCGATCTGGATACGTCTATCGAATTGTTTGGACGTAAGCTGGCTTTTCCAGCTGCTCTCGCCCCGGTGGGCTTGACTGGCATGTATACTCGCCGAGGCGAAGTTCAGGCAGCGCGGGCAGCAAGTCGCAAGGGTATTCCGTTTACGCTGTCCACCGTATCCGTGTGTCCGATTGCGGAAGTACAGGCAGCAGTTCGAGAGCCCATCTGGTTTCAGCTTTACGTTCTCAAGGATCGCGGCTTCATGCGTGACGCTCTGGAACGTGCGAAGGCAGCAGGGGTGACCACTCTTGTCTTCACTGTGGACATGCCTACCCCAGGAGCACGTTACCGCGACGCTCATTCGGGTATGTCCGGGCCGTTCGCCAAGTGGCGTCGCTATGCTCAAGCCGTGACGCATCCACAATGGGCGTGGGATGTCGGTTTGCGCGGACGTCCGCATGATCTGGGCAATATTTCGACCTATCGTGGCACGCCAACGGCCCTCGAAGATTATATCGGATGGCTCGCTGGTAACTTCGATGCTTCGATAAGTTGGAAAGACTTGCAATGGATCCGCGATTTCTGGGACGGCCCGATGATTATCAAAGGGATTCTAGACCCCGAGGATGCAAAGGACGCAGTAAAATTCGGCGCAGATGGGATTGTGGTATCCAACCATGGTGGCCGCCAACTTGACGGTGTTCTTTCGACAATTCGCGCCCTCCCCCCGATCGCAGATGCCGTCAAAGGCGATCTGAAGATCCTTGCTGATTCAGGAATTCGTAGCGGTCTGGACATCGCACGTATGATTGCATGCGGCGCTGATTCAGTTCTTCTGGGTCGAGCGTTCGTTTACGCACTTGCCGCCGCGGGAGAGCGAGGTGTCGCAAATGTCCTGGATATCATCGAAAAAGAGCTGCGCGTCGCGATGATCCTGACCGGAGCGCGCTCAATTTCGGAGATTACATCGGACATTGTAGAGAAGCTCGCGCGAGAACGCTGACTTTATAATTACTCGGTAATACTGTCTTCAGGTATGTCGCGTGGCATATTGACTGCGCGCTTATCTGTTCATTGCGGCTTCAAGAAACACTACAAGTTTCGTTTACGGAACGTAATAGCGATGTTGCATGTTTTTTCCGAATGCTGGAGGCAGTCATTATGCGACGCTGGAAGCAGAAAATGTTTCCGAACCATCTGGTATTCAGCGGTAATGCTGTTGACCGTCTTGATTACATCCAATTCTGCGAGAAGTGCTCCTGATGGATCAGACGCTGTCAAACAGCCGCGTGCAGGAAAGAGCAGTCAGGCTGACAAGAGCGCGTCTTCCCAATCTAATGCGAGCAGAGCTGAAAGCATACACGGGGATCTTAAGCACAGTGAGCACCTTGCAGACCCTAACCAACTTGAAAGTCTTTTCAATACTGAGAGTTTGTCTGCGCTCCTCAATCATAGAGATGACGCTTTAAGGGAACGTGATCTTTCGGCGGGCTATTTCGTGCCGGCTCAGGCTTTCGGTAATCTGGTCACGCAGTTGTCCCCTGCACGGGCATGGCTCGCCAAGCGCGGTTACACGTTCCAGTTTGCCTACAAGGGAGAAGCTTTGGCTAATGTGAGCGGCGGCCTGAGCAGAGGCATGTCTTACGCTCATGAACTGACTTGGGTGAACAACTTCGATCTGGGCAAGTTGCTTGGTCTGGACGGTTGGATCTTGCATGGCGTTTTGATGGAACGCGCCGGCCGTCAGATCAGCTTTGATCACGTCGGAGAACGACGCATTCTGCTTTCGGAAGTGTACAGCCTTTCCGGCCATATGGCAGCGCATCTGGCTGATTTTTATGTGGAAAAAGCGTTTCGTCGCAACAGCATCAACATCAATCTCGGCCGCATTACGCTTACACACACCTACGGCACGTCGCTGTTGTTGTGCACCTTCATGATTCAGTGCTCGGCTCCAGTGGGCATCAAAGGGGTTCAAGGATGGAGCGTCTATCCGAAAGCAACGTGGGGCGGCACGATCCGCCTGCGCCCGACACGTGATCTGACGTTGAGAACAGGTGTCTATGCTTCTTCTGTCCTGACATCCAATCCATCAGGCTGGGCCTGGGGTAGCGAAAAACAGACGGGTGTGATGTTGCCGATCGAATTGACATGGGAACCGTTCATCGGCCCCCGAAAGCTACCCGGCCATTACAAGCTTGGCTTCGGCCACGATACCAGCGGCTTTGCAGACATGATTGGCTCCGTCGCCTCTTCCATGGCCTTGCGATACGCGGTGCAGAGACCTCAGCCACGCGACACATTTTACATTGAGGCTGACCAGATGATTTACCGCAGCCATGGTTTGCATCAGATGGCAGGAGGCTACCTGATGGCAGGCTATATTCACAATACCCCGCAAGTCTCGGTCTTTTCTGATCAATTTTATATTGGAACGTCGCTTCTCGGCATCATTCCGTTCCGTCCTCTCGATCGCTTTGGCGTGATGTACTCCTATTATCAGATCAGTAAGCGACTAACGCTTGGACAGCATCTCCTGCAGGATGCAGGTCTGCCGTTCCCAGCGGGAGTAAACAATCCCCAGACGCATACGGCGACGCTGGAAGCCTATTACGGCATCCCGGTTGTGCCCGGGGTGCTCCTTCAGCCGTCTTTTGAATATCAGATGCGACCCGGAGAGACGTCGGTCATTCCGAACGCAACAGTCATCGGCCTCAAAGTTATCGGAAATCTGTAGATCCCCGCATCCAGGGCCGGAAACCGGCATGGATAAGCATTAACGACACGACGTCAGGAGAATTGATCCATGTCCCCTTGGAAGCAGATATACGATCCCGCCGGAAACATTCTTGTTTCAAGTCTGGTCGCCCTCATCCCGATTGCATTTTTCTTCGTTGCGCTGCTGGTGCTTCGCATGAAGGGACATGTCGCCTGTACCATCACAGTCATTCTTACCGGCATCATCGCTGTGGCTTTCTATGGGATGCCGATACCGTACCTGATTGCGACGGGATTATATGGTTTTCTCTACGGTTTGTGGCCTATTGCATGGATCATCTTGGCTGCGGTCTTTCTCTATAAACTGTCAGTCAAAACCGGATACTTCGACATCATTCGCTATTCGATTGTCACAGTTTCGGACGATCAGCGTATCCAGATCCTGCTTGTTTCGTACGGCTTCGGTGCTTTCCTCGAAGGGGCTGCTGGTTTCGGTGCTCCGGTCGCGATTACCACAGCGCTCCTCGTCGGCCTCGGTGTGCCTCCACTGTATGCGGGCGGACTTTGTCTCCTTGCCAATGCTGCGCCTGGTGCTTTCGGGGCGATGGGCATTCCGGTCATTGTCGGCGGTCAGGTGATTGGAGCGGACCCGTTTTTGATCTCTCGGCTTGCGATGCCCATGCTTGCTGTTCTGGCGTTTGTCATTCCGTTCCTTCTGGTGATGATCGTGGACGGCCTGCGTGGCCTACGAGAGGTCTGGCCGATTACCCTTGTTGCGGCACTGACCTTCACTGTCACGCAGACTTTGGTGGCTGTTTTCGTGGGGCCGGAACTTCCGGATATTGCGGCGGCTCTGGCAACGCTGCTGGCTATTCCGCTTTTTTTGAAGTTTTGGAGGCCAGCAGTCAGTTTCCGGTTTTCTCAGGGAAACAAAGAGGCGTCCATCACCGGGGCAGAGAAGCATTACACCCGAAGTGACATTATCCGGGCATGGATGCCATTCGTCATTCTAACTGTGCTTGTTGCACTTTGGAGCAGCGCGCCATTCAAAAACCTCTTTAAGTCTAGCGGCCCGCTCTCTTCCACGGTCATCACCTTCCCCTTCCCATATCTTAATGATCTGATCGTTAAGATGCCGCCAGTCTCGCTAGAGCCGGCGCCTTATCACTCGGTATTCAAGCTTGATCTTCTCTCGTCAGTTGGCACGAGTATCATGCTGACTGCCATTCTCTCGACATTTGTGTTGCGCGCGCGTCCCCGTGATGCGGCACTGATCTTTCTGCAGACACTGAATGAACTGAAGATTCCGATCTATTCCATCGGCATGGTTCTCGCTTTTGCTTATTTGGCCAACTATTCCGGCTTGTCTGCGACGCTGGCTCTCCTGTTCGCAGCGACAGGTTCTGCATTTACGTTTCTGTCTCCAGTCCTCGGTTGGCTCGGTGTTTTCCTGACAGGATCGGACACGTCCTCAAACGCGCTGTTCGGGGGATTGCAGGCCGCGACTGGCCAGCAGATTCACGTCAGCGGGCCACTTCTCGTTGCCGCGAATGCCGTTGGAGGTTCAGTTGGGAAGATGATTTCCCCTCAGTCAATCGCTGTTGCCTGCGCAGCAGTTGGCCTGGTTGGCAAAGAAGGGGAAATGCTAAAATTCACGCTAAAATGGAGTGTTCTTCTTGTTCTTATGGTGAGTTGTCTTCTTACGGTGTGAGTGTATTTTTTTTGAAAAAATCTGGAGATTATTTGGTAGGATGGAATTTTTGTTTTCAGATGTTGAAATGCTAAATTGCGATTTTCGGAAGGAAGGTTATTTAATTTTTGTTAAAATAATAGTATTATCCTTCTAAATCTAGAGTTTTGGTAAGAGATTTTTTAAAGTGAATATTCATAAATTTAATCGTTCAAATTTTTCTGGTTTTTCTAATAATAAATCATATCATCGTATTTTTATTTTTTTATTCGGTGTAAGTATCACAACTGTCATTTACCTTTTAGGATACCTCCATTATCCCGCTCGCCCGACGCCTGCAGCACGTTTTCCAGAGGGATGGTGGGGGTGGTTCGATCAATCGAAATACTTGCAATCAGCGCAGGCGATCTCCCATTGGGATTTGTCTCCTGCTCAACATTGGTATCCGTTTGGATATGCATTGCTTGGGGCGCCTTTTGTCTGGATGGGGAATAACTGCTACCTGCTGCCTGATCTTCTGTGCCTTCTCGCGACGGTGGGGGCAATAATTTTTCTTGCAGAAGGTTTAGGGTTGTCTGTGTTTGCAGGCATGTTGATTGCCATCGGCACGACCGTGTTTCCCGCGCCAATTTTGAGTGTTTGGGTCGTACCCTGGAACACAACGCTCTCTGTTCCCCTGATCTGGTGGGCATTGGCACTCGCGACGCGTTTAGTGCTGTTGAAGGATGCCGGCAGGCTTTCGATTTCTCGTCTACCGTTATTTGTCCTGCTGGGGGCCTTACTGGCGTTCATCCCCGTTACCCGTCCGACTGATCTTCTCATTTCAGGAGGTGTAGCCGCGACCTGCTTTCTGACAGCATTGTGGGAACGTGAGATACGTTGGAAGGAGCTTCTGGCCGCTGTTGCTGGTGCTACGGTCGTGTTGGGCATCGCTGGTGCTCTTTACGTCCAGATTTATGGATTCCATGCATCGGAATACATGGTTCATTCAAAAGAGCTAGGCTTCCGTACCGATCTTTTGTGGTGGAAAACCTATCTGCTTCTTTTAACCCCGCGCCCCTGGTTTCCTGATGGCGAAGGCTTGATGGAGCAAATCAATTGGCTGTTTTTCGGTATCGCGGGCATCGCAATGTTACCGTGGACTGCTCGCAGCCGAAAAGATATTCCCTATATTCTGCTGGCATGCCTCTGCATCGGATACAGTCTTCTGTTCTTTTCCTACATTGATCTGATCCCAAGTGGTCTATGGCGTTACAACAATGTCCACTATTTCAAGTGGGTTCTGCCTGCGATGGGTCTGCTGGCATGGCGTTGTTTGACGGCTTTGTTTTCTCCAGGGTGGAGGGTGGCTCTTGGCACAATAGCTGCGGTGTTCGTGCTGTCATGCATCAGATTGTTGCCCGTACAGGTGCCAAATAGCAGTTCCGGCGTCTGGATGCTTACACTCCACGAGGCGCCTCCCTCATGGCCAGACAGCTACTTTCGAGATATGACTGTCGCCGATCAGGATGGGAAACTTGCAAATATTACAGGCTTTAGATCTTTGCCGGACACGCAGGGAGAACGATGGATCGCCCTCGCCCGTCCGTTTGATGGTGTGGTGCGCAATCTCACCATGCAGGATCAGAACTCCTTACCCGTGACATCCTGGGGCATGAAGCTTACATTGAGGCCCAATCCATGTTGGCTCCCCCCATATGCTTGCCACTATAAAGCGCCGGCGCCTTAAGATTGGTGGTCTAGGATCAGACTGCGGTAGAAAACAGGTTTATCGTCGCGGTCTGTCCACGCCTATGTGCCGTCAACCATGATAACTCTTGGCGGCATCGCACGTTTTGGGAAATAGAGAGCTTCAAAGCCTCCGAATGTCGCAGTCAATGGACATCACGTGATTTGATCGCGATGGGCTCAGAGAGTGCCTCGCGCGAATGTTTGCCAGAGTCCTGCAAAGATCAGTTTGGAGCGCCAGCCAGCATTTTCGACAAGTCGTAGATTTTCCTGTCTACTAGATGGACGACCTCCCCTTCTTTCTGAAGAATACCTTTCGCATTGAGCATGTTCTTGCCCAAAACTATCCGCTGATAGACCTCGAAAATATTCGGCCGCATGATGATGTTTATATTCGCGCTTTTGTCCTTTCACATCACAGACTGCCCCAGCCGACCCAGTTTCTGGCGCACCAGAAGCAATCCTGCGACCGCTAGGCTTGTCGCCTTTTGAAGACAAAGCCCTCCGACAAGTTGCGATGCTCTGCGTGTTCAGCACTGCTGGTGGCAAGGCCGGTGTATGATTGCGCAGGGTTACAATCCCCTACAACTCGGGCTCCCTACAGCACCATAGTAACCAAAATCACCGAGCCACTAAGATTGTAGGAAGCAAGAGCTGGTATCTCAGCATTAGAGCTTTCTGGTGCTGAGCCATCTGACTTTCTCCGGATCGCGGTGATCGAAGAAACTGCTGGCTTTCTGATCAAGCGTGGTAATCGCCTCCACATCAGCATCCTCCAACGTAAAGTCGAAAATAGCGAAGTTTTCGGCCATACGCTCTTTACGAACTGACTTGGGGATCGTGACAATCCCACGCTGGTTCAACCAACGCAGCACAACCTGAGCGATGGTCTTGCCATGCTTCTGCGCAATTGACTGAAGCAGATCATTCGAGAACAGCCCGTTTCGTCCTTCTGCAAACGGTCCCCAGGCTTCCGCCTGAACATCGTATTGCTTCAGGATTTTCAGCGCATCGTTCTGCTGGTGAAAAGGATGGAGCTCAATCTGATTGATCGCTGGTGTGATTTGGTTGTGCAGGACAAAATCCACCATTCGGTCAGGATAGAAGTTGCTGACGCCGATCGCCCGGATACGGCCCGCACGATACAGTTCTTCCATTGCGCGCCATGCTCCATAGACGTCACCGTAAGGCTGGTGGATCAACCAGAGATCGAGATAGTCCGTCTGGAGTTTGTTCAACGAGCGCTCAAAAGCAGCCTTGGCTCCCTCATAGCTCGCATCTTCAATCCAGAGTTTGGTAGTGACGAATAAATCCCTGCGGTCGATCCCGTGGTTGCGGATCGCATGTCCAACTGCTTCCTCGTTGCCGTAGGACGTTGCTGTGTCCAGAAGCCGGTAGCCGACATCAATAGCGTCCCGAACACTTCGTTCACACTCGACAGGATCAGGGACCTGGAACACACCAAAGCCAAGAGACGGCATCTGAACGCCATTGTTCAGCATGACTGCAGCCGGGGTGAGTGTCATGATTATTCTCTCCGAGACTGTGGCTTAGCGATTGATCAGGTTCTGATATGAGGCAGGATAACGGTCCCCTTGCAGGGTGATCCCGTTGAGCGCCTGTTCAATGCGGGTCAGATCATCAACCGTCAGACTGACATCAGCCCCTCCCAGATTTTCTTTGAGACGATCAAGTTTCGTCGTACCGGGAATGGGAACAATCCACGGCTTCTGGGCCAGAAGCCACGCCAATGCGATCTGTGCAGGCGTGCAGGATTTTTCAGATGCAATGGCTTTGACAAGATCAACAAGGGCCTGGTTCGCGGCCAGTGCATCAGCCTGGAAACGGGGAACAGAGCTTCGGAAATCATCTTTGGCGAACACGACCTTTGGGTCGAGTTTTCCAGTCAGAAACCCTTTGCCAAGAGGCGCAAATGGCACGAAGCCGATACCTAGTTCTTCAAGGAGCGGCAGGATTTCCAATTCAGGCTCGCGCCAGAACATCGAATATTCACTCTGGAGAGCTGCAACCGGCTGTACGGCATGTGCACGACGGATCGAATCCGTCCCCGCTTCAGACATGCCAAAATGCTTGACCTTGCCCGCTGCGATAAGGTCTTTCACCGTTCCGGCAACATCTTCGACCGGCACGTTCGGGTCGACGCGATGCTGGTAAAAGAGATCAATCCTGTCAGTCCGCAGGCGCTTCAGGGCTTCATCCGCAACCTGTCGAATACGCTCCGGCCGACTATCCAATCCCTGTGCTGGCACGCCGTTTACGAAACCAAACTTGGTGGCAATCACCACCTGATTGCGAACCGGCTCTAGTGCCTCCCCAACGACTTCTTCATTAATGCCTGGCCCATAAGCTTCGGCAGTATCGAAGAAAGTGACCCCACGCTCATATGCTGCGCGGATCAGGGCAATAGCATCCTTGCGATCGGTGGCAGGGCCATAGCCATAGCTCAGGCCCATGCAGCCGAACCCAAGCGCTGATACTTCCAGACCACTCTGGCCTAACAGACGTTTCTGCATGTTTCTTGATCCCGCGTGTTTATCCTTGGGCGTCTGCCAAGGCTCTGAACACGCAAATCATAAGCCCGGACTCATCAATCGATTAGACAAGGTAAATTTCTTGGGTCTATGACTTCTAGTCATGAAACCTGTGAGAAGGCTTGAGCATAATGCGGCGTGAAGAGCTTGGAAGTCTGGCTATGTTCATGGCAGTTGCTGATGAAGGCAGTTTTACCAAGGCTGCAGGCAAGCTTGGGATTTCACAATCTGCGCTCAGCCATTCTCTTCGGCGGCTTGAAGCCAGACTGGGCCTACGGCTCCTTACACGTACAACCAGGAGTGTCGCACCTACACTGGCTGGTGAACGCCTTATAGAAACACTCCGTCCTGCCTTGGAGGATATTGATCAGAAGCTTGCCGCACTGACCGAGTTGCGTGACCGCCCTGCTGGCACTGTTCGGATCACGACAAGTTCTCACGCGGCGTACACGGTGCTGTGGCCAGCTATTGATCGTCTCACAGCCGAAAATCCTGACATCAACGTGGAAATCAATATTGAGGGAGGCCTCGTCGATATCGTGGCTGAGCGATATGACGCTGGAATAAGGCTTGGAGAAAGACTGGAGCAGGACATGATTGCGGTGCCAATCAGCCCACGCCTTCGGATGGCTGCTGTGGCTTCGCCATCGTACCTGAGCGGAAAGACTATCCCGGAAACGCCTTACGATCTTACGCAACATAACTGCATCAATCTGCGCTTGCCGACTTCCGGTGGATTATATGCTTGGGAGTTTGAGCGCGATGGCAAAGAGATCCGGGTTAAAACGCAAGGACAGCTTGTGTTCAACGATATCAATCTGATTGTGGAAGCCGCCCTCACCGGGCACGGCATTGCTTTCATGCTTGAAGATCACGTCAAAGATCACCTTTCTTCCGGAACTTTGGTGCGAATGCTGGAAGAATGGTGCGAGCCATTCAATGGCTATTATCTGTACTATCCAAGCAGGCGGCAGCCCTCTCCGGTGTTCACCCTTGTTCTGGACGCTTTGCGTTACCGAGGCGGATAAATTTTAGGGCTGGATGAATGTTCGAAAACTAGATTGACGCTTGAATGGATTGCTCTGCTTCTCGGCGATACCTTCTGGGAGTGACCCCTTTTTCTTCCAAAAATGCTCGGTTGAAATTGGATAGATTACTGAAGCCAGATTCTGCGCTTATGACGGAAATGGGGTCTTTCGTTGTCATTAGAAGGTTGCATGCACGACTGATCCGCAATCGGCGCACAAAACTGGTGAAAGTGCCCCCTGTTGCTTGCTGGAACAGACGCGAGAAAGCAGAAGGACTCATTTTAACGCGATGGGCGATCTCTGCCTGTTTGATCATCTTTAAATCTGAAGACAACAAGCACCGCATGACCTGATCGATCACCCTGGACTCTTCTGCTTTCGAAGAGCGGGGGTTCCAAGACTGGCATAGAACGTGTCGAGGCACTTGAGCCAAATTTACAAGAAGCGCAATCAGTTTCGAGACCCGCTCTGCTGGGTTAGAGAGCTCTAGGTCTTCCATTTGGTGGCAGAGCATTTCCAGCGATGGCCCATGAAATTCCACCCCGTTGGCCGCGTCCTCAATTAGGTGCAGGATTTCCCCAAATTCCGGGCATAGTTGAATCAATCCCTGAAGCCATGCTGGCTGGATCTGTACAATCAGATCGCGCCCATGACAGACCTGTTCTTGCCCCAGATTGCTTAACCAGTTGTGAGGTAAGTTGGGCCCTATCAGAAACATGCTTCTGGCGTAGAAGGTACCGACATGGTCACCCACGACATACCGCCCACTCCCCGCTGTAATCAGGTGCAGTTCATACTCGGGATGGTAATTCCACTTAGCGCAGTCAGCGGGGTAGTCATGCCTGGACAGAGTAAAACTGTGCGCTGGCTTGGCCGTAATGAGCTCGTAAACGGGTTGAAGGGGCTGCGTGGCAAAGGGTTTTCGGCGATGGGGCATGCAATGCCTAATATAACGCTGCCCTAGGGCAAGGTTCTAAAAACTACGGATGATATGAGGATCTGCATTCGGGATCATGGCTTCCAGTAAGGTCTGATTCGTCGCAGTATCATCAGGAATTTTCCTGTTAGCATCTAGCGTTTGATTTTTATTTTTTCGATACTTTTTTGCAGTTTCGTTCAGCGATAAGAGCGGCTCGTCCTGCAGTCTTTTTGCGGGCCTGAAGCAGAAATTTTCCCATAACCGTTACGTTATAATAACATTATAACTACTATTAGTTTTGAATTACTGCGTCCCAGCATTGCTCTCACGGTTTTTTGTGGTCTATCGCGCCTCGCTCACTTTCTTGAAATTCTTCCTCAAAGAGACCGCATGACCATCGCAGTGCCGCCCGAGAACTCGTCTTTGACGAACGTTCCTTCCCCCCGCACATCTCTCATTTTCTTTGTGCTCGCTCTGGGCGCTTTTGCTATAGGAACTGCTGAATTTACAGCCATGAGTCTGGTGCCTCTAATCGCACGGGAACTTCAGGTTACGGTTCCTCAGGCCGGGCACGCGATTGTTGCTTACGCGATGGGTGTTGGCATTGGCGCACCGCTCATTGCTGTTCTCAGCGCACGTTTGAGCCATAAAAAAACACTCATTGGGCTCACTGCCCTCTATATGGTTGGAAATGGGCTCACAGCCTTTGTCCCATCTTATGGCTACCTTTTGATATGCCGATTTGTAAGCGGCCTTCCCCATGGCGCCTATTTTGGAATAGCTGGCATCATCGCTTCGTCACTCGTTCCTCCAAGTCGCAGGACACAAGCAGTTTCGCGTGTCGTGCTTGGTCTTACTGTTGCAACAGTTGCAGGCGTGCCTCTCGCCAGTATCATCGGAAGTGCCCTGGGATGGCGCTGGTCCTTCGGTTTGATCGCGGCTCTGGCACTCATCACAACTGTCCTTGTCAGTGTGGTTGTTCCCACAGACCCTTCACGTCCTCATGCAAATGCAATGGCGCAGCTCAGAGGCCTTAAAAACCGACAGGTGTGGCTCACCCTTGGAATTAGTGCCGTAGGGTTTGGTGGAATTTTTTGTGTTTATACTTACCTGACGGCCATTATGCAGGAAGTTCTACATGCATCGTCCACGATGATTGCTATTATGCTGGCTGTCTTCGGAGCGGGAATGACCACAGGAACGGTTGTTTGCGCCTGGGCTGCTGACCGGAAGATGATGTTGACCATGGGCGGTATCTTGCTCGTCAATGCATCAGCCCTCGCCGGTTTCGCAGGATCTGCGCATAACGTCTGGGAGCTGATGCCTGTTGTGTTTATGATCGGGTGTGGCGGAGGGCTGGGAACGGTGATTCAGTCGCGCCTCCTTGAAGTCGCGGTAGGTGCAGAAGCTATGGCTGCGGCCTTGAATCAGAGCGCTTTTAATCTGTCTAATGCCGTTGGTCCCGCACTAGGAGGGCTTGCCATTGCAGCCGGTTTTGGATGGACGTCCGTAGGCTGGGTTGGAAGCAGCTTGGCTTTTGGTGGTTTCATGATCTGGCTGCTGACTTTGGGTGATATCAAGGCAAAACAACAGCGACCGATCTAAACGGATCTCCTAATCCTTTGTTATGATCACCGGAGCCTGACGCACACTCCTATGAACGAGGAACAGATGCTTTGTCAGGTTCAGGATTTCAAATAAGCGGGCTAGAACGCTTGGGCGAAAGACCGGCTTCTATTCCGGCGTCTTGCTCGGAGAGGTTACTTGGAGAAGCGCCAGGGCATAATTTCTCACATCCGTGGGCCACGCCTCCATGCGGTGAGCGAAGGTATCCGTATCGCCCGCAAACAGGGCTCTGGTTACCTCTTCAAAGTCGGGTAAATCGCCTGCCAGCGCCGACAGGAAGCGGTAAGTGCGCTCGCGTGCGACTTTGATCTGCGTTTGGCCGCCATCTGAGCGACGCGCATCGTCAATAAGGCGTCTTAAGGCTTGAGATGCTCCGCCTGTTTGTGATGCCAGCCATTCCCAATGCCGCGGAAGAAGTGTCACTTCGCGAGCCACCACTCCCAGTTTGGGGCGTCCACGAGGCTTAGGGGCCTCTCCCTCCATACGCGGGCGGGGGTTACGGGCGGCCAAAGCCTCTTTTTCTCCCCGTTGTGTCAACCGTGTGACGATTTCAGCCGTGGTTCCGCGAAGATCGAGGTCGATCACCGCACCCGTTGCATCATCGAATGTGAGAATGGGCGCATGCGTCTTTGTGTGTTTGATGGCGAGAGCAACGTCTATCAGCGCTGCGCTGGCGATTTGTTGAGTGCCGGCAAAGGCGGTGCAAGGCCTGGAAAGATAATTTGTCATATTTATTTTATCCGGAATAAAAAAATAAATGTCAATTTACCCGGGTGATATTGAAAAGCTTTTTCTGCTCGTCTACTCAAATCGTACCAACTGAGGATATGACGCATGCAACGTGAGACAAGAAAAGCTGTTACCGCAGCCTATAAAGAGCGGACGGTAACAAGCGGAATTTACGTGGTTCGGTGCGTAACCTCTGACCAGATATGGGTGGGTAGCACCCCTGATCTTTCTAAAATTCAGAACCACCTATGGTTCACGCTTCGACTGGGCAGTCATCCGCATCGCTCACTACAGGACGCGTGGACAGCCCATGAGGGTGATACATTCTCATTCGAGGTTATCGAGGAACTGAAGGGTGAAGATAACGCTTATGTCCGAAGTGCTACGCTGAAGGAACTTCTCGCTAAATGGACTGCAGAACTCAAAGCAGTACGCCTCTAATATTTGATAAGGTGTCATTCACGAGACGCGAAAATCGGAATCTTACGTCAGATCACCAGACATTTATTATGCTGCCACCTCGAAGGGGGCTTCTCCACAGGCGTTGGCTTCATCAATCGTGAGTAGAAGCCTTATGCGCTCCTTGACAGGGCGATGAGAGAGTGGCGGCGAGCGATGGAGGACCTTCTCCGCATGGTCCCACTGCGGAAAGTGTTTCCCTTTCAGAAGAACAATTGCCCCAGTAGAGGCTTCCTGAATGGTTGACCCGTTGTCGGTTGTCCATTGAACTCCCGGCCCGACATAAGAGCGAAGCAAACGGAGATCGACGCAATCGACATGAAATTTCCTGCAACTATCCGTCGTTATTTTTTCCAAACGAACGCGGAGTGCCTGATGCCGGGACATATCGCCGTAAAGAGTAGCGATCTCCAGGATGTCTTTCTGTAGAGGCAATGTACCTTCCGGAAATGAGGCTTGTAGCTGGGAAGCAATGTCCCCCAGTTGCCCCCGCGCTATCCATGATCGAGGCGCGGATTTCAGATAGTCTTTCGCCACCTGTGTCAGTGTTTCCGACAAGCCGGCCTGATGAAGACTGATGCTACAGTGAGGCAACAGAATGTCTTTGAGCAACGACTGACGAGCCAGACGGGTACGGGTGGAACACTGCGGCATGGAAAACGCTTCCTTGCTATTGATATGTTATAACATAACTATTATTGACGCCTGTATCAATCCCCTCTTCTCTTCAGGTGCTTGCCTCATGTCGGACAATCGATTGCCTGTGACCGTTCTTTCCGGTTTTTTGGGAGCTGGAAAAACTACCCTTCTCAATCATGTTCTGAATAATCGCGACGGTTTGAAAGTTGCGATCATTGTCAATGATATGAGTGACGTGAACATTGATGCCGAGCTGATCCGCAATGGCGGCAGTAATTTGTCCCGGACAAATGAAAAGCTCGTGGAAATGACGAATGGCTGCATCTGTTGTACGTTGCGGGATGACCTTCTGACTGAGGTGACACGGCTGGCAGAAGAAAAAAGATTCGATTACCTCCTGATTGAATCAACCGGGATTGCAGAGCCCCTGCCCGTCGCAGCTACTTTCGAGTTTCGAGACGAAGAAGGTCGCAGTTTGAGTGACGTCGCTCGGCTCGATACGATGGTAACTGTTGTGGATGCCGTGAACCTGCTCAAAGACTACGGATCAACCGATTTCCTTCGGGATCGAGGTGAGGTTGCGGGAGAAGAGGACGAACGCGCGCTGGTAGACCTCTTCGTTGATCAGATCGAATTTGCGGACGTCATCGTTCTGAACAAAATCGATACGGCCACTCCCGAGCAGGCAGAGGCAGCAAGATTGATTATTCGTTCTCTCAATGCTGACGCAACTGTGGTTGAAACAAGCCAAAGTCAGGTTCCCATAAACCAGCTTTTGAACACTGGCCGATTTGATTTTGAGCGTGCACACCAGAATCCCTTGTGGTTCAAGGAGTTGTACGGGCATTCTGAACATCGGCCGGAAACAGAAGAATACGGAATTTCCAGCTTTGTCTACCGTGCCCATCGGCCTTTCAGACCGGAAGCTTTTGCAGACTTCATCGCGCAGTCATGGCACGGCGTGGTACGAGTAAAAGGCTATTTCTGGCTTGCAACCCGCCCGGATTGGGTTGGAGATCTGAGTATTGCGGGGGCTTTAGCGCGTCATCAGGCGGCTGGGCGGTGGTGGGCAAGTGTCCCGCATGACAATTGGCCTGATGACGAAGGTTGGCGAGCGACATTGGCCAAATACTGGGACGATGTTTACGGAGACCGACGCCAAGAACTGGTCTTTATTGGAACCGGAATGGACGAGGCTGCAATTCGTACCGCGCTTGACAATTGCCTTGTTCCACCATCACAGGACGAAATTTTCATGCCCTGGCACTACGACAATCTTCCTGATCCATTTCCTCAGTGGTCGTAAATATTTGAGTTATTTTGACTTGCGCGCCCATATTTTATGCCATCTGGCCCTGGCGAATAGGATAGCAATTGGAGGGGCTTTCTTCTCAGCCCCTCCCGAACACTCACGGGCCCGTAAAATAACCATTCGCTCTGATGCATATCTCAGCAACTATTCTCTCGAAAGATGCAGTGAAACTCAGAAGTCCGATGAGACCGTTCCCGTCATTGAAAATCTTGGAAGCACATAGAAGGAAGCCCCGCTGCTGCCTGCTAGGGTACTGCCATCGAGCAGTGTCACATTGTGGTAGTTGTTGGTAATGCCCGTTGTTCCGACACGAATAATAGATCCCGTCAGATTGGAGAAATTCAAACGGAACGTAGGGGTTTTCAGGAAATAGAGCGGTTTGAAATGATACCCAAGGGCAAGGGTATTGGTAACAAACCCTGGCATTCTCTGATCGCCCACAAGCGTTACTGACTGAGGGCCGGTATAGTGAAGGCTGAAGTTTCCAAAGAACCCTGCATTGCTGTAGGTCAGTCCAAAATTTGCAAGCACTCGTGGCGTGAGAATGGATTGTTTTCCTTTGGTGGGAAGGTACGTGTCACCATAAGG
This sequence comes from Gluconobacter sp. GP1, assembly GCF_032913585.1. Classification (NCBI taxonomy): domain Bacteria; kingdom Pseudomonadati; phylum Pseudomonadota; class Alphaproteobacteria; order Acetobacterales; family Acetobacteraceae; genus Gluconobacter; species Gluconobacter sp. GP1. The sequence continues at coordinate 556,781 of NZ_JASGXC010000001.1, forward strand.
AATATTTGAGTCAAAAGTGCCATGTAGGTACTCTACTGACGCGTACGGGCTGAAATGGTGGAAATCCCTTCCCGCAATCATGGCATCAAATCCGCGGATCGTCTGGTTTCCAGCATTGGAAACTGCGTAAGCGGTATTGGGCAGATAGGTGGTGAGAAGACGGTTGGTGATATTGGAATTGAATGCCGAAATATCGAACGTCAGGTACCGGTTGTTATAGCGATATCCAATCTGTTCCGTGATGGAATACTGGTTTTTTGGAAGTGACGTCGAACCCGACAGCTGTGACGGAGACGGCTGGCGGAAATCACCTTCGGCATTCATGTAAACCTGACTGTGAGAGTCGATTTTATACGAGACAGAAAGATGCGGAAGCGGCGCGGTTGAATTCGCTCCGATCGTAAACTGGCTGAGCCCGGAAGCTCGATCCCAATAGTTGGACATGATATATTTGAAGCCACCGTTTATGGTCAGGCGATCATTAAAATATTTGGCGGTATCTTCGATAAAGAAAGAATTCAGCTCGTAGCCCGCATTGTACCTGTAAATCGCTTCCTGACCATCTGCTGTATAGAGCTTATAGGCATTGTCATTTGTTTTGGCATTTCGTCCGCCGGGTTGTGTTGCCATGGTGGGAAAGAAATAGTCGACGGCGTTGTTCTCATACCAGTATCCGAAAGACAGATGGTTATGACGATCAATGTCGTAACCCAGTTTGGCGACAAGCCCGACTTGCGGGGACCAGTGCTGCGCCCAGTATGTGCTCAACGGTGTAGAAGGATCTGCTTTTTGCCCGTTCCCATAGAAATATGTGGCCCCCGTCGAGGCTGGCGTGCCAGCGGTTGAGCCGTCCCATCCGAAGCCTGTCGCAAAATAGGGAGATAGGTCGAAGGTCAGGCGTTTGTTGATAATGATATGCGCTTGTGTTGTGACGAAAAACTGGTTCCAGGAATCAATATTGCCTTGCCAGTAATTTCCGGCGGACGTGGAATTCCTGTCCCAGACATTTGTACGGTTATATCCCTGTCCCGTATGCTTATAATTATAAAATGTTTGAGCATCTGGATATGCATCAATTGTGAACATGGAATTGTTCCATGAACCAAAGAATTTTACAGTTGAGCCGTTGGTAAATTCTTTAAAAAGTCCAACGTCTACATGTGTCCGGCGGTTTGTACCTGCGCCCATCCATTGTCTCGAATGGGTATTTGAGACTGAGATGTAAGACCGAATACCGGAATTTCCGATTTCTCCGGATTCCAGCCGGACGAATTCCCGGGACATGTTGTTGGTGCCGTAAGAAAAATCCATGCTGCCCCCAGCTTTCTTCCCGGGGGTTAGTGTGCGCTCATCAAGCGTACCTGCCGTAGCATTGGATGCAGGCGCATCGATGGGAGAGCTCCCAGGCGTCATGGTGACGCTTTCGATGTTCTCTGCGTCAACGTTTTGCTGAAGATACGCTGCAAGAGATGCAGGAGCCCCATCCAAAAGCAAAGCCGTATCGGCATCAGTAAAACCGCGCATATACAGGGCACCACCTTTGATGCCAGACGTATCTGGCATGGCAATGCTGACGCTCGGAAGATTTTGGACAACATCAAGGCCGGTTGATGTCGGGCTTCTCATCTCAATATATTGGCGCCCCACAGACTGCACGGCATAAGGTGCAGTTTCGACGCGCATCATGCCTCCCCCAGAGTTGCGCGCGCTTCTCGACCCACGAACACCAACGTTCTCTTCGCTGGCTGCCATCATGGACGTTCTACGGGAACGCGGCTTTGCAGGTGTGCCAGATGTCGCATGATGAGAGCTTGTCACATGACGAGGATGGTGGGTCGGAGCAGCACTGGAGCGTCCAGTCTCTGCGGAGAGGAGTACGGAACTCAGAATAGTACCGAGGAACAGACGAGAAGCCAGTGTCTTCACTTTTTTTCTCCGAAAGCTCAGTTGGTGTAACTGAATAATATGCACTCAAACATATTTCGTTTTAATAATGAAATACTAAATAATCTTTGGAGAAAATAAATATACGAATTTAGTATTTTGGATTAATTCCAGCGCATTTAGCCGAATGATGCTTCCATCATTCGGCTTTCTGAATCTTATTTCTGAATTCGGAAACTAAAATGAATATTTAGAAGTCTTTTTCGCAGCTTATAATCACCTTTCTAACTTGAGCTATCATTTCTCTGATTTGGTGTGGAGTCGAAATAAATGGAGGGCCAAAAGAAATCGTGTCTCCTGTGACGCGAAGTAGAACGCCCTCTTCAAGCCCTCGCTCAAAAAGCTGAACGCTTCGAAGGGCAGATTTGTCAGAGAGAGGATTGAGTTCGATCGCGGCGGTAAGGCCGATGTTCCGTAAATCTTTTACGGACTTCAGGTCCTGCAGTGCATGGACCTCTTCTTCTAGGATGGGTTCCAGTGCCCTGACGGCCGCATTGGTCCCTTCTTCTTCCATAATGTCGAGCACCGTATGGGCCACGGCCGCCGCCATCGGATGCCCTGAGTAGGTGTAGCCGTGAGCGAACTCTATGGCTGCGTCCGGGCCGTTCATGAAAGTTTTGTAGATTTCTGAAGTGACGATAACGCCGCCCATGGGAATGATCCCATTCGTGACCGCCTTGGCGAAGGTAATCATATCCGGTGTGACGCCAAATCTTTGGGAGGCAAAGTTTTCTCCCATACGACCAAAGCCCGTGATGACTTCGTCGAAAATGAGGAGAATACCGTGTTTCGTACAGATCTCCCTCAGCTTCTGAAGATATCCGACGGGAGGGACAAGAACGCCGGTCGATCCCTGCACTGGCTCGACTATGACAGCCGCGATTGTGGAGGCATCATGGAGTGCCACCAGTCTCTCGAGATCGTCCGCCAGATGGGCACCCCACTCAGGCTGCCCTTTTGAAAAGGCGACATGGGCGTGATCGTAAGGGTGTCGGATGTGGTCCACGCCAGGGACCATCACCGTGGCGAACATCTTGCGGTTCGGAACAATGCCGCCGACGGACATGCCCCCAAACCCTACACCGTGATAACCTCGTTCGCGTCCAATGAGACGAAAACGGCCGCCCTCACCTTTAAGCTTGTGAAAGCCGATCGCAATTTTTAGTGCAGTATCAACAGCTTCTGAGCCTGAATTCGCAAAGAAAACATGCTCCAAGCCTTCGGGGGCCATTTTTGCGATGCGTGCTGCCAGCGTTACAGCCGGTGCATGCGTCATCTGGAATCCGGGTGCAAAGTCCAGCGTTTCTGCCTGCTGACGAAGCGCGTCCGCAATGCGTGGATTTCCATGGCCTAAAGGCGTACACCACAGCCCAGACAGAGTATCGAACACCGTTTTGCCATCGGCCATCGTATAGTAAGGCCCTTTGGCAGAGGCCACAACGCGATGATCGCCCCGACCGTTAACCAACCTGTTGGCTGTAAAGGGCATCCAGTTGCGTCCCTCACTCATGGCAAGGGCGCACAGGCTTTCGTTCGTCAATGTAGTCACGATACTGCCTCCGTTAGGCTGTCAGATGTTTTTTTCTTAAAAGGTGCTCTCTCGACATACCGGCCCTGCCCGCGCTCGGCACGCAGTGTACCGTCATCCCAAAGGATACGGCTCTGGCTGATTGTCTTTTTTGCCGCGCCTGTAACGGTCATACCTTCATAAATATTGTAATCGACATTCTGATGATGTGTGGCGGCAGAAATGGTTCGTGAGGTCGATGGATCCCAAAGCACAATATCCGCGTCTGCACCCTCAACAATCATACCTTTCCGGCTATGGATATTGAAGATACGGGCCGTATTGGTGGACGTGAGGGCAACAAACTGCTCCGGAGTTATCTTGCCCCCGACAACGCCGTGATGCCACAGAATGCTCATGCGATCCTCAATGCCGGGAACACCGTTGGGGATGCGCGTAAAATTGGTGAGGCCCATTTCTTTCTGGGAGCGGCAGAAGCAGCAGTGATCCGTTGCGGTGGTGTGGAGCTGGCCGGAAGAAAGGCCGCCCCAGAGCGCTTGCTGATGCGATTTTTCGCGGAAAGGTGGGCTCATGACATAGCGCGATGCCTTCAGCCAGTCTGAAGACTGGTAAACGCTTTCATCGAAAACCAGATGCTGTGGAAGAACTTCGCCATAAACCTGTAGTCCGCGAAGGCGGGCAGTTGCGATGGCTTCGGTCGCCTCGCGTGTCGACACATGCACGATATAAAGCGGGGTATTGCTGACGGCCGCCAGCGTAATGGCGCGCTGGGTAGCCTCACCTTCCACGCTGGATGGACGGGAGAGCGGATGCGCCGCAGGGCCTGTGTTTCCTGCTTTCAGGAGAGTCTCCTGAAGGAACGAGACGGCATCTCCATTTTCGGCATGTACGGTGCATAAAGCGCCCAACTCTCCCGCTCGACGCATGGAGTTGAGGAATGTCTCATCATCCACCATCAGGGCGTTCTTGTAGGCCATGAAGTGTTTGAAGGAATTAACGCCGCAGTCCCGTACCAGTGTTTCCATATCCTGGTGAACCTGGTCGTCCCAGTGCGTCACTGCGACATGGAAACCATAGTCAGCAGACGCTTTTTCGGCTTTGCTCCGCCATGTCTTCCACGCGTCATGTAACGACTGCCCGTGTTCGGGAATGACGAAATCAATAATGCTCGTTGTGCCTCCGGCGAGCCCGGCGGCTGTGCCTGTATAGAAATCGTCACTGGCCGTCGTGCCCATAAAGGGCATTTCCATATGCGTGTGGGGATCTATCCCCCCTGGCATGACAAGCAGCCCATCTGCATCAACGATGGTACAGCCGGTCGGTGCTTCCATATCCGCCTGAACAGCCGCGATTTTCCCGTCATCGTCACATAGGACGTCCGCTCTGAAACGCCGCTCAGACGTAACAACTGTTCCACCCTTGATCAGGAGCATGACATCCCTTCCCTTCAGGAAAAGTGGTTGGCATTATGTCGTTGTCTTACCGAAACTGTATGGTTAATCTGACCAGCCGGTCAACATAACGATTGCGCTTCCGGAATTTTTTCGAGAACGAGGATCACCAGAATGACACAGTCACCGGACGCGTACGCTACAGGGCGCCTGACCAATGCGGATCTTGCGCCTGTTCAGGACCGGAGCTGGGCATGGAAGGACTTTCTCTTCCTCTGGATGTCTGATGTCCACAGTGTCGCCGGGTACATGACGGTTGGTACGCTGTTCATGATGGGATTGCCGGTCAGCAGTGTGCTCATCGGACTGCTTGTTGCAATCGTCGCCGTGCAGCTTCTCTGCAATCTGATCGCGGTTCCGAGCCTGAAGTCCGGCGCCCCTTTTCCGGTCATTATCCGAAGTGTCTTTGGCGTGTACGGCGCGGTCGTCCCGGCACTTGTTCGTGGGATCATTGCCGTCGGCTGGTATGGAATCCAGACATGGCTGGCATCCAATGCCGTGGTTCTGTTTGTTCTTCGAATGATGCCGTCGCTGGCAGACTATAGCGATGTTCATCACCATGGACTGATGGGGCTGTCGCTTCTCGGCTGGTTGGCCTTTCTGCTCATCTGGGCTTTACAGTTGGCGGTATTCTGGCGCGGAATGGAGTCCATCCGGCATTTCATAGACTGGGCCGGGCCGGCCATTTACGTCATGATGGTCCTGCTTGACGGCGTGCTTCTGTGGAAGACGCATGGAAAGATCAGCTTTTCCGTCCTTCCCCAGTCTGCTCTTTCTATCGGGCAGCATCTGACCGGCGTGCTGAATGTGATCTCTCTGACGATCGCATTCTTTTCTCCGATTATCCTGAATTTTGGCGATTTTGCCCGCTACGGCATTAGCCTGAGTGCGGTACGACGCGGTAATTTCTGGGGCCTACCAATCAATTTCATGGCGTTCTGCGCGCTTGCACTTACAACAGTAACCCTCACCCAGCCTGTTCTGGGACAGATCCTCGTTGATCCGGTGGACACTGTGACGCGTCTGGATAGTCAGACGATCATGATTGTGGGAATTTTAACTTTCGTTCTCGCGACCATTGGGATCAACATTTCCGCCAATTTTGTCTCAGCGGCGTTTGATTTTTCTAATATAGCCCCGGCATCCATTTCATGGCGTGGCGGTGGTGTCATTGCGGCGATTGGTGCCATTGCTCTCACGCCCTGGAACCTCTATGCCCGTCCGGATCTGATCCACCTGACACTCGACATACTGGGTCTGTTCATCGCTCCTGTGACAGGAATTCTTCTGGCGGATTACTATTTTGTTCAGCGGGAAACTCTGGACGTGCCCGCGCTGTACAGTACAGACCCATCGGCAACTTACTGGTACCGAAGTGGCGTAAACCATACTGCAATCTGGGCCTTGGGTCTGGCTGTGCTGGTGGGGCTCGCAAACGTCTTCCTGCCAGCATTAGCCGTATTCCAGAATTTCGCGTGGTTTACAGGCTTCTTTTCAGGGTTTTGTTTTCATTTGCTTCTGACGCGCCTGAGACGACCGGTTGGGAGAACAGCGGACGGACAAGCGTCATGAGAGTGGTGACGGCAGTTTCATAATCCCCGTCAGTAAGAGGTGTACGGTCCAGAATAGCCTCATACTGGACCTGCATATCCGCATATGCCTGCGTGCCCGACCATAAGAGAAACAACAAATGCGTCGGGTCGATAGCCGCCATGATGCCTTTTGCCTGCCATTCCAGGAAGATTGCGACATGTCGGGCCACATGGGCTCGCAGTTCTCCCCGCAGGAAGTCCTGAACCATGTGGCCGCCTGAGAGCACTTCCTGTGCGAAGAGGCGCGATCCTTCCGGGCGCGCGCGGGAGAATGCAATCTTGGCTTCTATGTATCCCCTGAGCCCGTCCAGCGGGTCCTTGTCAGAAGAAAGCCAGTGATCGGCATCTGTCAGCCATACATCCAGCAGGCGTGACAGTGTGGCGTTGTACAGGTCTTCCTTAGAGCCAAAATAGTAGAGAATATTGCCCTTGGGGATGTCGCAGACCTTGGCAATATCTTCAAGGCGCGTTCCCTTAAGGCCGCGGGTGCCAAAGGTCCATTCCGCAGCATTCAGGATTTGCGGAACGGTGGCGCGCCGTGGCGCACCGGCACGAGTTCTTTTTCTGGGGCTGGGAGCCGCCTCCAGACTGTCTTGTGGCATTGTCTTTCTCCCAGCCTGCTTTGCGGGAGGCGATTTTTGACAGCAGACAGGCTGGACGACAAGCCCCTGATTGGCAGAACCTTAGAGCGTGCTGTCTGCCCGCAAAACAGCACCAAGCAGAACATTGGCTCCGGCTTCGGCCTCGCTTTCCGTAATGCTTTCTTCCTCGTTATGGCTCAGGCCATCTCTGCAGGGCACAAAAATCATGGCCGTTGGTGCAACGCGTGCAAGATACGCAGCATCATGCCCCGGGCCTGAGACAATCGAAAGGGGATCGTAGCCCATCTGGCGCGCAGAATCCGCGACCATCTCTACGCACCGCGTATCAAAATGAACTGCGGGAGCATCCCAGATGGAGACGATCTCCAGCGTCACGCCGCCAGCTTCAGCAATGCTGTGGAAGCGATCCATGAACTCCCGCTCCATGGTCGCGACGACGGTATCATCCGGGTGACGGATATCCACCGTGAAGAATGTCTCGCCAGGTACGACATTATTGCTGTTCGGGCGATTTTCAATCAGACCCACTGTACCCACGGCCCCCGGAGCATGGCCCAGTGCTATCTCTGAAAGAGCAACAACCATTCGGGACGTTGCCAGCAGGGCATCGTGACGCATCGGCATGGGGGTGGAGCCAGCATGGGCGTCCTTGCCCTTTACGGTCACATCGTACCACCGCATTCCCTGAACGCCAGAAACTGCCCCGATAACGTGGTCTTTGACTTCAAGAATGGGGCCCTGCTCGATATGAAGCTCGAAATAGGCCGCGACGGGATGATCGCCACAGATCTCTTCACCGCGGTACCCTATAGAAACAAGTTCATCCCCAAAGCGTGCCCCCGCACGATCTCGCTTGTCCAGAACCTCCTGTTCCGTAAAAATGCCTGCGAAAACGCCTGAGCACATCATCGGAGGCGTAAAACGAGACCCTTCCTCGTTTGTCCAGTTAATTAGTTCGATGGGGTGGCGCGTTGTATGCCCGGCTTCATGAAGCGCCCGTAGAACTGCCAGGCCGCCTAGAACCCCCAGAATACCATCAAATTTCCCGCCGGTTGGCTGGGTATCCAGATGGCTGCCCATCGTGATGGGAGGCAGGCTGTTATCAAGTCCCGGGCGGCGGGCAAACATGTTGCCCATCGTATCGACCGTGATGGTGCAGCCTAGGCTTTCACAGGTCGAGGCGAACCACTCGCGAACCTGTTTATCTTCTGGGGTCAGTGTTAACCGACGGATACCGCCTTTTGGTGTTCCACCAAACCGGGCTGTATCCATCAGATCAGCCCAGAGAGCGTTCCCATCAATCCGCATATTGCTATGAAACATGCCAGTCCTCTTTCATCCGTCCGTCTGGTGACCCTCTGGCCGCCGCGTCATGCCTCTCAGGCGGGAATACGATTGGGGTTGGAAGGATGATGGGGCCACGTCAGTTCCCCATCTACGGGTTGTGGAACCATTGTGATGCAATCATCCACCGGGCAGACATGCGCACAAAGATTGCAGCCCACGCACTCCTCTTCGATCACTTCGTAATGTCGGCGATCAGCCGTGTTTTTCTTGGAAATCGCCTGATGGGACGTATCCTCGCAGGCAATATGACAGAGACCACACCCGACACAGGCATCCTGATCGATATTGGCGAGGGTCTTGAACTTCATATTGAGCTGGTTCCACGGCACGAACTGCGAAACAGCCCGGCCTGTCAGATCCTCCAGCCGCTCATAGCCTTTCTGGTCCATCCAGTTTGACAGGCCATCAATCATGTCTTCCACGATGCGGAACCCATAATGCATCGCCGCGGTACAGACCTGAAGCGATCCTGAGCCCATTGCAAGAAATTCGGCAGAATCCCGCCAGTTGCTGATTCCACCAATTCCGGAGATGGGAATTCCAGCCATAATAGGATCTCTGGCAATCTCTCCGATCATGCGTAGCGCAATTGGCTTCACGGCAGGTCCGCAGTAGCCACCATGCGTCCCTTTCCCGCCGACAACGGGCATGGGCGCCATGGCATCCAGATCCACGCCAATGACCGACTGGATGGTGTTGATCAGGGAAACTGCATCTGCGCCACCTGCACGCGCGGCGCGTGCAGGCATCAGGATGTTAGTCACATTTGGCGTCAGCTTGACGATCACCGGCATCCGCGTGTTCTGCTTGCACCAGCGTGTCACCATTTCAACGTATTCCGGGACCTGCCCGACCGCAGCACCCATATTGCGCTCGGACATACCATGCGGGCATCCGAAGTTCAGTTCGATCCCGTCTGCGCCCGTCTCCTCAACGATCGGCAGAATGGCTTTCCATTTATCTTCCTCGCAGGGCACCATGAGGCTGACGATAAGGGCGCGATCCGGAAATTCGCGTTTGACGCGCTTGATTTCCGCGATGTTGGTCGCAAGCGGACGGTCCGAAATTAACTCGATGTTGTTGAGGCCAATCAGCCGACGTCCCTCAAAGCCCAGGGCTCCATAGCGGGAGCTTAGATTGACGACCGGTGGATCTTCCCCAAGCGTTTTCCAGACGACGCCGCCCCACCCGGCCTGAAAGGCCCGGCGAACGTTGTATTCCTTGTCAGTCGGCGGTGCAGAAGCAAGCCAGAATGGATTGGGAGATTTGATTCCAGCAAAAACCGTGCGCAGGTCAGCCATTGTGGTTGGCCCTTTTCATGTTGGATGCCATCAGTTCATCATGAAGCGCTTCAGCCGCGTTCCGTCCGTCCCGGACAGCTGCAACGGTAAGATCTTCTCCTGCCGTACAGTCGCCACCCGCATAAACTCCCGGCATGGAGGTGCGTCCTGTTTCATTCACAACGATGCGCCCGTTTTCCACGAGGATCTGGTCGTTTCGCACTGGGTCTGGGACAAAAACCTGCCCGATTGCTTTAAGGACCATGTCGGCTGCGAGTGTGAAGGCATTCTGCGGATCGTAACCGCCATCAGGCGTTCCTCGAAGGAATGTGATGCTCCTGATGGCCCCGTCTTCGACATTGAGTTGACTGGGAGACGCCCAGAATCTGACCGTAACGCCGTTTGTCTGGGCCCATTCCCGTTCAACTTCCGTGGCTGACATGTGCTCAGCCCCGCGGCGATAAACCAGCGTTACCTCTTCCGCACCCAGACGTTTTGCCTGCACTGCTGCGTCAACTGCCGTGTTACCGCCCCCAATCACGACAACCCGCCTGCCAACTACAACTTCCGAGAGATTCCGAGAGCGCAGGGTCTCGATGAAATCGACCGCGTGCAGAACGCCCTCTGCAAATTCGCTTTCCAAGCCGAGAGCACGGACACCTGCCAGACCCAGCCCCAGGAAAACGCCGTCATAGGTCTCGCGAAGGCCTGCAAGCGTGATGTTCTCCCCGAGCGTCGCGTTACCCTGGAAAGTGATCCCCCCAATCTCCAGGAGGAAATCGATTTCTTTCTGGGCGAAATTGTCAGCAAGTTTATAGGCCGCGACACCATACTGGTTGAGGCCACCGGGTGCATCGTGTCGATCAAAGATCGTGACATCATGCCCATGGATGGCCAGTCGATGTGCGCAGGCCAGCCCAGCAGGTCCTGCTCCTACGACGGCCACGCGCTTTCCGGTGCTTGCAGCCCGCTGGAACGGGTGGGTCTTCTGCTGCATTTGCCAGTCTGTAGCAAACCGCTGAAGTGCGCCTATTCGAACGGCATGATGAGCTTCAATCGCGGTGTGAACACATTTCTGCTCACACAGAATTTCGGTCGGACAAACCCTTGCACACGATCCGCCCAAGATGTTGGACTGAAGAATGGTGCGCGAAGCGCCGGCCAGATTGTCAGATGCAATGGCTTTGATGAACCGTGGGATATCAATGTCTGTCGGACAGGCCTCAACGCATGGAGCGTCGTAGCAGTAGAAACATCGATCAGCTTCCAGCGCTGCCTGTTCGGGCGACAGACCGGGATGAGCATCGGCGAAGTTCAGTTCCAGAGCGGTTTCCGGCAATCGGCCACATGCAATATCGAGTCGCATACTCGTCTCCTGCCTGACTTGGTTCGTAATCGGAATGGTATGAGTTCGAAATACTCTCTGGCAAGGGTTTTCTGACCAAACGTTCAGTTTATGCGAGACTATGGGTTCTAGGTGAGAACCTGCGGCGATTGAGGAAACGCCTAGCCATGAGAAATCGCGCCGACAAGATCTTAGATCAGGAGGTACGTTTTCTTCCCCTCAGGCCTTTTCCGATGAAGGCAAATCCATCATTCACGGGAAGTCTAATCAAGGCGCCCATCATCGTTCGCTCCGTAAATCAATGCATCCAAGTTCAAACACTTAGCCACGCGATACGGAGTAGCCTTTGAAGTGGAATGTGGTAGGCTGGCACTCTGTTTGTTAGACGCAGAAAGCTTTGACACCTCTCATGCGATTTACCCGCCTGCGTTTTCTCATTCCTGTCTCGTGTTTATTGGCGAGTGAGGGATGTACCCTCCAGGGCGCCCCGTCTTTCCCAGTTGTAGGCGCTTACTTTCCGGACTGGATGGTCTGTGGCCTCGTTGGTGTTGCGGTTGCTGTTGGATTACGAGTGATATTCCTTCTAACCGGCCTTGATGCCATCCTCAGTTTTCGTCTCTTCACCTATGTAGCGCTGGGCGTTATCGCCGCGCTGACTGTGTGGACGCTGGTGTTTGGGCCTTGATGATGCAGCGCGTTCAAGTTTCCGGCAAAAAGCCGATTGGTATTATCGTTGCAATCGTCTGCGTTGGGGCAGCCATTCTCTTCGGCGTCCATGTCTCGCATGAGGATAGCACTCATCCGTCTTCTGACAGCGGAAGTATTGACGCAGAAATGGTGCACGTCGCCTCCACCGTTGGTGGACGGTTGAAAGAGCTCCGAGTTGTCGTCAATCAGCATGTTCATAAGGGTGATGTTCTTTACCAGCTTGATCCTGAGCCCTACGAATTGATTGTCCGACAAGCTCAGGCCAATCTGGATCTTGCGAATGCGGAGGTCGAGAACCAGACACGGCTGCTCAGCATCAAGACATCCAACGCCGCCACGGCAGATGATCAGGTTGTTCGTGCCAGAACCAATCGTGATTTGGCCGCACGTACGGTGGAGCGCCTGAAGCCGCTTGCTGGACAGTCCTATATTCCGTGGCAACAGTATGATCAGGCTCGTGTGGCACTCCATGACGCTGAAGTGTCGCTTTCACAGTCGAAAAACCAATCTGTCGCAGCGACAACAGCGATCGGAGATTTGAAAAGCTCTCTTGCCGCACGGGATGCCAGTCAGGCAGCCCTGGACCACGCAAAATACGAGCTACGCCAGACTATGGTTACAGCTCCTGCGGATGGTTATGTCACGAGTTTGCGGGTTAAAGCTGGTGAGATTCTCGCGCCGTCTCAGGTCCTGTTCACGCTCATTGCCGATGACGAGTGGTACGCGACTGCCAATATCCGTGAGATCAATCTCTCTTCCGTTCAGATTGGCGACTGCGTGACTGTTCACTCAATGATTGATCGCCACAGTCCTCTACGCGGACACGTCGAAAGTATTGGTTGGGGCGTTTTGTCTGTAGATTCTGCTGGCATTGCCCGCTCACTGCCCATCGTGCCGCGCCAAATGGACTGGGTTCATGTCGCCCAACGTTTTCCGGTGCGCATCAAGCTTGAGAGGGCAAACCCGCTTTTGCTAAGACTTGGCGCCACAGCAACCGTTGAGATCCGGCATGGCGCTGCCTGTCCCTGACACTCTGGCGGAGGCCTCTTCGTCTTCCAGCATGAAGGGGCCGGGGTTGGGATTGGCACGGATCTGGCGGCTGGTCTGTGACCCTGCCCCGGGGCGATTGGGATATGCGCTTCGCATGGCGGCCGCATGCACAACGACCGTGCTGATTGGGGAAATCTGGCAGGTTCCGGAGTTGGCCGTGCCTGCCCTTGTGACCATGGCGCTGTGGCAGAAAGACCGCGTGACAAATGCTCTGGCTGGGGTTGCTGTAAATGTCCTCATCCTCATTCTGCTTCTGATTATTTACGCGCTCATCCGCCTGACGCTCGATCATCCTATGGGACTGGTGATCGTCATTGCCCTGCTGTCGTTCAGTTTTTTCTTTCTGGGCTCAGCCAGCAAGCTAAAGCCTGTGGCTTATATGCTGGGTCTGATTACGGTTTATGGACTGATTGCGATTGATCAGGTCCCGGTTGGAGAAGTCGTGACACGCGCCCTCCTCTATACGGATCTGTTTCTGGCCGTGCCGGGGGCGGTCATGATTGTGCTGGGGTTGTTGATTTGCCCATCCCCTAAAAAGATCCTGACGGATAGCATCGCTGCTCGGCTCTACATGGCTGTTCGCCTTCTCCAAACTCCTGATGCGCTAACACAGGAACGAGCGACAGATATGCTTCGGGAAGGCACGGCGGGCATGATGAAGTCCGCCAAGATGGCCTCACTTGAAAAGATCTGGTCCATCCACGATTTGGCCTGCTTGCGGCAGGCTGCCAACAGCAGTGTCGCTGTTCTTGCGCTTGCTGATGAGGCTAGCAGGGTAAGACTGCCACAGGAGCAGTTGTCTCGCCTGACTGAAACGCTTGAAGGCATGGCAAGGATTTTTTCGGAGGGTGACTATCCCACAGCCATCGAAAGCCCTGTGATCGCTTCGGAGCATCCGTCTTTACAGGTGATAACCGCTCTCCTGCCGAATTTCACAACCCCACCTGCCCTTGTTGCTGGAAAATCGCCAGAAAAGAAAAAATCAGGTTTCTTTTCTGAGGATGCCTTTACCAATCCAGACCATGTGCGCTTCGCAGTGAAAGGGGCTGCTGCAGTGATGCTGAGTTATCTGACCTTCAAGGTTCTGGATTGGCCAGGCATCCACACTTGCATCATCACTTGCTTCATCGTCGCGTTGCCTACGATGGGCGAGATGATTTCAAAGCTGACACTGCGCATCACGGGCGCTCTCATAGGCGGAACGCTGGGGATCGCCTCTATTATCGTCGTGATGCCACACCTGAATGGTATCACCGGATTTCTGGCGCTTGTCTTTGTTGTTTCCCTGATCGCGGCGTGGGTCAAGACAGGCGACGAACGTATTGCGTATGCTGGCTTTCAGATCGGTCTGGCATTTTATCTGACAGATCTGAAGGGTTATGGCCCCACAGCAGACATGGCCACCGCGCGGGACCGTATTGTCGGCATCATGCTTGGTAACCTCCTTACATATGCCATGTTCACAAGCTTCTGGCCGGCAAGTGCCTACGATCATTTGGGGGCCAGTCTTCGCAAACTGACAGATTGCCTGAAGCGGCAGGGAAAGGCTCAGAGCTCTGAAGATCAGCTTCAGGCGGCCGCTCTTAGTCAATCCGCGTTACTGGAAAGCGAACGAACACTGGAATATGCGATGTCTGAGCCAGCACATATGCGCGCTGACCAGCCCCGTCTTCAGGCGGCCCGAAATGCCTTGATCGATGCCTCGAGGCTGACTGAAGAATTGCTTGCAACTCCCAAGCGGCCAGACCTTGCCGATCGCACGGCACGACTGGAACAGATTGCTTCATGATTCATTTCAAAAGAACCTTTTTGCTACCGCTCCTGCTATCGGGCTGTGCGACCCAGGCACTTGAAACGGCGCCAGCCAGCGCTGATCGGCCATGGCAACCGAATGTCGCTGCAAATGGAGAACTGGTGCCCGGTAAGCCCGGACCGCATGCACTGGCCGTCCCTGCTGGATACACATTGCCTTCCAATAGTCGGATCCATGTCCGGCCTCCTGCCCCTGAATTGGCGCCACAGGCTGGCCATGCCTATTCCCTGCCTGAATTGATCGATATTGCGCAGTCCGCCAATCCTGAAACCAGACGTGCCTGGAATCTTGCGCGCGATGCCGCTCTGGCTGTGGGAATTACGAAGAGTGCATACTTGCCCCGCCTGACCGCGACAGTTGTAGGCGGATATAATCATAGCCGTAATGACGGTGCGAACCCGTCGGTCAGCAATGCGGGCATTGCTGAAGACGCAATCAACTCAGGCCTGAGCGGATTAAACAGTGCTTTGGGCGGTGTTCGCAATAGCAGGTCGGGCGCTGGCGAAATCCAAACTCTGGGTATGGAATGGCTGCTGTTCGACTTCGGCAAACGTGAGGCCGTTATTGCCGCCACAAAGCAGGCACAGATTGCAACCAATGTGCTCTTCACTGCGGCTCATCAGAAAATCATCTACGGGGTAACAACGGCCTATTACACCCATGCCGCAGCCCAAAGCCGTGTCGTATTGCTGCGTAAGGCACGGGACAATGCACGCTTCGTGGAAGCGGCCGCAGTCGCAAAGCTACATCAGGGGCAAGGCACCATAGTGGATGTCACGCAGGCTCGGCAGGCTACGGCACAGACTGAACTGCGACTTGTACAGGCAGAGGGCGACGAACAGAATACGGCCCTTGAACTTCTGAATGCCATTGGTATTTCCCCGAACACGAAACTTGAGACACTCGATATTTCTGGTCGCCCGCTCGGGCTGGACGATATTCGCCTGACTGACGCATTCGTCCAACAGGCCGTTTCACGCAGACCGGACGTTCTTGCAGCATACGCAAATGCGAAAGCGGCAAAAAGTAGGGTTCGCGCAGCGAAAAGCGAATTTCTGCCCAAGATCTTCATGACAGGAAATGTGGCCTACACCACGGGGCGTCTGGCACTCTCATCCGTGCCGGGAGTGGGAAGTGAGGCTCCCCCCACCCTTAACTTATCGAGCAATGCCTTCAGCAGTTTGATCCTTGGTGGGATTACTGTCCCCATCTTCGACGGGGGAACTCGAGCTGCGTTGCTGAAGCAGGCCCAGGATCAGTCTGACAGTGCGGATGCGACATTGCAGCAAACAGTCGACAGTTCTGTGAAGCAGATTGTAGTCGCAGAAAATGCGCTCCGTACTAGCCTGAGTGCCTATACCGCATCAGCAAAGCTGGAGACGGCAGCGATGACAAGTTTTGAGGCGTCCTCGACCGCATATCGTAGTGGCGTAGGCTCCATGACGCAGACGAGTATCGCGCAGAATGCGTATCTTGATGCGACACTGAGCCATTCAGATGCCTATTATGCTGCGTTAATCGCCGCGGCCGGGCTTGCGTTCGGCACTGGCTCCCTTAATCAGAATTAGAAGTAACACCCGCCCTTGCTACGAAGGTTTTGAGTGGTTCGAAACTCTCGGCGTTCAGGGACATGCTAATGCATTATTTTCCAGGTCAAATTTGTTCTTATTGAGCCAGTGCCGAAAAGCTGGATAAGCGGCCTGTGAGAGGGCAAAGGGCTTACCGTCTATTTCTCCCGAAATAGACGCCACGTTTGTGAAGGGCTTATCAAAAAACAATTTATGGACGTCTTTTCCATTGGAATCTTTAAGATAGATGGCATTCCAGATATCATGTGACGGGTATTCTTGATTGTCTGAAATTTTATATGATAAAATTATTTTCAAAAGGCTATCATTTTCACCGTTTATTTTATGTGTATATGCATTCGCATATGTTGAAAGCGTATCTTCATTGACACTGAATCTTGACGTGGAGAGAGGCGGGCGCATGAATATTTTTTCAATGTAGCAATTTTCATGTACATCCGATGCAAGCGTCGCATTTATTGGTATCAATAAAGAAAAAATTAATATTATATAATTATATTTTCTCATTTTTTCCTCATTAATATAGACTTCTCTAAATATAAAATGGATTTCGAAATTTTTTCATGATGCTTCAATGAAATTCGATTGGAACTACAAGATAAAAATTTCGTAAAGTAAATTTAAAAACTAGCCTTTCACGAACTTTCTTGAATGGGGTTTAGTTCGTTATATTCATATCGATTAAGATGTATTTTGAGGCGGATGGGTAGTGCCCCATTACTCAGTGATCAGACGCTAAGGCGAATCATAAACTAGTACGTGACAGCGATTTTTTTTCATATAAGGCCAAACGTGCAACACCAAAAAATTATAAAATGATAAAGAAAAATAACCATCTTCCGGTATATCTTTATCGTTATAGAAAATATAGAAATAAATATAAAATAATAAAAGGATAAA
>NZ_JASGXC010000001.1:574049-1013139 GCF_032913585.1 Gluconobacter sp. GP1
AACGGTTATTTCTTTATAAATTTATAAGAAAATAAGAAATATTTCTAATTATGCCGAAAACGTTACCAATAACAGTAACTGTAATCACCATCCTGTTATACTGAACAAAAAATAGTCATTTCTATTATTGGGAAAAAATCCGGATGAAGGGACATAACGTATCAAACTATGTCTCTGGAGAGCGCCGTTGGAAAAATTACCTGATCCCAATCCTGTCCCGGTCTTTCTCTCCCGCAGGCGTCTTCTGGCTCTATCCGGCGCCTGCATCACCGCTGCTGCAATCGGAACGGTTAAGAAAGGTTCTGCTCAAGAAATAGTAGCATCGAACCGGAATGGCGTTTCAGATTTTATGCAACTATCAACTTTTGCCACCGGGCATAAAAATCTGGATCTTGCTATTGGATCCGCGCTGCTCCTCGCGTTTGAGGCCCAGACAAACGATTTTTCTGCTCGCGTAGCAGCTCTTCGCGAAAGGATCGCGAAAAACGGCTATCAGGATGTTGAGGCGCTGGACGAAGGTCTTAACGGCGATCCTTTGCATGCCACGCTCCTGCAGATTATCCGCGGTTGGTATTCTGGCGTTATTGAAGGTGGAACGAGCGCCAAGGTTTACGCTTTCGAAAAAGCGCTGATGTATCAATCGTCTCGCGATGTCGTCGTCATCCCGACTTATGCTCATAACGGGCCAAATTACTGGGTTGCAGAGCCCGGTTCCGTCGACGTCATGCCGGAATTCTAAGGAAATTATCACAGTGAAAATGCGATATTTTCGTTCTCTGTCCGGCACTGCCCTGACAACGGTTCTGCTTTTCGCAGGACCGTCTGCACTGGCACAACCGACGGAACCCACACCCGCTTCAGCTCATCAACCATCTATCAGCCGCGGCCATTATCTTGCGATCGCAGCCGATTGTGCTGCGTGCCATACAAACGGACGGGATGGTCAATTTCTGGCTGGTGGATATGCGATCTCCTCCCCGATGGGAAACATTTACTCCACCAATATTACGCCATCCAAAACTCATGGCATCGGAAACTACACGCTTGAACAGTTTTCTCAGGCGTTAAGGCACGGCATTCGCGCAGACGGTGCGCAGCTCTATCCGGCCATGCCTTATGACGCCTATAACCGCCTGACGGATGAAGACGTTAAATCGCTCTACGCCTACATCATGAACGAAGTAAAACCTGTAGACGCGCCCTCGCCCAGGACACAGCTCCCCTTCCCGTTCTCTATCCGTGCCTCACTGGGTATCTGGAAGATTGCCGCGCGTATTGAGGGCAAGCCATATGTCTTCGACCATACCCACAACGATGACTGGAACCGTGGGCGCTACCTTGTTGATGAACTGGCTCATTGTGGCGAGTGCCACACGCCACGCAATTTCCTACTTGCACCTAATCAGTCCGCTTATCTGGCGGGAGCAGATATAGGCTCATGGCGTGCACCGAATATCACCAATGACCCTCAAAGCGGCATTGGCGGCTGGTCTGACCATGATCTCTACCAATACCTGAAAACCGGCCGAACGGCTCATGCGCGTGCGGCCGGGCCGATGGCTGAAGCCGTTGAGCACAGTCTGCAGTATCTGCCAGACGGGGATATTTCGGCGATCGTGACCTATCTCAGGTCGGTTCCGCCTAAAGCAGAAGCTGGTCAAACGGTTGCCAATTTCGCTCATCTCGGTCGCCCATCGAGCTACAGCGTTGCCGACGCGAATGCGCGCCGTAACAACAGCACCCTGTCCAAAACAACGGACGGGGCAGCCCTCTATGAAGCCGTCTGCGCTAGTTGCCATCAGTCGGACGGCAAAGGATCAGCAGATGGATATTATCCCTCCCTCGTGGGGAATACCACGACCGGGCAGCGCAACCCGAATGATCTGATTGCCAGCATTCTCTATGGCGTGGACCGCACAACGGAAGATCATGAAATCCTGATGCCAGCCTTTGGCCCGGGAACTTTGGTGCAACCGCTCAATGATGAGCAGATCGCAACAATCGCAGATTACGTTCTGAGCCACTTTGGCAACGCGCAGGCTACTGTCTCTGCCGATGCCGTGAAACAGGTGCGTGTTGGCGGCAAGCAGGTGCCTCTCGCCAAACTCGCAAGCCCAGGCGTGATGCTTCTGCTCGGAGCTGGTGGCGTTTTAGGGGCAATCATCGTGGTGGGTGGCGTCTGGTGGCTGATCAGCCGTCGGAAACAGCGTGTCGCTTAATAGAATTCAAAGGTAAAATCATGTCTGGTGAAACGCTTTCGGCTGATGTCGTCATTATCGGAGCAGGAATCTGTGGGTCCCTGCTCGCCCATAAACTCGTTCGCAACGGTCTTTCTGTCCTGCTTCTGGATGCTGGTCCTCGGCGTGATCGCTCCCAGATTGTGGAGAACTGGCGGAATATGCCGCCTGACAACAAGTCCCAGTATGATTACGCAACGCCTTATCCCAGCGTGCCGTGGGCGCCCCACACCAACTACTTTCCGGACAATAATTACCTGATCGTCAAAGGCCCGGACCGGACAGCCTACAAGCAGGGCATCATCAAGGGCGTTGGTGGTACAACCTGGCACTGGGCAGCCTCAAGCTGGCGGTATCTGCCAAACGATTTCAAGCTGCACTCCACCTATGGCGTGGGGCGCGATTATGCCATGAGCTATGACACGCTCGAGCCGTACTACTACGAGGCAGAGTGCGAAATGGGCGTGATGGGCCCAAATGGAGAGGACATTACGCCGTCCGCCCCCCGCAGAAATCCCTGGCCCATGACATCCATGCCTTATGGATATGGAGACCGCACCTTCACCGATGTGGTGAGCAAGCTTGGGTTTTCCAACACTCCTGTTCCGCAGGCCCGAAACAGTCGTCCCTATGATGGCCGTCCACAGTGCTGTGGAAATAACAACTGCATGCCGATCTGCCCGATTGGAGCGATGTACAACGGGGTCTATGCCGCATTGAAGGCTGAGAAGCTGGGGGCCAAGATCATTCCGAACGCTGTCGTGTATGCGATGGAGACGGATGCCAAGAACCGGATTACGGCCATCCGCTTCTATGATCCGGAAAAACAGTCTCATCGTGTCGTTGCCAAAACGTTTGTCGTGGCCGCCAACGGTATTGAAACACCCAAACTGCTTTTGCTTGCGGCCAATGATCGCAATCCGAACGGTATTGCAAATTCATCGGACCTTGTTGGCAGGAACATGATGGACCATCCGGGCATCGGTATGAGCTTCCAGTCAGCTGAGCCTATCTGGGCTGGCGGCGGTTCGGTTCAGATGAGCTCCATTACGAACTTCCGTGATGGTGATTTCCGTTCTGAATATGCCGCGACACAGATTGGCTATAACAACACGGCTCAGAACTCCCGTGCTGGCATGAAAGCTCTATCCATGGGCTTGGTTGGCAAGAAACTCGACCAGGAGATCCGCCGCCGTACGGCTCATGGTGTGGACATCTACGCCAACCATGAAGTCCTCCCTGACCCGAACAACCGTCTCGTTCTGTCAAAGGATCATAAGGACGCTCTCGGTATTCCCCATCCCGAAGTCACGTACGACGTGGGAGAATATGTGCGCAAATCAGCGGTCATTTCCCGGCAGCGCCTGATGGACATTGCCAAGGCCCTTGGAGGGACCGAAATTGAAATGAGCCCGTTCTTTACTCCGAACAATCATATCACCGGTGGTACCATCATGGGCCATGATCCGCGTGATTCTGTCGTGGATGAGTGGCTCAGAACCCATGATCACGCCAATTTGTTTCTCGCTACAGGCGCAACAATGGCGGCGTCTGGAACGGTGAATTCCACTTTGACGATGGCTGCGCTCTCACTTCGCGCTGCCGATGCCATTCTCAACGACCTGAAACAGGGGTAAGTGTTTTGTACAAACTATTTCAGCGCCAGACCATTGGCGCCGTCCTAAGTATTCTCATCGCAACAGCAAGTCTTACGGGGCTTGCATCAGCGAAGGACCTGGCCGTGAATTTAGAGACGTCAAATACCCTCATCGATCAGGCCAAGAAGCTTGCGGTGGCCAGTCATGCCCGTGTCGCCATCGCTATTGTTGATGCGGGAGGAAATCTGGTGTCTTTTCAGAAGATGGATGGGACACAACTCGGGAGTATCGAACTGGCGATCCGCAAAGCCAAGACCGCGCTCTCGTTCGCTCGTCCGACTGCTGACATGGAACATGCCCTCAATAGCGGGAATTACATGATCAGCACGCTGCCGAATGCTCTTCCCGCCGGCGGCGGATACCCGATCATGGTGAACAACGAACTTGTAGGGGCTCTTGGTCTGAGTGGTGGCGAAGGTGAAACCGATGCTCGTCTCGCTCAGTCCACAGTCACCACCTTCCTGCAGACTTCAAAGGCAAAGAGCACTGAATGAAAACCCGACGTCCAATGCACAGGAAAAAACTTGCTGGCTTTTTCCTGTGCGCGGCCTTGGGTATCGTTGGTCCCGGCCGTCAGGCGCTCGCACAGAGCGAAACTTCCCAGAACCTTGCAACACCTGAATCCTACAAGTCCCGTGCTTTTGCGATGGAAGGCATGGGCACCTTCGCTGTCGGTCCCCTCGTCCCGTCTCTTTATGGGAATCCTCATTTGTTCGGAGACTGGGGCGGTGCGCAGACATGGCTGACAAAGCACGGCATGTATCTGAATGTCGCGCTCAATGAAGAATACATGGCCAATGTCACGGGTGGCCGCACGCGGGATAATGTCCTGGCCGGTCAGGTGGCTGCCGAACTGGATGTGGATTGGCAGCAGCTTGCAGGTGTGAAGGGTCTCTGGACGCATCTTCTCGTAATTAACGGCCATGGACGCAGCTTTAGCCATACACTGGGCGATTCAGTCACCAACCCTGAACAGATCTACGGTGCCCGCGGTAACGTGGTTGCCCATCTTGTTTCCATGTATGCGGATAAATCCTTTTTGAATGACCGCATCATTTTGTCCCTTGGTGATATTCCAACGGGAAGCTTCTTTGCGTTCGATTACGTTGCCTGTTCCTTCATGAACGTATCCGTTTGCAGTAATTTCGCTCCCGGAAAATACGTCCCGGGTGGACGCGACTGGCCCTCTGGAAACCTTGGTGGCGTGCTGCGTCTTCGTCCGACGGAACAAACTTACATCATGGGAGGCGTCTTCGCGGTTTCGCCCCATAGTTACAACGGTGGCATTTCAGGCTGGGCTCTTGCTCAGAGTGGATTAGGTAAGGTCTCGTCGCAGATTGAAATCGGCTGGATGCCGTCTTTCGGTAAGAACAAACTGCGAGGCAACTACAAGCTCGGCGCCTGGTACGATAACTCGCGGTATCCGAATCTTTACGAGGACGTGAATGGCAACTCCTTTCAGGCGACAGGCCTTGGGAGGCGCTATGAGGCCGGGATGACATCAGCCTGGTTCATGTTTGACCAGATGTTGGTCCGCAATGGGCCGGGCGTTACCGATGGGCTTATTCTTATCGGCGGTGTTGGGTATGCGCAGGGCAATCTCGTCGCCATGCGAGATCATGAGTGGATCGGGATAGTTGATAGCGGAACACCGTGGCACCGAAGTGGCGATCAGGCTGGTATCATGTTCCAGCATATGGACATGAGCCATACCGTCACCCTTCAGCAGGAATCATCCCTGGCGCTTGGTCTGCCCTATCTGGATAATCAGTGGGGCCCTGTTTACGGGGTGCAGCATTGGGAGAATGTGTATGAAGCGTTCTACAGCACCCATCTCATGCGAGGCACAACGTTGCAGGCAGACTTTCAGTATCTCCAACGCCCAGGGGCTACGACCACCTTCAAGGACGCCGCTGTTATCGGAGGGCAGCTGACTTCCAATTTCTGATTGCCAGAAGTTCGGTTCAACCAGATTGCCGTTCTGCACTCCAGATGACGGGACAAAAGCTGACATAGCGGCGTCCCATCATTTGGTATCACGGCTTCAATTCCCGTTCTTTAAATCCAGGAATTTCAGTTTTCACTCTGGCACAACGCAGGTGAAGCTGGCCGCCGTGGTCATAGGGCCGTGTCCATCATATCGGGCAACTTGCGGCCATGCACAGAGCGGTCTTGTGCGTATAATCTTCCCGTCCTCGACCCGAGAGGCAATAATCGTTTGTGGAGCGTCGTGACGTACGACCCACGCATCGATCGCGCCAAGCTTGTTGAACGTGTCGCACCCTGCTCCGCCATAGCAATGCCCCATACCGGGGATTTCAATGAGGCGAGCAGCCTTCTGTTCTTCTGGTCCGGCATGCTGCATGAGGGCCTGATAGTATCCGGCGAGTTCCTGCGGGTTATGCCCGTCATTCCAGCCAATATACATTAACAGCTTCCCCCCACGCTTGAAGAAGGGCGTCAGATTGTCATCGACATGAAGCAGCGGGCCAAGCTTGCTGGTTGCTGAGGCGATGTCAGTGTCCCACTTCAGTGTGGTCCAGTCCCATGCGGGGTTCTGAAAAGCAGCATATCTGAACAGATCGAGAGCCACAGGAAACGCTTTCCCATCCGCTGAAAATCCGTCTTCACTGCCCTTCGCAGGCCCGGGGAAGATAACCTTGCCTGTTTTGGGATCAACCGGGCCGCGATAGATCTGCTCCACCGCTTTGATCTCATTGGCCGTCAGGCAGCTTTTCGTATCTTTTCCCTCGCACAAAAGCTGCTTAGGCTCGAACCCGCACTTGTCCGGATCATCAAGAAAACCCTGGCTTTTCCCGACCGGAGAGGCACATGCCGCCGTAACTGCGCGGTTCAAAAGCTGGAACTTCTCGCGCCCCACACGCAGTGCGGGATCATGATAGCTCATCCATCCTGCCCAGAGCTGCTCACCATTAAAATTGACAATCGGGTTAGGAGGCGCTCCAGCAACGATGCCGTCATAATCATCGGGGTAACGCTTGGCTTCGATCAAGCCTTCCAACCCGCCCAGGGAGCATCCAATCCAATATGCATGGGAAGCGTCTTTCCCATAAAAGCGCCGGACAAGCTGCTTTGCCATCACCGTCATCAGGTGGTCAGCGCGATAAGCATAATCCACCAGCTTTTCCGGATGCCCTAGCGTGAAACGTCCCCCCTGTCCTTCGGGCGTAGAACTGTCATGGCCTGTATCTGTGCTGGCAACAGCATAGCCTTCACCCAGACCCGTCACCATGCCGTCATACATGAGAGAGCCTGCCCATCCGAAATTTCCGACCCCAAGCAGCTTTCCGTTCCAGCCCTGTAGCGGAAGCCAGATTTCTGTTTGGATCGCTGAATCTGAAGACGGACGGAGCGTCATAGCCACACGGCAGAATGCCGTATTGGCAGCCTGAACAGGATGTCCTGCAAGGTTCATGCCGGGTGCTGTCATGATCCGGCTCAGATTTGTTTGCGGGCTGTGCCACTCTCCGGCGCCTATGGTTTCAACCTTGGTAAAGGTTGCATCGGGAAGTGCTAGTCGCGCCAGATCCGCGCAGTTGGCAGCATGCGCCTCTGAAGACAAAAGCAGAGACCCTGAGGCCAAGAGGAATGCTCCAATTGCACAAGTTGCCAAAATTCGATGCGGCAATTGCGTGTGGCGAGAGCGGCGGGGTTGCATGATTGGCATAGGGTCCTCGGCTTTTTGCTTCCGTGGCGTTGTCTGGCGTACCAAAGATCAAGCCTCTGCAACCTAAGACAGCACGACGCAGTCTGAACACCTCAAAGCTAAAGAGGTAAAGTCTTGATCCGTTCCGTGCTGCAATGCAGTGTTTCAGTCTCGCTTTTCGGAACAGCGCGTGAAGCGGTATGAGCACCAATGAGGGTGGGCGGGATGAAGAGCATATTTGGGATAATTGGTAGCCTGGTTATGGCCAAATCTCCGTCCATTGCAGCCAGTACTCTACAATTTCGGACGAAAGTGCCGTCAGGATCAAACATGGTCTTCACGCAGACGAGCGTCGCCATAAGGTACAGTTTCCTTTTGTTGCACAAAAGTCTGGTAACCTTCCCTGCTTCCGAAGACTGGCTCCACTTATCTTGCTTGTATTAGTTTTGGATTACGGTCTGAAACAGCGTGGTTTATGAACTGCCCGCTTCCCTACGATCCCATATTTTCCGGCAAAAACGTTCTCCGAACCAGTCGGACTATCAGCTGAACTTCTCTTCTGGAGACTTTTTTTGCCGAAGGCATCTCATAAAACCGTGGCCTTTTCTGCTCAGTCTGACGCGGGAGAGGCTCTGCGTTACTCCCCGCTTATTGCTTTTACCATGGCTATTGCGACGTTCATGCAGAACCTTGACGGAGCCATCATCAACACCTCCCTTCCAGCAATGGCGCGTTCCTTCGGGGTAAAGACGCTTGATCTCTCGATGGGCGTGACTGCCTATCTTCTGGCGTCGGTTGCTATTTCACCCATCTCTGCCTGGATGGCCATGAAGTTTGGTGAGAAGCGCGTCATGTGTCTGGCTGTAGCATTTTTTACGCTTTCGTCCCTGCTTTGTGGTCTGGCGGAGACACTTTCTATTTTCGTCTGCGCGCGGATCGGACAAGGTTTGGCCGGTGCCGTCATGATGCCTGTAGGCATGTCCATCATCCTACGCCACACGCCTAAAGGCGACCTGATGAAAGCGCAGTCCGTCACTGTATGGCCTGCTTTGTCTGCTCCAATCATTGGCCCGGTTCTAGGCGGCTATCTGACCGAGACCGTCGGATGGCGCTGGAATTTCTGGCTTAATCTGCCCATCGGAATTCTAGCCGTTCTGATCATGCTGCGTGTGGTCCCTGCCGAACCTGCGGAAGGAGCAGGAAAGCTGGATATCAAGGGTTTTGTGCTTTGCGGGACAGGTCTGACCTGCCTGCTGTCTGGCCTTCAGCGCATTTCTGAAACGGGAACGGAGCAGCTTGTTGCATGTGGCCTTACAATAGCAGGAGCCATCATCAGCCTGTTGGCCGTTCGTCATCTTAAAGCTCACCCTACTCCCATCCTTTCTCTGGAGCCTCTCAAACGCGCCAGCCTGCGATATGCGGCCTTCTACCCTGGGCTAATTTTTCGCGCTGTATTTTCCTCTGCCCCATTTTTGCTTCCGCTGTTTTTACAGCTTGGGCTTGGATTTTCTCCCATGGAGGCCGGAACATGGCTGCTGGCCTATTTCTGCGCCAATCTCGGCATAAAACCCTGGACGTCTGCAATCATTCGGTGGGGCGGCTTCCGGAACATCCTCTTCTTCAATGGCTTACTCGTCGCGGTGTCGCTGCTCCCCTTCACTTTGTTAAACACCCAGACATCTCCGGTCTTGCTAGGTCTTTCCCTCGTAGTCGCGGGGTTATGTCGCTCGCTCCAGCTCACCAGTCTTTCGACGATGGCCTTTGCGGATGTCGGTCACAACGAACGGAGTAAAGCCGCTGCCATCATGTCCATTCTAGGACAGGCGGGCTCGACTGTGGGCGTTGCCATGACGGCTTTCGGGCTTGCCATGCTCTCTCACGTGTATGCTCACGCCTTAATCAGCCTGCGCGAACTGCATACGGTCTTTCTGCTGACTGCTGTGATCGTGCTGATTGGTACATCTGGTTTCTGGAAAATGTCACGTAATCTCGGGGCAGAAATTTCAGGAAAGCGAAGCTGAATTGAATGCAATATGCGGCTCACGGTAAGGTGAGATGACGACGCGAATGCTATAGTCTTCCCGCTCATTGCCCTTGCTACAGCACACGGTTTCTGCTTCCCCGCCGTGATGCCTAGAAAATTGTGATCGGATACCCGCAAGCAATCTCCCTTTTTTCCAGAACTCTCGCGCAGTTGGGAGCGTTCACTGATCATCCAGCCTTCAAAGGTCCGTTTTTTTGCGGGATCTCATTGCAAATCACGAAACTGACTGTTTTCCGTTTGTGGGCAGTTGATTAGCCGAAACAGACAATTACCAGTCAGCGGAGAAAATGACACCATGGCTTACCAGACGGTCAATCCTTTCACCGAACAAACTGTAAAAACGTACCCTGGACACACGGATGCGCAGGCATTCGAAGCTCTCGGTAGAGCTGATGCAGCTTTCAAATCAGCTGACTGGGGTCATGGGCCTATCGAGAAACGGCTATCTGTATTATCGAAAATTGCAGATCTCTTTGATGAGCGCGCTGATGATTTGGCGCATGCCGCGAGCATCGAAATGGGCAAGCGGTTTTCTGACGCGAAAGAGGAAGTCAAACTTTGCGGCGGTATTGCACGCTTTTATGCTGATCACGCAAAAGAGCAGCTGAAGCCCACACCCTGCGAGACGTCTCTCGGAGAGGCGTGGATCGAAAATGCGCCGATTGGAACACTCGTTGCTGTAGAGCCATGGAATTTTCCTTTTTACCAGTTGGTCCGTGTTGTTGCGCCAGCGTTCGCGGTAGGGAATTCCGTTCTCATCAAGCACGCGGAAATTGTGCCGCATTGCGCTGAGCTTTTCGAAGCCCTCGTTCGTGACGCAGGCGCGCCGGATGGTGCCTGCGTCAACCTGTTCATAACGCCTGACCAGGTTGCGGCTCTTATCGGTGATGACAGAGTGCAAGGTGTTGCGCTTACAGGCTCAGAACGCGCTGGCGCAGCGGTGGCGGCTACCGCAGCCAAGCATCTAAAGAAGTCCACTCTTGAACTGGGTGGCATGGATATCTTCGCAGTTCTAGATGACGCTGATCTCGCCCGCGCAATCAAAATTGGCACAGCAGCGCGGCTCTCAAACGCTGGACAGGTTTGCACCGCGGCCAAGCGCTTTATTGTGCATGAGAAAGTTGCAGACGCGTTTATTGCTGGCCTGAAAACAGAGTTTGAAAAAGCCCGTTTGGGCGACCCTCTGGATCCGGCAACCACGCTGCAACCGATGTCGTCCAAGGCCGCATTGGAAACAATCGCCAAGCAAGTGGACGAAGCTGTAAAGCACGGTGCTCAAGTCCTGACGGGTGGAAAAGTCGCTGATCGGAGCGGCTTCTTTTACGAACCAACCATTTTGACCGGTATCGACAAGAACAGTCCTTCGTTCAAATCGGAGTTCTTCGGACCGGTGGCGCAGGTTTATGTTGTGAAAAGCGAAGACGAACTGGTTGCGTTAGCCAATGACTCTCCATATGGCCTTGGCGGATCGGTCTTCTCGAAAGATCATGAGCGCGCCAAGAAGCTTGCCTCTCAGATAGAAACCGGCATGGTTTTTATTAACCAATGGACCAGCACGGCGCCGGAACTCCCTTTCGGAGGGGTCAAACGATCTGGCTACGGACGTGAGCTGGGCGACCTTGGGATTATGGAGTTTGTTAATCGCAAGTTGGTCGTTGTCGCGCACGGCTAACAGCCTGCTAGACCCACGTCTGCGCTTTTATCTGGTGCTCGCTATTATGAGCGCTGGATAAAGTTGCGTAACCTGATGCCCGCTCTATTTGTCATAGTTTATGTTTGTATCACCAGCCTCTCTCTCCGCGCAGTCTCTGCAAGTGAGCGCCGGTAAAGAACAATGAAAGATTTCCATAGCCGTCAGACTATGAAACCGACGACTTCTTCCAAATTTTAGTGACTGGCCATCGAAATGATTGACGCTGTCATTTCTACGCGTAAACCGTCGGGATCGTAGTAAAGTTCGGTCTTACCTTGATGTCCCAGGCCAGCCTGTAACAGGCGAATTCCGAAACCTGTCCGGTTTGGCATTGTCACTGATGGGCCGTCCGTTTCCTGCCAGGTCAGCATCATAGCTGACTCTGGTCCATACCCTTCGACCGTCCAGTTCAAACTCACAATCCCATCAGGGACACTCAGCGCGCCATGCTTTAGGGCATTCGTGGCCAGCTCATGAAGGACCATTGAGAAGGATGTTGCCGTATCGGGCCCAAGGCAAAGGAAAGGCCCGTTCACTTTCACCCTTCCTTCCAAGCCGAGCGGTGTCATGACTGCTACCGTCAGACTGGCAAGGTCTGTAGATTGCCAGTTTCTTCTCATCAATTGATCATGCGCTGAACCTAGCGCAATCAGTCGCGCGGTAAATGTCGTGAGCGCGCTCTGGTCCTCAACACCTCGAAAACCCTGATGGGCCAAGCTCTGGACAATGCTGAGCGTGTTCTTCAAGCGATGAAGGATTTCATGGTTAATCAGATCCTGCCGGGACAGAGTATCCCACTCATCCAAACCAGCAAAAATCCTGTCGGCAGCCGTGCGGATGAAAGACGTCTCGTCCACAGTCCATTCTCGAGGCTGAGAGCTATGGACAAAAAGGCAGCCCGTCAGGTCTCCTCCCCTTATTTTCGGGACCAGTACCTGCGCAATGACATTCACGGACTGATAGGCGGCCTGTTCGACACTCATCCACGACGTATGGGTGATATCATCCAGAATGAAGACGGAACCTCCGCGAAGGAAATCTGACGTATGCCGAAAGGCTTCGAATGAGAATTCTCCGCTGATGGGCGGCATGTCAGCCGCACACCAACTCTGCTCTACAGTGAAGCGCTCTTCCCGCATGGAAATGCGGGCGAAACCAACGCGCTGCGCATCAAGGCGGTTTCCAAGCAACTGACATGTTTCCTGGAGAGCCTTCTGGCGCGTTTCGGCAGTCCGAAGGGCATCACCAATGGCGAGAAGCGTTGTCAGTCTGGCAGTCGCATTTCTTTCGGGTGTAACGTCCTGAAGAGTTCCGATTAGCCGGATCGGGCGCCCCGCTTCGTCATGATCAAGAATACCCTGACGGAGAACCCATCGCTCCTTTCCGTCACTGGCCCGAAGGATGCGGTACTGCAGTCTTAAGGGAGCAGTTCCTTCAAGAATTCGATTAAGAGTGGGGATCGTCACCTTGTCATCGGGATGGATCAGGGCAATCCATTGCTCTGCCGAAAGAGTAGGAATGAGATCGATGCCTGCAATCCGGCAGACCTCGGGCGACACGGTGATGTCTCCCGACACCAGATCATACTCATAGATACCTATGCCGCCAGCCGCTCCGGCTGCTTGTTGAAGAGCATATTTTTCCAGAGCATGGCGACGTTCGGCCTCGGCCTCTCGCACCCGCTTTGCAGCACGCTGGCTGCGAAGCTGCTGCGCTGTAAAACGCCGTTCCTGAGTGACTGACGCCTGCCTTAAATCCATCAGACGCATGGACTGGCGTGCCAGTGCAGCGAGACCATCTTTCTGATGTGAGGACAAGCCATCAGATCGTGTTTCAAGATCGACAACGCAAAGGGTACCGACTACCCTTCCCTGGGTATCGAACAGTGGATAGCCCGCGTAAAACCGTAGTCCAGGCACACCGCAGACAAGTGTGTTCTTCTGGGTGTAAGGATCTGCCAGCATGTCAGGAATAACAACCGGAACCTTACGGGCAATCACTTGCCCACATCCTGAATTTGCAAGCGGACCGAAAGGCTGGTCTGTGCCGACACGGGCTGAAAACCACAGTCTGTCCTGATCGAGAATACTGACAAGGGCTATGGGAGTTTGACACAGTGCAGCGGCTGCGATCGCGATGTCATTCAGGTCCGCGTCGGAAAAGGCCGACAGATCTCCGTAGGCATTCACCCGGTCAAGTCCGTCGGCAGAGCCCATTCTCAAGGTATGTCCAAATCCTGCATGGTATCCAGCATACCGCGACTGGGGCTTACCTCCAATCCTGTTTTAGAAGAACGCACCCTCAAATATGAGGGCTTTCATACGTCCGGAGTAGAACTGCCAATAAGATGTATCTGGAGGGAGCGTCGTTTGAGACAAAAAACCTCCCTGGCCAGGTTTGGCAAGGGAGGAAGAGGCTAGCTAAAATGCAGGCGATGGACCCCTTGGACGATCAGCCGTTGATAATCATGCCGCCGTTCACATGAAGTGTCTGTCCGGTCACGAATGATGCGTCGTTACTCGCGAGGTAAACATATGCTGGGCCAAGCTCGGAAGGGTCTCCACAACGTCCCATGGGTGTGTCTTTCCCAAGATCTGCGACGGCCTGCGGGTCAACTGGCCCCCAGCTTGCTGGCTGTAGAGGGGTCCAGACCGGGCCAGGAGCGACAGCATTCACACGAATACCTTTCGAGACAAGCTGAAGCGCCAGCGCACGCGTGAACCCCATTTCCGCAGCTTTGGTGGTTGAGTAAGCCAAGAGGGCTTTGTTCCCGGCGAACGCGTTGATGGAGGACGTGTTGATGATAGCACTTCCCTTCGCGAGATGCGGGAGCGCGGCACGGACCAGATAGAAATATCCGTTGATATTGGTGTCCATGTGTTTTTGCCACTCTTGGTCCGATATGGCGCTGATATCTTCCTGAACGATCTGGACGCCAGCATTGTTGACAAGAATATCAAGTCCTCCAAGCTCCTTGACCGTCTTCTCCACCGCTGAGTTACAGGTTTGACTTGAAGAGACATCCCCCGCGATAGCAAGGCCTTTGCGGCCCTCCTTCTCAATCAGGCGAATAGTCTCTTTCGCATCTTCATGTTCTTCAAGGTAAAGGATTGCAACATCTGCCCCTTCACGGGCAAAATGTAAGGCTGCAGCACGTCCAATCCCGCTGTCGCCGCCGCTGATCAATGCTTTTTTTCCGATGAGCTTTCCGCTTCCTTTGTAACTGGCACGGATATGCTCCGCTTTAGGCTGCATTAGTCCTTCAAGGCCGGGCTGATGATCCTGTGACTGGGGAAGAATATGGTCAGGCATGCAACTATTGCTCCACAAGGGATGATGCGCCTAAAACAAGGGCGCTCCTGGCATAATCAACATCCAGAAGTCCAAAGTGTTTCTTCGAAAATTTTTCCCTCATGGAAGTTTTACCAAGCGATGAGAAATTCGTTGGTGGAGTAAATATTCTATCAAGAATGTTAATTATTTTAAGTATAGATAGAACGGAATAAATCCGAAAATCGTCCAGGCGATAATGAATATGAAGGGTGCCTGATGAGCAAAGAGTGCACCTCGTTGTGCTCTTCGCATCATGTCGCGTGTCTCGTCCTCATTTGGGGCAAGAGTGAAATCAGTCAATGCCGGGCTGCGCTGATGTAACATACGCTGCTTCCCTTCCCATTTACCAATCGCAGCGTATGCCGCACGGATACCAGGAAGGGCCATTGCTGCCAGAACAAATCCCAATAGCGAAAACAGGGGCGGCAGAAGAAGAACCATGCTGTCTCCCCACCTTTTTGTAGAGCCCGTCATGGCTGTGGCATAGGCAATGACAAGAAATGCCTGAGAACCCAGAAGAGCCTGCAAGCGACCGTTTACAACTTCAGTCTCAAATCGGATCTCCGAGCGGTAAAACGCTAGTAATTCGTTGTCTGTCGGATGACCCTGCGCCACGATCTGGCTGGTGTCGGGGGACGGAGACGCTGTTTCTACCATCAGGACCTTCTGCAAAACTGTAATGATGTTTAGCGCAAGGGTATCCTTCAAGTTTCCTGCAAAGCAGGTTTCAGAAAGTATCTCGGTCTGTA
The DNA here is from genome assembly GCF_032913585.1 of Gluconobacter sp. GP1. NCBI lineage: Bacteria > Pseudomonadati > Pseudomonadota > Alphaproteobacteria > Acetobacterales > Acetobacteraceae > Gluconobacter > Gluconobacter sp. GP1. The sequence continues at coordinate 589,431 of NZ_JASGXC010000001.1, forward strand.
ATTATGGTCAGTGCGAGTGATTTTCCTCGATCTATAGGGCTACACGGGCAATAAAAGAGTTCATTCCATTACCCGTAAATCATAACGCGGGCGTCAGTAGCGCTGCGGAACCAGCATGGTTTCTGGCGTGGGCTCACGCTCATAGTCGGGATGGAATACACGCTCGGGAAGAACAACTTCCGGGCGGCTGACAGGTTCGTAAGGCAGAAGAGACAGGAAGTGAGCAATACAGTTCAAGCGCGCCCGCTTTTTGTCTACTGCCGGCACAACCCACCAGGGAGCTTCTGGAATGCTGGATCGTTCGAGCATGATTTCCTTGGCCAGCGTGTAACTTTCCCAGCGACGACGGCTTTCAAGGTCCATCGGGCTGAGTTTCCACTGCTTCAGGGGATCCTCAATGCGGGCGCGGAAGCGTGATTCCTGTTCTTCGTCCGTGATCGAGAACCAGAACTTAATCACCCGAATGCCGCTACGGACGAGCATGCGCTCAAATTCTGGCACTGATCGGAAGAATTCTTCGTATTCCTCGTCGGTGCAGAACCCCATGACACGTTCAACGCCAGCGCGATTATACCAACTGCGGTCAAACAGCACGATCTCGCCTGCTGCGGGAAGATGCGCAACATAGCGCTGGAAATACCATTGTGTCCGTTCACGGTCATTAGGCGCCGGAAGAGCTGCTACGCGACAGATCCGCGGGTTCAGCCTTTGGGTAATACGCTTGATCGCACCACCTTTCCCGGCAGCATCACGGCCTTCGAAAACGACAACAACGCGTTCTCCCGTTGCCTTGACCCAATCCTGAAGTTTGATGAGTTCGGCTTGCAGGCGAATGAGTTCTCGAAAATAGGTGCGGCGGAACGCACGATCTGCAGGATCAAGCCCCTCGCCTTCGTTTTCTTCCAGCGAAAGTTCGAATTCTTCATCCAAATCGTCGATGATTTCGTAGCGCATACGTTCCCGCGCCTGTTCGGCCGAAGAATGGGCGCTGAAATCGTGGTCCTGCGTCATGGATAAGTTCCTTTATCACCGACCTTCAAGGCCGTGAAAGAAACTATACTGTGGAAACCAGACTGAGAGTTTGAAGGTTAATTGACATTACGTTGGCCACTTTTCAGAACGTCGTTGTCATATTCAGGCCAAGAACAGCGCCTTCTGAGGCCGCTGCTTGACCCTTTTCTGGCTCCTGACCTCCAACAGGCCAGAAATACTGAAAATCAGGCTGAACAGTCAGGTAATCGCGGACCGGAATTTGCCAGGTGAGTTCAATATGATCTTCCGGTACGAGCAGTCTGGCGGAGCTGTCTGCGAGGCGTATCGTATCTTTGGCGTTGTCTCGTGCACGGTGCCCGTAAAAGCTGGTTCCCCACCCAATTCCAACAACATCATTGGGCCGATACGGCACAAAACCCTGAAACGTCAGCCCAGCTTCCACTTCATTTGTAAATCGGTTGCGCGTCCCGCTCGCGATGGTCGCACGAACAAACGTATTGATTGCCTTTGATGGCCCCTGAACCGTTCTCCAGAGGGTTTGGTCCAGCACGATGTAACCCAACCAGTTTCCATGGTGATATGCCGGTATTCCGGAACTGTCAGGGCTGCCCAGGAAGCCGCCACGACTGTCATATCGGGGATCAGGGAAATGGCCGGTATCGTAAAGGCCGCCGATTTTCCATGTCCCGGGGAGTGCGGGTGCATCTTTTCCTGAAACGCTTTGGGCAGCATCGACCCAGAGCTGCGCCTCCCCTAAAAATAATGTGCCACCACTTGTCGAGAAACTGGTGCCCGAAGGGTCCATACGAGTAGGGCTGAGTTGACTATAAAATGGGCCTTTGGTTGGATTGTCGTCTGTGATGGCCAGCATAAGCACAAGCGGATAAGCTGGAGACCACTTGATCCGTGTTCCGACAGCCGAGAAAGGCCAGGACGGGCCGCCCGAATACAGATTGCTTGACGTCGAGAGCGGCCAGCCAAAGCTTGCATTCAAAAACAGGGATGCGTTCTGGCTGACCAAAAATTCAGTATCCAGATCAATTGTGCCAACGCGAATATCAAGCCGGTTTCCAAAGAAGCCCTGCCCATACCAAAGCTCGAACAAGCGTGTGGTTCGGCCAGCGTCATAGCCGCTCACCGGGTTTAAAGACCCAAGACGCTCTCCCGCCAGAGACCGCCCCCTGACCTGAATGGCGCTGATATTGAGAAGGCCATCATGCCAGCCAAATGCGCGGCGGGTTTCCAGCACGAGAGTGGCGGCTGTCATGCCGTCATATGTGGGCCCCGGATGCATTCCGCCTGAGGCTAGTCCCCATATTTCCTCAACATCCTGAAGGTTGAATCTGATCCCTTTTCGGCCCAGCCAGATTCGTGCTCCACCTGCATCGCCCAACAACTCCGTTCCTGTATCTTCCGGTGGTAGAACAAAACCCGGTGCCGGAGATGGTAACGGTACGCCTGACGGCAGAACGTCAGTTACGAGAGGTGCCGCTGCCGCCTCGGCTTTCCCGAAAAACGAATGGAAAATGCTACTGAAAACTACAAGGTGTGCCAGTGAGCGCATTTTCCCAAGCATGCGGAGATCCCGTCAAAAACCTGGAGAAGTTATGCCGCCCTCTATAATTAGTGGCCTTCTCAGCCTTGCGGTGCCGTGTGCGATAAAAAGACGACGATACTGAGCACTCGTAAGCACGACGGTCCCCTCATTCCGAGATGCCGGAAGGCATAATTCATTCACAGAAATGAGAGGAAAATGGGAGTGAAGTTATTATGACTTTGCCAGCCTCGCTCAGGGCCACTCTGCAAGGATTTTGTTTTTTACATCGTTCGGCAGCGGGATGTAATCCAGATCCTGAAGGGCCTTATCGCCGCGACGCAGCCCATAGGTGAAAAATGCCTTCACTGCGTTTGCAGTCGTCTGGTCTGATGGATGAACCGGGACGAGCACGAACGTTGCGCTCATGATCGGCCAGCTTTTTGAGCCGCCGGCGTCCAGTAAGCTCACCGCGTAATGATCCGTGTGCTGCCAGTCTGCGCTGTAAGCAGAGCTTTTGAAGGCGGCTGTTTCCGGAGCAACGAATAAGCCTGAATGATTTTTCAATTTTACTGTGTTCAGATGATTTCGGCGCGCAAAGGCATATTCCACAAACCCAATCCCGCCGATAGACTGACGCACACTCGCCGCCACACCATCATTGCCGCGTGCCTCGGCCCCCTCGCCCCATGATCCGGGCTTCCAGGATGGCGACTGTGTACGAAGATAGTCTGAAAAGACTTGGCTGGTTCCGGATGCCTCTTCACGATGAACTGGCAGGACATCTAGGTCCGGGAGGCGAAGATCAGGATTCAGGGCGCGAATGCGCGGATCGTTCCAGGAAGTAATGTCGCCTCTAAAAAGGGCGCCGAGCGTTGAGCCATCCAGCCGCATATGGTCAGCCCCTATGCCGGGAACATTGATGACTACGACAATAGCTCCGATCGCGGTTGGAAACTGATAAAGTTCCTGCATATCAAGAAGCTTGTCTGGAAGAGGAATATCTGAGGCCCCGAAATCCACCTTGTGCGCCATGACAAGTTTCTGCCCCTCTCCTGACCCCACAGTGCGATATTTCAGGGACAGGCCAGCTTGAGGTGGAAGACTGTCACTCCATGCTCGATACAGGGGCGCAGCGAAGCTTGATCCTGCGCCAGCAACGGGAGCTGAATATGCCGCGCCGCAAATCATGAAGAGAAGCATGGGCATCACTTTGCGTGCCAAAACTCTTATCGAGAGAAACATGCGCACCGACACTCCGTCTGCTCAGGAATTTTCCGCGCATATCACTGAGGAAGGCCGTGTGACTATGCTCTTCCAACAAATCAAAAAAGACAGTTTCAAGACAAGCGTTCCAGAGTGCCTACGTGAAATAGTCCACGAGAGGGTTTGGGGTGCCCTCTCGTGGATCTAGTCGACTTTTTGAGCGTGACTTCCCTATGCTCAGAAAGACGCGTTAACCCGCCCGAAATAATATCCGCCGGTAAATGGTACCTGGTTCGAGAACTGATCATACATGCTGCCACCGGCAGAAATCAGCTGGTCAGGCAGCTTGCGAGGGCGAACATTGAAAATATTGTTCGCGCCCACCGCGACATGAACGTGTGACGTGACGCGATAGCCGATCTCCAGATCTGTCAGCCAGCGCGGCGTATTCTTGAACTGTGCGAAACAACTGTTGGAGTAACGCAGCGCTCCACCTTTCGGGCATGTGGCTGAGGCTGGCGTCCAGTCCTGATACGTCATCATGCCCGTCGTTTCACCATAACGGCTCTGGCGGATGTTTACGTCCCAATCGCCGACAGTCCACAGGGCATTCAGGATCATTTTGCTGCGTGGGGTTGCGGTCGTGATGTACGCAATCGTCTGATCGTTTAGCAGCGGGGTCCCGATCGATGAAATACCATTATGATGCAGACGGGTCCGGTTGAGATTTACCGCAGCTGTCAGGGCGATATTGCCCCATTGATGCATATGAACGAGGTAGTCAGCTTTCAGGTCCAGCCCCTGCGTGCGTGTGCTTGCCCCGTTGGACAGGAAGTAAGCTGACGAAGCCGCCGCATTTGTTGCTGTTGGTGAGACGTCGAACCCGAACGAACGGATGGCATCCAGCGCCTGTGCTCCGCGCACCGTTCCACCTTGCACAATGCGATCGCGCAGGTTGATCTGGTACACGTCAGCCTCGACGTGAAGTCCGTGCACTGGCTCCATGGTAAAGCCGCCGCTGGCATTCACTGAGCGCTCAGGCTTCAACCCCGATGCACCGAGAGATCGTGCAGCGGCAGATTCAACCGGAAGCTGCCCTCCGACGCTGCCTGTTCCAGCAAAAATGCTCAGACGGCTGAAGTGAGATTCCTGCAATGTCGGAGCGCGAAAGCCGTTGCTGATCGTGCCTCGGAGTGCGAACCGACGAGACACATCATACCGGGCGGAAATCTTGCCGTTTTCGGTGTTGTTTGTGTCTGTGTAATACTCATATCGGCCAGCGATATCGATCGAAAGCTTGCTTGTGGGCCGTAGCGTCGTGTCGACATACGCCGAGTACACATTGCGATACCACGTCCCTGCGGATTGAGGCGGAATGCCCGCGTGCTCTACTGGTCCCCCATCAAGATAGGATTCCGGATTGCCCGAGATGATTTGATAGGAATCCAGCCGATGCTCCCCACCAAAGGCAAGGCTCACAGGCATCCCCATAACCGTAAAGCTGCGTCGCAGATCGAGATTATTAGTCCATTGTGCGTTCTTCTGGGTGTAGTCCCAGAATTTGGACGGTGAATATCCTGTCCGGGTCAGCATCCCGATATTGACGTTGTCACGAATGCTGATCCGGGAGTTATCGCCGCCGTAAACTGTAGAAAGATTCCAGTCGAACCCAGCAAAATCATGGCCCTTCAAGCCAAGGGCGACGCCATAGTCGAGTTCGTCATCGCCCGTGATCGGACGTAACTCGTCAATTCCCATGGCGGGCACGACGTAAGGGTATTTGTAGGCCCGCATGCCTGCATGGCGATAGGCGAGAGTTGCCTGTCCATAAAGCTCGATGTCAGCCCCGAGTGGCTTTCCGAAGTTCAGGCCGAAATTTTCGCGCGTTTCTTCAGGGGTGCTCAGATAATCGGTCTTACGACCTTTCCACTTTTCTGAACCCGGCTTGATGCCGACAAAGTAGTTTTTTGTATCGGCACCTGCTGGCCAGTAGCCAAGGAGCGCGTGATCCGGTCCCCATGCGACTGCGTGTTCGCTGTGATAGATCTGCGCGCCAAGGTGTACATAGCCATCGTGACCAAGTTTGAAGCCACCGTCTGCATTGAGCTGGAACTGCTCTCCGCTCCCAAGATACGCATTGGCTCCACCCTGTCCTGATAACGACAGGCCGTGATCCTTCTTTTTGGTTATGATATTGACCACACCTGCAATCGCATCAGAGCCATACATCGCAGCGGCGCCGTCTTCAAGAATTTCGATATGATCGATCATATTCTCGGGAAGCATGTTGAGATCGACACCCGAAGACGCAAATTGCGGGCCTGGCTTCTGCACAATGTTCGCAGTGCTATGCCGACGCTTTCCATCTACCAGAACAAGCGTCTCATTGGGTCCCAGCCCTCTCATCTGGATAGATGACACCAGTGAGTTGGTATTCGATCCGCGAGCGCTCATCGTGATTGATGGATAGATGCGCGTCAGCGCATTGGCGACGTTCATTTCGGCTGAACGCGCAAGGGCTGCCGATGAGATGATGACGACCGGGCTGATGCTTTGTCGAGCCTTGACGTGGGATTCACGCGTTCCCGTTACGATGACCTGTTCGCTCTCGTTTTCATGGGCAGTCGTCGTTCGTTTTGATTTTCCTTTGGCCTTAGCAGGTTTGTCGTCTGTCGTGGTTTGACTGGAGAGCGGTTGAGCCTGCGCGGGCACCAGGAATGCGCCGGTAGCAGTTGTTGCAACCAGAATTAAAACCGTCTTTTTCATCGGAATGTGTCCCAAAAACGCTATTTGTAACGCCTTGGTACGGATTGTTAGTTGGAAGAAATAAATCAGAAAAGTTAAGGTTTTGTGTCATTATTATTATGTTTCTGGTGTATTTTTTAATATTTCCATATTTTTAGTTAAAAATAATCCTTGAAACAATAATAAATAATTATGAGATGCTTTGAATAATTGAGGGCTGTTTGTGACCCTTACAAGGCATGTGTGCTGCATATGCTGCTTCAGCAGATACAGAAAATTACGCTCTCTGCCGGGTCATGGTTATGCCTCGAATGTGAATAGGTGCGCACCCAGTGATGATGACAGCAGGGCGCAAACTTGGTCCGCCTGGTCCTATTTTTGGGACTTCCCATTCGTCATTTTTCGAAAATTGGTTTTTTTCCGAGGCCGGAACGCAGCAAAATTCGTGACAAAATATCATTAACTTTCGTTTGAATTGACGAAATTTGAGGAATTTCTCTTCGTGAAATTATTATAAAAACTGTTCAAGTATATGATTCTAAAAGAATTTATTAACGTTTTTTCTGTGCTGCCCACTGGGGTGTCAACTTTTTTTTTACCTTTGGAAAATTCATCCATATTCCGGCCCCTCAAAATTGTGTCTCTATCTCCATGACAAGATTCTGCAAACAATCTGAATGGAGCCATATTCTGTTAAATTCGCCCCTTTACGTAGGGCTGGTTGCGCTAGCCGCCAGCGATCGAATTTTACAGATATCAAAGAAATTCTGACTGTCCGTCCGCAGGGTCACAAAGAAATACCATCGAGAAGTTTGAATTTCTCACGCTCTGGGTGGTTGTACCGTTAACGAATTCTCTTGGAGGGAATTATGAGCCACGTAACGAACGGCGTTCTGTATGTTGATGACTATGTCAGCGGTGGAACGGACCCAGGAAGCTTCTATGGATCAAGTTTTTCTTCGGTATATATTTCTTCGGGCGGAATTCTCGCAGCCGCGACTGTTATCTCTGGCGGTTCGGTTGTCGTCCAGAATGGTGGCTCAGCGTTTAACGACACGGTCTCTTCGGGCGGCGTCCTAACCATTTCTTCGGGCGGTAGTGGAAGTTATATTAGCTTGGCCGCTGGTGCGACTTTTAATATTGGCACTAATTACGATAATCAACACATGACCTCCCTGACTGCCCTGTCAGGAACAAAAATTAACGTTCTTTCTGGCGGAACACTATCCAATGCTGACGCCAGCTATATGGGTACCATCATTGTCAATAAAGGTGGCACAGTTAAAAATGCCATCATCTCAAGTGGCGGTGGTTTGGGTGTAACAGGGACGGCCTCTAACACAACCGTCAATAATGGCGGTGTGATTTCTGTTGCCTCTGGAGGTACAGCCTCGGGCGGTACTATCAATGCTGGCGGATCTGCGTATTTCGCTGCCGGTGCTACAATGTCGGCTTTGACGCTGAATGGTGGCATCGTTGATACCTATGTTACGCCGTCATTTGTTGCGGGTGGAATTGTTAGCGGATCTCTGATTCTTGAGAGTGGCGTGAGCGACGGTGGCTATCAGAAGCTAGGCAGCGGCGTTACAATTTACCTCAAATCTGGAGCCTCTCTTTCCAATAGTACGATTGGCGCCAGTAATACAGTAATCGTTAGCGCAGGCGGCGCAGCTAGTGGCTTAGTTATTAGCGGCGGCGGCGGTTTAGGGGTTGGAGGCAATACATCTAACACAACCGTTATTAGCGGTGGCGTGGTGGATGTTGGATCTGGGGGCAACGCGACAGGAAACACAGTCAGCAATGGCGGGTACCTTTACGCTGAGTCTGGTGGCACGATTGGTACCACCACCCTTCAGAGCGGTGCAATCCTGAGCGCTAAGGCTGGATCAACGATCTCGGGTACCGTCACGGCCGCCAAGGGCGCTACACTGACAATCCCGACGACTGCTGGTGGCACCATCGACCTGCAGGGCAATGGGAATGTTGGCCTGACCATCACAGGTTCGGGTAACCCGACGACGGTTATCTCCGGTTTCTCGGAAGATAAGACGGCAGGAACCGCAGACGGCATCACGCTGACGAACGTCAAAACTGCCAACGTCGCTTCCGTCACCTATCCTGACGCTGACCATGTCACGTTCACGCTCAAGGACGGTTCAGCCGTCACGCTGAACATCATTGGCGTCCAGAACGTAGGCTATACGCTGGCTTCAGACAGCAGCGGCGATCTTGTCTACGAAGTGTGCTTCCTGGCTGATACCCTGATCGCAGGCCCGAATGGTAATATTGCCGTCCAGGATCTTGCACCAGGCGACACCGTCACGTCCTATCGCGACGGTCAGGCCTACAGCAGCACGGTTTCCTGGGCAGGTAAGGCACATTGCGTCGTCCGTCCGGAAAAGGCTGATGATGAGGCCGGCTATCCAGTGCGGATCCTTGAAAACGCGATTGCTCTGGGTGTTCCCTTCCAGGACATGCTCGTGACGTCTGAACATTGCCTCTTCCTGGATGGCAAGTTCATTCCGGCCCGTATGCTCGTCAACGGTCGTTCGATCTATTACGACAAGTCCTTCACGTCCTATGACTATTTCCACATTGAGACGGAAGATCACTCGGTCATCATGGCAAACGGTGCATTGACCGAGAGCTATCTTGATACGGGCAATCGTCGTGCGTTCGAACAGAAGAGCAATGTTTTCATGTTCGGCCAAAAGGCGAAGTCCTGGGAGAACGATGCTGCTGCTGCTCTGACCGTATGCCGTGATCTGGTTGAGCCTGTTTACCGTCAGATCGAACAGCGTGCGCAGGAGCTGCAGTTCGCAGTTCAGGCACCGGCTGCGACGACGGTCACGGAAAGCGACCTGCACCTGGTGTCTGATCGCGGTCATCGCATCCAGCCGCTCCGCACGGTCGATAACCGCGTCATGTTCATGATCCCAAGTGATGTGTCTTCGGTTCGTATCGTCTCGAACAGCAGCCGTCCGGCTGATGCGATTGGCCCGTTTGTTGACGACCGTCGTATGCTGGGTGTGTTGATTGGCGATGTTTCGTTCTTCGACAGTGGCGTCACGGTGAACATCAAGACGCACCTCACGAAGGAAAATCTGAGCGGCTGGCATAGTGTGGAGCACATCCCGATGCGCTGGACGAACGGCAACGCCTATCTTCCGCTTGGTGCACGCCTGCCGGGTGGCATTGGTCTTCTTGCCATCAAGGTCGAAGCTGCTGGCCCTTACGTTGTTGCTCCGGCAGATGACGTGGAAGTCGCTCTCAAGACAGCCTGAAGGTTATTCCCCTGCCCGTGAGAACTACGGGCAGGCTTTCCCTCCCAGCTTAATCAAAGTTTTTGCTTTGGCTGGGAGGTTCTTAATATTCAAAAACTAAAGAGTAAGATTTACTAAATCAGTTTCGTGCAAGTCGAAGATGACATTCTTTATTTGCAAGAATGCAGCTGCTTCACTCTACTTGGCAGATAGCCAAATTTTCTCTGAAAAGCAGCGCTGAAATGACTGACGTTGCTGTATCCAAGTTCCATCGCCGTTTCTGTTACGTTCAAACGCTCTAAAAGGCTTCGTGCGTATTCCATCCGATGGGATTGATACAGCGTATAGGGCCCGCAGCCGTACTGTCGGCTGAACAGTTCTTTAAAACGCGTGGGACTAAGGTCGCAGAGTGCCGCAAGCTGTGGGATTGTCGGAGCTTGGTCAAGACGCGCCAGAAGCGCGTTACGAGCATTTTCCAATCCATGGATTGTTTTGGCCGTTAACTGAGAACGAGCTGTTTTCTGCGTCGTAAACGCATATCCTAGCATCGTCATTGCCAAGCCGTACCCCACGAGAGCTGCAGGGGAATGTGCGGCAGGAATAGTTCGTAAATAGCCAAAGAGTTGTTTGGCTGTTTTCAGAGCCGGATCCTGAAGTTCGAGAGATCGCCTCTGAATTTTGGGGAGGTGCTCGATTTGCATCTGCTCCAGCAGTGGCGATGGTACGTGAATTTCAAGAGCCGAGAATTCAGCACTGTTCTCGAAGGTGAAAGACTCAGCGGAGGTGCGCGCCATAATAAGATCGCAGGCCTGAAAATGATGCACCTGACCGGCTGCCTTCATACTGCATGCCCCTGAGAGGATGACAGTACAGCGGGTGGTTGATCCTGGTTCATCAAAATAGCCATTCAACGCCCCCGCCTCGGAAGCCAGAAACCCACTTGTGAGAAGGCCACCAGCAAATCCGCAGGAATGCGGATGCAACAGAGATGTGCCTGCTACCCGGTCGGGGTGTGGTTGATGAACCTGAGTTGAGCTGACTTCTGCCATCACAGCGCGGTCTTTCCTGTCCGATCGGGGTAAACAGACTGATCCGGGTAGCGGAGATAATGAGAATTATTATCATCCAGATCCATGAAAGAAAACCTCTCCCTTCCATGGCTCAGGAGCAGCGTCCGTTTGCGGAGCGTGAGTTCACTGGCTTTCGTCTGTACGGCGCTGACGGCATTACCTGTCCCTGGATGGGCGGCCGCATCCCCTGCGGTGAAGTGCACTCACAAGCCCGGCGACGATAGCCCGGAGACATCCTGCATCTCTGCAAAAGAGGCCCTGACCGTCTGGGGTAAGCGCGCCGCTTTCGTGAACCCCACGAGCACAACACATCTGTCTGCACAGGACATTCAGGCATACAGAATGCAGACTTTGGGGGACATTGCCGAACGTGACCCGAACCTGTCATTCACCAATACAACGCCCAACAATCCGGTTCTGATGGTACGAGGACTTGGCGGCACGGAGGATGAAGGGCCGGTTCTTTACACACCCGTCCTGATCGACGGCATACCTGTTCCCAGCTTTGCCATGGGGCAGATGTTTGATTTCAGCAATGTGGATGTCATGCGCGGCCCCCAGTTGACAGAAGGGATCAATGCATTTGGGGGCATGGTTTCTGCGCAGTCGCGAGACCCTGGAAATCGTCTCGGCGGGGCATTGGACTTCGAGTACGGAACGGGAAATCGCAAAAGAGCGACATTTTCTGGCGACCTTCCGGTTGATGCATCCACCAGCCTCCGCCTTTCCGTGGGAGGAGAAACTGCCGATGGTTACATTCACAATCGAGCTCTGGACCGTCGAGATACTGGCGGCTGGCATGGCTGGTTTGGCCGCATCAAACTGCTGCATAAGGATAGTGCTGGCGGAGAATGGCGCTTTAGCCTGCACCATATGTTGAACCATGGCGGTAACGACTTCTTCGAAACGCCGCAACATGCCCGGAACCATGTCTCTTACAACACGTCGGAAGGCGTAAATGATACCGAATACCTCATTGGCTCAGCACAATATCATCGACGCTTCAGTCAGCGCCTGATTTTGGACGTTACGTTCGGGGGAGCCTCTACCGACTGGCGTTATAGCAACCCCTACTCTGTCTTCTCTGCCAACTCTGGCTTCACGCTACCAACACGCCAGATTGGCGGGTCTGTCATGCTCTCCGGGAGTTCAGGAACACTGGACTGGAAAGGCGGGATTTACGGGCAGCAGGCTAAGCGTTGGGCACCCTATACCTTTGACATGACGCCCTATTATGACAGCCGCACAACTGCGACATTGGGAACAGCCAACGTTGCCTTTATGGGGGAACTAGGGTGGCATTTCTCGAAGAGCTGGCGCCTTGTGCCATCGCTACGTATCGAGCATGTCGATAGTTCGCTCAGCAACTGGACAAGCTCCATGAGCGGGGACACGCCTTATGCGTATAGCATGCAGGACAGTCTTCCTCGTCAGACACTCTCCAAGACCGCTCCCCTTCCGGGCCTTAAACTCGAGTATAATCCTCAGCCTTCCGGTCAATTGAGCCAGTTTGGCTGGCTGAGCTACTCCCGCTCTTTCCTGCCGCCAAATTATAGCCCTTACGGTTCCTACAGCAGTACCGTCTCGGCGCCGTATGCTTCCAGTTACGGCAATAATCTGGAACTGGGGTACCGCCTTGGAGATCTCACCGGTCGGTGGTCCGTAGAGGCAACCGGATTTGCGAATTTCCTCTCAAATTTGCAGGTCTCGGCCACCAATGGTGCAGGAGAATCCCTTATCGGGACTGCCGGTACCGCCCACTCACGAGGGGTGGAAGCAACTGCACACTGGAAGCCACTCAATACACTTCAGCTTAACGCGTTCCTTGGGTTGACCTACGCCGCATATGATCGCTTCGTCTTTGGTGGCTCAGATTATAGCGGCAAACAGATGGCTGGCACTCCGCGGAGTAATTTCGGTTTTTCAGGCGAATGGCATCCCGTTCCGGGATGGACCGTCAATGCCAGCGTGGTCAGGCGTGGACGAACAACCCTCTATCCCAGTAGCAGTATTCAGAATGCACCCTACATCCTGGTGGATGCGCAAATCGAGAAGCGCTGGAAGCATTGGAATGTCGCGCTTTACGGCCATAATCTAACCAATTCGAGCTATTTTACGCGTGGCCTGTCGGGTGGGTACGTCGTGGCCGCCAACCCGCGTCAGCTTGGCTTCCGTGTTGGGGTAAATTTCTGACATGAAGAGTGCATCCTATCTCTGTCGGAGTGACCACTCTGAAACTAGGACAACAATCTTAACGCGGCTTCTGGCAATCGGGCTCATGTATGGCTCGCAGGGTATCCCTGCGGGACTGGCTTTCAACGCATTTTCAACCATTTTGCGCAACAGCGGGACGCCATTGAAGGATATCGGCCTGACAGGACTGGTGTTTCTGCCGTGGGCGCTGAAATGCTTCTGGTCCGGTATTGCTGACAATGCTGGCAAACGATGGGGCTATGGAGCCCTCGCCTTATGGACGCATATGTCAGCGGTCATGGTCTGCCTGCTTCTGGGCTTTGCCTCACCTGAGCATCACTTTCTGTTGGCTCTGTCAGGCATTCTGCTTCTGAACACGATTTTTGCCACTCAGGACATTTTTACGAATGCGTGCGCCGTTTCACATATGAAGGGGCGCAACGCAGGGCTGGCGAATGCCTTACAGGTCATTTCATTTCTTCTGGGCATGGTGGTTGGTGGTGCAGGATCACTCTTCATCTACGAGCGGCTTGGCTGGTCCGGTGCGATGTGGGGCATGGCATGTGAACTCTTCGTCCTGTGGCTCGCACTTCTGCCATTAAGAGCTGGCATCGAGCCTAGCAGGGTATTCCAGAAGCCCTCTCGCCTTGTGGATCTTTTCCGGCAGCCGGGTTTTCGGTGGGCGCTTTTGATGGCGCTTACCTTCAAATTTGCAAGTTCAGCGCTCGCGATGCTGCTCCAGCCCTGGCTGATGGACCGATCTTTCAGTCTGGATTTTGCCGGAACACTTCAGATGTCCAACATCATCTGTGGCGCCCTCGGTAGCGCAGTTATTGGCTTCCCAGCGGTCAGGTTTTTGGGCTGCCGTCGCGCTGTTGCGCTGCTCATCTGGCCATCCACTTTGCTGCTTGGAACGTTGGTATGTCTGCAGGCCGGGGGGATGGCAACGCCAGTACTTCTTTATGCCGGTCTTGGCATAGAAAACTTCCTTGATGGAGGCTTTTACGTCTCCGTCTGGGCCACACTGATGAACTGGTCTTCAGAAGAACGGCCAGGAACGGACTACAGCGTTCTTCAGTGTGGAGAAAGTCTGGCGAACGTCCTCGCAGGCCTGTCGATTGCGCCTTTGGCCTCAGTCATCGGATACAGCAGAACGTTTCTGGTGGCCTGGATCGCTGGCGCATTCACGCTGCTGCTTGTCGTGACGGCGGCCAGAAAACTCGCAGGCTTATGTGAGAACACTGAGCCTTCCAAACAATCTTTCAAACACATGAGACATTCATGACGATATTCAATCTCCCCAAAGAAGCTGCCGATCTGTCGCTTATTGATATTGGTAAAAAGACAGAAACGGTTTCCACAAACGGGTTGAAGATGCTTTTCCCTTTTGGAACTCACGACGTGGGACTACTGCGTTTCAAAGGTTCAACCCCTTGGGAAGAGCATCCAAACGATGAATTTCTTCTTGTGGTCGAAGGAGAAACTACGCTGACACTTCGAACAGAACAGGGCGAGGTCAGTTCTACGGCCAGCAAGGGTGACGTTCTGGTTGTTCCGGGAAAGACCTGGCATCGGCAGGATGCGCCCGTTTCGGTCACTCTGATGTTCATTACCAACCATGAGGGTAACCGCCATCATGCCGCCTCTTGATAAAAGTCTGACGACGACGGACAAATAGGCATTCACGTTCTGGCGGCATGTTCTTGATCAGACATTTTTGCCGCCACTGCCAATTCGTACGTCCAGCGTCAGGGGAGCCGTGGCCGGTCTTTGCGAAAGATGCTCTCGCAAAGACCGGCCCAGATCATAACACTATGAAGCGTTCCGCCGATTTACCTGCAAACCCACCTCCCGTCGTCGGTTTTGCAGATTATTATGCCGGCAGTTTCGTAGATGGCTTCCACACACATGAGCGGGCACAGCTATCTGTGTTCATGGCAGGGAGTGTGACAGTCACTACACATGAGGAAAGCTTCGTCCTTCGTCCGGGGCAAGGGCTCTGGCTTCCTGCCCACACGCTGCATCAAGCAACCTGCCGCACCGACCTGTCGTTTCAGGTCATCTATGTTGATCCTGATTTTCCCGGCGCGGGCACGCTTCCATGCAAGATGTTTGATGCATCTTCTTTGATACGGGGCCTGATGGACGAGATCATTGCCATGAGCTTTGAGTTTGCCATGGACAGCCGCATGTCAACGATTGCCGGGCTTCTCATCGATGAAGTGGAACGCGCACCACGGCTCGCCGAACGCGTGCTTCTTCCTGCCGACCCTCGGATGCGGCGGGTCTGTGAAGCGATTATCGCCAAGCCGGGAGATTGTCGCGACATCGATCACTGGGCGCGCGAAGCCGGTATGGCACGGCGCACTTTTACCCGCCTCTTTCAGTCTCAAATGGGTATGGGCTTTGCGGCATGGCGCCGGAGAGTACGGGTTGTGGAAGCCGCTTCCCGAATTGCGACGGGCCAATCGATTGCCGAAGTCGCCTTCGATCTAGGCTACGATAATGCCAGTAGCTTCAGCAGTATGTTTCATAGAACCTTTGGTGTTTCCCCCCGCGAGTTGAGAGCCAACTCGCCTATGGCTGCGCGGCTATAAAGCATCGGGTTACCACACCTGATTGGTCGAGCCTTCCTCTCCTCCACAGTCAAAAATCGGTAACAAACCGTTTCTTTTCCGCTCTGAAAGTGACCTGTTACCAGTGATCGGGCCTTATTCAGTTGCGTTTGGGCCAACTGCGCGCTGGCTGCTTGAAGCTGTTTCCGAAGATGTCTAGGAGCGCAATTAAGTATCATTCTTAACAATCAAGCCGGTCTCTGCCTCGCAACCAGCACGAGCCGGTAACGAAATGAGTTGGGTATGCAGCGCAGCAGGATAGTTTACACGGTTCTTTTCTCCCTCATTTTGAGCGATACGTCTTTCGCGGCTGAGCAGGAGAATAAAGCCAATGATCCGCAGCAGTCTGAGGCACCTGCCCCGGCTCAAGCAAGCGCTGACAATGCCAAAGCACGGAGCGCAAGGGTTGAACGGGTTGAGGTTCATGCTCGCAAGTCTTCAACCATTGCCTCTTCCGCTACAAAAACAAACACACCTCTTGTTGAAACCGCGCAGTCCGTCACCGTCATCACCCGTGACGAAATGGATGCACGCGGTGTTCTGACACTGAATCAGGCCGTGCGGTACGCAGCAGGCGTTACAGCGGATACGCGGGGTGGTGAAGGCACTCGCTATGATCTCTTCGATCTTCGCGGCTTTACAGTGCCGACTTTTCTGGATGGACTGAAGTTTCAGGACAGCCCGACCGGCTTTGCCGTTGCCCAGACGGATACCTTCCGGCTTGACCGCGTTGAGCTGCTTAAAGGACCGGCTTCTGCGCTGTATGGGCAGTCCAGCCCAGGTGGTCTGACGGCGTTATCCAGCAAGCTGCCGACGGATCAGCGGTTTTATGGTAGCGTCAATACAACTGGCGGCATGTTCGATCTATATCGTGTGGATGCTGACGTCGGCGGATTTGCGACCAAGGACGGTCTTGTTCGCTACCGGCTTTATGGCACAGTAAACGGCCAGCATACCCAGCTCAGCAGAACCGGTAGCCGACGCTTCAGCATTAGCCCGGCCTTTACCTTTGGAGGCGACGGCCCAACCACCCTCACCCTGCTGGGTAATTACCAGTACGATCCTGAGAGTGGCTCTTATGGCGGCGTGCCGCTGATTGGGTCGCTCAAGCGTGCTTCCTATGGCTACCTGCCCCGGAATTTCTATGACGGGGATGTCCCATCAGAAAAATTCAACCGCAAACAGGGCGCAATTACCTATATTTTCAATCATCGCTTCAATGATGACTGGAGCTTCAGCACGCGTGGCCGCTACGATGATATCAAGACCATCTATCGCAGCGTGTATAACAATGGTTACTATGACAGCGATGACGGTACGAGTGGGCAGATGCTGTCCCGCTCTGCATATGGAACGCACGAACACACCTATAATCTGGCGTTTGACAGCCAGGTCAAAGGTCGCGTCCGCACTGGCCCGTTGCGACATGCCCTGATGTTCGGCTTTGACTATATGCAGCAGAAGGCCAATGACACAGAAGCCTATGGCGATGCTCCGGATCTGGATGTGCTTCATCCCGATTATCACATGGTCATTCCGGACCTGTCCCCGTATCTGAACTATGTCACGCATTCTCATCAGATCGGCGCGTATGGTCAGGATGAAATCCGCTGGCATCGGCTGATCCTTACGGGAAGTATTCGCAATGACTGGTATCGCTCGCATCAGGTTGAGTCTCTGACACCTTCTGACAGCCGCCAGAGTTCAAGCCAGGTTACATGGCGTGCTTCCGGTCTTTATCACTTTGACTTCGGCCTCTCACCTTACATCAGCTATTCAACGTCCTTTCAGCCGCAGTCAGGCTCTGTTTCCAACGATGGCGGTGCGACCGTTCGCCAGGCCAATCCGTCTATGGGCAAGCAGCTTGAGGGTGGCGTGAAATATCAGCTTCCTGGAACATCCATCCTGCTGACCGCAGCGGGATTCCATATCGAGCAGAGCAACGTGCTCGTCTCGGTTGCGAACACAGGGTACAGTGTGCAGAGCGGACTTGTTCACTCGGACGGTTTCGAATTTGAAGCCCATGCCGAGCCGTTCCGTAACCTCATGCTGACAGCCGCAGTGAGTTTCCAGAAGATCAAGGATGATTCGACCGGGAAGCCATTGATCCAGTCTGGAAAAGGGAATGCCTCCCTCTTCGCGTTCTACACAATGCCCTCCGGGCCGCTGAAGGGGTTCGGATTTGGTGGTGGTATGCGCTATTCAGCGAAAACCTACGGTGGCGAAGCAACATATGGCAGCGTCTGGCTTCCCCAATATGCTCTCTTCGATGCGTCCGTGAGCTATGATCTGGCGAACATGTCCCATTCGCTTCACGGCTGGAAAGCCTCTGCAAGCGTTCGCAATCTCTTTGACAAGAAATATATCGCGAACTGTTTCGCTTACGGTGCCGACGGACAATATTGCTACTACGGCGAGCGCCGCAATGCTCAGGCCAGCATAGGGTATAGCTGGTAATTTTTACGAAAAGCTTGCCAGAATAGTTTCTGGCAAGCCCTTTCAAGAGGCTCATACCGTCATGTGTTAAGCCTTCTCGTTAGGCTGGAAGCATTCCGTCTCCCGCATATTTAAGGCGTTGCGCGTCCCGTGCGGGAGGAACCCCAAACATGCGCCGGTACTCTCTACTGAATTGGGACGGGCTGTCGTACCCGACCGCAAATCCGGCCTCAGCAGCATCGACCGTGGCACTGAGCAGCCTGCGGCGCGCCTCCTGAAGGCGAAGACGCGTGCGATACTGCAAGGGACTCATCATCGTGGCTGCCCGGAAATGCCGATGAAATGATGACGGGCTCATCCCGGCAATTTTCGCAACAGATGCAATGTCGAAAGATTCTGCATAATGCGTTCGTATCCAGCCGATTGCCCGATTGAGCTGGGAGAGATTTGTTCCCGCAGTGGCAATCTGCCGCAGAACATAGCCTTGAGGCCCCTGCAACAACCGATACAGCAGTTCGCGGAGGATGGCGGGCTGAAGAATGGGAATATCTTCCGGGTTTTCCAACAGCCCTACGAGGCGGGTCACTGGATCCAGGATTTCATGGGTGAGTGCACTGACCGTCATGCAGGATGGGCATGTCGTTCCGTTTGTAGGAAAGGCATCCTTCATTTCGAGTAGCAAATCAGCAATTTGCGCAGGATCCAGAGCCAGGCAGAGCGCCAGATAGGGCTTTTCATGCGTGGCTTGTGTCACCTGCCCGGTAACGGGAAGGTCAACGGCCGTTACGAGATACTTGCTGGCATCATAATCGAAGACCTTGTCACACAGCATGACCTGTTTTGACCCCTGGACGATCACACAGAAGCGGGGCTCGTACACCACATCCATTGGTGTCGTGGGGGCATCGGCACGAAAGAGCAGCAGGCCCGGCACAACCGAGCGGGTCGTTGGTTCGACGCAATGGCGGTCGATCGTGTCTCGAAGCCGTGACAGAATATCCTGCATGAAGCGAAATTTCCGATTTTTTCAGTCAGTCGTTTGGGTATTGCACATTTAGGGGCATGCCTGATCCGCCCAGAAGGGTAGTGTGAGACTTTGGTCGGATTGTGCAAGCATATGATCGAATCAGGCATCTTTTTGAAGTTTCGTTCTAATTCATTATGGCACTCCACCCACTTTTGATGGCGTTTTAGGGGCAGTTGCCTTTATTTCACGTCCTTGCCTACAGCTCGATATGGCAGGATTGTGCAATCATCTGATTGGATTGCTCTACCGGATGTTGCGCGCGAAGTTGCATGATCCGCCCAAGCCTTCCGCGGCGGTTATGCTCCTTCCCTGAGAACTTCGTTTCCGGTGAGAAGACGGCAAACGCGGCGCGGCATCATGCCATGGCGAAAAGCTTGCCGATTTGTCCGCACATGGATTGTGCCGGACAAGCGGGGTGCGGGTTCCGTGCTCCAAAGCCATCTGAACAGAGATATTCAATGGGGATCGTCGCCTTTGCGCTACGACGGCCTTACACGTTCCTTGTCGCAGGGGTACTCATCCTGCTTCTGGGCATCACGGCCGTCTTCAGAACGCCTACCGATGTGTTTCCGAACATCGATATCCCGGTCGTCACCGTCGTCTGGTATTATGACGGCCTGGATGCAGCCGAGACCGAGAAGCGGATCAGCACTTATACGGAGTTTTCCGAAAGCTTCTTCGTCAACAATCTGCGGACCATCGAAAGCCAGACGACACCGGGGCTGGTCCTGCAAAAGCTGTATTTTCAGCCCGGCGTAAACGTGGACCTTGCGGTCGCACAGACCGTTTCGGCTACAAACTCAATCCGCGCCCTGCTGCCACCGGGCATTCAGCCGCCCATCATCATGCAGTACAGTGCTTCCAGTGTGCCGGTTCTCCAGCTTTCCCTCTCTTCGGAGAAGCTGACGGAAAGCGAACTGTATGACTATGGCATTTACCGCATCCGTCAGCAGCTTGCTCCCATTCCCGGCACGATGCTACCCCCGCCCTATGGCGGAAAGATCCGTCAGGTCATGGTGGATATTGATGAGACCAAGCTGGCGGGTGTCGGCCTGACGCCGCTGGATGTTTCCAATGCCATCAACGTGCAGAACCTGACGCTGCCCGGCGGAACAGTGAAATTCGGCGCCACTCAATACGACGTGCGTATGAACGGCATGCCAGACGTCGCAGCGCGCCTGAACGATGTTCCCCTCAAGCGTGACCCCAAGACAGGTGCCATCGTGCGTATTGCCGATGTTGCGCAGGTCCGTGATGGAACGGCCGTGCAGCAGAATGTGGTGCGCCGCGAAGGACGCCGCTCCGTGCTGCTCTCAATCATGAAGGCCGGAAATGCCTCGACGCTGAGTGTTGTAAACGCCATTCGTAATCAGGTTCTTCCTGTCACGCGGGCAGCAGCTCCGGCGGGCATGAAGATCGAGGAACTGTTTGACCAGTCCCTGTTCGTCAAAGCGGCAATTACCGGAGTGGCATCTGAAGCTGTCATCGCCGGCCTGCTGACAGCGGCCATGATCCTTGCGTTTCTTGCAAGCTGGCGTTCGACCATTATTGTTGCCGTCTCCATCCCGCTGGCCATCCTGTCTTCGATTGCCGTGCTGTCCTGGACTGGCCAGACACTGAATCTGATGACCTTGGGTGGTTTGGCTCTCGCCGTCGGTATTCTGGTGGATGATGCGACTGTAACGATCGAAAATATCCATCGCATCCGCCATGAAGGAACAGAACTGCGACAGGCTGTGCTCAACGGCGCGTCGGAAATCGCACTGCCAACACTGGTGTCGACACTGGCCATCTCCAGCGTATTTGTGTCGGTAGAGTTCCTTGTCGGCCCGTCCCGCTTCCTGTTCACACCGATGGCCCTTGCTGTTGTGTACGCCATGCTCGCCTCCTATGCGATCAGCCGGACACTGGTGCCAATCTTCGCAGCTATTCTTCTACGGTCTGAAGAACGGCAAACCATACGACGACGCGATGCCGGGCTGCCACCTGATGTCATTACCCGGTTCGGCATGACTTTTGATCGGCGCTTCAACCGGCTGCGGGATGGCTACGTCCGTCAGTTACATGGCCTCATCGAAAGTGGCTGGAAAGTTCCTGCACTTGCAGGTGTTACCGTTCTGGCAGCCGGTTTCCTCGCAACTCAGGTCGGGCAGGATTTCTTCCCCACGATTGATGCCGGCGAATTCAAGCTCCATGTCCGCGCGCCGGAAGGAACGCGTATCGAAAGCACGGAACGCCTGTTCGATCAGGTTGAAGACGTCATCCGTGAGGTCGTACCCGAGCATGAACGGTCATTGGTCCTCGATAACATGGGCGTACCATTCCGGTATTCCATGCCTTTCGACGACGGCACGACCGTTGGACCAAATGACGGTCAGATCATGGTGGAGCTGAAGGAAGGGCATCGTCCAACCGCCGACTATATCCGTAAACTGCGGACCGAACTGGCGCGCCGCTTCCCGGACAGCGTATTCTATTTCCAGCCGGCCGACATCGTGACCCAGATCCTGAATTTCGGGCTTCCCGCGCAGGTGGATATCCGCATTTCGGGTTATGACGCGGCCAATAACCGAAAGGTCATGCAGGAAGTCCGTCAGGAAGTCTCCTGCATTCCCGGCCTGGTGGACGTCCATCTGCACCAGCAGATTGCAGCCCCAGAACTGGCGATTGCGATTGATCGTGAGCGCGCTCTGGACCTCGGCCTGACGCTCAATGACGTTGCGCGCAACGTGATGGTGTCACTGGCGTCCTCCAATACTGTAACCCCGAATTTCTGGGTCGATCCGGCAACGGGCATCCAGTACCCGCTGGCAGTGCAGACGCCGCAGTATCGGGTCAACAATCTGGGTGATCTTCGCAACACCGTCATTGCCTCCGCACTCGGGTCACAGCACTCCTCGGCTCTGCTGAGCAACGTCGCAACCATCAAGCGCGGCACGGCACAGAACGTCATTTCACACAGCAATATCCAGCCGACACTCGATGTCGATGCAAGTGCGGAGGGGCGTGATCTGGGGAGCATTGCCCGAGACATTGACCGGGTCATTGCGCGCCATCGGGGAGAGCTTTCACCAGGCAATGTGATCACCGTTCAAGGGCAGATCGAAAGCATGCATTCTGCCTTTACCCGGCTGGGTATCGGCCTGATGGTTGCAGCGATTGCGGTCTATCTTCTGATGGTCGTGAACTTCCAGTCCTTCATGGACCCGTTCGTGGTCGTCCTTGGCCTTCCCGGCGCCATGTGCGGGATCGTGTTCATGCTGTTCGTTACAGGAACAACGTTCTCGGTTCCTTCCCTCATGGGGGCGATCATGAGTGTCGGTGTGGCCAGCGCCAATTCGATCCTGCTTGTAACCTTTGCCAAGGAAAGACGTGCTGAGGGCTTGAGTGCCGTCGAAGCCGCCGTCGCTGCCGGACAGGCACGCCTGCGCCCCATTCTGATGACGTCACTCGCAATGATCATCGGCATGTTACCCATGTCTCTGGGGCTCGGTGATGGCGGCGAGCAGAACGCCCCGCTCGGACGCGCCGTGATTGGCGGCCTGATGATGGGCACCTGCGCCACGCTCTTCATTGTGCCTTGGCTCTACACACGCCTGAGAAAACGAGAAAGCCGCATTCTTGAGGAATACAGTCATGTCTGAACCCGTTTTATCCTCGACCGGCGTCCGTGAAGAACGTCGTGGGCCGCCCATCGTGCCGTTGATTGGCCTGGGAGCTATCCTGCTGCTCGGCTACGGGATCTACGCGCATAGTGAACGCGGCATCGCGGTTCGTGCTCTCGCTGAGACGCGTCAGAGCCAGACGCCGGATGTCAGCTTCATGATTGCTCATAGAGAGACGAAGCCGATCTCTCTTGATCTTCCTGGAGAAACCGCTCCTCTCGAGACGGCGGCAATTGGTGCGCGGGCATCAGGATATATTGCCGAACGGCGCGTTGATATCGGCACTCGTGTGAAAGCGGGAGACGTTCTGGCCATTATTCATGCGCCAGAGCTGGATCGACAGGAAGCACGCGCCAAGGCCGCGGCCGAACAGGCTCGCGCCAATCTGGATCTCGCCCGTGTTACGGCAAGGCGCTCTGGCGGCCTCGTTGGTGGTGGCGCGGTGAGTAAGCAGAACTTCGATACGGATCGCATTACCCAGCAGGCTCAGAATGCTGCACGTGCGGCCGCTGATGCGGCCCTGGCGGAAAGCGCACAACGACGCGCCTACACGACTGTGACGGCCCCTTTCGATGGTGTTGTGACCGTGCGGAACGTGGAAGTTGGCGATCTGGTGAGTGCGGATAGTGCTCAGTCAGTCCCGCTGTTTGTGATCGCTCGCACGGATAGACTGCGTGTTCGCGTGCATGTGCCACAGGAGGAGGCCGGCACAGTGCAGACGGGTACACCTGTCAGTCTGACTGTACCGGATCATCCGGGAGAAAGCTTTGCAGGCACCGTCACACGGACAGGCCATGCGCTGGAACGTGAGAGCCGGATGCTGCCAGTTGAAATCGAGCTGGATAATCGTGACGGAAAGCTTGCCTCCGGTGTGTATGGCTCCATTCATTTTGACTTGCCACGCCCTGCCCCGACCCTGCTGATTCCAACGGAATCACTGATTTACAATGCGGACGGCCTGTCCGTGGCCACTGTCGAAGACGGGAACCGACTGCGTCTTCATAAGGTGACTGTTGGCCGGGACTATGGAGATCGGATTGAGATCCAAACCGGTTTGGCTGAAGGAAGCCGCCTGATCATGCATCCTCCCTCGGCTTTGACAGATGGCCGTCAGGTTGCACCGCATGATGTGAATGGATCGAAGGGAGCGTGAAGATGCGTTCTTCCACCACAACTCTTACGGCTGGATTGGCGATCCTGCTGAGCGGCTGCACGATGATTCCGGACTATCATCGCCCTGCAGCCCCAATGGCAACCGCGTGGCCCAATAAAGCCGCCGATGTGGCGGCTACGGATGGGGGCAGTCTTGAGAACTGGCGCACATTTTATCGCGACCCCGTTCTGCAATCGCTGATCGAGACGGCTCTGGCCAACAACCGGGACCTTCAGATTGCCCAGCATCAGGTCGAAGCGTCGAGCGCGCAGTTCGACATTGAAAATGCCGCCCTCTTCCCAACCCTGAATGGGACGGCGGGTGCGAATGTTCAGAAGATGAACTCCAGGATCTGGAGCCTGTCACAGGGGAATGGTCCGTTCTATATGCGGCAATATGCCGTGGGGTTTGGTGTCTCGGCTTATGAGGTCGATCTGTGGGGACGTATCCGGTCCGCCTCTCGTGCGTCGTTTGATCGGTATGTTGCAGATGAACTGGGGCGTGAGAGTATGCGCCTCAGCATCATTGCAAGTGTTTCGACAGCAATGCTCAACTGGGTCGCTAACAATCAGGCCCTTCTGGTTACACAGAACGTCCTTGCAAACCGCCGTCACACTTATGATTTAGTCAAGCAGACAGCCGATGTCGGCACCGGAACTCAACTTGATGTTGCCGAGGCGGAAGCTGCTCTGCGGGACGCAGAAGCCAATCTTCAGATCTACACCCGTCAGCGGGAGCAGGCGATGAACCAGCTTGAACTCCTGGTTGGCACACCTCTGACGCCTTCTGTGCGTGCTAATCTGGAACATAAGGCTGCTCTGGAGGATGTGGTGCCTTTTCCAGAGGTTCCCGAAGGACTTCCTTCAGACATGATTGCACGTCGGCCTGACATCCTTTCGGCAGAGCAGGTTTTGCGGGCGGCGAATGACGATATCGGAGCGGCGCGAGCTGAGTTTTTCCCCAAAATCCAGATCACTGCGGCGAATGGTACGGCGAGCAACAATATCACTCGCCTGTTCCAAAGTGGGATGGGTGCCTGGAACGTAGCCCCTCAGATCACTCTTCCACTGTTTGACGCCGGGCGTCTGACAGCAGAGCTCCACCAGGCAAAGGCTCGTAAGAAGGAGGAAATCGCACGGTATGAGAAGACGGTGCAAACTGCATTCCGGGAAGTTGCTGACGCCTTAGCTGGGCGAGGCACTTACCTGGAGCAGTTGCATGCGCAGAACGCCTTGGTTCAGGCTGGTGGCCGCCAGTATCAACTCGCACTCGCGCGTTTTAAAGGGGGTTATGACCCCTATCTTGATACGCTCGTCGCACAACGGACACTCTATAGTGCTCAGCTTGGAGCGATTACGACTCATCTTCAGCAGATGTCTAATACGGTAACACTCTACAAAGCGCTTGGAGGCGGATGGAACGAGACCCTTCCGGCTCGTAAGGACGCCATGATCAACCACGTTTTGTAGCGCTTCCTTCTCTTTCTACCGTCCTTGGCGGCGAAATTCCCGATTTTGCCGCCATTTACGAAAATGTTCGATATCGTTTGTCATAACTCTCCCAATGACAAACCTTCCGTAACAAACGTAAATGAGAGTAATTATCATTTGCGGAAAAATCAGATGGCTGCCCTTAGGACACTCGCTTTTGCATGCGCGGGATTATCTGTTTTCAGCGGGTTTGGTGCAGAAGCCTCATCCAATGACGCGCCCTCTTCCACATCAAGCAGCAAGGAAGACCGTTACAAAAAGCCCAAAACCGTCACATCGCACGGTAAGGCTGAACATATTCGTGTTCATGCAGATGCACATTCCTATGGAGCCACATCCAGCAGCATAGCGGACAAGCTTCCGACAACATTTCTTCAGCAGACCCAGACGACAAATGTTGTGACCCATCAGGTCATTGAAGACATGACGCCTCAGACGATGGAGGATGTGGCAAAATATGTGCCCGGCATTTCCATCGGCAATAACTTTGGCGGCACACAGGATGATCTGATGAAACGCGGTTTCGGAGCCGTGGACGATGGTTCGATCCTGCGCAATGGTGTGCGGATGCCGACGGGTCGGAACTTCGATCTCGCCACAACAGAACGCGTGGAAGTGCTGAAAGGGCCAGCGTCTCTTTTCTACGGAATGCAGGAGCCTGGTGGCGTCATCAACGTCATTACAAAGCAGCCCCGGAAAACGTGGGGAGCCAATCTCGGGACGACATGGTCTTCGCTGGGCGGCGGTTATGGCCACTTTGATGTGGGTGGCCCCCTCACCCATGGTTTGAGCTTCAGGCTTGTCGGATCCTACAAGAATGAGAATTACTGGCGTAATTTTGGCTCTAACAGGCAGAAGCTGCTGGCACCGTCCCTCCGTTTTGAGCGCGGCCGCTTTACAGCGGATGTGTCTTACGAATGGGCGAAATATAACAATACGCTAGACCGCGGTGCCGTCTTTTCGAATGGAAGAGCGGTCAGTGGTCCAGAAAAGCGGTTGGATGAAAGCTGGGCCAAATCCTTTGGCGAACGGCATCTTCTGGCCACGACGATGGAGTATCGTCTGACGGAGCATGACCGCATCCGCCTGTCCGGAGGCTGGAACCGGGACAATTATCATGATCGGCAGGCTGATCCGTCAGCTTACAACGCCGTTACGGGCATCCTGACCCGCCGTTATAGAAGCAATACCGGAACCATCCGTGCCAATGGCTATGCGTCTTTAGATTACCTCTCAAATCACGTCCTGTGTGGTATGAAGCATGATCTTGTTGTGGGCGCCGACTACGAGAACCGCCAGCAAAATCAGGGCGCTTTCATTGATGGGACGCGACAGGGTGGGTTCTATCCCGCTGATCCTGTGTATGGGCTGCTCAAGCCTGTTGGCCCGATAAACAACAGCAACAGTGACTGGCGGCAGCACATCAACAGTGCTTCAGGATACCTCAAAGACAATATCCATCTGGGTCATGGGCTGATTTTAGCACCCGGTGTGCGGTATCAGTTTTTTCACATCACGTATGGAGGTCGCCGTCCGTACGTGCAGACAACCGATGCATCATACACCAAGCCTCTGCCGTTCGTAGCGCTGGTGTATCAGCTAGGGAAACGCGTCTCTTTCTATGGAGATTATTCCCAGTCTTTCACGCCCAATCAGCTTGATGCTGGCAGCGTTCTTGAAGGGGGATACAAGCCCACCATGGGCCGGCAGTTTGAAGTCGGTGCGCGCTATCAGGATCGTTTCCTGACGGCGGATGTGGCTTTGTACAATATCCACAAGAAGAACGTACAGCAGTCCGCAGGGCTGGACGAGACAGGGAATACGCTCCAGCGTTTGGCGGGCCTGGTGGGTTCCAAGGGAGTGGAGGCCAGTGTGGCAGGCAAGCTGGACAAACACTGGAACATTCTGGCCAATTATGCCTTCACCTATGCGCGTATCCTGCGTGACACGCCTGCTGATGAAGGCAAGCTTGTCGCCAACGTGGCCAAGCATACTGGTGGTGGCTATCTCACTTATGAAGCAGCTTTGCCATGGCTTCAGACGACTATGCGGATCGGCGCAGGTGCTCGGTACGTTGGGCGACGGGCAGGAGATCTGAACAATACCTTCTGGCTTCCAAGCTACACAACAGTTGATGCCTTCGCGTCATGGCACACGGGGCGACTGTTGGGCCATGACACGTCTTTGCAGGTCAATGCGGTCAATCTGGCCAATAAAGCCTACTTTGTCTCAACCGCCGGGACCCCGCTCCGTGTTTCCTGGGGGCAAGGCCGTACGGTGCATGTGGGCATTGAGGTCGGGTTTTGAACGCTTAAGGGATTTTGAGTCCTAATTGCTCTCCTGCGACTTTCGAAAACGTACAGGTGATTGACCCAGAAGGTGTGTGAACGCTTTTGCGAAGGCGCTGAGTGATGCGTAGCCCACCTCTGCACTCACATCAGTCACTCGCTGACCTTCGGCCAGCAGGGTCGCAGCGTGGAAAAGGCGAGCCTGCGTAATCCACGCCTGCCACGTCATTCCGGTTTCATTGAGAAAATGACGACGGAAACTGCGCTCAGACATGCCGGCTTGATGCAATGCCTGCGTCAGGCTGGCATGGCCTGGATCGGCAAGAGCACTATCCATAGTGCGCGCCAGCGATGGATGGGTGACGCGCGGTAGAGTGAACGTCTCAGCTGCTTTCTGCTTCATCTGTTCCTGACACAGCAGAAACAGAGCCTGAAAAAACGTTTGCTCGACAGGCATCTTCTCCCCTGATTTATCTGACCAGCGAAGCGTGTGAAACAACATCTCCTTTATGACGGCCGTCACCGGGAAGGTTTGAATGCGTTCCAACGTTTCTGCAGAAAAATGCGCGGGATCAAAGTAGACCGAGACACCATCCAGATTACGGATCATGGTGCGATGTCGCGTTCCTGCGGGTATCCATATGGCATGAGACGCTGGCAGAAGATGCCGCCCTTCCGGCCCTTCAATCTGCGTTGTGCCGCGTCTGGCGTATGTGATTTGATGCCGTGGATGCTCGTGCCAGTCATAGAACACAGCTGTTGACGGATTGCGAAACCCGAAACCAACACCACCCGAGGTATCGATCCGGTTCTCAATCAGGATGCTCTGTGTTTGATTGGCAGTCAGATTTTGAATTGGCCGGTTCCCGCTATTTTATGGCCGGGCAGCGTTAGCCGGCCAGTCATCCAGTCTTTATCCTGAACCCATTCGGAAAGGAATAAAGATGTCCCGTTCTCCCGCATCCCACGAAACCCGGATTGTTGATCAATTCACACGATGGGCAAAACCGTTTGCGGAATTGCCCATCCATGCAGACGCCGAAAGCATGGCACAGACCGTTTCCGCCTGTTCTGTCACCAAAGGCATGAAGGCACTGGACGTGGCATGTGGGCCAGGCATTGTTGCCTGCGAACTCGCCCTGACAGGCGCCGACGTCACAGGAGTTGATCTTACCCCTGCCATGATCGAACAGGCCCGTCTGCGAGCACGCAAGGCCGGTGTGAGCGTGAAGTATCAGATTGGTAACGCGCAGCATCTCCCTTTTGAAGCGGATAGCTTCGATCGTGTTGTGACACGTTACAGCTTTCATCATATGCAGGAGCCGGCTGAAATCCTGGCTGAAATGGTGCGTGTGTGTCGGCCGGATGGGCGGATCATTGTCGTTGACGCAACGCCAACCCCTGACTGTCAGGCACACTATGACCTTGCTGAGACCCTGCGTGACCCCTCTCACACAAGTGCCCTCACCTTGCAGCAGTTACTGCGGCTGGGCACGGATGCAGGCTTGTTCCCCTTGGCAACACAGCAGTATCGCCTTGAATCCCGCTTGCAGGATCAGGTTGCCCCCGAAGACTGGTCTGCTCTGAAAGAAATGTTCGTGGAGGATATCGCCAGCGGGCAGGATCGATTAGGCATGGGGGCATGGAACGCTGAGGACGGCATTCATTTCTACTTTCCGATCTCAATCGTAGTGTGGCGCAAAAATTGCTAGGCGAACGGGGTGGCTATCAGTTGCCCCAATATCCGGAAAAAACATTATGATGCCGGTACGGTCCACGCTAGAATTCGGCACCGTTTTCTGCTGCCGGATGTCTAAGAGATGTTTTTTCCGTTGTCTTTCCGAAAGTTCTCGAATTTTTCAGCAAAGACGCTGGCCTGTTCGCTGTCATGTATCTCTCTGACATCATCATATGCCGTTGCTGGTGAAACGGCAGCTTCTCCGGTTCCCACAGCAAGTCGTGTGGCGCACCCCGTTGCCTTCAGTGATGAAGTTAAAACACGTCAGTTGTTGGTCGCGGTCGCCTTGGGTCATGCCCCAGCTGACCTTCTGATCCAAAATGCAAAGGTTCTGAATGTCTACACTTTGAGTTGGGAGGATGGACAGGACATCGTCATTGCAGGGCAACGGATTGCTTGGGTAGGACCTGTTGGGGCGTGGAAAGGTCAGGCGCTTTCAACCTTTGATGCCAAGGGGCTCCCGGCTGTCCCCGGTTTTGGGGAATCTCATAAGCATATTGAGAGTTCAATGCTCTCGCCCGAGTGGGAAGCGGCCCTTGTCATCCCACTGGGAAATACCTGGACCACGGAAGGCTCTCATGAGTTTGCGAATGTCAGTGGTACGCATAACGTTGAATTCTGGCTGACAGCAGAACACCTTGGCAGTCCGCTGAAAATTTTCCCTGCCCTCGGGTCGGCCACCCCGCCTTCTGCCTTTGAGCAAGGTGGGGGAAACTATGCTTACAGGGAAATCTCTGAAAACATTCGCGATAATCCACGCGTCCAGGGACTGGACGAAGTGATGGACTGGCCTGCTGTTTCCAACCCTTCTCATCCTGGTCACCAACGGATCTGGGAAAACATTCAGGCCACATTCGATAATCGAGGTGTCGTCGACGGGCACGGGGCAGGATTATGGGACATGGACACGATTAATGCATTTGCCGGAGCGGGCCTCTCCAGCGACCATGAAACCCGGCTACCTGAAGAAGCATGGAACAAATTACAGCATGGCCTCTTCTTGCAGCTCCGTGATGACAATATTGAGCGGGCCGTCCCCTATTTTGTGCGTAAAGGGCTGAAAAACTGGAATAATATTGCGCTTGTAACAGACGACAGGAATGTCGCGGATACGCTGAAGCAAGGAACCATGGATTATCACATCCGTCTTGCAATCAAGATGGGTGCGCCCATTGAGGCGTCATACGCAATGGGTAGCCTTTATCCGGCCCAGCATGGTCATATGGATCAGATTGTCGGGTCTATTACACCGGGTCGGTATGCGGACGTTGTCCTGCTATCTTCTGTGCCGGACGTGAAGATCAAGTATGTTTTTGCGAACGGAAAGCTGGCGGCCCAGGATGGGAAATACTTGCTCCCAGTGCCCAAAATTACATGGCCGACATGGGCATCCGATACGATCCACATCGGTAGAAAACTGACGGCAAAAGATTTTGAAATCCTGGCACCCAAGGGAAAACCGACCCAGGTTACGGCTGCTATTCAGGCCCCGTTTTACACTGACCCCGTTCAGAAAACTGCAACGCTCTCTGTTGTGAACGGGGTCGTTCAACGTGATATCGCACGTGATATCATCAAAGTTGCAACAGTAGATCGGTACATGGGACAGGCTCGGCTGGGCAAGATGTTCTGGACGGGCAATGGCCCTAAAACGCCCGATAGTGCCATCGCTACGTCCGTCTCCCACGATCTCCACAATATCACAGTCATGGGAACCAGCGACGAGGCAATGGCGCTCGCGGTCAATCGTATCGCCGAGCTCAAAGGTGGGATCGTGATGGTCAGCCACGGTAAGGTTCTTGCCGAAATGAAGTTGGAGATCGCAGGTCTAATGACCAGTCGTCCCGTGCAGGATGCCGCTGCGAGCATGGAAAATGTCTATGCTAAAGCTGACGGGCTCGAATGGATCGGAGCGCCCGGTTATCCGCGGAGACTTCTGATTTCGATGATCACATGCAGTCCTTTCACATGGCGCCTGGTCGTTCCATACCCAGGCAATCCAAGCGGGCTAGTTCTTCTCCAGACGGGGCAGACGATGCCGACGGTCTGGTAAGGTATGAAGGCTGTTTCCCAGAACATCTTTTGCGTTAGTGAAAATGTAAGAAAATCCATTCAAGTTATTGTTTTTGCTTTTTTATTTCTGATTAGTTTTCCTGCGTTTGCCGATCCGGAATCCATGACGAGAGTCCTGGTCTCGCTGGATCGGCCCGACACGGCGACGGTCATGATCGATATGGATCTGACAGTTCTTATGGGTGACCCTGCCAGATATTATGTGCTGGCGACTGGGCGCGGCTCACAACATGAGGCTGAAGTCAGATCTATCGCCCAGGAAATCACTAAGGCCCTACCGCTTTTCTCGGGTCATTCTCCCCTTCACGCCACTCTTGTGACCTACAGTTTTTCTAGCAAGAGCCGGGATGAATATATGGATCTGGCAGCAGACAAACCTGCTCATTTCCAGTTCGAGATACCGCTTCCTGCCAATAACGGCCCGTTACAACTGCGTATTCCACTGGGGGCTCAGATTGATTACCCGGTCGCTTATACGGTTCAGCTTCCTGAACGCCATTTTACCCAAACGCGCTGGCTCGATGCCGGGCAGCATGAGAGTGTTACGTTTGACTATCGGGGAAAGCTTCCAACTGGTCATGTCGATCAGCCCGGAAGTTTTGATCCGGATACGTTGTCATGGTGGCAACAGCTTCCGGTTTATCTGAAGTTTGGGTTCAAGCATATCGTCCCGGAGGGGACAGATCATATTCTCTTTGTCTTAGGCCTTTTCTTTCTTGGAATTAGCTGGCGCAAGCTGCTGTCCCAAACAACGGTCTTCACAATTGCCCATGCCACCACATTGTTTCTCTCAACCTATGGAATTTTTGATCTTCCAAGCCGTTTTGTAGAGCCAGCAATCGCGCTGTCGATTTCGTTCATAGGTCTGGAAAATGTCTTTAGTCCAAAACTGGGACGAATACGCCTGATGGTTGTTTTTGCTTTCGGGCTGATTCACGGCTTTGGGTTTGCCAGCAGCCTGAGTGAAGTGCCCTTCCCTCATCGTGACTTCATTGCGGCTCTCATAGGCTTCAACTTTGGCGTTGATGCGGGACAGCTATTTATCATTCTCCTCGCAACACTGGCCGTAGGCGTTTTCAAAAACCGTCCGTGGTTCAGAAGACGAATTGCGATCCCTGCGTCGCTTCTCATCGCAGCAATTGGCCTATTCTGGGCTATTCAACGAATTTTAGCTTATCATTTGTTAGCCTGAGGATCAGCCATTCACTTTGGGCTAGTCTTTTCGATGAAGAGACCTGGGTATGGCGGATGATCAAGGCCTAGCATCACAAGGAAGCTGAACTTTCACGGTTAGATTTCGTCTGTGAATTCTGTTCATAATTCATATGCAGAGACAGGCTATTATCGCACAAGATTGAGGACTGCATACTCCACATCTGACGTAACCGAGCCGAAGCGAGGTCTCATGCTCTATCTTATGAACGGCATGGTTTCTCCCGACCGGCGAGCTGTAGAGATCAAAAGATGATTGAAGCAAGCAGCGATGTAGATGTGGCGGTGAGTGCCGATAAGGCGTGGAGCCTATTAGGCGGCTTCGATAATCTTCCACTCTGGATCCCAATGATTATCAGGAGCTTCCTAGAAGACGGAGGTCGCGTTCGACGACTGACGGCCAAAGATGGGTCTGTGATTGTAGAGCGCTTGGTCAGTTTCGATCAGCGCAAACGCACTTACACTTATGCCTATATCGAGGGGCCGGACCCGGTTGAAGACTACCTTGGGAAGGTCACAGTTACATCCCTTTCCCCTGAACGTTGTTGTATAAGTTGGGGGAGCCAGTTTAGCCCGGTTGGAATAAGCAGCTCAGAAGCAGAAACGCGTTATCGCTCTGCTTATGCATCCGCCCTAAATCACGCAAAGACACTTCTGGAACAGGCGACTTAAGGTCCGTTTCCAGTAAATTTCCATAGTATTCAGGTTTTCAGGATAACTTTGATGAAAAATATTCTTCTTCTGAATGGTTCGAAAGCATTCGGCCACTCTCAGGGCCGTCTCAATGACACGCTCCATGAGGTTGCTTACGAAACTCTAAAAAGCGCCGGGTTCGATACTCGTCAGACCAAAATTGATGCAGGCTATGATGTGCAGAGCGAGGTCGAGAACTTTCTCTGGGCAGATCTGATTATTTATCAAATGCCAGGCTGGTGGATGGGCGCGCCGTGGATCGTCAAGAAGTATGTCGATGAAGTTTTCACGGCTGGTCATGGCTCCCTGTATGCCAGCGACGGACGAAGCCGCTCCAATCCCAATCAGAAATATGGTTCAGGCGGCCTGATTCAAGGAAAGCATTATATGCTCTCCTTAACGTGGAATGCACCGGAAGAAGCTTTTGAAGATCCGGCCCAGTTCTTTGAAGGTAAAGGGGTCGATGCTGTTTACTTTCCTTTTCACAAGGCAAACCAGTTTCTGGGAATGAGTTCTCTCTCTACGTATCTGGCAACGGACGTCATCAAAGTCCCTGCCGTCGATAACGTCATACGGCGCTACCGTGAACACCTTTCAAAAGTCTTGGGATTTGTGCTTCCCGAAGCCACTCTGGATACATGAGAGAAAACAGTTTTGCTCTGATGATGTGCCCGGTCTTATGAATTGTTCCAATTGCGCAGTTGGAGCAAAGTAGCCGAAAGTGCCAGTCCCGCACCAAGAAGGACAATTCCAGTCCAGCCGAATGTGGGCCAAACCATCATCGTCGCGGCGGAGCCAAGAGCTCCGCCAAGAAACATTGTTCCCATAAAAATGGTATTCAGGCGTGCTCGCGCTTCAGGCCGCAGGGCATAAACGACATGCTGATGCGACACGAGCGCGCCCTGAATTGCAAAATCCAGAACGATCACCCCAGCGACCAGACCTGGAAGCGAATTCCAGAGACCGAAAATGCCCCATGACAGAAGTGTCAACATGGCCCCAAGAATAATCATTTTATGAGGGCCGTGTTGATCGGCAATTTTCCCGGCAATCGGGGCCGCAAGGATACCAACGGCTCCGACAATGCCAAACAGGCCTGCTGCGCCCGCCCCTAATCCAAACTTGGGCTCTTGCAGGTGAAGGGCGAGGATCGTCCAGAAGACGCTGAAGGCTCCAAACAGGAGACTTTGAGTGACTGCTGCGAGGCGTAACTGTGGAAACTCTTTCCAAAGGCCTGCAAGGGACGCAAGTAATTGCCCATAATGCATCTTCGAGTTCGGCTTACTGGTGGGAAGAACCCACGCCAATAAGGCACCTGTGCCCAGCGCGATCGGAGCGCCGAGCCAGAACATCTCGCGCCACCCGGCATATGTAGCGACGACACCGGCCAAGGTCCGACTTAGAAGAATGCCGCACAGGAGCCCTGCCATAACAATGCCGACAGTGTGGCCGCGTCTTTCCGGAGACGAAAGATGCGCGGCAAAAGGGACAATAAGCTGTGCAACAGTTGCGAGTGCACCAACCGCGACGGACGCGACAAGCAGGAGGGCTGCGTTGGGTGCAATTGCCGCAGCGGCAAGAGCAAGCGCGAGCAGAACAAACTGAAGAACAATCAGCCGTTTGCGCTCCAGAAGATCCCCGACAGGAACAAGAAGAAACAGTCCCGCGGCATAACCAAGTTGAGTGCCGGTTGGAATCAAATTTGTGGTCGAACCTGGCAGGTCACGCTTCATGATGCCAAGCATAGGCTGATTATAATAGATGTTCGCAACGGCAACGCCGGCAGCTACAGCCATGCTGAGCGTCAGAAATGCGGAGAGCGTGTTAGCGCTGTCAGGGCGATCAGCGTGGCTGGAGACGGTCGTAGGAGTTTGGTTGCTCATGATACTCGTTCCTTACCATGCCCCTCAGCAGCATGGCGACAGGCTCCTTAAATCACAGGATTTTGCCATATTGTGCTGAGAGACCGCATACTCATAGCTCACTCGTCACGGCCTCTGTTTTCGTTTCACGAGCTAATGCCCGCTAACCGTAAGGTTTCAGCTGTTTTACAGATCCAGCGTTCATCGGGATTCCATCTGGCCATTTGAGCGGCGTTGAGCAAAGCTCCGCCTACCGGTGGCAGACGGGGCACCAGGGAAGCACCGTGATGAGCGGCTAGTGTCTCTCGCAGGAGACGACTTTGGAGAGCTCCCCCAGCATAGCTCCAAGGGAGAGATGTATCGGGAAATTTGCGTCTCGCAGCAGTGATGTGAGCTCCCAGGAGAGTTGCGGCTTCAACCATTATACGCTGAGCTGGAACAATGCCCTGCTCAGCCAGATCTGAAACCGTTTTTGCCAGCGATGCCACTGATGCACGAGGATTTTCGAGGCGGCTGTACCATTCCATTAGCCCCGCATCATAAGGATGCGCGTTAGAAGATAACCCGAGAACGTCAGCAAACGGTTCGAGGAATGTCCGATCTTTCTGATTGCGGCCATCTAACAGCCTCGCCAGTAATGACAGCGCCTGTCGGCCAATCCAGAACGCACTGCCTTCATCGCCAAACAGGCTTCCCCATCCGCCAACGCGATCTTGTTCTCCTTTGCCATTGACGACCCATGCGACAGAGCCTGTTCCTGCCAGCAGAAGGACGCCGCCATGCCCGGCAAAGGCTCCGGTACAGGCAATATCCACGTCATTGGTAATATTGAAAATATGCGGGAAATTTGCCGCTACGACGTCTTTCTGTTTTCGGCCGGATGGCCGCATCTCCCCGTAGCCCGCGAGCCCAAGAGAGAGGGTTTTCGTGGTTGAGGGAAGACGGGACATCAAGGATATCAGGATGGACTGCCAGTCGACTTGATCGAATGGGTTGGAGCCAGGAGCTCTTATAACAGGGCCTAGAGTGCCGTCTCGGTTGAGAACGACAAGCAATGTTTTGGTGCCTCCGCCATCTATTGCCGCGATGCTGGAACAGGTCACGGATCAATCCAATCAGACATGTCGTGCAACAGTCGTTTGAGCGCTCATCGTGTGCTTTAGGCCCTGTTGTAGAGACCGAGTGCATGCGCGGCTTCCGTGGCAATATCGTATCGAAGTTGAGAGACATTCCCGCTCCCATTCGGATGGACCCTGTTGGTTAAGACTAAGACGTATGAATCACTGGCCGGGTCGATCCAAAGCGACGTTCCAGTGAAACCTGTGTGGCCGAAGGAAGTGTCAGAGAAAGAGCTGCCTCTGGGCGAGGAGTAATGCGTCGCAATATCCCATCCAAAGCCACGAAGTTCTGTTTTTCCTTGTGGTTGTTGTGGCGAGATCATCTGTTGCAGAGTTTCCCGCCGGAGTGGAAATGCACTCGGCCTGCCCGCAATCCGATCCAGCAATGCTTGTGCGTACAGGCACATGTCATGAGCGTCTGAGAAGAGACCTGCGTGCCCGGCCACTCCGCCCATACGGCGCGCAGTCGGGTCATGCACCACGCCACGAAGCATCATGCCGTGTTCGTCATATTGTGTTGGAGCGACGAGCTTTCTGAGTGATGGATCAGGAAAATAGCCGGATTCCGTCATCCTCAAAGGACCCAGAATTTCTTTTTGAACGTATGTGTTCAGAGAAAGCCCGCTGACTTTCTCGACCACAAGTCCCAGCGTGATGAAGTTGATATCACTGTAAACAAATTTTTCGGCTGGGGGATTGGCCAGCGAAGAAGTCATCGCACGACGAACGGCTTCGGCTTTACCATACCACGCATCGTCCAAAGACAGGTCCGGTGGTAAGCCGGAATAGTGCGTCAGGAGCAGGCGTATCGTGACAGGCGCTTTCCCATTCGCGGCAAAGGTGGGTAAATAACGGCTGACAGGTTCGTCCAGGCCCGCTTGGCCCCGTTCGACAAGTTGCATGATAGACAACGCTGTCATGGTAGGCTTTGTCAAAGACGCCATATCAAAGCGCGTATCCCAGGTCATCGTTTCTCGATCCGGAACCAATGCTCGGTTGCCGCAAACGTAACGATGTACAATCTGCCCCTGATGCCCGACTGCAAGAACAATCCCCGGTACCTCACCTTTCCGGACTGCTCGCTGCGCTAAGGTATCTACCCGCAAGAACCTGTCGTCTGAAGATTGAGCACAAGCAGACAGACCGCCACAGACCAATGTTGCGGTGCCCGTCAGAAAAGTGCGCCGACTTGTAACAGCCAAGTTACGTTTGGACGATGAAGGATTGGGACTTTTCATCCTGCTTTTATCTCCTGATGGACCACAGGGTTAGCCACGCTCTGCTGATGTTCGGAGTTCTACGACAAAGTCATAGAGATCGGCGCGATAGCATGAGAATGTCACCTCAAGTATTCGTCCATCTGCCAAAAAAGATCTTCGTTCAATTTCAAGAATGGCACTTGGCTGCACAAGGTGGAGGAGCTCCGCCTCTTGAGTAGTCGCCATTCGGGCACGAATGCGCTGAAGCGCTCTGACTGGCAACAGGCCTCGCTCTTTCAACGCCTCATAAAATGAATCTTTGACCAACTCGGGAGATGCCAGATCCCTGCGAGAAATAACGGCAGTCTCGATGGCCAGAGGTTCCCCATCTGCGGTTCTGATCCGCTTGAGGCGAAGCACGGGTGCGCCCGGGGCCATACCCATTGCCATTGCTTCGTCCGGGCTGGCCCCTGCCATGCGCTTGCCTAGCCAGATTGAGCCGGGTTCATAGCCCCTCGCCCGCATATCTTCGGAAAAGCCCATCAAAGCAGACAGCGGCTGCTGGATGCGTCGGGTGACAAAGGTTCCAGCACCCGGGCGTTGAGTTAGAAGTCCCGCATTTACCAACTGCTCTAACGATTTGCGGACTGTCACTCGTGAAACACCGGTGAACTCTGCAATTTCCCGCTCCGGGGGAACAGCATCGCCACCCTTAAGGGCTCCACTCTCAATCAATTCCCTTAATTGCTCAGCAAGTTGCAAGTAGAGAGGCTTGCGGTCTGCGGGATCAGGCGTCAGTGCAGCGAACAGCTTTTGCGAACTCATCACGTGCATGAAAATTACTCGTGTTCTTGGCGGGACATAAGAACAGCGCGCAAATTGCCTTCATGGGCAACAAGAGCACTTTCGGCGTCGTCAATTGTCATGCCAGACCGAACGAGCACGGCCCGCTTGACGTTTTGACCGCTCACTGCAAGTGCATCAGCGATTTCCGCTGAAGTTCCGCCGGCTAATAAGTGTACCATCTGTGCTGCACGTCTTTCCAGTTTTGCATTGACGACGCGCATGTCTACCATCTGCCCCCGATAGCAATGACCCATCTGAATCATGAGCGTAGTGGACAGAAGATTTAGAGCCGCTTTTTGTGCCGTTCCTGCCTTCAAACGCGTTGATCCGGCAATAACTTCAGGGCCCGTGACGATACTGAGACCTATTTCTGCCTCCCTGAGAAGTCGACCAGATGGATTGGAGCTTATGCCGACAGTCAGCGAGCCCATTTCTCTGGCAGCTGCAATCGCGGCACACGTATAAGGTGTCGCACCGCTTGCTGCGATCCCTAGGACAACATCATTCGGCCCTGGAGTATGAGACAATATCTCGGCACGCGCCGTGTCCTCGCGGTCTTCCGCTCCTTCCACAGCTTCGAAAAGCGCTTTGGTACCTCCGGCCAGCATGAGGACCAGACGCTCAGGCTCCCACCCAAACGTAGGTGTGAGTTCTACACCGTCCTGAAGCCCAACACGCCCAGACGTACCAGCACCCACATAAAAAAGGCGTCCTCCTGCCTGTAGCCGAGGAAGCGCCGCAGCAACGATCTTCGCAATTTGCGGGACGGATGTTTTAACAACTGCTGTTGCAGACATCTGGGCTTCCGCCAGTGCGTCCAGAATGGAACTGGCCGGCCAAAGGTCAAGGTCCACATAACGGGGGTCCTGAGATTCCGTGCCAGAAGAAACCTTTGAAAGGCTGATGGCCATGATTGTCAGTCCTTTGAAGTGTCGGGAGCGGACGGAAAGTGTTGGAGCCCGCCCCTTGTGAACATCATTGAAATAGATCCCGATATGACCATCAGGGTAATTCCTAACGGCACTAACCAGGGAAAAGCCACGTGCCAGCTATAATACTGTAATGCCCCCATCATGACGGCCATGCCTGCCAGAGAAACAGAAAATCCCGTTAAAGCATCTTTCAAGCGTGCTGATGGATACAGCATTCCAAACAGAAAGGTGCCTAGTGTTGGCCCATAAGACCATCCGGCGACTGTTAAGCCCAGAATAACCGCTGATTGGCGGCTTCCTGTGAACCACAGCGCAGTCAAGACAAGGGCAAGGCTGCACACCAACGTTAGGACCCGAGGTGCGAACAGCTTACCCTGCCTCAAATTTAAGCGTGTTTGGCACGTCTGAAGGGCACGTGCAGGTAAAGGGCCAAAATCCGTTAAAACGGCACTTGCCATTGCGTTCAGTGTAGATGATAGCGAGCCCATCGTTGCGCTTAATACACCTGCCAGGAGCAATCCGCCCAAGCCTGCCGGTAGTCCTGAAACAATAAAAGTCGGGAAAAGGTCGTCGGGAGAGTGCAGCCCCAGAGATGTGAGAGAGGTGCCCCCGTTGCGTATCCAGAGCTGCACTCCGATTAGGGACAGGATCCCAAACAAAAACGCGATAACAAAAGCACTTCCCATCAGTGCAAAGCGTGCATCGCTCAAGCTGCGTGCAGCCAAAAGGCGCTGAACCATGAGTTGGTCAGTTCCATGAGAGGCAACTGAGAGAATAGCCCCTCCGACTAACGCAGCTAACAGCGTAAAGGGATCAGACACCAGATTGCCCATAGTCATATAATGGAAAGGTGCCAGATGCCCTGATCTCCAGGCACTGGACCAACCTTCAGGAGAGATCTCGTTATTCAGCAGTACAGCACAGATGACTGCGCCAAAAAGATAAATGCACAGCTGAATAGTATCAGACCACACGACCGCGCGAAGACCACCCATCATCGTATAAGTCAGTGTAAATACCATAATGATGCCCATGACTAAGGCGCGGTTTATGCTGATCCCTTCATGATCAAGCATCCACATGATTGGGATAAGCCCTGCCGATAAACGAACGCCTTCCGCAAGCAGTCGCGTTATCAGGAATGCGGCTGACGCGGCTCGCTGCAATCCAGGACCGAAGCGATGGCCCAGATACTGGTATGCACTCGTCATGCGCCCTTGTGCATACAGCGGTAAAAACCATATGGTCACGATTAAACGGCCAATAAAATATCCCGCCGCGAGCCCCAGAAATACCATACCGCTTCCATAACTTACTCCCGGAATGCTGATGAATGTCAGGGTCGAGGTCTCGGTAGCGACCAAAGACAGGCAGATCGCCCACCACGGCAGGTCATGAGCGGCTGAGAGGAAATCTCCTGATGACTTCTTTCGACGTGAAAGCGTGATCGCCAGCACAGGCAGTGCAATGAAATACGCACAGATTACAGCAATGTCGGCAAACTGCATGAATGTTTCCTCGTAAACCTCAACTGCCATAGAACCTTAATAATACCAAAAAAATACCTGATAACTCGCTCCTGCCCTTCGCCTCAGATATGGAAACACGCATTCAAGCTCTACTTTAGATCTCTGTTTGAAATTGCTCATGCGATCGATGAGCGCTGGGGATAGTCCTGAACATTTCCCGAGCGCTCATTTTTTCGCGTGTCTCAAAATCCAGAGGAGACCGAGACAATTCCTGCAAATCCGCCTGCGACGTTGTAAGTTGGTGCGCTGGCGGCGATCGCTGTGCCATACACGCCCGTCGTGGCATGAGCGTTCGTTGCAACAGAATACGTCGAAGAGAGGTAACCCTTGTTACCAAGCCCAAGATTAACCAAATTCAGCTGAATTTGCGGGCGATGCAGGAAACCAACAGACTGAAATCTGTAGCCGAAATTCATATTCAGAGTTTCATATGCTGGCATCTTCTCATCGTTCATAAATGTGGAGTATTGACTTCCAACATAGTTGAACAAAAGGCCACCAAAGGCGCTGCCATTATCATACAAAATTCCGACGGATGCTGTGAATTCTGGCGTATTAACAGCCAGTTTTCCCTTAGTTCTCAGATAGTCACCGCTGGACGCTCTCAAGTTATTATCGATCGTCGCGTGGATATACTGTCCTGAGATATATGGGCTTAAATGATGCCAAGGCTTCAATCCCAGTTCAATAGTTGCTCCGCGCGATGTTTGTCCACCACCATTAATGGATGAACTCACTCGCGTTCCGCCCACAACTTCTGTCGTAGAAACCTGACGGTTTGTAAAATTGTAATTAAATAGGGCAATATTGACGTTTACGAAGCCATGATGGCGATATCCCAGCTCTTCAGAAATTGCGTATTCTGGCTTTAGATTTTGTGCATGGCCACGCGTCTGTTTGCCGGTGGCGACGCTGATAAAATCAGCGTAGCTCGGCCACCCAGCAGGTTCGGCAAAGCCCGTTGTTCCGTTAACGAAAATTTGGTCATTCGGTGTGATCTGATAACTTGCCATCACTTGAGGAAGCGGCACGGCATCGCTATTGCCATTTCTGTATGAGGGTAGCCCAGGCATGATTTGCGTGAGTTGTCTTGTAATCATGCTTTCTTTGAATGCGGCAGAAAGCTTTAAGCGGTCATTCAGTGCACTATATTCATCGACAATATAGGCTGTATTGGTCTGCTGCATAAAATTAATATTGTAACTGTGCAGCACGTCACCCGCCGCAGAAACAACCGGGTACTTTCCAGACATGCTGGCGATACTACCGTTCGCATCCGCCGCAGCATATGTTGCAGCTTCTGGCTGCGCAAAGTATGCGTACCAGTACCCGACCGTTAGAGTATTGTGACCATGTTTCCATGACAACGAGGCGTTGAGCCCGGCATTATTTTCTTTGAACGTGTCCGTAATCGAAACGGGGAAAGAACCGTTATAGGATGGGGATACGTTCAGGTTCCCGGCTGGAATGTT
Source organism: Gluconobacter sp. GP1 (assembly GCF_032913585.1). NCBI lineage: Bacteria > Pseudomonadati > Pseudomonadota > Alphaproteobacteria > Acetobacterales > Acetobacteraceae > Gluconobacter > Gluconobacter sp. GP1. The sequence continues at coordinate 631,783 of NZ_JASGXC010000001.1, forward strand.
TCCGTAATAGCTGCCAGTATTGCTCAGACTGCTACCGACGTCTCCATACCCATCGGAATGCATGTAATAAGGATTCAGGTGAGCAGTTAGTTGATGTCCCAAGTCAAAATGCATCGGAGCGCCGATCGTAATGGCGTTTCGGACGTTCTGCTGGAAACGGTAATAATTGGCGCTGCCTGGGATATAGTCCTTTTCCCAGTTAAAATTGGTACCGTACTGCTTCCACTGAGTCAGTGTTGGGAAGCGCGGATAGAAACTGGTCGTGGTGTTGTATGAAACCAGTAGTTCCGCCCCGCTATGTCCCCACTCTTTTACGGTCTTGTTATCCATATGATAGCGGGTTGTGTAGCCTGGACCACGCCAGTCTTCGGCATGTGTATGGGAAAAAGACGCATAGGATCGGATGCCGGTATGTCCGATTTCTCCGGTATCTATCCGAAAAAATTCACGGTCCAGGCTGTAGGACCCGCCGCTGAAGTCTGCATAGCCACCAGCATGATCTGAAGGCGTTCGCAGAGTCTGTGTCAGTTCACCACCGACAGCATTATACAGGGGAGATGTAGGTGAAGCTGAACCTTGCGTCAGGTCTACGCGAGCCAGGTTTTCATTATCTACGTTCTGCGTTGTGTAAAGCTTGTAATTCGACGGGTCCGCAGCAGGAATTCCGTCCATCAGATAGCCAATTTCCGTTTGTGCCATCCCTCGAACCGTAAGATTGATGCGTTGATCATCAAGTCCGAGTGGATCATTTCGCCCAACGGCCACACCCGGCATGCTGGCAATCATGGATGCGGTATTCTGCGTCGGCGGCTGATGCGCAATAAAGTCTCGAGTAAAGGCACTCCGGGCCTTGGGTACAGTCTGAACAGGCATCATACCCGCTCCAGCCGAATGCCCGCTTGCTCCATCGGGAGCATTCTTCGCCGTGACCTTTACTTCTTCAGCGTCACCCGAAGCGGAAATGGATTTTTCCTTTTTATTTTCGGATACAGCCTGCGACGTAGATTTTGCCTCTACGGAAGCTGTTGCCCAAACGGCACACCCTACCCCCAGCATAAGAAACTTACGATAACGCATCGTTCTCTCTCCCAAGCCTCAGCCCGTCATAGGTAAACCATGAATAATACCTTTCTAATACCTATTAATTACGATTGTAAACCGATTCTGCCTTTGGCTCCTTGGTGCTGAATTTTTTTGACATAAGAGGGAATATATTTTCAGGAACACCTCGATAAAACAAATTTATGAAATTGATAAATTATTTTGAAGAGTAATTTTAATTAATTATTATTAGTTATATAAAATAAATACCATACGTAAATTTATATTATTATCTATATTTATTATATATGATAAATTATTATTTGTTTTATCTCTATGATTATGCCTTTCTAATCAATATAGAAAAGCATAATCGATTTTTAAGATATAAGAGACTGATGCGACTTACTAGAGAAATACCGCTCTCGAGAGGTAACCCAACGTGATCAGTCTTCAGATTTTTCCGACGCGTTGAAGCGCCCTTCAAACGCCAGTTCGTTAAGACTGGCCCGGCTGGAGGGCTGCTCACGTTTCCGCAGTTCCTCTGAGAGGTTCTCCCCCTTCGCCTGCTTTCCAATGACCAATGCTGCATGAAGCTCATAGTCTTCCGGCAATTCCAGGCCTGCATGGGCGAGATCATGATCAAAGCCACTGATAGGATGAACAGCCCACCCTGCTTGAGATGCTTGTAACTGAACAAGGACAGAAGCCGCGCCGGCATCAAATGCGTGCGTCGTCAGAGGAGATGGCTCGCCAGTTCGACTTGAAATGGTAATCGTTCTGGATGCGACAAACACGATCGCCGATGCGTTTTCTGCCCATGACCGGTTAAAAGGGATTAACCACGATAGAAAACGGTCCCATTCTGGGGTGTTGCGCCGAGTATAAATGAAACGCCACGGCTGACTATTATATGCTGAAGGTGCCCACCGTCCCGCGTCGAGAAATGCCAGAAGATCCTGAGGATCAATATCTACCGGACTAAAAGACCTTGGAGACCAGCGATTAAGGATGAGCGGTTCGACAGATGAATGAGCGGTGCGCTCAGGAGCGGTCGTCATATATATAGCCTTTTTAGAAGAAATGCTCATGCGCCATGAATGCCCAGCGCATTGAGCAAGGTTGTCCGGAGAGCCTCAAAACCACCATCAGAGTGTTTTCTCGGCCGTGAAAGAGGGATTGGAAGATCGACCCGGATCTGCCCTTGTTCGAGCACAACGGCTCGATCTGCAAGTAACAGCGCCTCATCGACATCATGCGTGACAAGAAGAACAGCGCAGCCATGTTTTTTCCAGAGGTCGGCGACTAATTGCTGCATTTTCAGACGTGTGAGTGCGTCAAGGGCCGCAAAGGGTTCGTCTAGCATGAGAAAGGCAGGTTCCCGCACGAGTGCCCTGGCCAAGGCAGCCCGCTGCGCTTCACCACCGGAAAGGGTCGCAGGCCATGCATTGCTTCGATGTGACAGCCCCACTTCTTCCAAAACGGCTTCTGCACGCTGTCTGGTACCCGCGTCTTCTTGGCCTAGAACAACATTTTTCCAGACCTTTTTCCAAGGTAGCAGCCGGGATTCCTGAAAAACGACTGAAACGCGTTGTGGTCTGGTCACAATGCCTTCTGTCACTGGATCAAGTCCTGCAAGTGTTCTCAGGAGAGTGGATTTTCCTGAGCCACTATGTCCGAGCAACGCTACGAATTCGCCTGGAGCTATGGCCAGATTGAGCCGGTCCAACACGGGAGGGCCGCCGTCGAAGCGTTTTGTCAGTTGTTCGATGCTAACTGCTGCCTCTTGTGGAGCAGTTTTTAAAGCAGTCATGTCTTGCGCTTCTTTTCATTGCTGGGGCGCCAGGCCAGGAATATGGCTTCCAGAAAGCGGATAATTTGATCTGACAGCAGACCGAGGACCCCGTAGACGAGAAGTCCGACCAGAATGATATCCGTGCGCATGAAATCCTGCGCATCCATCATCATATGGCCAATCCCGCTTTCGGCATTTACCTGCTCTGCAACTACAAGCATCATCCAGGAAACCCCTACGGCGTACCGCAAGCCTGTCAGGAAATCTGGTAGCGCTCCCGGTAAAAAAATGTCCCTGATTGTCTGCCAGCGTGACAGGCCTAGTGTGGACCCCATCTCCAGAAGTTTAGGGTCAATGGAGCGAATTCCACTGTGAAGATTCAGATAGATCGGAAATATGGCGCCTAGCGCGACGAGCAGAATTTTAGGTGTTTCACCAATTCCGAACCACAGGATGAATAATGGAACCAGCGCCAGCGCAGGAAGGGTACGTAATATCTGCAGGGGCGCATCGACAATGTCCTCACCTGCTTTGGACAGGCCTGAGATAAGAGCCAGCAAGACGCCTAAGGTGAGAGCTAGTCCTAACCCACTTGCAGCCCGCAGAAGGGAGACACCAAGATTATATGGCAACGTTCCGTCACGGGTGAGCGCCCATCCTGTGACAGCTATCTGAACAGGAGATGAGACAAGTCGCGTTGACAAGAAACCTGAGGAGCACGCTGCCTGCCAGCAACAGACCAAAAAAACGGGGGACGCGTATCTCCGCAAAGACGCAAGGCTTGCAAACGACAATGGCCCTTTTGGAACTTCGGTGGCGCTTTGCGTCTCGGTCAAGACGACGGTGTCTGACATTGGCTTGCTCCACAACCGAAAGAAGCAATGATTGTTTCAACTCTGCGCGGAGATGTCAGATGAATATTCTAAATGTGAAAGTTTTACAGGACTTGACGGTCGTCACGCGACCTTTCCTGTCCGACACACTGGCGTGTGCAGCTTTTGTAACGAGATAATCCAGAAAGAAGAGCGTGTGTTGTCCGGGATATTTTCAGCCCTCGGTTTCCGTGTCCCGTCAAAGATGTTGTAATCTCAGCCAGACTGAGATCGGAGACCCCCCATGGGTGACAAGCTATTTTTAGAGCACTGCCTCCCAGAGGGCATGGACGAGGTTCTCAAAAAGCTCATTCCATTGTTCGAAGAGCGGGCTGCGCGGTATGACCGGAGTGGCAACATTTCCCTCGAGAACCTTCAGGATCTTCAAGATGCGGGTTTTTTATCGCTTGCTCTTCCCAGAAGCGCAGGCGGCCGAGATATTTCACTGAGCGCGATAGTCAGGATTGTCGGACAGATCGCTCAAGGAGACCCTTCAACCGCGCTTATTCTGGCAATGCAGTATCTTCAAACCGCAGCTTTTGCTCATTCGTCCGAGTGGTCGGAAGAAGTCAAACAGGAGTTGTTCGAGAGCGTTCTTCAGGAGGGGGCGCTCATCAATGCTCTACGTGTTGAGCCGGAGTTAGGAACGCCTGCCAGAGGCGGTTTGCCAGCTACGACTGTCAGTCAGCGCGGACAAGCCTGGTGCATCAGCGGCCGCAAAATCTTCTCAACAGGCTCGACTGCCCTGCAATGGGGAATTGTCTGGGCCAAAACGGACGAGACTGACCCCAAGGTTGGTCCTGTCTTGGTCCCGCTGGACCTTCGAGGTGTCCGCATTGAGAAAAGCTGGCACCAGATGGGTATGCGCGCGACCGGAAGCCATACAATCATCTTTGATAATGTGGAAATTCCAGAGCGATACCTTGGTCTGCTTTCAGCGTCTGCGTCAAATGAGGGTCGCCCTACTGTAGCCATTGCCAGTTGGCATGCCATTGTTATTGCTTCGCTGTATAATGGTATTGCTGTGGCGGCCCGTAATTGGCTGATTAACTTCCTGCACCAGCGCATCCCGTCCAATCTAGGGGCGTCTCTAGCGACTTTGCCACGGTTCGAGGTTCTTCTTGGCGAAATTGACGCACTTCTCCTTTCTAATGCCGGGCTCATCGATCAAGCTCTTTACCTCCAAGAGCAAGGCACTGAAGTCACCATACTGGCGGGTTTAACCAAGCACTCGGTCACTGAGAACGCCATCCTTGCCGTGGGCAAGGCGGTGGCAGCCATTGGAAATCCTGGTCTAAGCCAAGATAATCCCTTGGAACGCCACTATCGGAACGTCCTGTGTGGGCGAATTCATACGCCTCAGGGAGATAGCGCTCTTCTGGCGGCTGGCCGCGAAGCACTGAAAAAATAAAACTAGGCTCGTTGGGATCGTCGGATCAGTCAAAAAAGTCAGGCTCAAGGGCCAAAATCCAGTCCCACAGGGGCTGAAACGAGTAATAGGCACCTTCTGCGCTCCCCACCTGCCCGGCAGTCAGTCGTGCAATGTCTGGTGCGATGAGTTTTAGAGGGCCAGCAGCCTGTGCCAGAAGCTGTGTGTGTGCAGCGTTATCCATGGCTAAAAACCACCAGGCCACAGCTTCCACAGTAGGTCCTGCGGTCAGAAGGCCGTGGTTTTGCAGTATGAGGGCTTTTTTGCCGCCCAGAGTTCGCGCAAGGCGATCGCCTTCCTTGTCATCCAGAACGACCCCGCTGAAGGGATTGAAGATTGCATGATCTTCATAAAACGAGCAGGCATCCTGAGTGATCGGAAGGAGTTCGGTTCCCAAGGCGGAAAAGGCCTTCCCGTATGTCGAGTGGGTGTGTGCAGCAGCAATGATGTCGGGTCTGGCACGATGAAGCGCAGAATGAATAGTGAATCCAGCCGTGTTGATAGGTCGCTGTCCAATCAGGATATTGCCGTCGTGGTCTACCAATTGAAGATCCGAAACCCGGATTTGCGAAAAATGGACAGCGAGGGGGTTTATCCAGTATCGATCCGGAAATTCCGGATCTCGCGCGGTAACATGGCCAGCCAGGCCTTGATCAAATCCATATCGACTGAATAATCGAAATGTTGCGGCCAACCGCTGTTTTCGATGAAGACGTTCTTCTTCAAAAGTTTGTGCGGGTATCCGAGGCTGCAAATAGAAAGGTCTTTTCCTGAAGCCATTTTCAGAGCTTCTAACATTTTGTGATTTGGTAGTCATGATCATTTTCCAATATTGAAATAATTTCGTCTATTTTCTTGAAATTTTCATCCCTTCTTTACCGTTGAGGCGATCTTCTTTTTCAATCAAGGCATGTACTCGGGGTAAAAGATCCCGGCCATATTCATAAGCATCCATGATTGGATCAAAACCCCGTATCAAAAATGTGGAGATTCCCAGGCGATAGTAATCAAGAAGCGCATCAGCAACCTGATCTGGCGTTCCGACAAGGGAGGTTGAATTTCCTTTTGCCCCTGTCAAAGCGGCGAGGCCGGTCCAGAGGCGCTTATCTAGCCGCACTCCTTGCTCAGCGGCGGCTAAGAGTCGACGGGACCCTTCATTTGGAATGCATGTGGCCCGGATGTAACCCGTCTCGTTCTGAAGAGACCGGGCTTTGGCAAGAATATGGTCCGCTTTGGCCCAAGCCTTCGCTTCCGTATCGGCCAGGATGGGACGCAACGACAGCGAGAAACGAATGGTCCGTCCAGCCTTATCCGCAATAGCGCTTACGCGAGCGATGGTTTCTCGTACTTGCTCGTACGTTTCTCCCCAAAGTGCATAGACATCTGCCTGCTGTCCGGCGACGGCGATGGCTTCGTCTGAAGAGCCGCCAAAATAGATTGGGATGGTGTGACCCTGATAAGGCAATACGCGTGATTGACCGCCATTCACGCGATAAAATTGGCCCTGATAATCAAAGGGGGAATGACTGGTCCATTCCTGTCGTAGGATTTCTATATATTCGTGCGTCCGGGCGTAACGCTCAGCTTTGGTCGTATGGTCTCCGTCAGCCTGGAGCTCAATATCGCTTCCACCCGTGATGATATGCACGGCAGCACGTCCACGGCTGATGTGATCAAGAGTTGCGAACTGTCGGGCTGCAAGCGTGGGAGTTGTGAAGCCAGGACGATGCGCGACCATGAGTCCAAGACGCTCTGTCGTGGCTGCAATGTGCTGTGAAAGCAGAATGCTGTCAGGAGAATTTGAATGGAAGGCAACCAGAACCCTATCGAAACCAGCAGCTTCATGTGTTTTTGCCGCAGCTTCAACGTGAGCAAGATCAATGACCGGGCCATGAGCCGGAATGATCTCTGAATGATTGCGACTGCCAACAAAGCCGATGAAGTCCACAGACACGTCACAGCCTCCTTAAAAAACGATATTATATTGTTGTATTGACAATATACACTTTTTTGTACGTCATGACTCAAGTGAAAAATATAAATACAACCACATAATATAGTTTTATGTCTTGTTCGCCTTGGAGTGCTGCTATGTCCACCCCTTCTCTGCCCCAGCGCATGGCACGCAATGTTCCGACTGAGCTTTTGCGTTCTTTTGTCGCAATTGTTGAAGCTGGTTCCATGGCTCAGGCGACCGAAACCATTTTCCTGACTCAGTCAGCTTTAAGCCTTCAGATGAAGCGTTTGGAAGACGTGCTTCAACAAAAGCTGTTCAGACGTGATGGACGAAAGCTGGTTCTGACGCCTGCGGGTGAAGAATTGGTGGCATATGCAAGGCAGCTTCTCACCTTAAATGACCGCATCATGCATAAACTTGGGCATGTTTCTGATCCTGAGCCGATAACCGTTGGGATGGTGCAGGACTTTGCCGACACGCTCCTACCAGATGTATTGGCCCGTTTTAGACTGGAACATCCCCGGTGCCGTCTGACAATCCGCGTAGGCGGATCAGTGGAGTTGCTGGAGATGTTTGACCGCTCCCGGCTGGATATTGTCCTGTGCCTTGGCCAACACGGCGATCGACCCAACTCAAGCTGGCGTATTGTCGGGCATGATAAAATGGTTTGGATAGGAGATCCCAGCACTTTGGATCAGCCTGAAATTCCTTTGGTTTTGCTGGAGCCGCCATGCCGTTTCAGGGACGCCGCACTCGGAACCCTTGCGAAGGCCCGCCGTGATTATCGCATAGTTCTCGAAACGCCACACCTTCCTGCCATGCGTGCCGGTGTCCGGAGCGGCTTGGGCGCCAGTTGCCGAACGCGTCGCTTTGCTGCTGCGGAGGGGCTTTCTACTCTTCCTGCCGGGTTACTTCCCGAAGTCCCCGAAATTGAGACGATTTTGATTCAAAGAAACGGCCTGCCCGATGCGGCTCAAGATCTGGCGGAGCTACTTGTGCAGGCAGCTTCTGACCAATGAGTAAAGCCGAAGCGCCACAGGAAGCAGGCTTTTTGGTGCTTCGTGAAGCCCTTACCAATTTCTTCGGCAGATATGCCGTCCTGAACCCTAAAGCTAGTAAAGGTAGTTTTTATGTCACATAACCCTGCCGCCACGTTGCTCCCCGAGCACAGTTCTTTTCAGGTTAGTCAGGAAGAGTTTCGCGAGGCAATGAGCCTACTTGGAGCACCAGTCGTTCTGGTCACGACAGACGGCCCGGGTGGACGCCAAGGACTTACAGTTTCAGCTATTAGTAGCGTCAGCGATACCCCACCAACAGTGCTTGTCTGCCTGAATCGCAGCAATCGATCGCACCAGTCTTTTTTGCAGAACGGTATCGTAGGAATTAGTGTGTTGTCGCCAAATCATAGCGACCTGGCACGCGTATTTGCGAGCCGGTCTCTTGATGCTCAAGAGAAATTTTCTCACGGCACGTGGGAAATTGGTGAAACTGGTGCTGCGCTTTTGTCAGACGCTCTTGTAACGCTTGATTGTGTGATACGAACAATACATAGCGCCGGAACACATGATGTGCTCTTTTGCGAAGTTCAGTCCATATATAATAACCCTGAAGCCGAACATGGCCTCACGTGGTTTTCCCGTGATTTTCATCACCTGCCCATTAAAAAGCAGTAAAAGCTAGGAAGGTCATTTCTAACGCGCTCCCGCACTTGCGACATGCCCATATTGCGGGGATGCGTTGGATAAAATCCCAAGTATAATATTAATTATTAACAGAGTAGATTTCTAAAACGTCTCTCTTAGATTGTTCAATGGTGCGGTAAAATTCAATAAAAAACTTTCCCATAATAGGCCCGATGACTGATATTTTTCCAAAATAAATATAAATATTAAATGGATTATTTATAACATCCATTATGCACAAAATTATGTATGTCATGTATCCAAAATTAAACTTAAAAATCGCAACTCGCCCCAGCATAATAGCACCTTTTTTCTACAAATTTTTCGGGCCCACCTGAAGGAAGGACTACCTTTAGCCGTTGTAGTAGCGATTTTTTTCGATGAGATGTCCGTAATATGTCAGCTTAGAAATGCTATACCTTTTAGATATCAAAACGGCACTTGATGGATTGAAAGGCAAAAGGAAATTGTGGATGAGAGGAATATGTCCGTGCTGAAATAATTTACTCACATAAGAGACATCATCAGGATGATCTCACATGCTATCAAGACCGGATGACTGTGATGCCTCATCTCCTTATCGTTGATGACGACAAGGACATTCTCGCCTTGTTGACAAACTTTCTCGGTAAACATTCCTATACCGTGTCCATAGCTGAGGATGGCGTAGCCATGTTCTCCGCAATATCGGCAGGAAATGTTGATCTGGTCATTCTAGATATCATGCTACGCAATGAAGATGGCTTTAGCCTCTGTCGTCGGCTGAGAACGTCTTCGAATGTACCAGTCATCATGCTCTCTGCTATGGCAGAACATACGGACCGGGTCGTCGGTTTGGAAATCGGAGCGGACGATTATCTGACAAAGCCGTTCGATCAGCGTGAGCTTCTTGCCAGAGTTAAAGCAGTTTTGCGGCGAACATCTGGCAAGCATGAAATTTCATCCGAGAATGAAGCCCGTCCCCTTTTGGCATTCGGGGGCTGGCGCTTGGATGTCGCGCGCCGTGAACTGCGATCCGAAGATAATGCCTTGGTTCTCTTATCAGGTGGAGAATTCGAGCTTTTGTTAGCTTTAGTAGAACACCCTCAGAGAGTTCTTACCAGAGATCAGCTTCTGGATTTCGCCCGGGGACGAAACCACACGGCCTACGACCGCAGCATCGATGTGCAGATCAGTCGTCTACGGCATAAACTTGAAGATGACCCTAAAAACCCGACCGTAATTCGTACTGTTCGGAATGGAGGGTATTTGTTCTCCCCTGCGGTCAAGCGTTTATGAAACGCCGCCTATGGTTTGAAGACACCATTACCCTTCGCCTCGTAACCACTGTTGCGCTTGCAGCCGCTACGACAATTGGTTTTCTCCAGTTATTCTTCATGTTTGGGGGGTATTGGGCAGCACCTAATATTGAACAAACCGGCCTCCTACAAGAAGTCGCTACAGTAAGTCGCGTAATCAGTGCTGCCCCACAGTTTGATCGCGTCAAGCTTTCTAGTGCTGCTTCAACTGAGAGGCTGACGTTTGAGTGGTTTGAAACGGGAAGCAATACCGCAAAGGCCCTTGAAACGGCCCATTACAAGCCGTCCGAAGTCCAGTCCGGGGAACAATTGATTTCGTCATTCATCGGAAATACAGCGCGGCGCCTTGATGCATTCTCGATAGAAAACCCTGTTTCCGCAGCGGAGGGTATTCGTGTTGATAAGCGCAAATACCCGAATGCGACTTTTCTGGCTCTACAACTCCAGGACGGTAGCTGGCTCCTTTGCTCCGCGCTTGTGCGTAGTTGGGGCTTTTACGCCCGCGAACGCCTTCTTTTAGAACTCACAATTCTCGTGTCATGGATCATCGCAGTATCGCTTATTGCCTCCCGTCAACTATCTCAACCAATTGAAAAACTTGCAAAAGATGTGGGACGTTACGGCGCTAAACCATATACTGCCCCCATTCCGGAGACCGGGCCCCGGCAGTTACGGTTGGTTGTAAGAACGATCAACGCCATGCAGGCGCAGATTCAGAAATTCATTGCCGACCGTACAACCATGCTTGCGGCGATTTCTCATGATCTGAGAACGCCCTTGACCCGTATCCGTCTTAGGGGAGAGTTTATCGAAGATCCCGAACAGCAGGCAAAGCTGTTTCGTGATGTTGATGAAATGCAGGCGATGATTGATGGCGCGCTCTCTTTCTTTCGTGACGATGCCATAAGTGAAAATATTACAGTATTTGATCTTCCCGGAATTTTGCATACGATTGTCAATGATTTTGCGGACCAGAATATTTCAATAAACTACATCGGCCCAGTCCGCGCGACATGCCAAGGTCGACCATTTGCTTTCAAGCGTGTTTTTACCAATCTGGTAGAAAATGCGATCAAATACGCTACTCCGCCGACGATAGAGTTAATATGCACCAAAGAGCGATACATCGTCTCCATTCGAGATAAAGGCCCTGGCATTCCTGAAAGTGCAATCGAACGAATATTTGAGCCCTATTTTAGGGTTGATAAATCCCGCAACCGAGAAACTGGTGGCGTGGGTCTGGGGCTTACATCGGCTTTGTCAATTGTTCAGGCTCATGGCGGCTCAATTGATGTTTGCAATCATGTCGAAGGCGGCCTTGAAGTACGTGTCAGTCTGCTTAATCAGAATTCTATTTTCTTATCCACATCAAATAATTTTAAATAAAAACTCTGCGGATATAATTTATTATTATTTTATAAAAATATTATCTTGTGTTTCAATTCTGAAATAATAGAGAGATATTTTAGAAATCCTTGTCTTGTAGATTAACGGCATAGAGGATCCTCGATATTACCTTTGAGGTGATCCTCTCTTGTAGTCTATATTCTGGTGAGGTTTATTCAATGGAATTATCTGTTTCATCCTTTCTTGGTAAAAATGGCTGAGCAGATGCGCTGTGAATTCGCCATGGCGGTCTACTTACGATTTCTCGGCTATCTGTTCTGCATCAACGCGATGAGTTTCGCTTTCACCGTACATGCTAAATCACCAGACAAATGCCCTGAAACAGTAGTTCAGAAATCAGGCTTTGCGTCCTTAGATGCAGATCATGATGGTCGGCTTTCTTGGCCAGAATTTAGAATTGCGCTTGAGACCATCATCCGTTGCAAAAACGGAATACACGCACGCGAATTCAAAGCACTTCCAGAGCCACAACAGGAATCTATTCTACTCTATTTCTTCTTTGCCATGGATCCGCAGCAAAAAGGCTTTGTAAGCGAGGCCAACTGGAAACCTTAAAGAGAAAACAACAATATTTTCTCTTTTTATAAATAGAAACGCAAAACCAAACTTAATAGAAGGAAAATATCCGTGTTAAGAGTAGTGAAAAATACTGTGCAATTAGGAACCTCCATACTCCTGTTTCTGGACATAACGGGTTGCGCTGGACAGAAAGTGACGCATTCAGGTTTTCTACCGGAAGAGACCTACACTGAAATGACACCACAAAAAGGGCATGTGGATGACCATATCTACGTAAAGCCGGGCTTGGAGGCCTCTAAATACAAAATTGCGGTGATTGATCCTGTTGCATGGCACCCGGTTGCCAACGCGCCTCACCTCAAGCCCGAAGTGGCCGCACGTATGACTGATGCGTTCACCACAGAAATTAGAAATCAGGTCGGAACGATCTATAACGTCGTCGATGCATCGACATGCGCACCTTGCACAGACGCAATACATATTCGCGCTGCAATTACAAATATTCGTCGTAGTAAATGGTACTACAACGCTATTCCTGTCGTTGCAGGATTTGCCGCAGGTGCTGCCGGAGGTGGCATGCCTCCCATTCCTCCGCCGTTCCCAGGCGGTGCTAGCGAAGAACTCATTGCGGTAGATGGTTCTAACAACGAAACACTTGTTGCTATCGCTACCTATAATAACGGCATGCCATGGAATATGATGGGGCAATGGCTACCATATGCCCACGCAAAACGTGCATTTCACCTTGCCTCGGCTCTGTTAGTTGAAGAGTTCAAAAAGAGTGGGGTAACGGTTATTCCTACAAAAAAAAGTAAATAACCTGTGGCATCATCAGGACCAATCTTGATGATGCCAACTTTACACAATGCTACGGCTTAATACGGATACCTTTTCAGGTAGACTGCCTCACCAGAAGAGATGGCGCTAACGCTGCAAGGGTAGGAGTCAGTATTTTTTTGTTCCAAATGTCACCTAACATTCGAACAGCAACGCATCCCATCTCAGAAGATGGCTGTGAGGATGTTGTGAGCGAAGGCGTTGTGAAGGCCGTATAATCAAGACCGTCGTAGCCTGCAATTGCTACGTCTGCAGGCACCTTCAGCCCGGCATTTTGGACCTCATGCAGGAAGCCGAAAGCCAATGAATCACTGCAGCAGATGACAGCCGTTGGCCGTGTCTTGAGTTTTAGAAATGCTTGTGCAGCGCTTTTCCCAGATTGTAGATCGAATGGCCCCCCTTCCAGTCTGACGAGGTCCGCTAGAAGGCCTAACGTCTTCAGGTGACTGGTAGTCGCTTGAAATCGTATTTGCTCATGGGTGGTCTCGCGTGGTCCAGAGACGAAAGCAAAATGACGATGACCGCGCGCAGCCAAATGATCCACGATTTCCGAGAATGCCTGCTTTTCCTCGGCTACGACGCTAACAAGGCCATAGGATGTCAAATCGTTCAATACACTGATAACAGGAAGGACGTGTTCTTTCGGTCTGAAAGCATGAGGCGATGTCCATTTCTCTGCTGCGAGAAGTAATACCCCGTCCACCGTTCCAGCTCTTAAAAATTTTGTGGCATCGTCAGACGAGATCGCCTGACTTAGATTTTGTTGCAGCATTACGCTCAATCCATGAGCTTCCGCCTCTTCGCAAATCCCTCGAAGAACTTCGGTAAAAACTGGCGAAATCGGTTGTCCTGGAAAGGTCGGGATCAGCACCATGATGGTGTCCGTTTTTCCAAGGATTAGATTGCGAGCTGCGGCATTGCCGACGTACCCCAGTTGCGCGGCTACCTCTTGAACAAGGTGCCGTGTCTCCTCACTCACGCGCTCCGGATTTGAGAGCGCGCGACTGATTGTGGAAACGTTCAGGCCGGTTTTCTTTGAAATATCAGAAAGCTTAACGCGCCCGTTCAATGCCTTGCCTCATGCCTGCGTCTACCGCGGGGGTTCATACCTTGCATGAGCTCTTATAATAATCCCGTTTAGATTGAAATTATTATTGCTAGAATCACCTTAAGGGCCCTCCAAAAAAAAGCAGAGATCGCCTTTTTACTATACATAATCAGGCAGTTTTGAATTGAGTAAAAGCCGCGTGAAGTTATGCTGTGGCGCTTCAAAGACCTGTTGTGTCGGTCCGGCTTCAACTACGCGACCATTCTGCATTACAAGGACGTCGTCACTGATCTGACGAATGACGCCCAAATCATGAGAAATGAACAAATAAGAGATATTGAGGCGTTCTTGTAGCTCTGTGAGCAGTTCCAGCACCTGTGTCTGCACTGAGACGTCAAGCGCTGAAACAGGTTCATCACAGACGATCAACTTGGGATTTCCCGCGATGGCACGTGCAATTGCGATGCGCTGGCGCTGCCCGCCTGAGAGCTGAAGAGGAAACCGGCGGGATATATCTGGTGTTAACCGCACTAATGTCAAAAGAGCCACAATGCGATCATTATGCTCGGCGCGTGGGATGGCACTGGCTTTTAGAGCATCAGCAAGAATACGCTGAACAGTCCAGCGCGGATCGAAGGAACTGAGTGGATCCTGATAAACGATACCCATTTCATGTCGAAACGGTCGGCGCTCATGTTCTTCAACGCTTCGATTGGTCTTCGCTTGAACTCCGCTCCATAATCTCCCGTCAAACCATACATTACCCCCATCAGGTTCCAGAAACCCGGCGATGATCCGTGCTGTTGTCGTCTTCCCTGAGCCAGATTCACCCAAAATGCCGAGTGTTTTGCCTCTTTGAAGGGTAAAACTGACATGATCTACTGCGAGCCTCGATGCTCCAGTCGTATTAGGATAACTTTTGACGAGATCATTCACGACGAGTAACGGGGTGTCGTCTTTCGCTTGCAGAGTTGAAGGGTCTAGGGACTTGCGGTTTTGCTTCGGAACCGAACTTAGTAGCAAGCGCGTATAATCCTGCGAAGGATGGCGCAAAATTTGCTCAGTCTTGCCCTGCTCTATCATTTCCCCGTTCTTGACGACGATGATCGAGTCAGCGACCTGAGACACCGCTTCGATGTCATGGCTGATCAACAATATTCCGTGACCTGCATTTTTCAGGTCACGAAACAGGCCGAGGACACGGGAGACCGCACTGGCATCCAGCGCAGTCGTTGGCTCATCAGCAATTACTATCCCTGGGTTCAGAGCTATTGCAGAGGCGATGAGCGCTCTTTGCCGAAGTCCTCCAGAGAGTTCATCGGCCCGTTGCCGTGCACGCATTTCAGGTTCTGGCACGGATGTGCTTTTCAAAAGCTCCACCACCTGCTTTCGACGCGCTGCACGATGACGCAAGCCGCGCCACTTACCATCTGCCGTCAGGGATTCTTCTATTTCCTGCCCGACTGTTCGTAACGGATCGAGTGATGTCAGTGCATCCTGAAGGACAAACCCTATCTTCCGCCCACGAATCACGCCCCAGCTGGCCTCATCCAGTCTAAGGAGATCATCATCACCAAGGCGAAGGCTCCCTGCTGTAACCTGAGCCCGGTCGCCCGCTAATCCGACGAGACTGCGCGCGGTTACGCTTTTGCCCGATCCGGATTCACCCACCATGGCTAGAATTTTGCCAGGCGTTATCTGAAAAGAGAGGTCGTGTACGACCTGCTTTCCACCAAATGATATGGAAAGCTTTTCAACCGTCAGGTCCTGCCCGGTCATAGTGAGTACCTCATGAGGGTCTGCCTTCGAGGCGACTTTGTAAAAAGCGCCCGACAATTGTTGTGGACAGCACAGTCAGCACGATGAAAAGGCCGGGAAAGAGAGTGAGCCACCAGGCATCAGCGATGAAGTCGCGACCCATGGACATCATGGTTCCCCATTCCGGAGTGGGTGGCGGTGCTCCGAGCCCCAGAAAAGATAATCCTGACGCCCAGACAATTGTCTGGCCTACGCCCATGGTGGCGGTCACAATGAGCGGGCGAAGTGCATTGGGGAGAATATGCCGCTGAACGATGGAGAACGGCGTGTGACCTAGGGCGCGAGCGGCCTCAACGTATCCGGAGTATCGGACCGATAAAACCTGACTGAAAACCATCTTGCCATAGCCGGGCGTCGCAGCGATCCCGATGGCCAAGGCTAGCGGCCCTGCTCCTGTCCCAAGACTTGCAGAGAAGAGAAGCGCCAGTATCAAGGCAGGAAACGAAAACAGCACATCTATGATGGCGCCAATACTTTTCTGGAGCCATCTAGGGCCAAGCCCGCCTGCCAATCCTAGGATAATCCCACCGGAAAAACTGATTGCGACAGCCCCTGCCCCCACAAGCAGAGATTGGCGTGTACCGTGGATGACACGTGTCAAAATATCCCGGCCAGACTGGTCTGTTCCGAAAGGGTGGCTCCAGTCTGGGGATAAGAAAGCGTGCCGTGGTGCGATGGCATAGGGATCAGTTGCGCTGATCGCATTGGGAATGATGGCTGACACCAAAAGGAACACCAGAAAGCCAGATGCAGGAAGGACCGTAATGGGAATCTGCTTCCATGCCATGAGCCTCTTTTCGGTTATGGTCATGGCGAGACTCTCCGCCCACGAGATGTAGCGAGCCGCGGATCAACCAGTTCATGGATGAGCTCGATACCCAGGCTGGCAAATATGTATGCGACCGTGACAAACAAAACGATGCCCGTTGTTAGAGGCATATCCTGCGCGGAAACGGCATAGACCAATGTGCGTCCAAGCCCCTTACGTGAAAATATGGCTTCAATGACCGCAGTCTCACCAAGAAGAGCGCCCAGAGCCCACGCTGAGAGCGCGATACCCGGAAGAAGCGCGTGACGCAGGGCATGACGACGCAAAACCTGCCCCAGACTGAGCCCTCGCATTCTTGCGCTGAGAATGAACGGCTGATCGAGGGCAATTTCCAAAGACTCACGCGTGACCTGTGCCAGAAATCCCCCCAAGGGAATGGCAAGAGAAAGTGCTGGCATGATGAGTGAGGCGAACGACGAGCTTCCAGCAGGTGGTAGCAGGTGTAATCTGAACGCGAATACCCAGAGCAGCACAATTCCAAGCCAGAATGGTGGAAGCGCCGCAGCGGAGATGTCGAAAGAGGCTCCAATGGTCGAGAGTACTCTTCCGCGCCGCACTGTGCAGAACACTGACAGCAGTGCGAGCGTCCATGCGAGGAGCAGCGAAATGGATGCCAGTGCCAGCGTGGGTAGCATCTGCTGGCGTAAAACTTCCGCAACACGCAGATGCTGGCTGAAGGAGACGCCCAAATCTCCATGCAGAAGACGCCATATATAGAAACCATATTGCACGATGAGGGGGCGATCGAGGCCGTACTCCTTTGTAATCGCTGCGACCGCACCCGGTGTGGGGTTGGCCAGCGCTCCGCCGAGAATGATCGTTGCCGGGTCACCCGGCATCATACGTACCGCGAGAAATGTCAGCGTGGCAGATGCGAACAGCATGCCGAGACTCAAACCAATCCGACCGATGAGGCGCTGGGAAGCCAAGTGTTTCATCATGGCGTCATCCAGGCATCATGAAAATTGATGACACGTAATGATGGCTCGATGCGTACACCGTGGACATTGCTGAACACCCCTAGACGCGTGGTCTGCGAATACGTCGTGATCTGAAGCTGTGCCTTGGCGACGATCTCTTGCGCATGTTGGTAGAACGCTTTTCGTTGCTGCTGGTCCTGCGTGGCCAATGCCTGTTCCACGACACCGTCGAAAAGCGGGTTGCTATAGCCTGAAGCATTTTGATGGATGCCGTGCCGGAAATGGTTGGTAAAAGCAGATCCGAAGACGATGCGAAGGACATCCGGGGTATTTGTATTCCAATACCCAATCCGCACGTCATAATCCCAGGCGTCACTCCGCGCGATATTCGCAGTCTCACTTAAGGGCTCTAGGCGGACATCAAAGCCTGTCTGGCGTGCTGTGGCCTGTACCTGCTCCCAAAGAGTGCGATCTGCAGGTGCAAGAACCGTGGAGATCGGGATATGTACGATCAGTCTCTTGCCGTCCCGGATCCGGTATCCATCGGGATCGCGCTTTTTCCAGCCCGCGTCATCCAGAAGTGTATTGGCGCGTCTCGGATCGTAGTTCTTGGTATGCTCGAAATCCGGACTATAATCTGGTGTGGAAGGACTTAGCGGCCCACCAGCCCGCGCATAATGATGGAAAAATATACTGGCTAACGCCCCATCAATATCTGCGGACCGAATAAACGCTTCACGGACACGAATATCGTTAAATGGCGGACGAAGCGTGTTCAAGGTCCCGTTAGTGGGATTTCCCGGTCGATCTGCCATCAGTAATGATACGTCCGGGTTAGCCTTTGCCGGCGTTTCGCCCTCAGGGGGTACGCTATCAATCACACCAACCTCACCTGCCTGAAGCATGGCAAAACGGACTGACGGTTCGGAAACGAAACGCCAGACGATACCCTCAAGCCACGCTGGTCCCTGATGGAGTGCGGTAGGAGGAGCCCATGCATAGGCTGGATTTCTCCTGAGAACGACCTCGCTCTGATGATCCCAGTGGCTGATAATGAAGGGACCAGACCCCACAGGATTTTGGCAGTTCACGTCCCGAGGCCGTGCCAACGCTGTGGGGGATTCAATTCCAAGAAAACCCTGCGCCAGAACGTTCAGGAACGCTGAGTATGGCGAAGACAGGTGTACCGCTGCCGTATAAGGATCGAGAATATCGGTTCGGGTGTATTGGCGGATGTATCCCCCCGCAGTCCCCGATTGGGTCGTGGGGTCCACCATATGGTCCAGATTACGCTTTACGGCCGCCGCATCGAACCTGGTCCCATCAGTGAAGGTCACGTCATGACGGAGGTGAAAGATGTATGTAAGTCCGTCGTCCGTAATCTCCCATGATGTTGCCAGCCACGGATGAATAGCGCCCTGTTCGTCCATTGAAACGAGCCGGTCCAGATACTGTTCGGCAATATAAACCTGCGGCATGTCCCCATAGACATGGGGATCAAGGCACAAAGGCTCGCGTTCCGTCGCAAAGACAAGCGTCCCACCTTTTTGAGGCACTGAACTCTGCTGCCGGCTCATATGTCGCGGTCTACTGTCTGTATCATGCCGATACAACAGGACAGCTAAAGACACCACGATCGGAGCGAGTATCAAAGCCCGTGGGCGGTTATGACGTTTGCTCATGTGTCTGACCAATGCGTCGCGTCAGGAAAGGACCGGCGCATCATCAGAGGTGCTTCCCCAGGTCACTGAGGTGGACGGTCACGCCGCCAAACACACTGAACCCGTCACCCGGGTAAAACATTGCGGAATCCGTATGGTTCAGGTTGTAGGCGGTATAAGCGGCTGTGGCGTAATGCTTGTTTCCGAGATTACGGAAATCAAGAAAAGTGCTCCAGATTTTGCTTTTCGCCTCGTAACCCAGCTTCAGACCAAAGATCCCGTATCTGGGCGCCTTTAATGTGTTGGCATAATCAACATAATAGCTTGAAGACGATCTGAAATCGAAGTTCGCATAGAACCCCAACGGATTATTATACTGAAGTGCAGCCTGATATTGCCATGTTGGGATAGACGGGAGTTTATTCTGTCCGAGAAGTGGGTCATGTCTGTAATAGAAGTCATTAACCGTGAGAGCCTGCCGGAATGACAAAGCACCATATTGATGCAGATTAAAGAGCTTCGTTGACAGGCCCGCTTCAATGCCCTGATGAATAGTCGGACTGGCGTTAGATGTTGTGGTGATCTCTGCTGTTGTACTGGTTGCGCGCGTGACTACAACGGACAGCAGTTCATCTTTGACCCAGCTCCGATAAAGAGTCAGGTTTCCATCGAATATGCCGACATGGCCTCTGATGCCGATCTCAGCTGAATTAGCCCGCTGGGCTTTTAGTGGCCCTACAGTTCCTGTGTCATTGTAGGGGCTGCCCCCTTTGACATCATGGTAGTTCCACGTCACAGGCGGGTCGATCAAACGGCTGAAATTGGCGAAAACGTCAACGTCAGGATTAATTTCGTAACGCAAGCCTACGCGTGGCGTAATGAAAACATTATTATAGTGTTCACGGCTCTGAAGAGCTGAGTTGGGTATTAGACGGTCAACAACGCGAATATTGCGGTCAATCCAGATGACTGAAAAACCGCTGGTCAGCCAAAGCCGGTTGAAAATGTTGAAATTATTCCCAGCTGCAAAAACCAGATCATGTGATCCGCCATATTTGACACGCTGATGAAGGGTCCAGTCTTCACTATTAGACTGTGTAGAGCGGACGGACGATGTGTAATATCTGGAATCTCCAGAGACCATATGCACGTCACTCAGAATGAAGTTGCTTTCGATCCTCCGTCCGAGAAGGCGATCGCTCCGGTTATATTTGATAGAATTGTTGATATCCGTGGAGCGCCACAGATTAAACTGCTGCGTATTCGTCCCATTAAAGAGCGGATAATCATTCCAGGTAATGCCGTATTCCAGCCTGGAATCATCATCGAAAATATAATTGGTTTTAAATCCCAGCATTGTGCTTCTGGTCGGGCGCCCTCCCCAGTCATTTGGGTTGATGCTCGGGCTTTTGCGAAGCTGGGCAAGCGTGAGCAAACCACCGTAGTGGCCGAACCCTTCATCCCACTTGAAAATAAGGCGAGCAGATAATTTGTCGGTGAAACGGTAGCCAAGATTTGCGACGACATCTGTGCGATGCATTGCCGTATAGCTCTGAAATCCCTGGCGATTGGTTCGCGCAACGGTGACGTAGTAATCACCTTTCTTGTTGCTGAATGTTCCACCCTGACTGACTTGTTCTTTCAGGGTGCCGTAGCTGCCAGCTTCAAAGCGTGCCATAAACCCAGGGGCAGATACGCCTGTATGCGTTACGAAATTGATGCCACCACCGAGAGCAGTGGCAGCGTAGTCAAATGCGTTGGCGCCATAAAGAACTTCAGTACGCTGATAGCCGGTATTATTGAGGCGATCTTCCTGAAATCCTCCCACACCGCTGACAGTCAATCCGTCAACGAGGTACTTCATTCCCAGGCTGTAACCTCCGTAGAAGACGCCTGCGCCCGACCCTCTTATGGAAATCTTGTTTCCGGTACTTCCACTGGTCGCCTGCGCAAAAATGCCGGGCTGGAATGCCAGAGTGTCCTCGAGTGTGGCTGATCGCCCCTTCTCGACCTCCTTGCTGCTGATAACAGTAAAGTTTCCCGGCACCTTTCTCAGGCGCTTTTCAGCGGTACGGACACCATTTGACCCGGTGACACTGATATCCTCGCTCTTTGACGGAGGCACAACGCTGTTTTTAGGGTGTGAAGATGCAACATGAGTGTTCGTGGACCTGACACCAGGGCGGGCATGAGGGGCGCGCGGGCTCGGATTTTTGTTGCGTTCAATATCCTGAGCAAAAGCAGCCGGCATTAGGGTGCACGTTGAAAGAACGGTCATGCCAAGGAGGAGGATGCGTGTGCGCTGCTCGTAAAAGGCTTTCATGACTCGTTTCTCAACATTTGGGTGACATCTCGGAACATAAAATCAGCCGCCGTAGGAGGAATTTTCCCCGAGCGATTCCTTTATTCACATATCCAAATGGATAAACGTTAATAACAACGTATTTTTAATGTTGTATTTTACAGGTGCATTTTTCCCTTATTAACCCTAGGAAAAGAGCCATTCCAGGGGTTCACATTGAAATAATTAATGTGAGAGATGACGAATTAAAAATTACGCTCCTGACGGTTTGGTGCGCATCATGAACTACGAATTCTAGTTGATTTTGCCTTATATCCGTTAGGTGTCGTTGTATGTCCTCTTCCGACAATTTCGTCTCTGCCAGAGAACGCTTGCAGCCGATCATTGAAACGATAACGCGTGCATCGCAGGAATTCGAACGCGACCCTGCGCTTGTCCGAAATGTCGTTCAGGACTTGAAGACTGCAGGCTTGGGTCGCGTACGTCTGCCCAATAGATTTGGCGGGTATGGAGCATCTCTCAAGCAGAGTTTCAGTCTGCTGCGAGATCTGGCGACAGCAGATTCAAACCTCCCGCAAATATTTCGCGCTCATTTTGCATTTATTGAAGGTAGGCTCCGCCACGCTCACAAATCTGCCGAATGGTTTGACCGTGTTCGTGAAGGCGCACTTTTTGGCGCTGCCATGGCGGAACGCTCGGACGAAACAGGCGTGTCTACACAGTTAAGTTCTGACGGGAATGAGTTTCGCCTGAATGGGACGAAATACTATTCCACCGGCACGCTCTATGCTGACTGGATCATTGTCTGGGCCGCAGAGGGAGAGCAACGGGCACACGTCCTGGTCCCTTCAGAAGCCCCCGGTGTCACACGTATTGATGATTGGGATGGCTTTGGCCAGCGCCTCACGGGCAGCGGAACAACTGTTTTTGACAACGTCTTAATTGGCCCCACACAAGTTCTGGATCGCTCTCAGCCCGGAAATATTCCGGCTCATTCTTATCTCGCCGCCTACTATCAGCAATTTCATCTTGCAGCACTGGCAGGAATTTCAGCTGCCGTATTGCGCGATGCGGTTGAGTTTGTACGGCCTAGAACACGAACTTTCGGGGTCCCCGGCAAAGTTGTTCAACGAGAAGATTCCGTTGTTCAGGGTGTTGTTGGGCGTTTGTCGGCCCTTGCGTTCTCGACGTCTGCTTTGGTCGATCGTGTTTCGGATGCGTTGACTGAGGCAGAACCGGCCTGGCTGCGGGGCGACACCGAGAGCGTGACGTTTAACGAAGCAGAAGAAGCTGCCTTTAAAGCGCAGCAAATCGTTATTGATCAAACGCTTGAAGCTGCAAATCTGCTTTTTGAAGTTGGCGGCGCATCGGCCACCAGTCAGACCAGAAATCTGGATCGCCATTGGCGCAATGCTCGCGTTCTGTCCTCACACAACCCTGCGGCCCAGCGCCGTCGGGAACTCGGGGATCTGGCTTTGAACGATACCCCTCTTTGGACGCCGTACCGTGA
This sequence comes from Gluconobacter sp. GP1, assembly GCF_032913585.1. Classification (NCBI taxonomy): domain Bacteria; kingdom Pseudomonadati; phylum Pseudomonadota; class Alphaproteobacteria; order Acetobacterales; family Acetobacteraceae; genus Gluconobacter; species Gluconobacter sp. GP1. The sequence goes on from NZ_JASGXC010000001.1 coordinate 654,708, forward strand.
AGGCCTGAAGAAAAGTCTCTCCAAGGAGCCGGCATGAGTAAGGCACCGCCCCCTAAGCAGTTAAAAGTCAATCTCTTTGAGATGGCCTGCGTGAGTCACATTGTTCACGGAATGTGGACGGCGCCTGACAACAATCGCCACCGTTTCGGAGAAATGGCATTCTGGCTGGAACAGGCGCGCCTCGCGGAAGACGCAGGTTTCGACGCAATTTTTCTTGCCGATGTTATCGGGGTTTATGACCGTTTTAACGGACTTGACCCCGCCCTTCGGCTTGGCGTGCAAATCCCGAACCTCGATCCACTTTCGCTGATTCCGGCTATGGCCGCTGTCACTACTCGGCTGGGGTTCGCCGCAACGTTTTCAACGACTTATGAGCCACCGTTTGCCTTTGCCCGACGTATGAGCACGCTGGATCTTTTGACCGAAGGACGTGTTGGCTGGAACATTGTGACCTCCTACCTGCCAAACGCTGCCAGAAACTTCGGTCTTGCGGACGAAATCGAGCACGATGAGCGCTACGAGCGAGCTGAGGAATATCTTGAGGTTCTCTACAAGCTCTGGGAGCAGAGCTGGGACGAAGACGCACTGGTCATTGATCGTGAGAAGGACGTTTTCACACACCCTGATCGTGTTCACTACATCAACCACAAGGGTCGGCATCATCAAGTTGAGGGGCCGCATCTTGTGCAGCCCACGCGTCAGCGCACGCCGGTCCTTTTTCAGGCAACCGGGTCCAAGCGTGGCCTGGAATTTGCAGCCCGTCATGCGGAGGCCGTTTTCATTGGGGGCCGTACGCGCGAGGAAATTCGCCATAACATCGCCCAGACACGCGAACAGGCGGCTCTAAACGGTCGAGACCCCAACGACCTGAAGTTTTATGTCATGGCCGGCCTTATCGCTGGGAATACGGAAGTCGAAGCTCACGAAAAGCTAAGCCGTTACCGGGCGCGCTATAGCGTCGAAGCTGCGCATGTCCATGCGCAAGCCGAGATTGATCTGCGGAATTTTGATCGCTCTCTGACTATTGGTGAGGCGCTTGAACAGTCGGGGCGTCCGTTTGGAAACATGGGACGCCGATTTGGCACCGATCAAACAGTTGGTAGCGCGCTGGACCAGATTGCCAGTTTTGAACAGGGCCGCTTTTTCGTCTCTGGCACACCGTCCCAGATTGCGGATGCTGTTGAAGACTGGCTCGACGAAGATGGCATCGACGGGATTAACCTCCGCCAATACCACACGTTTGAGACGGCCAGAGATTTTGGAGAACTGATCGCTCCTGAGCTTCGCAAGCGTGGCCGCCTGCCAGAGCGCAATACCCCTCCAGAGACATTCCGTCATCGCCTGTTCGGTTTTGACCGCCTTCCAACAAGCCATCCCGCCCATCAAGCCTCCCTACCCGTTCACGCCCAGACAGCGAGTTTTTCATGAGCACAAATGCCGCCATCGGGGGTGTCCCCGAGAAAATCAACGTTCTTTGGTTCCTTCCAACTCATGGAGACAGCCGATATCTGGGAACGCAGGAAGGTGGCCGCAGCGTTGATCTGCCATACCTCCAACAGGTCGCACGGGCTGCGGACAGTTTGGGATATTATGGCGTCCTCCTCCCCACAGGGCGGAGTTGCGAAGACTCCTGGATCGTCGCGTCCTCCCTTATTACGTCCACTGAACGGCTGAAATTTCTGGTAGCCGTGCGCCCCGGCTTGCAATCTCCAACCTTTGCAGCACGCATGACGGCGACACTGGATCGTCTATCTGGCGGCCGTCTTCTGATTAATGTTGTAACGGGCGGAGATCCCAAGGAAAATGAAGGAGACGGTCTCTTTTTCGACCATGCCACCCGGTACGAAATTACTGACGAATTCCTATCGATCTACTCTCGTCTTCTGAAGGGCGACACCGTCAATCACGAGGGCAAGCACTTTCATATTGCGGACGGCCAGATCCTTTATCCTTCTCATCAGGCTGGTGGGCCGCCTCTGTATTTCGGCGGATCTTCTGAGGCGGGAATTCAGGTCGCGGCCAAGCGGATCGACAAGTATCTGACGTGGGGAGAGCCACCGGAACTTGTTAAGGAAAAAATTTCCCGTGTTCGCGAGGCCGCTGCGCGTGAAGGACGCGAAGTCAGTTTCGGGATCAGGTTTCATGTCATCGCCCGTGAGACAACTGAAGAAGCCTGGGCCGCGGCAAACCGTCTGATCTCCCGCCTTGATGATGCGACCATCGCGCAGGCCCAGTCTGTATTTTCAAGGCTGGACTCAGTGGGACAATCCCGCATGAGCGCCCTGCATGGCGGACGACGGGACAAGCTGGAAGTCAGCCCTAACCTCTGGGCTGGCGTCGGGCTGGTCAGAGGTGGGGCTGGCACGGCTCTTGTCGGTGATCCAGCCACCATTGCCGAGCGAATTGATGAGTACAGACGCGCTGGTTGCGACAGCTTTATCCTCTCCGGATACCCTCATCTGGAAGAAGCTTACAGCTTCGGCGAACTGGTCCTTCCGCTGCTTCCGACAGCTCATCCGACACGCGCAGCCGGCGGTCAGAACAATATGGGGCCGTTTGGTGAGACGATTGCCAACTCTTATCGCCCGGCCCAAGCCTCTTCATGAACGTGGAAGTCCAGATCAGCCGCCCTCCCGTTTCTGCCACCCTGGCAATTATTGGTGGCGGAGCGACAGGGACGATGATTGCGTATCATCTTCTTCGCAAGCGCCGAGATCTGGGTGTCGGTAGCGTTGTAATCTTCGAGCCTCGCACCCGGCTGGGTGCGGGCGTCGCGTATGGCAGCACAGATCCACAGCATCGCATCAATGTTCCAGCGTCAAGGATGAGCATTGATACGGATAAGCCTGATGACTTTGCGCAGTGGTTCAAATGGCACAGTCACGAAACCTGTGATCCGGAGGCCTTTTTGCCGTCTGGAGACGTTTACCCGACGAGGTCAGAGTTTGGCCGCTATCTCTTTGAGAGAATAACGCCATCTCTCGTCAACGAGACACTCAGGCACGTTCAGGATGCCGTAGTAGCCGTGCAGCATGATGGTCAGCACTGGCTGATCCATACCGCTCAAGACACGGTATTTACAGTATCGGATGTCGTCATTGCGACATCTCATCCGGCTCCCGCCCTGCCGTATCCCCTCAAAGATATCGCGCATGACCCACGCGTGATTTCTGACCCATGGGTGAAGAATGCCTTCAAAACCATAGATCCTCAGGCACGGATTGCCATTGTAGGTACCGGGCTCACAATGGCAGATGTTGTAGCAACGCTCACCGCACGGGGGCATTTGGGCCCTATCACCGCGGTTTCCCGACGCGGCCTGCGCTCCCGGGGGCATTCTCCTCAGCCTACCAGTCTCTTCGGGGATTTTTCCACCAACCCTGAACAGACGGCGTTAGGTCTGCTCACACGCATTCGTAAGACACTTACTTTAGCCCCGGACCGCCCGTGGCAAGACGTTCTTGATGCTGTGCGGCGACAGGGCAAAGCTATCTGGACGGCACTTCCCACGACGGAACAGCGTCGTCTTGTCCGCCATCTTCGACCGTTCTGGGATGTTCATCGTTTTCGGATCGCACCACAGGTCGAACGCGCTCTGAACCTAAGATCAGAAACTGGATCACTTACGGTTCTTGCCGCGAGGATAGAACGCGCGGAAGCCACACCTGAGGGCATTATTCTGCATCTCCGGGAACGTGGGGGACGAACCCGCGCGATACGGACAGACATTCTGATCAATACCACTGGCCCGGACCATGCCGGAATTCTGACAACGCCCGGTTTTCTCTCTCGTCTGTCTCAGGATGGTTTTGTGCAGAAAGATCCCGTTGGTCTCGGGCTCTGGACCGGTGAAGACCACGCGGCCCTTGTTGGCGGACGTCCGGTATCGGGCCTGTTTATTGCCGGACCACTCTCCCGTGGGACCTTTGGCGAGCTTATGGGTTTTCCGGAAGTAACAGCGAACGCTCAATCTGTCGCCGCCCGACTGGCCGATATTCTTCAGATCTCGATACATTCTGAACAGGTGCGTTCATGACGTCTGCTCAAACTGCCACATCCGGCACGCCTCGCCCTGTCATCCGTCATGCTGATGATGTTTCCGCCATCGTCAATGCAGGCCCTCAAGGGGGCGGGCACGCAAACATTATCGTTGCCCTCGCTCTCGGTGGCGTCTTTCTTGACGCCTACGACCTGACAACGCTCTCATACGGCATTGGTGACGTACAGAAGCACTTCGGTCTTTCAACATCCGCTACAGGGATGGTCGCAGCTGCGATGAGTGCAGGCACGATCGTCGGGAGTATCGCGGGGGGATGGCTGACCGACCGGATCGGTCGATACGCCGTTTTCATGGCGGACATGATCTGCTTCGTCATTGCAGCCCTCGTGGCAGGTATGGCCCCCACTGCCACCATCCTGATCCTTGCCCGTTTCGCAATGGGTTTTGGTGTCGGAATGGATCTGCCTGTGGCCATGGCATTCCTGTCAGAGTTTTCAAAGCTGAGTGGAAAAGGAAGCAAAGCGAGCCGGGCTGCGGCATGGTGCCCGACCTGGTATGCGGCTTCCTCGCTCTGCTTTTTCCTTGTCTTTGCCCTTGATGCGGTCGTTCCAGCCACTCATCCGGACTGGCTGTGGCGCGCGTCATTGGCCTTCGGAGCACTGCCCGCGCTTCTGATCATCCTTGTCCGTAACAGGTACATGAGTGAGTCCCCTATCTGGATCGCTCGGAACGGAGATCTGGAAAAAGCAGCGGAAATTTTAAGGGCGTCTCATGGCATTGACCCGGTTCTTCAGATCGAAGCGCCTCCTATCCGACCGCAACCTCACGGGATTGCCCCCCTCTTCCGTCAGCCCCTGCTGAAGCGTGGAATTCTTGTCAGTATCATTTCCATCGTCAGTGCCTACTCCTACGCCGCAATCGCTTTCGGGGCGCCGAGTTTGCTCGCAGGAATGCTGCACCTCGACCGTAAGCAGGTTCTGATTACATCAATCATTCTGAACCTCGTCTTCGCATTTACGGGTGGTTTGATTGGGGTTCGTCTGGCGCGATACGTGTCGTCCCGTAAGGTCAATATCGCTGGATATATCCTGCAGGCGATCTCCATCGGAACACTGGCGATTGTGGGCACGCCACATTCCACGGCAGGCGTCATAGCGGTACTCGCAGGTTTTGCAGGGTATCTTTTCGGTCAAGGTTTCGGACCCGGCTGCCAGCAGATGATCTACGCCACACTGACCTACCCAACCGAAATCCGCGGCGTTGGTATTGGCATGAACCGGCTCATTTCTGGCTTGGGCGCCACCATGGCTATGTGGGCTCTGCCAAGCCTCTATGCGAATTTCGGGACGAACCTTTTCTGGTTCATTCTGAGCGCGCCTCTGATCGGTCTGACATTGCATCAGGTGATCCGCTGGGATGTCTTCAATTATGACCCAGATGGCGACGACACATTAAAGTCCGTGCTGAGACCAACACCCCGGCAAGACGCATCTCCTCAACACTCAGCCCTCGTAAATCAGGGCTGAGTACAGCCGAGCCCACTCCCTCGCCGTTTCATCCTGATCGTTTTCAAGGAGCGCCTGTGTCTCTTATCCCCGTAAACGCATTTGATATGAATTGCGTCTCCCATCAGGCGAGCGGTCTATGGCGTCATCCAGACGATCAATCATGGCATTACAACACCCTCAGATACTGGACGAACCTCGCAAAAACGCTTGAACGCGGCCTGTTCGACGGTCTTTTTATCGCAGATGTTCTTGGCATTTACGACGTCTATGGGGGCGGACCGGAAGCAGCATTGCGCAATGCATCTCAGGTGCCCGTTAATGACCCGGCCATGCTGATTTCTGCCATGGCCGCTGTGACCAAGAACCTGGGTTTCGGGCTAACAGCAACACTTTCCTTTGAACATCCCTACCCTTTTGCTCGCCGTATCAGCACATTGGATCACCTGACCAACGGACGAATGGGGTGGAACATTGTAACGGGCTATCTGAACAGCGCGGCAAAAGGCGTGGGTCAGCAGCAGCAGACGTCTCATGATGAGCGCTATGACGTCGCGCGCGACTACATGCAGGTTTTGAGGGGCCTGTGGGAAAGAAGCTGGGAGGACGGTGCTGCCGTTCGAGACAGGAAACTTGGAATTTTTACAGACCCCTCAAAGGTTCATCGTCTTCAGCACAAAGGCAAGTATTTTGAGGTCGATGCAATCCATCTTTGTGAACCCTCGCCGCAACGAACGCCAGTTCTCTATCAAGCTGGCACGTCCAGTAAAGGGCGGGCTTTTGCGGGCGACTACGCTGAATGCGTCTTTATTGCCGGTCCATCCAAAGAGGTGGCACGACATGCTGTTTCCGGGCTGGAAGCAGAGCTTCAACGCACGGGACGTTCCCGAAAATCACTCAAGATTTTCTCACTCATAACCATCGTCACTGCCGAAAACGATGCGGCTGCTTTGGAAAAATGGGCGGAGTATAGAAAATATGTCAGCCATGAAGGGGCTCTGACGCTCATGTCAGGATGGACAGGGATCGATTTTTCGACCTTCGATCTCGATGATCCAGTCCGTCATATCCGCAACGACGCCATTCACTCCGCCATCGATGCCTTGACCGTTGTAGACCCCAAACGGGTCTGGACTGTCAGGGAACTCGCAGAACATGCGGCGATCGGGGGAATGGGCGTAACGTTCGTTGGTGGCCCTCAGAAAGTCGCGGATCAGATCGAAACCTGGATTGAAGACACAGGTATTGACGGCCTCAATCTCGCATATGCCATCACCCCCGGAAGCTTCGAGGATTTCGTGACATATATCGTGCCAGAGCTTCAAAAGCGTGGCCGTTACAAGACGGAATATCAGCCCGGAACTCTGCGGGAAAAGCTCTTCGGAACATCTGAACCACAATACAACACGGCGGCTCCATGACTGATCCACTTACCGTTCTCACCCGTCGCAGTCTGCTGGCAGGGGGGCTTGCACTCACTCTTGCCTCCTCGGCACATGCGGCCACGCCTGTCATCCGTATTGGCTACCAGCGCTACAGCACTCTCGTTATTCTCAAGGCCTCGGGTGCCTTGGAAAAAGCATTGGCGGGCCGTGCGAATGTCGTGTGGTCAGAATTTGTCGCTGGTCCACAACTCCTGCAAGCCCTCGTAGCGGGAGCCCTCGATTTGGGGCAGACCGGTGATGCTCCTCCAGTGTTTGCATCGGCTGCAAGTCCTGATGCGCTTGTGTATGTAGGGCACGAGCCTCCTGCTCCATTGGCTGAAGCCATTCTCGTCCCTAAAGACAGTTCGATTCGAACCCTCGCGGATCTAAAGGGCAAACGGATTGCTCTCAATCGCGCGTCCAACGTCCACTGGTTCCTTCTTCAGGTTCTCCATAAAGCCGGTTTGTCTTTTCATGACATCAAACCAGCCTATCTGACCCCTCCCTCTGCTCGTTCCGCTTTTGAAAGCGGCCAGATTGATGCATGGGCAATATGGGACCCCTACCTTTCCAGTGCGCTCTCTAACAGTCCGCGCATTCTGACGACCGCTCAGGATATCGTCGCCAATCGAGAATTTTTCCTTGCTCGTCGTGGATTTGCAGAAAGTCAGCCAGACCTTCTTCGGGAGGCACTTCACCAGATCGCTCAAACAGATGATTGGGCCCAGGTCCATAAGCCTGAAGTGTCCCAGCTTCTCGCAACACAAACGGGATTGCCATACGACACGGTTTATTCTGCAATCAAAACACGTGATTTCGGTTATGCGGCTATGAGTGCAGATATTCTCCGGGAACAACAACAGGTTGCTGACGGATTTCTAAAGGAAGGGCTTTTACCGTCACACGTTGATATTGGTTCAACAGTCTGGAAGTGATCAAAACTCTTGATGAAGGAGCCTTTGGAGGAAGATTCACATTTCATTGCCGCCCCAACACTCAGGGATTTGTCATATAAGACGTGAATCAAACTCATATTTGCCTCTATATAAATCAAAATTGAAAAGTAATATAATATTATTAACCATCGTATTTGGTGATATATGTTCGAACAAGGAATACTTGGATGCGATGTAAGTGTTGTGATGCCTGAGAGGCATTAAGCCTTGTTGTGAAGTCGCGTCGGGCGCATTACAGGTAAAGACGTTGTGTATCTGTATCTTGCGTCAAACAACGCGAGAATGGAGAGGCACATAAATCGTCAATACAGGTGCGATCGCAGTCTTCACACATAAAATACAGAGCTCCCCAAGCGAGCTAAAGCATCAATAAACATGAGGCAAAACTTCGCCTCAGAATGAGCTTGAAAATGAAGAGCATGAAAAATCGGGTGTATTTTCACACAGGTTTTCGCCTCGGTGTGTCTCGCGCACGACTGTCTTCCGTCCTGTTAAGTGCGGTTGCAATGACACCGCTTGTGAGCGAGGCTGCGGAACACAAAATTCACACGAACCATCATCGTACAGGCGCTTTAAGTAAAAAACCGGCGAATTCCTCTACCGTAAATGGGGCGCAGTCTCCTGATACGCTCCATCGTCCTGCGCCTCCCAAACCCTTTGTTGCTCCGAGCAGTGAGACAATCAAGGTTTCTACTCGGCGGCGTTCTGTTGTGGACCAATCGAAGGCAGCGTTAAGCACTATTCCTGGCGGTGTTAGTGTGATTGACGCGCATGAAGTTCTGAAAGGTCGGAACTTCACGAATGCTGACGTTCTTGCATTTCAGCCTGGTGTTTTTGCCCAGAGTTCGGGCGGCGGTGATGGACTGCGCCTCTCTATCCGTGGATCAGGGATTCAAACGGGTACGAACTATTTTCGCTCCGGCATCCTGATGATGTTCGATGGACTGCCTGTCACGACCCCTGCCGGTACGCCATACGAACTCTTTGAAGCACTTGGGGTACGCTATACCGAAGTACTCCGTGGAGCCAATGCATTTGATTATGGAGGACTGCAATTAGGGGGCGCCATCAACTACGTGACCCCGACGGGTTACGATGCAGACCTGTTTCAGATTCGGGCAGAGGCCGGAAGCTTCAACTACAACAAGCAACAGATCAGCTCAGGGAAAGTCATCGGGAAGTCTGACTACTATGTCAGTATCACCAAATCCTATCGAGGCGGATACCAGCAGCAGACGGCGGCAAGCAGTTTTGGTGTGAACGCAAACTATGGATACCGCTTCAATGACAAGGTTTCCACACGGTTCTTCTTCCGGTATCGGCAGACTCAAAATGGCTATCCTGGCTTCCTGACACGCGATCAGATCATTGATAATCCAAAACAGGCACAATCAACTTACGTTGCGCTGCATTCCAAACGCATTCAGCCGGGCTCAAAATGGTATGGAAACATGACCACCATCCGGATTGACGATCATTCCAAGCTTGAGTTGGGAGTTGATTATCAGGATGCTCCGATTGATATTGAAAACGGTACGACCGCTGGCGTTTGGGGATACAAGACGATCGCTGGCGTAATCCGCTACAGCCGCAAAGACAAGCTGTGGGGACATAGCAACGACACACTGTTCGGGATTGACACCTATAGTGACCTGGATGCCTGGCAAACCACCCGTACACGAACATATACGGGCACGTATGCCGGGATTCCTCTTGGAACAAAGCTCCGACATGCCACCTACGGCGGAACGGACAACTATTTCCATATCAGAGATAACTTCGAACTCTTTCATAATTTCTGGCTAACAGCCGCTGGAGCACTGGATTTCGTACAGCGCTCTACGGCCGTGACGTATCCAACGCAAAGCTCTCTCGGCACCTCGGCCGTGGGCTTTACCCCGCGCGGAGGGTTTCGGTATGTCATCAGTCCGCATGTCTCTGTGTATGGAAACGTCAGCCGCAGTTTTCAGCCCCCTAATGACTGGCAGCTTCTGTCTGGTGCCAACTACACGACCGGACCTGCCGCAGGCTTGACGGCAACGGGGGCCAGTCTCGAAAACCAGACGGCAACAACATACGAAATCGGCACGACAGGTGACTGGCTACACAATAAATGGAGCCTGACGTACTACTATTCCTCCGTCAGGAACGAACTTCTGTCAGTTATGACTCCGCTGTCACAGCTTTACGGAAATGCGACCTACTCAAACGCCTCTCCAACTGTGCATCAAGGGGTAGAAGCTTCATTGGAGACAGACCTGTATAAATGGTCCGGTGGAACATTAGGTCTGCGACAGTCCTATACCTACCAGGATTTTCATTTCAAAAATGATGCTGTGTTCGGGCGCAACAAACTTCCGGGAATTCCAGCGCATTTTTATCAGGGAGAAGTCCGCCTCGATCTGAAAAATGGTTTCTATGCGGGGTTCAATGCACAGGTTTCATCAAAGGTTTCCGGCTCTTATGACGATACCTATTTCGCGCCGTCCTATCATATCTACAATGCCAATGTTGGCTATGAATGGCCCGGAAAGCATCGTCAGGTATTCCTGTCATTCAACAATCTGACCAACAAGCATTATGCCTCCATCGTAGTGCCTGGATACATTGCGGGGGGTAAGCAGTTGTCGGTCATGCAGCCGGGAGATGGTTTCGGCCTCTTTGGCGGCGTCTCAGTCGGCTTCTAAACCGTGTTGGGGCAGGACGGAGACCGTCTGCCCCACTCCGAGCCGATTGGAGAATAAAAACCAATCTGACGCAAAGCGATAGCGGCCTTCACAAGAGCGAGATCTTGAGCACCTTAGGATGATTGATCCTGCTCATATTTGGCGCCATCCTTGTGTATGCCCCCCCTGCTGCGTGGCCCCTAACTTCCGACGGAAAGTCGCTAAAACGATGGCTTACCCATGTTTTTGGAGAGCTATCCGCAGGCATAGAGGCGGCAAGAACATGGAGAGCCACGCTTAATAAATTTTGTGCCCACAAGCGAAAGTTGGACTTTACTACCCCCTCCCCCTCAGGGTAGGGAATAGACATGGCACACGAAACACACACTTTCATCAAACCTCGCCTCAAGCAGGCTCACGGCCATATCGCCAAAGTTATAGAGATGATGGAGGAAGGTCGCTCCTGCTCTGAGCTTGCTCAACAGCTTGCGGCTATCGAAAGCACCATCCGTGGTGCCAAGCGCCTGCTCGTGCAGGATCATCTTGAACGATGCATCGTTGATGCCGTCGCCGATGGCAAGATGAGCCGCGAGGACGCTATTCAGGAATTTTCTTTCCTTGTGAAATACTTTTAAGGAACGAGACAGGTGCGGTTTCCAGCACATCTCTGCTTCGTAGCGCCGCGCAGGATGGCCCTAGCCTGCCTGCTTTCAGTTGGCTGGTTTCCAACGCTTGCCCTCAGTGCAGACGACACGGTTATTCCACTCCATACGGCTCTGGGCGCTGCCTGGGACAACGATCCGGTCCGTCAGGAGCTTGCCACTAACGCTCAATCTGCCGATGCCCGCGCAGATGCAGCCAAATCCTGGTTTGCGGGAGGGCCCATCCTGACGGCAAGCTACAGCGACGATCGGGCCTCCGGGACAAATCTGGGATACATCACGTGGCAAGGGGGCGTGTCAGTGCCGCTTTGGCTTCCTGGCCAGGGAAGTGCAACCGAGCACCTGGCTCAGGCTGATGCCAAAGCCGCTCTTGCTCGCGTTGAAGTGGAGCGAATGGCAATTGCTGTACGCGTGCTGGAACAGAGTGGTGCGGCCATTTTGGCTGATCGTCGCGTCATAGCAGCGCATATGCTCGTGCGGTCGATGGAACATATTGCGTCTTTGACATCTCAGTCTAAGGCGCAAGGCGAAACGACCGGCGTTGAGATGCAAGCAGTCAATGCTCAGCTCGCGGATATTCGCTCGGAGCTCGCTGAAGCGGAAGAAAATCAAACCCGAACCCGCGCCGAGTTACTGTCTCTTCTGGGTATTCCAGGTCTCCCTGATATTCTGTCTGCACAGGCGCCTTGGCTTGCCCGGATCCCGACTGGCAATCTTCAGGCTCTGGAAAACCTTGATCCTCGCCTACAGTCAGCTCACCGCGCTGTCGTGGCCGCTGAGGAAGACATGCATCTGGCCCGGTCCAGCTTCATGCCCAATCCTGAAATAGGGATCGATGCAATTGATGAGGGGCAATACGGCAGCCCGTGGGCGACACAGGTTGGCGTGAATGTGCGCGTCCCTCTTCCCAGCGATGTTACACATACGCCCCTTCTCTCTGCTGCTCGGGACCGTCTCGCCGCAGCGACGCGTGCTGAAGTTCAGGCACGCCGTGCCGTTCATACGGAACTTGTTCAAGTTATGGCGCGGGTGAAAGCGGCTCATGAAATGCTGTTGCAATCGCAGACAAGTGCATCCCAGACCATGAAGCGTGCAGATGCCATGGAACATTCATGGCGCCTTGGTGAGACACCACTTATTGAAGCACTACGCGCCAGAACGGATGCGTGGCGTGCTCTCCTAACCTTGAATCAGGCCGAGGTTGCCTGGCATAGCGCCATCGTGCGTATCTGTATTTCCACAGGGACACTGCCTTGAAAACCATACGCTTTTTGCCGCTTTGTATGTTCGGCATCATGTCCGTGCCCTGTCAGGCGGAAACTCCTTCGTGGCTCAAGCCTGTCCATATGAGCGCCTTAGCGCAGCAAAGTGAAAGCGTCTCCGTCTCGCCGGTCAGATACGGCGAACTTCACGCGCTCCTGCCTGCAATGGCCAGTGTCATGGCCAATTCAACGCATTCGGTGATGATCAGACCTGCAGGAAGCGGCAAGGTCACTGAAGTTCTCGTCACGCCAGGCGCACGCGTCCAGAAAGGGCAAGTGCTGATGACATACACTGATCATTCCCTGCATGAACTCTATCTCGAACAGGGGCAGACAAATGCGGCATTAAGTTCAGCCCGGGCGGCAGTCTCAGAGGCTGAAAAAGCTTATCAACGAGGGCGCTCCCTGAGCGGCACCACCGTCTCATCCGGGGAAGTCCTGCGCCGTCTGGCTATGCTCCAGCAGGCACAGGCTACATTGGCCGCAAAGCGCGCTGATAGTGAAACCATCAAGCATCGTCTTGAGGAAGAATTCACCTCTGCAACAGAGACGATCGGGCATGGTGAAGACTCCCGGCTGATTTCCCCCGTAGATGGCGTCGTTCAGAACGTTGGTGTTGCCGTTGCTGATGATGTTACAAGCGGCGATGTTGTCGCAAATGTAACAGACCTCTCATCAGTCTGGATCGTTGCGAGCATTCGACCGGAGGATGCGCAGGATCTCGTTATTGGTGGACGCTTTTCTGTTCGTCCGTCAGGTCATATGAAACATCCGCCCGTCTTTGCGAAGATCAGCACTATTAACGATGTTGCAGATGCTGACACAGGGTTGCTTCGGGTTATTGGTACGTTTGATAAACCTGCCGTTAATCTCAGACCTGGCACAATGCTTGATGCGACACTCGAGACTGCCCAAGCCGCCAAAGGAATTATTGTACCGGCCACCGCCATACAGCAGTTCAATGGCCACGACGTGGTCTACACCCCTTCTGGAGGCACCCTCTTCCAGCCTCATGACGTGCACATACTCCTCTCAACGGACGACGAAGCAGTCGTACAGAGCGATCTGCCTCCCGACAGTAAAGTCGTAAGTAGCGGCAGCTTTGCCCTCAAGAGCGCGGCCATTTTTTCAGCTTCGAGCGGCGACTGAAATATGCTGGCGTTCATTCAGAAAAATACATTTCTCCTATTCGGCCTTGTCGCCGCACTGCTGGTCGGTGGTCTTCTCACTATTCCCGGTTTGCCCGTGGAACCAGTGCCCGACATCTCTCCCCGTCAGGTCATGGTTTCTGTCACGGCACCGGGTCTTGCAACGGAGGAAGTTGAAAAACTTATCACCTTCCCGCTTGAGACAAACCTCACGGGGATACCCGGGGTCACTGATCTTCGGTCTGTGTCTCGTACGGGTGTGTCCGCTGTCTATCTGCAGTTCTCGGATGCAACAGACATTGATCTGGATCGGACACGCGTCAGTCAGCGTCTGCAGCAGGCGCGGGATACGATCTCGGTTCCCGGAATATCCATCACGATGGGCCCTCTTGCCACCGGTATGGGCGAGATCATGCAGATTCAGATCATGGGAGCAGGCTATTCCCTCACCGATCTCAATCGGATCATGACGTGGACCGTTGTGCCCCAGCTGAAGCTCGTTCCGGGCGTCGTTGACGTCAATGTCAATGGTGGTGCGGAAGAAACCTTCGAACTGACGCTCGCCCCGTCCAGAATGGTTGCATACGGCGTATCTATCCAGGACATCGATCAGGCTATTGAGACCAATAACGCATCGTCCGGCGGAGGCTGGATTGCTCATCATGATGAGCAGCAGGTGATCGTCGCTCGTGCGCGGGTGACGGGCCTCGACGCATTCGGCCTGATACCCGTCAAAACGGGCCCCCGTGGCCATGTCATTCGGATCCGCGATATGGGGAAAGTTGCTCTCGGCTCCCGTACGCGTCTGGGTGCCGTGACGCGTGACGGTAAGGGCGAGATCGTCAATGGCGTCGTTCTGATGCAGAATGGGGCCAGCTCAAATGCCACTCTGGACGCGATCAATGCAGCCCTTCCAGAAATTCGGCAGTCTCTTCCACCCGGCATCAAGCTTGACCCGTTTTATACGCGGGCCAGCCTGACCTCTGAAACAATCGGAACGGTCAAGGAAAACCTGGTGATCGGCGCCATTCTGGTAATTGGCGTTCTGATTGTTGTCCTGGGCGACTGGCGAGCTGCTTTTGTCATTGCGTCTGTTATCCCGGCAGCCCTGATATTCGCCATGGCGGGTATGCGGTGGTTTGGCGTCTCTGCCAATCTACTAAGTCTCGGGGCCATAGATTTCGGCATGATCGTCGACAGTTCGCTCGTTGTCGTGGAGCATCTTCTGGCCACCCGGGACAAAGCCACCAACAAGAACGACTTCAAAACACTCGCTCATCATGCACTCCTGAGCGTTATCCGCCCTGTCAGCTTTGCAATTTTCATCATCATTATCGTCTATCTTCCCATCCTCACCCTTCAGGGAATTGAGGGGAAGATGTTCAGGCCGATGGCCCAGACGGTCATTATGGCGCTGGTTGCGTCCCTTCTTTACTGCGTCATCTGCATCCCGACACTCGCGGCATTGGTCATGCGGTTTGGTCTGGTCGATCGGGAAACACGCTTTGTGCGATTTGTACGCCGCTACTACGAACCCGCACTTGCCTGGAGCGAACACCACGCGAAACTCCTGACTGGCATTACACTCACAACATTCGCCATAGCCGTACTTGTTGCGTCGCGCCTTGGCGGTGAGTTTGTTCCCCAGCTTGATGAAGGGTCTCTTCTCGTCACATCACTACGGCTTCCGAGCGCCTCGCTGGATACAGTTTTACGGGGCGTGACTGAGGAAGAGCGTATTCTCAAGAGCTTCCCTGACGTTGCAACTGTGGTCAGCAACACGGGAACCTCAGCCATCCCCACAGATCCTATGGGTACCGCTGAAACAGATACGTTCGTGTTTCTCAAGCCCAGATCGGAATGGACAACGGCCGGGACTGAAGCTGGGCTTGTCAAAAAGATGAGCGCCGCCCTGAATGAGCGCCTGCCAGACGCAGATTACTCCTGGACGCAGCCTATCCAGATGCGAATGGACGACCTCCTCTCCGGCGTCAGAACGCAGCTCGCAATTTCAATCTACGGAGATGATCTGGAGACACTGTCACGGCTGGCCAATACAACGATCAAGGCAATCAACAGCGTCCCGGGTGCAGCGGATGTGAACTCCGCCAGTGAGGGCACGATGTCCTACATGCATGTTGACGTAGATCGGGACTCAGCGGCTCGTCTTGGGGTGAATGTCTCGGACATTCTTCAAACCATAGAGGCCATTGGCGGCCATACAGGCACGTTCATTACGCTGGAAAACGCCATTATTCCGGCTCAGGTCCAGTTTGCGAGCGACGCTGTAAAATCCATGGATCGCGTGGGCCGGCTCCAAGTACGACGCGCAGATGGAGCCGGCTGGGTTCTGCTCAACGAAGTTGCCCATATTTCGCTAGTTGATGGGACGTCCCGCATAGATCGTGACAGCCTGCGCAGACGTATCATTGTACAGGCTAACGTCCGTGGGCGAGATGTCGCGAGCTTTGTGAAGGCCGCACAGGCAGCAGTTGAAAAGCAGGTTGTCCTGCCCCCGGGATACCGGATGTCCTGGGCGGGTCAGTTCCGGAACCTTGAATCTGCCAGCCGACGGCTCGCTATCGTCGTGCCAATCGCGCTTGCCCTTATTTTTATCCTTTTGGTGGCCGCACTTTCTTCTTTGGGTACGGCAGCTCTGGTGTTCGTGAACCTTCCTGTGGCCGCAACGGGCGGCATTCTGGCGCTCGCTATACGAGGTATGCCTTTCAGTATTGCAGCCGGTATTGGTTTCATTGCCCTGTTTGGCGTTGCCATCCTTAATGGTGTGGTCCTGGTGTCCCAGATCCGGACCTATCGGGACGAAGGCATGGAGGCCGCTCAAGCAGCATTCGAGGCTGCTCGGGTTCGGTTGCGCCCCGTTATCGCAACCGCGTCCGTGGCGAGCCTGGGCTTTTTTCCCATGGCATTTTCCGGGAGTGCCGGAGCCGAAGTAGAACGGCCGCTGGCAACCGTCGTGATTGGTGGACTGGTGTCGTCAACGCTGCTCACGCTTCTGGTCCTCCCGTCCCTCTATGCGTTCTTTTTCAGCCGTCGGTCAGATTTGAAAAGCACGAAACCTACGTCTTCCGCAGGTTAAGTTGCGTCGGAGGTCAGTATCAGAAGCCATGTGTCAGTGGCAGCGAAGATGCAGAATTAACCTTTTGCATCTTTGCTGCGTCGCTATCTGATTATTCCATACATATGCCATTAATCACCGCTGACAGAAGATTCGTAATTTTTGACACAAACTTTATTTTTTGCAGTGAAGGCATAGTCAATGAGAAGTAACAGGAAACTCTTTTTCTGTTCCTCGAACTGATTTCCAGAGCAATAAAAGGCCATACTGTATGATGACGGACACCAGAGGTAGAATAACAAATCCCGCGGTGACCCACGCAGCGGTGCTCTGGTTTAGCACTAGAGATGTAGC
Source organism: Gluconobacter sp. GP1 (assembly GCF_032913585.1). Lineage (NCBI taxonomy): Bacteria > Pseudomonadati > Pseudomonadota > Alphaproteobacteria > Acetobacterales > Acetobacteraceae > Gluconobacter > Gluconobacter sp. GP1. The sequence goes on from NZ_JASGXC010000001.1 coordinate 671,761, forward strand.
GTCATAATGACCATAGGACAGGCAGAGTGCCAGAACGAAGCCAGTGACGCCCATAGACACTTTTGAAATCAATGTATTGATCGAATACGCCAGGCCTGCGGCACCGGTCCCGTCAACCGTACGGCCATTATCAATTGCGGCTGCAAGGAAAACATACGATATGGGGGACATCAGCCCCTGCCCTAAAGCCAACGCCACAAAAGCTATCAAAAATCCCGGCAACCATGCTCCGCAAAGGAGCATGGTTACATAAGCTATGCCCTGGACCACTGTTGCCGCGAAAGCTGTCTTCATGATCCCGAAACGGCGCGAGCTTATTGGACAGAAGAATGCTCCTGTAAAGCTGCAGACACTTGCAAGCGTGAGGACCGCTCCGCCCAAGGCATCAGTTCCACCGAGCACACATTTCACATAGTAAATTGCAAACCCGTACAGTGTGGCAATGACAATAAACTGTTGAAATACGATAGTGTTGCAAATGAGCCAGAGTCTGTTTTTAAACAGTAATCTCAAGGTTTTACGGACGTCATGGCGCGCAGGAGTTGTTGGATAACGCGCAACACAATTTGTGGATACCATCCGCCATAGAACAATACCTACGCAGGAAAGTAGCAGGACGAATATCGTAATTCCCCGCTGCCGATGAGCTATGCTGCTCCCCCCACCTAGCCACGTAATGGCAGGAATGGTTAACGCGGCAATACAAAACTGCCCAACCTGACAGCCCATCATTCTGAACGAATTCAGATCAACCCGTTCGCGCGCTGACTTGGTCATCATGGGAGCGAGAGCACCGTAAGGCGTGTTGATACAGGAATATACTGCGCCGAATATAATATACGTTCCCCCTGCCCACAGTATTTTTCCCGTGGGCGAAAGCGGTAACGGCAGGAAACAAAAAAAATCAGCAATACCGAGCGGAATTGCCAAATTCCGGATCAACGGCCGAATAAAGAGTCCACCTTTTCGATCCACCACCCAGCCGATTGCTGGATCGCAGAATGCATCGAACACGCGTGCAATGAGTAGGATCCAGGCAACAGAGGCTGCCGGAATACCGTAGATATCGGTGTAGTAAAACATCAGATATGCTGACGTCAGACCCCACATCAGATTGGAAGACAGGTCTCCACAACCATAGGCCACTTTTTCACGGCGAGAGATCTCGTTTGGCTGGCCTGTCATCACGACTCTCCAATGGCAGAAGGAAGCTCTGAATGTGTTGCAGAACTCTGTTTTAGAGGCGCCCCGCTTTTAATTCTGCAGCCAGATGCTCACACGCCCGAATACTGAGCGCCATAACTGTTAATGTGGTGCCGAGTGATCCGCCTGTCGGGAAGCTGGATGCATCCGTGACATACAGGTTGGGAACTTCCCAGCATTGCCCATACGGATTCAGATATGAAGTCGCTGGGTCGCTTCCCATTCTAGCACCCCCACTTTCATGTATGGCGGCGCCCACTACCAGACTTTTCGGAAACATTTTGCGCATGAACCACCGGATTGGCCAGACTTGTGCGGGATACATCCCAGCGCCTTTCTGCCCTAAACCTAAGGGGGAAGCCCAGAAATCAACCAGCCCGCCGCCACTTTCTATCATGTCAGCACTATCCTGGATTTGGCGCTTTAACATCGCCCGCTCGTTGGAATGGATGCCGCAACTGATGTGAGGAAGGGGAATACCCCATCGATCCTTTCTGGAATAATTCAGCGTAATCCGATTGTCTTCATAAGGAAGCATTTCACCGAAGCACATCATGGTGACAGGCAGATATCCCTGCGCATCCGGTCCATCATAACGCCCAATCGACCCCTGATAGGTATAGCCACCGGTGAAAGAGGCATCGTGATGATCGGCAGTATTTTCATATCGAGGCACATACATTCCCCCGGTCGCGCCAAATAAAGGATGTTCTGGAAGAGTTTCCGGCTGGCCTTCACGTACGATCGCAGGCCAGCGCCCAAACATCAGGCTGGCACATTGATCCATAAAATATCTACCCAGGACGCCTGAACTGTTTCCGAGCCCGGAAGGATGTCTTGCACTACGGGAATTCAGAAGCAGCCGGACACTTTCAATGGGGGAAGCGCAAACAACGACGGCTTTTGCGGAGATCGTGTGCCGTTTGCGAGTGCGGCGATGGACAAATGTTACGCCTCTCGCTCTTCCGCTGTCTGAATCGCTTTCAATCTTCTCCACAATCGCTTCAGACTGAAGTGTCGTGCGGCCACTCGCGAGAGCCGCTTCCAAGCCAGCAGGCAAAGGGGAGCTTTTGTAACGGTTGAACCGCCACGCCACTGTGTGTCGATCTGCCCACCGTGCCTTCAGAGCAGCTCGAAATCCTTTTTCTTCCGGCGTCAGGATCGCAGGCTCTGCCATGATTCCGTCGGGCGCGGTCTCTACACCGTCATCATTCCCGCAAATTCCAAGGAAACGCTCTACTTTCTCGTAGAACGGCGCAATGTCAGCGTAGGACAATGGCCAGTCTTCAGGTCCTGTTCCAAGACTTCGACCTTTGAAGTCTGTATCGGACCAACGAAATAAAACGCGCCCAAAGACGTGTAATCGCCCCCCTGTCTGCCTGCCGCGGATCCAGAGAAACGGCCTGTCTTTTGGTGTCGTGTAGCCATGTGCCCAATCATTGACGAAAAGATGCCGGAGTTGCTCTTTGAAAAATGCGACGCGGGCCTGAATAGGCTGCCCCAAGAGCGTTGCCTTCACACGAGGAAAAAGGGCTGTATGAGACCAGTTTCGACCAGAACGTGGCTCGACATCAGATTGCCTAAGCCGCTGGCCAGCCTCCAGAACCAACACCGATAGACCCTGTTCGGCGAGCTCTTTCGCAGCGAAACTGCCAGCAGCACCGGATCCCACAACGATCACATCATACACGGTGCGGTTCATGCAGACGCCCCTTCAAGGCTGTCATAAATCGTGTTGATGAATTGAACGCCGTCTTTCAGCGCCTCTTCTGGATTAGCGCAAGAATCCATCTCCAGAATTGGGCCACATTTTAGGGGAGATTTTTTTAATCGAGTGGCCAACTCCGCAAAATTGACGCTTCCCTGTCCTATCGGACGGAAATACGGTCGATGCTGGGCATAAATGGTCTCATTGATTTCAACTGAGATCGGCATCACACCTGACGCATCTTTCCAATGCATCGCCACCACACGCTCAAGATGTCGCTCCAGGAGTTTAACCGGATCTCCACCCTCAATGGTAATGTGCGCAGGATCCAGACAGAGAGAAACATAGCGTGGGTCAGTTAGAAGCATAAACAGATCCACATCTCGTGGAACGCAAAAAACGGAATTTGCTTCGGTGTGCAATGCGAGAGCTACGCCTGCACGAGCAGTCACAGCCCCCATACGATTCAACAGATCCGCCATAGGTTGGGCAAGCGCCATATCGACAAACTGAACCGGCTCAGAAAGCCATGTCGTACGGCAAGGAAGGCCGACAACCAGCACTTTTCCGCCAACGGAAGACAGGAATGCTGCTGCTTCGGCAACCGATGTGAGAATTTGCTTTTCTGCAGCGCGGTGCTCGGACAGTGGAATACGGTCGAGGTCTGCGAAAAAGCTGGACCATATAGAAAGGTCTCTATTTTTCAGTTCCTGTACCAGATTCTCTTTGGAACCAAAGGCTTCCATCGCATTTTTCCAGTCAAATGGAGGAAATGTCAGCTCTATCCCGCTTACACCCGTTCCTGCCTGAGTATCCAGAATTTTTGTCCAGAAGAAGGAAGGGTCTTTTTCTGCGAGACGTGCGATTTCGTCTTCGGAAGTTACCCCCCAGAACTCGGGATTATAAAACGTGATCAGATCAGTCCCGGTTTTCATACAGGCTCTTTCTGTTGCCGCTCTCTAAAGCTGAGGATCGGAATAGACGCACTTGAGATGAATTTTATTATGAAGAAGGAACGGATTGTGTGCAATCGTTTGCCATGAGGTACGTCACTGTAATTTTGCGAACACAATGAGCTGAAAGTCAGGGCGGGTCTAACTGGGTTAAGTGCTTTGGAGGCGCGCAATAGCGTCTTTTGTCTATAGCAAAAACTCAACTGGTCTGCCGCCGCGTATAATCAGGCGAGAAGGAACCATGATGAGATTCCTCCAATACGAGAGACAAGCCCTTATTAAGTAATGCGCGTTTGCCTACACTTCAGTGAGGCAGGCTGCCCCCAGCAATCCGGCTTCCGTCCCGAGTGTTGCCTGAATGAGAAGTGGCGCTTCAGTCGGGTAAAGAATTTTCTCTCTCACGGCACGATCGATCGCCGCTATAAGGCTCTTGGAGTTGCCCAAGCCGCCTCCCACCGGAATGATCGTGCATCCCGTAATGTTAACGACATGCGCGAGAGCAGCAGAAACGTAAGACAGGTAAACCGTCATCGTCCTTTCAGCTTGAAGGTCTCCTCCTTCCCACGCGGTCAGAATGCTGCGGCTATCGGAAACGTCTCCTCCAGCCCAGAGGTGCAGGCGCTCAAGCGCGCGGGCTCCTGCTATTGTGTCCAGGCACCCTGCCTGCCCACATCCACACTTAAAGAGTGGAACAATATTTGAATGATCAGGCTCACAATTCATGAATGGCGGTGGCAGCACAGTAGGAGAATGCCCCCATTCACCTGTGATTCCGCCCAGGCCAGTTACGATTTTCCCGCTGAGTATATGGCCGCCACCAATACCCGTTCCCAGAATAATGCCGAATACGTTTTGATGCCCCTTCGCGACGCCAAATCTTGCTTCCGCCAGAGCGAAACAATCTGCATCATTGGCAATCAGAACTCGCCTATTGGCCTTGGCTTGTAAGAACTCCCCTAAGGACGCTTGCTTAAGGCAGGGAATATTGGCGGCATGAACAATGCCAGTTTCAGGATTTTCAACACCTGCAATAGCGATATGCAGGGGAACTTCCGGCCATGGCCGACACAGTTCGACGAGAGCGTCTACAAACGCGGTCAGGTCATTAACTGGCGTCGGCACAGCGGTTCTGTGTTCCAGTTTGCCTCCTGGCCTCACAGCGGCAAAATCGATGAATGAACCACCTATGTCTGCACAGAGAATCATATATGCGTCCGCTTAAGAATGAGGCAGCCCCGTCTGAAACGTGCAGTAGCAGTCTCGTCGGCGAAGCAATTTTAGTGAGGCAGATTCACCACGTTCGTTATCCGGTTAAAGAGCGAGACGTTCTTTGTAAATATGTTGATGTAATTCTACGGTTTATAATTTAGATAAAAAATTATCTCACACCTAGCGTCTCCTGCGAGACGAGCAGGAAAACCAATGCTTTCAGCTGGCCACTACCAGATCCTCAGCACTCTCAGTCGTGAAGGCTCAAAAAGTCGAACCGAGCTGGCTCAATTCCTGGGGCTCAGCAAAGCGACTATTTCCGGATTGGTCCGAGATCTCCTCGACAAAGACATCCTCTCCGAACGGGAACTCGTTTTCGGAGTAGGTCGGCCGTCTGTCTCCCTCGCCGTCAGAGCGGATGCTGCCTGGTTTATAGGCATTTCCATGCAGGACGATCCGATGGTGCTCGTGCTGACCGATCTACACGGCACAGTACATGCACGTGTAGAGCTGCCTCGCCCAACCGATCCAGATGAGTGCATCAGTGCCCTTGCCAGAGCAACTGAGCAACTACGGCAGACCATGGGAGAAGCCGGAGACAAGCTTTCAGGGATTGGAATTGCGCTTCCCGGGTTCGTCTCTCGAGACAGACATACCTGCGTCGCTTGCACTGCCCTGGGGTGGAGGGACGTCAACATCGGCACAGCCATGGCAGAGAAGACCGGGCTACCGACATGGGTTGAAAACGATGCCAAAGCCCTGATCCTCGGTGAGGAACTCTTTGGGCCTCTCAGAGGGAGCCCCGATTTCAGCATGGTTTTCGTCAGCCACGGCATCGGCTGTGCGCATATCGTCAACGGGAAACTACTCTGGGGCAACTCGGGCGGAGCCGGAGAAATCTCACACGCCCCGGTAACGCTGGAAAATTCCGATGCCCTTCCCTGTCGATGCGGTAACAAAGGGTGCCTGGAGACAGTTGCGTCACTGCTCGCCATATCCAATTCAGCACGAAAGATTGGGCTTCCAACCAGCGCTCAGGAGCTCACAACTTTGGCTACAAGCGGCAACCCTGAAGCACTGACAATTCTGCATCGCGCAGGATCAGCCATGGGTATCGCGACAGCGCAACTCATCCAGATGCTGGATCCAAGCCACGTTGTAGTCATGCTCGACACAGCACTGAGAAACGGGGTCTATGGGCATGCACTTCTCCATGAAGCAGAATCCCACATTCTGAACCGCGTTGGCGCTCGGACCATGATCCACTTCCGCGATTTTGAGCCAGATAGCTTTGCGAGAGGGGCGGCAAGTTTGGCCGCACGATATTTCATTTTTGGCCAAGACGACGTTTGAAGCCACCCTAGACAAAAGAAACCACCAAAATTCGTGCTTTTTTAGCAACAGTTTTGAATGCAGATCGAAAATTGTTTTGTTCGCATTATGAATTAAGTTTCGCTTCTTTGAGACCTATTGCGTACTAAAACACGGCTCTGCATGATGATTGCCATAAAGAAACGAAAGATCGGCGCTGAGACGGGCCGTAGAGTGGAGTTGTCACAATGCGCATAACATTCCGTCAGCTTTTGGTTTCCTGTGTCACGATGGCTAGCCTCGTGAGCGTGAGTGCTAACGCACAGGATAACAAAGCTGCCCCCGCCTCATCCAAAGGCTCCTCAACCACCAAGGCTTCTGCCACGTCGCGACATTCCAACTCTTCAAGCCCAGGCCCCTCCGTTCTGGGGCAATTCACCCCGTCGGTAGAAGAGATTTCCGTTACAACCCATTCCCTATCGGCAACGGGCGTTACGAACCGCACCCCTGGCGGCGGTCTCATGCCGCATCAGACGGCTCCACGATCCCAGAGTGGAATCACGCGTGACTTTATCGCCAAGCAGTCACCCTCTTCCAATATCACGTCACTGGTTGCGGACCTTCCTGGCGTTACCGTTTCGAGTCAGGATCCCTACGGCATTACTGGCGATCATATTCAGATGCGGGGCTTGAACCAGACGCAGATTGGCTACCTGTTCGAAGGCGCTCCCCTCGCCGATCCGATCAACTATGCGCCTTATACCAGCACGCTGGTTGATACAGAGAACCTTGGGGCTGTCACGGTTTCTCAGGGATCGCCTGATCTAAATGCACCATTCTACAATGCTGTCGGTGGGCAGATCACAGCGTCTGCTCTCAATCCATCGAAGAAAGCTGGTGGCTTTATCGATGTTGCTGGCGGGTCATACAGCTTTAACAAAGAATTTCTTCGCCTCGAAACGGGCAATATTGGAAACTCGGGCATCCGTGGGTTCGTGTCATTCTCGCACACGAGTTATAACAACGGCGCCCGTGGACCAGGTGGCCTATTCCGTTATCACGTCGATTCAAAGTTCGTAAAAGAGTGGGGCGACGGAAACAGCATCTCAGCAATGTTCTCCTATAACCGTCAGCAGGCAACATCATGGCGGTCGCCAACGATGGCGCAGTGGAAGCAATACGGCGTCGGCTTTGCCTACTCCCCGACTTTCTCTCCGGGAAATGCCTCTTATTACAAGCTGAACCAGCAGAACCTGAATCAGCAGCTCGTCGTCGTGCCAATGCACTTTACACTCTCAGATCACCTGCATCTCCAGGTAACACCATACTATGTGCACCAGTTCGGTCCCTCTCTTGGTGGCGAGAACATTCCTGCGAGTGGCGGATATTACGGAACACAGCAATACGGTAATCTTGACCGTGGAACGGTTGTCAATGGCAACATCCTGACGTCCAGCCGTGACCCGTGGAATCAAAAGACTGGTGGCCTCAATACTTCTGCAGATTGGAACATCAGCAGAAGCAATACCTTCTCGTTCGGCTGGTGGTATGCGTATACAACACATGAAGAGCTTTCAGATTTCACGCCTGTCAACGCAAACGGTGTGGGGCTCTCAGGTGGCGTGATTCGACTAAACGGCAAGATCTTGTCCGGTTACGACCTGAATTTCATGCAGCAGGTCAACACGCTGTTTATTGCTGACACCCAGAAGCTGCTGAACGATAAGCTCACGCTTAGCGCGGGCTTCCGGGTTGCCATGGTGTCACGTCAGGGTACCAACCTAATCCCAGGCGCTGATCCTTACAAGATGCAGGGTAACTATTTCGAGCCGCTGCCGCAGTTCTCTGCCAGCTATCAGATCACCAAGCAGGATCAGATCTATATCAACGGCACCACGTCTTTCCGTGCACCAGAGTCTGTTGAAGCCTATTCCCAAATTTTCGATCCGAACTCCGCCCATGCTGTGATGCAGCCGCAGAGCCTGAAACCTGAATATTCGATCAGCGAAGAAATTGGCTATCGTCACCAGGACAAACTCTACAACTTTGCGATGTCACTGTTTAACATCAACATCACGAACCATCAGGTTACATCAACGGGCTACATCCCGGGTACGAACATGATGGTTGCGTCCCCGATCAATATTGGTGGCCAGACGTCTCGTGGTGTTCAGGCCGAATTTGGACTGGCGCGCTGGCACCACTTCAGCCCCTATGTGTCTGGTCAGTTCCTGCACTCCACGTTTGATAATGACTTCAACACAGGCAGCGGTCTCCTGCCGACGGCCGGCAAGATTGCGGTTGGCGCCCCGAAGTTCACTGCTGCAGTCGGCCTGAACTATGATGACGGGCACTTCTTCGGCAACTTTGATCTGCGATATGTGGACTCCCAGTACACGACGTTCATGAACGACCAGAAGATGCCGTCGTACATTACGTCAAACATCGCACTTGGTTACCGTATGAACTCTTATGGGCGTATCAAGCACCCACAGATTCAGTTGAACCTCACCAACCTTGGCGACAACCATTATCTATCCGGTTCGAGCTACACCTCCAATGCCAAGGCCCACCTGACTTCCACAGGTGCGACCGCAAATGCCAGCGCACCAGTTTATTATGTTGGTGGCGTGTTCGCGGCGATGGTCTCGCTTTCCACAGGCTTCTAATTCCCACGACAGGCTGCTGATCACATCAATACTGGTCAGCAGCCTATTGAGAGGGCGATCTTTTGTTCAAGTTTCCCATATCGAGCCCTGCCGGGGCTTATGGATGGCGGCCTGTTCTTATCATGGCCGCCCTTTTTTTCAGCATAGGGTTTGTTACCTGGCTGAATGGACCCCTCATCACTTTTGTACAGGTTGCCTTCAACCTTAGTGACGTGGCATCCTTTCTTGTTCCCGTGTGTTTTTATCTTGCATATTTTGTCTTTCCCCTTCCCGCGACCTTGCTATCCAAGCGGATTGGCTTGCGACATGGCCTGGTTGTATCGCTGGCCATTATGGCTCTTGGCACCGGCCTGTTCGGGGAGTGTGTTAACGCACGTTGGTATGCAGGGGCGCTCAGCGGATTGACTGTGATTGGCGCAGGTCTCTCGCTCCTTCAAATCACAATCAATCCCTATGTCAGCTTCCTTGGCGATCACGACCGTGCGGCTCAGCGAATTGCCATTATGGGGGTGGCGAACAAGTTTGCAGGCATTGTAGCCCCTGCCCTGTTCGCAATTATCGTCATGCCGCACGTCGGAGACGTTGCGGCCAGCATCCATAACACACCTGCCGGACCGGAACGTGACGCTATTCTCACAGGCTTTACCAATGCCGTACATACGCCGTACCGCGTGATGGCTGGCCTGCTCGGGCTGTTGGCATTTCTTGTTGCGCGATCTTCTCTCCCTGAAATTACAATGGAGCAAGACGTTCCAGCACAAAGTTCAGGGCGCCGCAGGAATTCGCTGAGACTAGCCACTGGGGTACTTGCCATGTTCCTCTACGTGGGCATTGAGGTTTTGGCAGGGGATGCGATTGGGCTTTTTGGGCGCTCTCACGGCCTCTCTCTCGATGTAACCAAGTATCTGACGGCTATGACGCTCGCATCAATGATGGCTGGATATCTTGTTGGTATGGTCGTCGTTCCGCAATTTATTAGCCAGGAACGCTACATGATTGTGTCTTGCATTGTTGGGATCCTCATCTGCCTGATAGCGCTAACGACACATGGGATCGCACCTGTGTTGTGTGTAGCATTACTGGGCTTCACCAATGCCATGATCCTACCTGCCCTCTTTCCCATTGTACTCGCAGAAGCCGGTGCTGACGGCGCAAAGGCAACAGCCTTTCTGGTCATGGCCTTTTCCGGAGGCGCTGTGCTCCCTCAGATCTTTGTTCATCTGATCCCAGAGCTTGGAACAACTTCGGCCTTTATGGGACTAGTAATCCCATCCTACCTCTTCATCGGGCTTTGGATGACTGTTATCCTGATAAAAACTCAACCAACGCTCGCTAACCTTGTCAAAACGCCTGCAGGAGCTCCCGAGGCATGAAAATCTTGATTTGCCCGGATGCGGCATCCGCTCGAACTGTCGCCGCCCATGTTTTGAAGCGTCAGATAGTGAAGAAACCCGCATCCGTCCTTGGGCTCGCAACCGGGCGCACAATGGAAGCAATCTATAAGCTTCTTGTTACGGAACACCGTAAAAGCAATTTGGATTTTTCGTCCGTAACAACATTCAATCTGGATGAATATATTGGGCTAGATGCTGCGAACGAGCAGTCTTACCATTATTACATGCAGGAGCATTTGTTTTCGAAAGTTAATGTTTCGCCGAACAGCACGCACGTTCCTAATGGTGCGGCAAGTGACGTAGACGCAGAAGCCAAAAATTACGAAGCCGCTATTGCTCAGGCTGGAGGTATCGACCTTCAACTTCTCGGGTTAGGCCAAAATGGACATATTGGGTTCAATGAACCACTTTCTTCACTAAACTGCCGAACACGCGCCATCACTCTTGCTCAGACCACACTTGAGCAGAACGCGGAGATGTTTGGGGGCAACCCAGACAGCGTTCCCTCTCGGGCCATCACGATGGGAACAGCAACAATCCTTGAGTCACATATGGCTCTCATGGTCGTCACGGGCCCAGCTAAGGCGCAAATTGCCGCACAGATGATTGAAGGGCCGGTTACTGCAGCTGTCCCAGGATCAGCATTGCAATACCATCCATCGTGCTTGGTCATTTTAGATGAAGACGCAGCATCCGCGTTAGTCGCGCGCGAAGCCATCGATTGGCAAATGAAGCACGATCCTGAACTGATGGCTTTGACGGATTGTCTGTAAGGCGTAGCGGGGCAAGATTTTTATTCTCTGCCCCGTCAATTTTCATCAGGTTCTCGACCATAATAGAAACAGAAGACTTAATCCGGCGCTGGGTATGAACCCCGTTGCGCCGGAAATAGCAAACCTTACCTGGCGCTTTGAACCAGTGCGTGAATTCCTGGAACGATAGCAATCAGCAAACCGCTCGGCGGAATAACGCGCTCCTTTCCTGCAAAGCTTGTTGGGTCGATCAACGTCAAATCCTGTTCCGCCAGCAAGTGCTGAGCCTTTTTGTGCCAGGCACGATTATGAGCTCCAGGTTCCATTGCCTCCAGCCCGATCAACGCCAATTGAGAGAGCTGCTTGGAGACAGGCTCAGCCAACTGGAGCTGAGGCGTCGTCGCAACTTGTGTATAAGCTGCATCATTAGCTGCCCAGACACTTAAGGAGGCTCGAAGCTCAGCGGCGGCACTCTTGTCCCCTGCGGCATAGCGCTTCGCCAGAGCGTTGAATTCTATGGCGCTGAAGCTATCCGGCGAAGCAATAGCGGCTGGACTTTTGAGCATCGCATCCCCTGTGGGGCCTGCCAAATGGTTCAACGCATAGTTCTGCACCGGCACGGTTACGGACGTTAGCACCGTAAGTGGAGTAATGTTGCTCGGTGTGAGTTCTGCAATCATCCGGTCCGTATGCTCGCGTGCGAGAAGGCCCGTGCTCTCGAGTTCATTCATGACAACGGGAAGCCTACGATACAGATCGTCAACATCCTGAACTGTTTCCGGCGACCAGAAGCGTTCAGCAATCGCTGCCGAACGCGGCCATAGCCGTGCATCCAGCATCTCATCAGATACAATTTCCGCCCACAACGGCGCTTCCCCGCCCAGGACCAGCTTGCGTTGGGCTTCGTCCAGAGGCGCCATATCCGGATCTGGAGCAAAAGCACGTTCCAGGCGATCCAACGTTTGATGACGCAGCCGCTCGGCGTCTTCAGCGCTTATATTAGCCGGGCGCGTCGCATCCGGATCAACGGCATAGTGGTTGGCTGAGGAGTACAGAAGATCCAGATAGTATCCGGCAGACACTACTACCGGATGGCCGGCCTTCGTGGCAGACCCAGTCCATTTCGCGTTTCGCCAGACTTCAACCACAACATCTTTCGGAATGGGCGCTTCGCTAACTTCGTCCCACCCCATCATGATCTTGCCTTGCGCGGCCAAAGCCTTTTCAATCTTGGCCGTGAAGGCTGCCTGAAGCGCTGGGACATCCTTATAGCCATTGGCCTTCATGTAAGAGACGATCGCCGGGTTATCCAGCCACTGCTGATCCTGAACCTCGTCCCCACCCGAATGGATGTAGCGATCCGGAAAAAGCCTTCCGATTTCGGCATAGAGATTTGCCGCAAAATCAATGACCTGAGGACTGACCGGGTTCAGTGCCGCGTTATTCAGATTGGGTCTGCGGCTACAGTTCGTCGTTGTCTGCCCATCCGCTGAACTCGTCGTACATGCTCTGCCCGCGGCATCAGTCACCAACACGGGTTGTTGCGCTGCCAGCTCTGGGTAGGCTTGCAAGAGAGAGAGAGTATGGCCGGGAATGTCGATCTCCGGAACCACCCTGATCCCACGATCGGCAGCATATTGGACAATGCTTCGGACCTGGGATTGCGTATAATACTGGTGATGGGCGCCAATATCCTGAAGCTTCGGGTAACGAAGGCTCTGGATCCGGAAGCCCGTCCCATCACTCAGATGCCAGTGTAGAACGTTGAGCTTTGTGAGTTCCATCGCATCAAGCTGGCGCTCCATAGTTTCGACAGACATGAAATGTCGGGAGACATCAATCATGAGGCCACGCCAGGAAAACCGCGGGGCATCCTGAATATCGCCCTCAGCAATCTGGCGACCTGACGGACCTGGCTGCACAAGCTGCAGAAGAGTAGCGAGGCCGTGGATCACGCCGGCCGGTCCACCTGCCTCAAGTTGAATATTCTGCCCCTTTACGGACAGACTGTATCCTTCCCGTTCATTTACCGTCAGATAAGCAGGGTCCTGCCCGGCTCGAATATGCAGGACGGTTTTGGGTTCGGTGTTATCTGAACCGCCATGTAATTTTTCCAGTCGGCCGAGAAACCGGGCCACGGCTCGCTGTTCAAGAGCTGTGGCTTTTCCGTCCCAAACGACCTTCACGCCTTGGAAGGGAACGGATCGACTGCTCAAACTCACGTGGGCGGGAACAGGCAGCAAAACCGGGCTGGAAGACAATGCCTCCTGGGATTGCGCATGCGCTTGAGACAAGGAAAATGCGCAGACACTACTGAGCAAGACCCCAGAAAGTGCGAGAGCGTGCTGAAGGCGTTTTTTCACAAACTGTTATCCTGATCAGTTAGGAGAGATTTTCGCGGTTCACATAAAACTTCATGAGACAGGGTCTCGGGGCGGTGATCCGAAGACGTCATAACTGCATCAATGCGTCAGGCTCATCGATGCAGTCGGGGGGGCTTAAAAAGGGAAAAACTTCGGCCATAATTCAGAGCAAAGTCTCTCATTCGACGTCATCTCTTCACTACTCCCCCGAAAGATTTTTTGTATTCTTATTACGGGATAGGAATTAAATCTCTGTCAATAGATTTTCATGTTGCATTAACAATGCCAAGATTGTTTAGGCGAAAAACTTAATCAAGAGCGGATAAAGCCCCTCTCAAAGCCCTATTTGGGTTCACACACACCACAATTTTGAAGCTCATGGATGACTTAGAAAACGATGCATCCATCGTTTTTCATTAGTCGTTTGCTCCACTCAAAAGATAATCCTCCTCGCTTCAGCATGAGAGCGCTGCCTGTAGAAAAACGAAGATGTATGATTTTTGAATCAGGGAAATCATTCTCGCGACATGTTTCCTTTGGAAGGAAAGACAGGCAACCCTTTGCACAGTCAAAGACGGAAAAGAATGCTGTCTTTTATCGATAAAACAATCACCCACGATGAATTTGCACAAAAATAATCGCAAATAATAGAAATATATATTCTAATTTCACATATATTTTATCAAAAAAAATAGGTTTGTATTTCGATTTAATCAAAGTAAATAATTGTGTGTCCGCAATAAGCCTCACGCCATAAATATGAAATCACCAGAATATTACTTTCTAGAATTTCAAAAAATTCTAATGTCCACCACAACGTTTGTGGCCAGTTCATCCGGCTTCTACTCTCCCCGGAAATGTTCTGTATCACTTCCTTGTGCCTGACTCCTATAAAGGGGGCGAGAAAATCAATGGCGTCTAAATCTGAAATTCTGATTGTTGGTGGTGGTGTTGCAGGCTTGGCCCTCGCGACGCGGCTTGGAAAAACCATGGGAAAACCGGGAAAGGCCCGCATCACGCTGATCGACAAAAGCTTTTCCCATGTTTGGAAACCAATGCTCCACTGCTTTGCGTCAGGCACAGTGGGAAACGAAAACGACCGTATCAATTTCATCACTCAGGCCAGCGGCCATCATTTCGAGTTCTGGCCTGGAGAAGTTGTATCACTTGATCGAGAAAAGCATGAAGTTGTCCTCAGCCCTCTTCATGCTTCCGATGGGACGGTGGTATTGGAAAGCCGAACTATTAAGTATGACACCATAGTCATCGCTATTGGCAGTTGCGCCAATGATTTCGGCACACCAGGCGTCAAGGAACACTGTCTTTCCATTGATAATCTGGTCGAAGCAAATGCTTTCAATGAAAAATTTCGAATGGAGCTTCTACGATCATTCGCGAATAATTCGGAACTGGATATCGCTATTGTTGGCGGCGGAGCAACGGGCACCCAACTCGCCGCAGAGTTACACAAAGCACTCGAAATAGTCGGGCCTTATAACCTCCATGCTTTTGGCAAACCGCCACCAAAACTGCGTGTCACACTCCTCCAGTCAGGGCCACGTATTCTTCCAGCCTTTCCGGAATCAGTGTCCGCAGCCGCCCAACAGGAACTGGAACGGATTGGGGTAACGGTTCGAACATCAGCTCGCGTTGCGGGAGCAAACTCAACAGGATTTATTCTGAAGGATGGCTCTCAAGTCTCGGCAAAACTTCGGGTCTGGGCTGCAGGTGTAAAGGCTCCCGAAGTTACGACAACTTATGGCGGACTTGCTCTGAACAAAACTGGGCAAATTCTGGTCAATCCAAACCTGTCTTCAATTGCAGATGACAGGATCTTTGCCATGGGAGACTGCTCATTCATCGAGAATGATCCCCTTCCCGCAACCGCACAGGTTGCCCGACAGCAGGCTCGGCATCTCGCACGTTACCTACCTGCCTGGATCGAAAAGGGTCAGAAGGTTCCAGCCTGTATTTTCCATAACAAGGGCGCCATTGTCGCCTTGGGCAAATACAACGGCTGGGCAGCGCTCCCTGGAGGCACCGTGTGGGGTGGCGGTGTGTCTCATGGTTTGTCAGCAAGGCTCGGACATTTGATGCTTTACAGAAAGCATCAAGTCGAAATTTTTGGCCTCTATCGCGGTCTGATCTCTTGTTATTCGGATTGGGTGGAGGGTTTCGTACGGCCTTCTGTGCGACTGGACTAAACGCAGCCATTAGCGGTTCAAGAGACCTCGGATAACATTTGCACCACGACGCGCTGCCCCCGGAGAACGATCGCCGAGCGACTTGTCAGCCATTTCTTTCTGTCGGTCACGGTACAGTCTATGGCGTTCGGGCGCGGCGCGGATGACATTTAGAAGATCCTTGGGGTCATCCACGACATCTCCGAAGTGCCAGTGCGCAAAATCAGGGTTGTTTCGCCAATCAATCTGATGAGCATTCAGGAAAACGCACGGCCGAGGCGTCTCCAGAAATTCGTAAACCTGACTACTCACATCTCCTACGTAAATATCAGCAGCAGACGTGTACGTCATATCGACACAGCGCTCAGATCCAGTGTCGATCAGTATTTGAGAATTGCTTCGCCCGTTCCAGCTATCTCGAACTAATTGTCTGCGCCGCCTGAACATCTTTGTGTGGGGCGCAACAATCAAATTAAAATCAGACTGCTCGGAAAACTGCTCAAGCAGAGGCTCAATAAACCGTTTCCAGGATGACAGCCCCCTCGCCTTATGAGCATTGTAAAGCACCGTAGGGCGTTGAATGGAAAAGAACCGTGTTACATCGGGAAAGAGCTTGCAGGTCTCAAGCTTGACTGATCCGATCACTGAATGATTTTCAGGCTTGATCAGCGCGTTTTCCAGCATTCTTTGAGCCGATTTTTGGCCCGACAGAAGAACATGATCAAATGCTTTGACTTCGCTGGTGAAGCCACGCGCGCGATCACCGCAGCCATGTGGAATATAGATCAATTGAGGAGAGGAAATACCAAGTCGCCTTGCGGATGCAACAGTATCTTCAACCGTCACAATGGCATCGTATCGATCCAGCTCCGCAGCATTATCGCGCAGCACCATATCCTTGAACATTCCCAGAATACGGATGGACTGCATCGCAGCGGTCGGTAACGATCGACGTAGTGGCCGATATTCCATTTCAGGAGCTCCAGCCGCGTAACGAACTCTTTCTAGGTGATAAGGTGTTTCCGGATCGTTGTAAAAGTTTGTAATATTGACTTTGTCAGATTGAGCTAATTCCAGCGCAATTGCCGCAGCGTGATAACACTGATAAGATTCAGCAATGTACAGAAATGCAACGTTCTTCATGTCTAAATATATAGTTTTCTCTCATTTGGTAAGCAAGCACCATTGAATACCATGTCACGAGAAAACGGATTACTGAAACGTACGCTGTCAAATCTTGCATGGCTCCTGGCAGGCAAAGGCGTTGGCGCAGTTCTGAGTCTGATTTATCTGGGACTGGCCGTTCGAACGCTGAAGAGCGAAGGTTTTGGCCAGTTCACCCTTGTGTTCAGCACAGCCCAGGCCATCGCTGCGTTCGTCAGTTTTCAGACGTGGCAAATTATTATCCGGTATGGCGTGCGTCACGTAACGGCACAGGATGAAAGCGCCCTTTCACGCCTTACAGGATTCTGTATCGGCCTTGATGTATCCGGGGGCATCGCCGGATGCCTCATTTCATGGGGCGGGGTTACTCTTCTGGGCCCACTGCTTGGTTGGTCCAACGCCCTGTCCAATGCCGCACTTGCGTTCTGCTTTGTTATCCTACTGTCAGTCCGGTCCACCGCTGTTGGTCTGTTGCGGCTGCACGACCGTTTCGGTGTAGGAGCCATGGCTGATGCTGTTACCCCGATCGCACGGTTTATTGGTGCGATTGCCGCAACCTTGTGGAATCCAACAGTCACTGGCTTTCTTATCGCCTGGGCTATCGCCGATATTATAACAGCAGTCGCTTACTGGGTGTGCGTCCTGTGGACCATGCCACGATCTCTTCGCATGAGTGATCTCCGGCAAGGGTGGCAAGCCCCGCGAGAGAACCCGGGGATTTGGCGTTTCACCTGGCTTACAAATCTGAATTCAATCATCGGGACAGGCTGCAATAATATCGTATTATTGCTTGTTGGTATTTTTACAGGTGCCACTGACGCAGGCCATTACCGTTTGGCTTACCAGCTGAGTCAGGCACTTGTCCGCGTATCAGAAATGTTTTCCCGAGCGGTATTGCCAGAGCTTGCCCGTGCCCATGCCAGTCAGGAAGCTGATAACATAAGACTATTACTTCGCCGTTCGACCGGTCTTGCAATCGTCGTAACCGTGGTTATCGCGGTAGCGCTTGCGGCCGGGGGGCGTCCGGTTCTTCAGTTAGTGGCCGGACATGCTTATTTAACGGCGTTCCCTCTGCTCGTGACGCTTGGCATTGCCGCCTCCTTGGACCTTATAGGCGTAAGCTTTGAACCAGCCCTTATTGCGACTGGTCACGCAGGCCGGGCACTTCAGGTTCGCATTGCTCGAACGGGGGTTTTGTTCGCAACGCTTGCTGTTCTGATGCCATATCTTGGCACTATGGGCGCCGCCTTAGGCATGGTGGCTTCAGCAATTCTTGGCCTTGGGCTTTCTGCCATTACAACCAGCAAGGCGCTGGCAAAGGCCCAGAAACTCTCTGATACGCTCACCAACAGGCCTTGAACGGAAATCTTACTCAGCCATCTGGTCAGAGCCGGAAAGAGAGAGTAGCACATCCGGTATGGATCGCCGGATCAGGAACTCAGCATATCTATTGGGCTTTTGGCCCTTGGTGCTGCTTGCCTTATTGGCACGCCTGACGTTTGGTAGCCTTGTAACAACGTCGTCAGTCGTTGACGATTCCTTAAACGAACTCAAAAAATTAAGCATTTTCTGTGCGTCGCAGGATGCCTCGTCCGATCCAGGCACACATCATCATCAGAACAATCAACAGGACGACGCGTTCCTGCTGTCTGATGCTCTGGATCTTTTCCAGCTAACAATCGCTTTCTGCACGCTCATAGCGTTGAGCATGGCATTCGTTCACCGCGTCTGGATGTTTGCGCCAATTCGCGGGCCACCTAGTCCCGAACGCACCTCTCAATGCCCCCAGGGCCCTCCCGTCTGATCTGAACTGCAAAAGCCACTCGCCTGCAAAACGCATGCGGGTTTTCGTGCTGTCTATCCAGGTTCAGACCAATGCCTCACTCTATGTATCGCTCTTCCCACCTGCTTGCAGGCGTGATGACCTGCGCCGTCCTCTGCTTCTCTCCTGCCATGTCTGCCCCCCTCCGGCATGAGAGAGGTACGTCTCTCAAAGACAATCGGCGCAAACCCCACTCTCCCCCCAAACAATCCTCACCTCTTACCAAACCAGAAGTTATTACCGTCACCGCAGCCAATCATGCACCGGCGACGGCACATCCGGCCGGGCAGACGACTTACAGTTCAGACCGCAGCAATTTTGGTAATCAGGTGGGACAAAGCGTCGCGGACATGGTGGTTACCATTCCAGGCGTCAGTTTCACCCAAGGCAATGGGCCGCGTGATACAGTCGTTTCTGTCCGCGGGTCGGGAGATCGGCAGTCCTATGGGCTAAAGAACCTGCAGGTGCTGGAAGACGGCTTTCCCATGACGCAACCAGACGGCACCGCAAGAGCCGATCTGATTGACCCCCATGCTTATCAGGGGGTGGACGTGTTTGAAGGGCCGGCGTCTACCCTTTACGGAAATTATGCGATCAATGGTGCAATCAATTTCCGAACCCGCAAGGGCACGGACATCCACGGGCTGGAATTAGGATCGGATTTCGGCAGCTTCGGTATGTTCAACAACTACGCGACGCTCGGACTTGGTAACCAGCGTTATGACCTTATGGTATTCGCGAGCGATGTCCGTGGAAATGGGTTTATCGCTAACAGCCGCTACAATACGTCAACAGAAAACGTCCGACTTCGGGTCAATCTGACATCTTCAGACCGTCTCATCCTGAAGTTCGTCAACAACGTGACAGACGCGTCCCTACCTGTTCGCCTGTCTTTGAACCAGTATCGCGCAAATCCTTATCAGAATGGGTGTTACAATACATCCAATTCCCGCGCTGGGTGCGCTTCCGTCAACCTGCTGGTTAATGGCCGGTATGGCAGCAAAGTTACTATGAGTCCCGAGGCTGCTGGTCTGGGTCGCTTTGATCGCCGTACCGTTACAGGACTTCGTTGGGAGCATGATTTTAACGAGCAGACGACCTGGCGCAACCAGTTCACATACGATCAGCGCCACGTAGACCAACCCACCTCACCAACGTCTTTCGTAGGCCCCTACAACTCCTATAACGTCAGCAGCGACGTTACCAATCACGCCCGGATCGGGGCAACATCCCTCGATACATTCGGCGGACTGGGTTTTGATTATCTCGACTACGGATATCAGACGTACAACGTCATGCCGTTAGGCGGTGCCACGCGGGGTGCCATGAGTTCTGCTTCCTACGGACATCAGTCAAATATCGGCGCACGTTTCCAGGAAGACTGGCACTTTGCACCCGGTTGGCATGCTGTTGTTGGACTAGGAGGTACATACTCAGATATCGGCGCCACTGAGACGTTATACGGATATTCAGCATCTGGCATGAACAGCCAATACGTCACCGCCAACCGGTTCTACTTCAATCTCGCGCCTGAAGGTGCTCTGATTTATGATCCGAGCGAACACTGGACTTTCCATACACGCGTTGGCACGGCTTATGGCACACCGTCATCTTCCAATTTCTTCATCACGCCCCAAGGGCAATATGGAAATAATACGCAACTGAAGAGCCAGACGAGTGTCGGAGTTGACCTCGGCGCGGATTGGCACCCCACAGCCACAACACATCTTCAGGTCACAGGATTTTACGAGTTTTACAACAATGAACTCGTCAATCAGTCTGCAGGCGTCAACGCTGTTGGGGCCTATACATTCAACGCTCCTGCCTCACAGCATCGAGGTATTGTTTTGGGTGCTGACTGGAAGCCTCTTCCCCATACCCTGCCCGGTGGACGGATCTCGCTCAGCTATACCTATGATAATCAGGTCTACACAAACTATACGGAAGTTCTTTCCGATAGCACTGCCTCAAAGCGTTTCAGCCGGAGTGGAAAATACATCCCGGGCGTCATTCCTAACTTCCTAAACGCCCGTTTCCTTTACGATCAGCCTTCTGGCCCTTTAGAGGGCGTTGGGGGATATGCAGAAGTCACCTGGCGTGATGCCTATTGGCTAGACAATGCCAATCGCCTGAAAGCGCCCGGATATGCCCTTCTAAATCTGGAGATGCATTACGATCCCCCCGCGCGGATGGGATGGGCGCATCGCCTGCACTGGTATTTCGAAGTACAGAACGCCACAAACCAGACCTATGTGTCAGGTGCTACAAATATCAGCGATCAGTTGCAGGCAAACGGGCAAGAAGAGACGGCAGCCACACTGATGAATAGCACTGGATCGATTTATGCGGGCTCCCCCCGGGCATATTTCGGCGGCGTACGGATAAAACTGTGATGCGCACGAATATAAAACATTATCTGGCTTCCTTTGGCCCGGACCGCCTTACAGTATGGCGATGGCATTTTTTTGCGGGACTGTTTTGTCTCCCCTTTGTCGCTCTTTTGTGTCTCACAGGCAGTATTTACCTGTTCAAACCACAAATTGAGGGATGGATTGACTGGAAATACGATCACCTGCCAGCAGCAATAGCCTCATCGCCTCAGGAGGACGTCAATTCTGCTCTGAAAGCTGTGCCCGGTGGCAGTTTTCTCGCATACGAACTTCCTACGTCCCCACACAGTGCTGCCCGCATTCTGGTCAATCGTGCCGATGGTGAGGCCGTGCGAGTTTATGTGGAACGGAACCACCATGCCGTCCTGAAAACCGTGCTCGAAGAGGATCGGTTTGAGCGATTGGTTTTCAAACTCCATGGGCAGCTTTTACTGGGCAATCTGGGCTCAGTTATCATGGAAATGGTTGCATCATGGACGATCGTACTTGTGGTATCGGGCCTCTGGTTATGGTGGCCGAGAAATCAACGCGGCTTGGCTGGTGTGCTGTATCCGCGCCTTACTCAGACTGGGCGGGCACGCTGGAGGGATCTTCATGCTGTGACAGGCGTCTGGGTTTCCATCGTGCTGACACTGTTTCTGATATCGGGCCTTCCCTGGTCTTATGTCTGGGGACATGCCCTTCTTTCTGTCGAGAATACTGTCGGCCACATCACATCAGTGAAAGACTGGGAAATTGGAGCGGTGCCGGCCCAAGAGACGATAGCCGGCCACCCGATGGTCTCACATCATGAAGACATGCCCGGAATGGACATGTCAGAGGATATGCCGTCACAGGTGAACTTGGATGGCCTGAATAATGTGACCCGAACAGCAGAAAAGCTGTCCCTTGCTGCTCCTGTTCTTATCACCCCCCCGGCTAACTCTGATGATGTCTGGACCATTAGATCCGACGCCCAAAACCGGCCTCTCAGAGAAAATGTGAAAGTGATGGGAGACGGGCATATTATTGCGAGAGAACCGTTCTCTCACAAGGCAGCCATTGACCGTGTCATAGGATATGGCGTTGCAGCGCATGAGGGGCATCTGTTCGGTTGGGCAAACCAGTTGCTCAACCTTCTGGTCGCCCTCGGCCTCCTGCTGATGAGTTGTGCCGCGACAGTCCTGTGGCTTAAACGTAGGCCCGACGGGGAATTTGGAGCGCCGCCCGTTCTTCCATCGTCTAAAATGGGTCTGATTGCGATCGGGGTGCTTTGCATCCTTGGCATTCTGTTACCCGAGTTGGGCATATCTCTGATCTGCATAGCAGTGGCTGGAAAGCTCTCGCGTTTGAAAGCATCACGAGTGAGCAGGTAAGAGACGCTTTAAATCTGTCGCTATCTGATGTGCGCTGGAATCAACCGGTATCATTCCGACCAGATGGTTCCGACCGTCCATCAGATAGAGCAACGAGCTGTGGTCAATCAGGTATTCAGGCCCCATGCCAGAATGATGCTGCATCTTTACGTGAAAGGCTTCCATAACAGGCTGAAGCTGGTCAGCCGTGCCTGTCAGCCCGATAATCCTGGGGGAAAAATTCTCTACGTAATCCTCAACGACTTTCGGGGTATCGCGTGTCGGATCAACGGAGATGAAAATGGGAGTCACAGATTTACCCTGCACGCTTATCTCATCGAGAGCTGATGAAACTGTTTCAAGCGTCAAGGGGCAGACATCTACACAGTGCGTGTAGCCAAAATAAATCAGAGTATAACGCCCTGCAAAATCTGACTGACTAACGGGATGTCCTTGCCCGTCAATCAATGCATAAGGGCCGCCAACTGCTGTCGTATGATGTGAGGTCAGGAAGGTCCTGAATGCTGCAGCGCCCACGAGCAACGCGAATGTAATGCTGACAATCAAGACAAGAGCTTTTCTGTCCTGCCGCAAAGGGGCGGCAGCTCTCTTGGCAGGATTTTTTTTGCGGGTCGGACGCCGTTTCATGGGGCATTCATAGCAAATGCCAATGCGCTATGCACAACATGTTTGTTACGCGGCAGACCTCGGCCTGCCCTCAAAGCACGCCTTCGCTCAGCATCTCACCATCCGCACCGATACGAAAATCTGCAGTCCCTTCCGTCACGAGCAGTCGGCTATACTCACAGACACCTTCTCCAAGGCATGTTGTCACACGCTTGATACGCATCAGCGCGGATTTCTCGGAAACATCGAGCCATTGAGCGACATCCGGAGACGCGTAAGACAGACCGATGGAAATGTCTGCATGAGCAATCTGGAACTTGAAAATATCCCGAAGAATTGCTGTCGATGTCAGGGAAGCAGCAAGTTCTGGCGTTACGAGTGGTGCAAGCCGTCCCGGATAAAAAACTTCTGTCACACCCAGAGGTCCTTCCTCGGAACGATAGCCGCGCCGGATGAACAATGTCTCGTCATTGACCGACAAAGCCGAGGCAACCTCCTCTGGGGGGCGACGCATCTGGTAGTCCAGAAGCGTCATCTCAGGGCTTAAGCCTTTGCCAGCCAGAATTTCGAAGAAGGAATGGATGGTTTTCTGGCGTCCTGGACGATGCAAGGCCCCCACAAAGGTCCCGCGCCCGTGTTGGCGGACAACGACATCCCTCTCGGCCAGATAGGATAACGCCTGCCGAACGGTGATGCGACTTACGCCGTACATCAGACAAAGCTCAGCCTCAGAGGGAAGCCGCTCCATGAAACGGCTGTCCTTGCCAATCAGCCCGGAAATATGATGCCCGACCTGAAGATAAAGCGGCGTCGGGCCATTCGTATCGAGGGCTGACGAGAAGACGGCGTTACGCATAGAGAAAAAATTCCAGAAAACGTTTCACTTTTGGATTGAAGAGCGCATCAAAACCCGATACCAAGACGTCTTATAACAACCTAATACGTCTTTGCCGATTCAGTCACTGTTTTGTGGCCAGTCTGCAGGATTTTCGTGCCTTTCTGGCGTCTCCGCAGTGTTTGAGAGCTTCTTCCATGCGTGCTTCAACCTTCCTGAGTACAGCCCTTATCGGCAACATGTTCTATGTTGCAGCCTACGCTGCTCCTGTTGCAGATACAAAACACGACGGGGAGAAGCGCCATTCTCCAGCCACGCGCAAGACTGTAAAAGCCGCTCCTTCCCGGCCTGAAGTCATCCGGGTGGCGGCAGAGTCCGTTGCTGGTGGCCGCATGGTTCCTCAGAACGGCACGAAATCACGCAGTGAGATCACGCAGGCCTATATCGCCAAGCAGGCTCCTACTCCCAACGTCTTCAAACTGCTCGGTAACTTGCCAGGCGCCAATGTCGCAAGCGCTGACCCCTTTGGCATGGTCAGCGGCAACATGACGATCCGTGGCATGAACAGTGACCAGATCGGCTTCACTGTTGAGGGCGCGCCTCTGAACGACATCGGGTCTTACATGGCGTTCCCAACGGAATGGGTAGATTCCGAGAACCTCAATGAAGTGACGATGCAGCAGGGCTCCGCCAATCTGGACTCCCCGGTCATTGGTGCATCTGGTGGGATCGTGACGATGAACCTGATTGATCCGTCACACAAAATGGGTGCGACGATTGCGGGCTCGTTCGGCTCCTATAATACGCACCGCGAATATGTCCGGCTTCAAAGCGGTGACATTGGCAGCACTGGCATGCGGGCTTTCGTCGCCTGGTCTCATCTTGAAGAACCGCACTTCCGCGGCGCGGGTGACGATCACAAGCAGCACATTGATGCAAAACTGGTCAAAGACTGGGTCAATGGAAGTCGCAGCACCGTGGCGCTGACATTCGATGATTCCATGAAGGTTGCTTATCTGAGCCCGTCCCTGGCTGCCTGGCAGCAGTATGGGCGTGGTGCCAACTACACCGAAGATTTCTCACCGACGGACACTAAATACTGGAAACTCCATCAGAGCCCATATCGGGTCCTGATCCTGAGTGCGCCGCAGAATATTGTGGTTAATGACAAGCTTGGCTTTGATTTCACCCCATATTTTTACTGGAACTCAGGCACGATCGCCTCGGCATCTCTTCTGTCTGAGAACGCCATCTATTCCGGCACGCAGAAATACAGCATCGACCTCAATGGTAACGGCACCACCAATGACAAGGTGATGATGTATACGCCATTCGGCACGCCTTACGTCTATCGTCCGGGCCTTGTTTCCAAAGTGCACTATACGGTGGGCAAGCATACTCTTGTCTTTGGATACTGGTTTGACTGGTCCAGGCAGCGCATGGTCAATCCCTACAGTGCGGTTGGAGAAAATGGTGGCCCGGCGAATGTCTGGGGATATCTGGGGAATGTGAAGCTGTCCGATGGCACGCGTCTTGCCAGCTATGACAACCTGACCATCACCCGCGTCAATACCTTGTTCTTCGGCGACACGTTCAACGCACTGCACAACCGTTTGCGCGTTGAAGCGGGGATCAAGGAGTCCATGGTGACCCGTATTGGTTACAACTATCTCCCCGGCGCACAGTATCGCACCAGCATGAACGCGGCAGTCGCAACGCCAAACCTTGGCGCTCGTTATCGCATCGACAGTCACAACCAGATCTTCGCGGATGTCGCGACCAATTTCCGTACACCGACGTTAAATGCGCTTTACAACACGTACAGTGCATCAACCGGCAAAGTGGCGACGCAGGCAAACCCTGCCCAGAAAACTGAATATTCGATCTCGGAAGAGCTGGGATACCGTTATCAGGGTGATATCCTGAGTGGGTCTATTACCTTCTTCAATTACAACTTCACCAACCGTCAGGTTTCTACGCAGGTTACGATTAACAACGCGCAGATCACCCAGAACATCAATGCGGGCGGCCAAACGTCCCGCGGTGTAGACATCGAACTTGGACTACGTCCGTGGCATCATCTGCGGCCATATGTCTCGGCGGAATATCTGCACGCGACGATCGATAATAACTATCAGGTCGGATCGGATTACCTGCCCACTGCCGGAAAAACCGCCGTGCGTAGCCCAAGTGTGCAGGCTTCCGTCGGACTGGATTATGATGACGGCACATATTTCGCAGGCTTTGCCGTCAAGTACGTAGGCCGACAGTTCTCAACTTTCATGAATGACCAGGCCATGCCAGGGTATGTCAACGCAGACATGAACTTCGGCTATCGGGCTCCTAAGATCTTCCATACACACCCGGAAATCAGGCTGAACCTCATGAATGTTGGCGATAACAAATACCTGTCAGGTGTCGCCGGGGTCGCCGCATCCTCACGCGCAGCACGTGGGATCTATGGCAGCACCATCGCATCGCAGGGTTCACCGACATACTACGTCGCCGGAAGCTTCGCCGCTCTGGTCACGGCCAAGATTGACCTTTGATCTGATGCTTCAAGCCCGTCTGGATCGTTTTTTCGGGCTCACGGCCAGCGGTACAACTGCTGGCCGTGAGGTCATCGCTGGCCTGACAACCTTCGCTGCCATGGTCTACTGTGTCGCAGTCAATCCCATGATCATGGCAGAAGCTGGCATGGACCGCGCAAGCGTCCTGAGTGCCACATGTCTGATTGCAGTCTTCAGCACGACGTTGATGGGCCTTCTGGCAAATCTGCCCCTTGGTGTGGCGCCCGCCATGGGATCAAACGTCGTCTTTGCAATCATTCTGGTCAAACAGATGGGCGTTCCCTGGCAGGCTGCCCTCGCCCTCGTCTGCCTGACGGGCCTGATTTTCATGGTCATGAGCCTGACGCGCATCCGCGAGCGTATTGCCCACGACATTCCTGACACCCTTCGGATCGGTATTCAGGTTGCGGTCGGTCTGGTGATTATGTTCATCGGAATGCGCAACTCTGGGTTTGTCGTGCCGAGCCCGTCCACGTTCGTCACCATGGGCCCGATTACCAGCCCCAAAGTGCTCATGACACTGGCTGGATTTATCCTCACGCCTGTCCTTGTTGCCAGACGGGTGCCGGGATCTCTGATCATTTCGATTATTGCGCTAACGATTGTGGGGCTCTTCCTACCCAACGGAAAAGGTGGAACCATCACCACTTGGCCAGCGCATATTTTTGCCCTACCCCGCTGGCCCCATGAGACAGCGTTTCAGCTTGAGCCGCTCTACCTTCTGCATCACATTTTCTACGTGCTGCCGATGCTCTTCTTTT
Organism: Gluconobacter sp. GP1; assembly: GCF_032913585.1. Classification (NCBI taxonomy): domain Bacteria; kingdom Pseudomonadati; phylum Pseudomonadota; class Alphaproteobacteria; order Acetobacterales; family Acetobacteraceae; genus Gluconobacter; species Gluconobacter sp. GP1. The sequence goes on from NZ_JASGXC010000001.1 coordinate 699,009, forward strand.
TCCTGTGCACTGAACTCTTTGGAACGCTTGCCAACCTGCTAGGCGTTGTAACGGCTACAGGAATGGTGTCCGAAGACGGTCGCATTCCGCGGGCCAGAGAGGCGTTTATAACGGACGCAGCAGGCAGTATTCTGGCCCCCATGCTGGGGACGTCAATTGTAACGGTATACTCTGAGTCCATTACCGGCGTTCATGCAGGGGGCCGAACAGGCCTGACGGCATTGGTGATAGCAGGAGGGTTCTTCACCGCACTTTTCCTGTGGCCCCTGTTCATGATCATTCCACCGCAGGCCACAGCGCCATCGCTTCTTATGGTGGGAATGATGATGTTCCAGGGCGTTCGTCATCTGGACCTGTCAGATCTCAAAGAAAGCGCTCCTGCTGCTTTGACGTTCATCATTGCCCTGCTGACCGGCAACCTTATCAACGGCATGGCCATAGGGACCTTTTCCTACGCGACCATGGCTCTCGCCACAGGCCGGGGCCGAGCCGTTTCACCAGTTGTGTGGGGGCTTTGCCTAATTTTCATCATGTTCTTCGTCGTTTCCGCCCAGATGCACGGCCACCATGGCTGAGAGGATATTTCCCATGTTTCCCAGACTTTGCCTTTCAGCTCTTCTGACTGGCCTCTCCGCCTTGGCACCTATTCACGCGCACGCTGCATCTGCTCCGAATTACGTCATTATCGATAATGATTTTGCCGGACCGGGCGGAACAAACATCCAGTCGGTCATTCCACTACTGGGTCAGCCGGATAAAATAACGCTTCTAGGATTTACGGTTGTCGTAGGAGATGGCTGGGAAAACGAGGCCGTTGCCCATCTGTCCCGCTTTCTGGAGGTTGCGTCTGCTCCAGCAAAGCTCCCGGTCGTACCGGGTGCGACCCAACCGTTGGTCAATTCACGTCTACGCCTTCTGGCATGGGAGAAATCCAACGGGAAAATGCCATGGAAAGGTGCATGGCGCGGGGATGCTCCTGATCTCCAGCCTCCGGTTAAAGCCCTGAAAGAAGGACAGCCGACCCGTGCTGTCTCCCGGGAAACTGCCGCACTTTTCCTGATTAAACAGGTGCATGAACATCCTCATGAGGTCACAGTCCTTGCGGCTGGCCCCATGACAAACATTGCTCTGGCCATCAAGCTTGACCCTGACTTCGCCTCGCTCTGCCGCAGGCTGGTCTTCATGGGAGCCATCGTGGACGGCAATCTTTCCCAAGTGACAGAGAGCGCCGATTACTACACCGACTTTAACTTCATGTTTGACCCGGAAGCCGCCAGCATCGCCTTGGAAGCTCCCTTTCCGGAAGTCATCTCCGTGGGTTCGGTCGCCAACCCCATTCGTATGACATCAGAAATTCGCGATCGCGCGACCCAGCGTCCGGGACCGCTGTCAGACTACCTGAAGCACTATTTCCACCCGCAGCCCATGTGGGACGAACTGGCTGCCGCGATCGCTGTAGATCCCGCTCTGATTACACAAAGCGTGACGGCTTACATGACGGTTGATCTGACGCATGGCCCGAATTACGGGTATGCCCATGTGTGGCCTGACAGCACGCGCCCCCATATTGGTGAGCGCCCCGTCAAAATTGTCACAGCAGTCGATACGCCGCGTTTCATTCAGACGTTTATCGATGCAGCCAACCGGATGAATACGCATGGTTGATGTAACGGTACCTCTCACCTCACCTGAGTTGCGTAGACGCGCGGTGGATGCCGCAGCAGGTCGAGCTCCATTTGACGTCCTGCTCCGGAATGGCAAAATTGCCGACGTGGCTACCGGAGAGCTTCGTGACGCCGATGTCGGATTAGTGGGTCCGCTGATTGCCAGCACCCATCCAACTGGCCAACGAAACGATGCTCTCAAAATTTTTGATCTCGCAGGTGCAGTTATTGCACCTGGCCTCATTGACTCTCACATGCACATCGAGAGTTCGATGGTCACGCCTCGGGTTTACACACAAACCGTAGTTCCGCAGGGAACAACAACCATTTGCTGGGACCCGCACGAAATCGGGAATGTGAGCGGCCTGGCCGGAGTCCGGTGGGCTATTGAAGCCACCAAAGGCCTGCCTCTGCGCATCTTGGTTGAAGCTCCCTCCTGTGTTCCATCTGCGCCCGGGCTGGAACGATCAGGGGCAGCCTTTGACGCTACGGCCATGACAGAAATGCTGTCATGGCCCGAAGTGATTGGCGTTGCTGAAGTGATGGACATGCGCGGCGTCATCAATGGCTCACCCCGTATGAGCAGCATCGTCAGTGCCGGCCTTAGCAGTGAAAAATTTGTGTGTGGTCACGCCCGGAACCTCAAGGGCCAGGATCTCCAGGCTTTTATGGCGGCAGGCATTGAGTCAGATCACGAACTGACAAGCAAAGCCGATATCCTGGAAAAGCTCCGGTCTGGCATGACGCTGGAACTGCGTGTTTCGCACGAAAATATTTTACCTGAAGCCGTTGCCGCTTTTCAGGAACTGGGCTGCGTTCCTCAAACCGTTACCCTCTGCACAGACGATGTCTTCCCGGATGACCTGTCACGCCGCGGCGGAATGGTCCATCACCTGAAATGCCTCGTGTCTCTGGGAATGCGTCCGCTCGATGTGCTGCGATGCGCCACTCTTAACGCAGCGATTCGCCTTGAACGTAGGGATCTTGGCTTGGTGGCAGCTGGGCGCCGCGCTGATCTGGTTATTTTCGACAACCTGTCTGATTTCACGCCCCTAGAAGTGTTCACGTCAGGCGTCCATGCGGCCTCCCACGGAACATTTCTGGTAGATCTTCCTGCCGAACTTCCAGGTCTCCCGCTCAAGACCGTGAAGCATTCTTTAGTCACATCTGAAGATTTTCAGGTGCCCGTACCTGACGCTTCCAAAGCCCGCATTCGGACCGTTCGTACTCCACGGACGACCCAGTGGGGAGAACGTGACGTCGATGTGAAAGACGGTCACATCACGCTGCCGCCTGATACTGCGCTAATGGCTGTTTTCAATCGTTACGGAGAAAATAGCGCCCCCGGGCTTGGAGTTCTTGAAGGGTGGGGAGACTGGTCAGCTACAATCGGAACGACCATCCTGCATGACAGCCACAACCTCGCAGTTTTCGGTCGAAACCCCGAGGATATGGCGCTTGTGGCCAATACTCTTACAGCCAGTGGCGGCGGTATGGCCGTTGCACGAAATGGCCAAATTGTCGCTCATGTTCCACTTCCCGTCTGCGGCCTACTATCTCCGGAAAAACTGGATGTTGTCAGTCAGCAATTCGCGGCAGTACGTGATGCTGCCGCAGCAGCGACAACATGGGATGGCCCAACTGCCATGATCAAACTTGTGACAGGCGCATCTCTCGCCTGTAATCCCGGACCGCATGTCACAGATCTGGGCATTACAGATGGCATGACAGGCGAAATCATCACGAACATGGTCATGGAGACCATTTGATGACATTTCCTTCTGAAGTCACAGCCATGCGGCGCGATCTTCATAGCTTTCCTGAAACGGCATTCCTGGAATACCGTACTGCCTCGATCGTCGCAGCGCGTCTGACAGAACTGGGATATTCTGTCAGAGTAGGTCCCGAAATCATGTGCATGGATGATGTACGTGGACTGCCCTCGCAAGAGGATATTCATTCCGCCCAAAATGTAGCATTAGCAAATGGGGCCGCCCCTTACTGGCTCGAAAAAATGCCAGATGGGCAGACCGCTGTCTGTGGAGAAATCAAGCGTGGTGCAGGCCCCGTTCTGGCCCTTCGCTTTGACATGGATGCCCTCCCCGTTCACGAAAGCGCATCCGGGAACCATCGTCCTGTTGTGGATGGCTTCGCATCCAAATGCGAAGGTCGGATGCATGCATGTGGTCACGATGGCCATACGGCAATTGGCTTGGCAGTTGCGGAAAAACTGTCGCATCCCAATGCCGAATGGAAAGGAACACTCAGGCTTATTTTCCAGCCTGCAGAGGAAGGTGGCCGAGGAGCGCAACCTATAGTCTCAAGCGGCCTTCTGGATGATGTAGACATTTTTCTCGCAACCCATGTCGGCTGTCAGTTACCGAGTGGGCAGATTGCATTAACCGCAGACGGCTTTCTCTGGGCTGAAAAGTGGAACGTAACCTTCACGGGGCAAGCTGCGCATGCGGCCATGTGTCCGGAAGAAGGTCGTAACGCCCTTCTTGCTGCGGCAATTGCCATTCCTGGTCTCTACGCTCTGCCCCGCGATGGCCAGTCGGACACGCGAATTAATGTGGGGCTTTTGCAGGCCGGCCGAACGCGGAACGTCATTGCGGACCATGCCTATCTCGAGCTTGAATTGCGGGCGTCAACTCATGAAGGTCTTAGCCGCCTTACTGCGAGCGCGAGACGAACCTTGCAGGGCGCAGCACTGACACAGGGCGTTGAAGCCACAATCGACGTTTACGGGACTGCCATAAGTGCCGCCTCTGACCCGGAAATAATGGAACGCTTGCGAGACGCTGTCTGCTTCACCAAAGGCGGCAGTATTGTTCAAAGCTGGCCTATTGGTGGCGGAGATGACGCGACGTTCATGATGCAACGTGTTCAGGACCGGGGCGGCAAGGCTGGATATTGTCTTTTTGGTTCGGACATTACCGCGCCTCATCATGCCAGCCTGTTTGATTTCGATGAAACCGTTCTGCAGACAGCGGTGACGGTGCTTTCTCGATTTGTGGAGCTATCATCATGAGCACGCTTCCTTTCTGGCAGACTTTTGCTCCTGATGTAGCGCTGAAGCCCCCATACACAGATCGCTACAGAGTTCAGATAGGAAATCGGCACCTCGATCTTCCCCTGCGGGTTCTTCCGAGCAAGGACCAGGCAGTCTCATCGCTGCTGGTGAACCAGACATCCTTCGAAGTCATGGAGGTTCTCTGTGGTGAACTGGTGGCTATCGCTCGTTCGCTGGAGCCGGATCTGATTGTGGGCATGCCGACCTTGGGCCTGGGTCTGGCAGCCGCTGTTGCCCAAGGATGCGGGTTGGCGCGATACGTTCCATTAAGCACGTCTCGAAAATTCTGGTATGACGACGCGCTGTCTGCGCCACTTTCGTCCATTACCAGCCCGGATAACGTCAAAAATCTTTATCTGGACCCCAATCTGCTACCACTTCTAAAGTCAGCACAAAAGATCATCGTTGTTGATGACGTGGTCAGCACCGGACAATCACTCGCGTCTGGCGTGAATGTTCTTGCTGCGGCGGGAGTTTCCCCCTGTGCAGCCCTTTGTGTCATGACCCAGAGTAATCGCTGGAAAGATCGTTTTTCTTTTCCTGTCCTAAGCTGCTTTTCGTCTCCGCTCTTTGCGCGGGTTCAAGATGGGTGGCTTGAACAGAAATCTGCTTCCTAGAACAGCTTCTCCAAAAAAAACGTGGGATCTGAAGAATTACTCCAGATCCCACGGCATTTAATATAACTGAGCAAACGCGAATCTTCAGCTCAGCGTAGGCTTGCGGGAATTCGCAGCAGCGACAAATTTTCCCCATTCTACCAGCGTCTCTGTGCAATCCGTCCGATCAAGTTTGCACTCGATCAGGGTCGGGCCACGTGTGTTTTTCTTTGCCTTCTCAATTGCCTCGGCGAGTTCAGCACCGGTCGTGGCATGCAGGCCAAGGCCGTACTTTCCGCTTTCTTCACCGGGTACCCCCTGATTGAAGCAGTTGATCAGAGCAGCGTAATCCCAGTTCTGGATGTAATTGTACGGACCATCATGGATCTTGATCTCAATGACGTAACCGTAGTTGTTGATAAGGAAAATTATGACCGGAAGCTCATAACGCACCATCTGCGCGACTTCCTGCGCGGTAAGCTGGAATGAGCCGTCACCCACCATCAGGACATGCTGCCTCTCCGGCGAGCCCATGGCATTTCCGAACATGGACGGGACAGACCATCCGATATGGCCCCACTGCATTTCGGACTCAACCTTGGCCCCTTCGGGCAGGTTCATGCGAATGGCGTTGAACCATGAATCGCCTGTTTCAGCGAAAAGGGTTGTCTTGCCATCAACAAGTTCGTTGATCTGGCGAGTCATTTCATCGTTCGTCAGTGGCTTGGCCTGATCGGCCACTGGCAGCTTCACAGGCGCATACCCTGCTGCAAGAGACGCAGACTTGCTGGAAACACGCTCCGTAAGGGCCGTGACGAATTCCTTCAGGCGGAAGCCTTCGAAGGTTTTTCCTGCAACCGTGACACGATGAGGGTCGACTTCAAGGACACGCTCACCGCGGACCAGATCGCGCCAACCAACAGAGGAGTAGTCATTCCAGACGGGCGCAAGCGTAATGACGACATCCGCGCTCTTGACCACGTCTTCGACACCGGGGCTGCTGACTTCACCCCAGTAAACACCCCGGAACCCCGGATGCGTTTCGGGGAAGAAGCTTTTGGCTGCTGCCATGACGGTGACAGCGCAACCCAGCTTGTCAGCCAGCGCAATCGTTTCGTCCAATGCCTCGCTGGCCCGCAGCTTGCTGCCGACCAAAATGACAACCTTGTTGGCCTTCTCCACAAAAGCCGCACTCTCATCGAGAGCTGCGTTCAGACTGTCCGTGTCTGGGGTCAGGTGAGCCAACAGAGACGAGACCGGACCTGGGCGCGCACAAGGAGCATTCGCCACATTACAGGCGATTTCCAGATAAGCCGGCTTCTTCTCACGCAGTGCCGTCCGAATGACATGGTCAATTTTCTCGGGGGCGTTATCAGCGGACGTGATGCTCTCAGCAGCACAGGTGACGTGCTTCACCATCTCCATCTGATAGTTGTAGTCCGTGGTTCCAATCGTGTGATGCAGCACACGTCCTGAACCATGGTCATTGGAGTTTGGCGCGCCAGAGATCAGAATAACCGGCAGGTTTTCGGCATAAGCGCCACCAAGGCCGTTCATGGCCGAGATCGCCCCCACGCTGAATGTGACGATCGCAGCGGCGGCTCCATTGGCGCGGGCGTAGCCTTCTGCAGCAAAGCTACAGTTTAGCTCGTTGCAGTCATAGATCTGCTTCATGCCGCCATGCTCAATCAGCTGGTCCAGCAAGATCAGATTATAGTCGCCCGCAACTGCGAAATGGTGCTTCAGGCCGATCTGCGTCAGCCGTTCTGCAAGGTAATGTCCAACAGTGAAAACCATGAGATCCTCCGGAGTTCGTTAACCAGAGGGTGCGCGTTCAGGCTTCGGACGTCCAATATATAGTTGAGCTCTATACCATATCTAATTAATATGGATTTATGGATCTCCGCCACCTTCGCTACTTTATCGCCATTGCAGATCACGGAAGCTTTACGCGCGCTGCCGAGGTTCTGCATATCGAGCAACCCCCTCTCAGCCAACAGATCAAGAGTCTTGAGACTGAACTCGGGCTCAGACTGTTCGAGCGATCACGACGTGGGGCGGTTCTGACGGATGCTGGCGAGCAACTTGTTGAGCAGGCTCGCACAATCCTCACGCTCGAACACCAGTTTCGGCTTCTGGCAACGGGTCTTGCACGCGGTGAACAGGGGCGATTGCGCATTGGAATGGCTGGTGCCGTGTCGCTCCTTCCTCTCATTCCTCAGGCTATTCGCGCCTTCCGGGAAAAGTGGCCCGAGATTCAGATCACCCTTGAGGAGAGCAACACACCAGCATTGTGTGAAGCGTTAAACGAGAGCCGCGTTGATATTGCGATTGTGCGGCCTCCGGCTCCGGACCCTGGGATTTCGCTCCACCCTCTCTTTGATGAACCGACATTGATCGCGGTCCCGAAGGGGCACCCGCTCTCTCAACGCGGAACACTCAGACTGACAGATGTCGCCAATGAGCCCTTTCTGATCTTTGATCGCACTCTAGGGCCAGGCTTTTACGATGCCATTATTTCAGCCTGCCAGCAGGCCGGGTTCACCCCGCATTTCGGGCAATCCGCACCACAGATTGCAGCCACTGTTCCCATGGTTGCCGCAGGCCTGGGGGTTTCAATCGTTCCAGCTTATCTCAGCCAGATCCATGTTGACGGAGCCACTTTTCATCGCATCGAAGGCCCCTCGCCTCGTGCCAGCATCTCTCTCGCATCACGCACGCCAGAGCTATCCGGGCCAAGCGCCAACTTCCATAAAATATTGCTGAAACTGGCGACATCTGAAGGCAAGTGAGAGTGATCAGCTTACTGGTCTCGTGTTTGCGGAAAAGCACAAAGGCCTTCATTAAGCGGTAGCAACAAGACGTATACTTTCTATCCTCAACAATCTTGTTATGACCCGCTATGACAAGAACGCAGAACGCCTGACTCATTCGTTTTACAAACCAAGAGACACCATGTTGCCGTTGACACACGACGCCTGATGACAGTGAAACAGATTTCGTCTCCCCGGCAGAAAACCTCACCCACAGCGCTATGGATGTTGAGGGGGCTTCTGGCCCTTGGCCTCGCATGGACCTGTGCTCACCTCATCACCGTGGGATCTCCGCAATGGGGGCCCGGAGCACGACATGACTCTGTCGTTTTCGGCCAGATGATTGCGATTGCCGCGTTTCCTGTGCTTCTGCTCACTGCCTTTGGAACGCAAAAGCTATTGCATGGAGCACTTATCGCGGGAACTGCCTGTATCCTTGCTGCGCTCGGTTTACTGTTTCACGCCTGATGCAAGATAATCTTCGTACACGCATGGGCTGGCTCCATGCCTGGGTTGGCTTCATCGCCGGACTGCTTCTCTTCTGTGTTTTCGTGACGGGAAGCCTCTCGGTGTTCGATACCGAACTGACGCGGTGGCTCCAGCCTGAAGTCCCGCCCCAAGCGCCCGCTTTTTCTCCGCAGGTTCTGGATCGCACCCTCCCGACCGTCCGTGAGTTGCTCCAGCAAGGAGAAAAGCCGTTCATAACTTTCCCGTCGTCGCGGGACCCTTTCGTGCGCGTCCAGCACCATGATGGATATGAATTCCTAACGGTGCCGTATAATCCGCAGACTGGAGAGCAGCTACAGGCACGCGATACTGCAGGCGGAAAGTTTTTCTATGACCTGCACTATACCCTCCGAACTGGGCTTTACGGAGAAACACTTATTGCCGCGGCCGGCCTGGCTCTTCTTGTAACAGTCGGATCCGGAATCATCATTCACCTGCGGGGACTGATTTCGGATCTGCTTCTGGTGCGACCCTTCGCCGCGCGACTGCGCGCATGGCTGGACGTGCATGTTCTCGCCAGCGTTCCCTTTATCCCGTTCGTTATTATGATGGCCTATACGGGCACGTTCATTCGCACACGCACGCTGTTCCCGCCCGTGTCTTATATCAGTTCCATCCAGAATTTTGTTTCGCCTCATCGAGCCACAGAAGCCGAGCCACCAGAAACAAAACGGGACATTCCGGTCGGTCCCTCTCTGCCGCCCCTGCTGGATGTCGCAGAGAAGATGCTCGGCAAGGGGCAGACTGGGTTCATCCTCTTTCTGCCCAACAGCGTTCTTTTTAGTCGAACCGATATGTCTGGGCCTCTGCTGACACGGGAACACGTCGATTTCAGCCCGGTTGATGGGCATTTTCTACGGCATGTTCTGCTTTCAACTCCTGTCACCCAGACACAGCAGCTTATGGAAGGCATTCATTATGCCCGCTGGACAGGCACAGGCTTAAGATGGCTGTATTTTCTGTCTGGTGTCATGGGAGCCATCATGTTTGCCAGCGGAGCTATCATTTTTCTGATGAAGCGCCGCAAAGTCTCCGGAAAGCGCGTCATGTTTCGCGTGGCTGAGGGGCTCACGATTGGCTGTATTCCAGGATTTCTTTTGGCAACATTGGCTTTCTTCTGGGCAAACCGGCTTTTGCCAACATCTCTCCCAGTGCGCCATCTGGCGGAAGTTCACTGCTTTTTTGCCGTGTGGGGCCTGAGCAGCATTGCCGGGATGCTCTGGTCTCTGCTGCATCATGCACTACCGGGATGGAAGATACAGTTAAGTGCTCTCACATTCTTGGGCGTTCTTCTAACGCCGCTTGACTTTCTGACACGTCCCGGCGCCTCCATGCTGCATGTACCTACGGTTTTTGCGGGAACGGACATCTGCGCCTTACTCTTGGGACTTGCCTCTCTTCAGATGGTGCGCCGTCTGTGATGCTAATTTTATGTTTGGTCTTTTGGCTACTTGGCCTTGGCCTTCAGGCCGCGTGCGAACCAAAGATGCTTCGGTTCGCACGTCTGCCTGATCTGACATTGCCTCCGTCAGTTCGGTGGGGACGCTTCATTTTCCCACTGCTAGGCCTCGTTATCGTTTTTTGGACCAACCCGGTTGTGGCAATTTTTGTCTGGGCAGGCACATTCTCAGTGGCTGCTGTAATCGTCGCGATTGTCTGGGCCTCATTAGCTCGCGTGCTTGAATCCCGACGATAACAGATTTTTCCCTAGGCCTTTTCGGGTGAGAACCAAAGACCAACACCACCAATAAGCGCCGTGAAAGCAACGTAAATAGCGGGCGCAACTGGCGTATGAGGTGTCAGGGCTGAAATGATCGCTGGTGTGAGGCCACCAAAGATTGCGTAGGAAATATTATAGGACAGAGACAGGCCGGAAAAGCGAACCTGAGCCGGAAATGCGCGCAGCATCCCAATAGGAACGAGCCCGACGAACCCACAGCAAAGCCCACTCAATGCGGCCCAGGGCACGAGCGTGCCCGAGAACAACGGAAAGAGCGCGTAGAGCCCAAAACCTCCCAAAGCAAGCATGAGCCCGCAGGCCACGCTTAGCGCTCTGAGAGAGAAAACGTCTGTCAGCGCACTCACGAGAACAACTGAAACTGTAAGACAAAACGTCGCGGCAAGGCTCGCCAGCATGGTTTGGGAAGGTGACACATGATGGAGCGTCTGCATCAGCGGAGGCATCATGAGAACGAGCACCACAATGGCCGCTGTTAATGTCCATGTCGTCATCATTGAGCAAAGAATGGCGCGGCGATGGTCACGTAACAGAAGCTTTGCGGGCATGGCCTCGGCAGTTTTAGCCGTCGCATGCATCTCCCGGAATACAGGGGTTTCTTCTAGCCAACGCCGAAGGAACATCGCTCCAAAGCCGAAAACACCGCCCAGAATGAAAGGAATACGCCAACCCCAGTTTGACACCACATCAGGCGCCAGGGCTGCATGCAGCAACAAAATGACGATAGACCCAAGAAGAATACCGCCCGTCAGCCCGCCGGTGAGAAGGCCCGTGGCGAGACCAACACGGCGGCTGGAAGCATGCTCGGAGACGAACACCCAGCCTCCAGGGGCTTCTCCGCCAATTGCCGCACCCTGCATGATACGCAGGATAAGCAACGTGAGCGGAGCCATGATGCCGAGTGTCTGGTAGCCAGGCAGAAACCCCATCAACAAGGTCGGGAACGCCATCAGGAGCACGCTGAGCGTAAAGACCTTTTTTCTTCCTGCGACATCTCCAAAATGGGCCATAATAAGCCCACCTACAGGACGTGCCAGATAGCCGGCTCCAAAAAGGCCGAAAGCCTCCGCCTGTCGCAACCATTCAGCCTGACTGTCCGGGAAAAAGTGCGCGGCAATCAGCTTTGCAAGGAAAGCAAAAATAACAAAATCATAGAACTCCAGTGCCCCTCCCAGCGAAGCAAGAGCTAAAATCCGAAGCTGAGATAAACTGAGAGGCGAAGCTGCCGGGTTAGACGACATGAAGAAGTGTTTCCTGCGCACGGAAAGGTTTCAGCAGAGAGGCTGGAACAAAAGAATTGGATCTTATAATCGCGCTTGTTTCAAACCGTCCATATTTTTTGGAATAATATACCATACAAAAACCGAAAATTTGCACTTTCAGTCTCTATAACCTTCCATTTTACCTTGAACCAATCGGTATTTTAGCAAGGGTGGCTGAGTTATACCGAGTATTCTTATGCCCATAGGATCGGGAGGAGACCGCAGTAGGTGCATCTAGACCATCCGTTGAAAACGGGTAAGATAGCTCTCAAGGTTTTTGAGGCAACAAACTCTAGTAATCAAACGACAGGAACAGCATTTCGAAGATTTTTTAGAAAATTTTCTAAGGAATATTCAAATGCGATGTAAATGACATGATAGAAAACTTTGATTTTGGTCGTCTCACGGTTATCGGCGATATTCTTCTCGACCAATACATTGTTGGAACAGTAAATCGTATTTCGCCTGAAGCCCCTGTTCCCGTCTTGTTGCGCTCAAAGCATTCCGTTGTCCCTGGCGGAGCCGCCAATGTTGCTGTCAATGCTGCCTCTCTGGGGTGTACTGTCAATCTTGTTGGTGTCGTCGGGCCGGACGCCAATGCCGATATCCTCCGGACAATCCTGGGAAAACATAAAGGCATTAACGTCAACGGGTTAGTCGAAGAGCCTGAATGGTCTACCATTTCTAAAACCCGCGTTCTGAGCGGCCAACAACAGATCGTCCGCATTGATGAGGAAGAAGTAACGGGCTTTACCGAGCAAACTCGGCAGAGGCTGATCTCCAATGCACAGGTCGCGATCGATAACTCGGACGTTCTTGTCTGTTCAGACTATGCCAAAGGTGTACTGGCTGATGACGTTCTTGAAGCAATCATAAGGTATGCACGCGGGAAAAATATTCCTGTTATCGTAGATCCGAAACGCAAAGATTTCACGGCCTATTCGGGGGCGACCTTGGTCACCCCGAACCGTACCGAAGCGGCTCTTGCTACCAACCTCCCCGTAAATACGGATGAAGAGGTTCTCAAGGTGGCCGCGACACTCTCCGAACAATTCGGCGGAGATGTTCTTCTTACGCGTTCTGAAAAGGGCATGACACTCTGGCAGAGAAACGGCCACGTTCATCATGAGGCTGCCCACCAATCAGAGGTATATGACGTTTCAGGTGCAGGAGACACCGTTCTCGCAACAGTGGCGAGCATGCTCTCGGCTGGTCAGGACCTTGATACAGCGGTGATGGTCGCAACCGTTGCTGCCTCCATAGTCGTCAGAAAATTGGGTACTGCGGCGATTTCGCGAGAAGAGCTGAGCCAGCAACTTCTCAAAGACGTTCCAGAAGCCGGGTTGCTGGCGTCTTGGGAGAGCGCGGCGCGAACTGTCGAAAACTGGCGCAAACATGGGGCTTCTGTTGTTTTCACAAATGGATGTTTTGACCTGCTCCACCCCGGACATATCGCTTTGATCAAAGGCGCGGCCGCCGAGGGCGATAAGCTCATCGTCGCGATCAACAGCGATGCGTCCGTCAAGAGACTCAAAGGCGAGACACGCCCCGTTCAAAATGAAATCGCACGCTCAACAGTGATCGGCGCATTACGGGACGTCGACATGGTTGTGATTTTCGATGAGGATACGCCTCTGGACATCATAAAAGCATTGAAGCCGAATGTTGTCGTAAAGGGCGCCGACTACACGGAAGATGCTGTTGTTGGAGGGGATTTTGTAAAAGAACATGGTGGTCGAGTAGCTTTGGTGGATATTGTCAATGGACACTCGACGACGAGCATCGTTAAAAAAATAAGTAATTGAAATTATTATTTTATGAAATATCCACCGAATTACCTGAATAACGTTACAATAAGGCAGATAAAATCTTTCTGTAGGAGGCCCTCGCGGAAGTAAAATTAATTTATTTCAAAATATGCCTGATCCCTCTAGATTTAATTTACGGGAAATAGGAGTATGAGTATCGTCGCTTTCAAATTCTTCTCACCCGACATTCTCTCCATGCTCACAACGATTGTGTCCTAGATGCCTTTCAAGTCACACTGCAGGCCGGTCTCCGCCTCTAAAACCATCGTTCTTACGGGCGCGTCTGGAGGCATCGGGACGATCGTTACCCAAAAACTGTTGGACCAAGGGCATGTTGTCGTCGCGCTGTCCCGCACTGCGCCGGATATATCGCATGAGGCACTGACACATATCCGATACGATGCTGCGAACTTGCACGATATCAGCCAGATCAATAAGAAAATTTCAGAAAAAACTTCTCATATTGACGTTTTACTTCATTGCGCCGCAATCATAAGTCCAAGCACGATAGAAAATTCTCCACCAGAAGATATAATACGGCAAATATCGATTAACCTGACCGCACCCATTACTCTGACGTCTCTTCTACTGCCAAAAATTCCGGCTGGTGGTCGGATCATTCTGGTAAATTCGATGGCTGCAACAATTCCTTTGGCCGGAAGTAGTGTCTACGGCGCCACAAAGGCAGGATTGCGTAACTTTGCATTATCATTAGCTCAGGAAGTGCGTTCCAAGGGTATTTCTGTTTCCTCTATCTTCCCGGGCGCTGTGGAAACCGGGATGCTACGCCAGGAAATGGAAAACGGTGGCTCGGTTCTCAATTTCGTTAGTGATCCCGCAAAGCCAGAAGACGTTGCGTGTGAAATTCTGAAGCTCATTCGCAAACCAAAACTGGAGCGTTTTCTTCCGACACTCGACGGAATTTTCGGTGGCCTTTGCCTGCTGATGCCTACGCTCCTGCGTCTTAGCATGCCAGCGCTCACGTTCTTTGGAAAACGAGGCTTTCAGAAGTTTCTCCGGAAACAGACAAGCCAGCAGTAACTCGGGCAACCTTCACACCGGAGCCGAAAGCTCGACCTCCTGACCCTACAATCCGTCTCTCAAAACTGATCTATAGGAAGGCAGAATATCCATGCAGAATACATTGCCAAAGATAACTGCTCATGCCTCTGGTCTTTTGACGCGCAAAGAAAGCCATTGTCAGGGGGCCAAGCTTAGAAAGAAAATTCCGCGTGGAGCTCATGCCGAGTGGAGTTCTCCTTCGACCCGGCAAAGCCCCGTAAGCCTTCTATCTCAACAGGGTAAGGACCGGATCCCGTCTCTTTTGCCTGTGCGCTATGACCGAATGAAGGTGTCTCCCTTCACGTTCCTCCGCGGCGCAGCGATTGTTATGGCTCAAGACCTCGCATCCACCCCAGCATCCGGCATTGATGTTCAGTCTTGTGGAGACTGCCATCTTGCTAATTTCGGCAGTTATTCGTCTCCGGAAGGCGTGCCGGTCTTTGATATCAATGACTTTGATGAAACTCTGAAGGCCCCATTCGAATGGGATATCAAGCGCCTGGGAACGTCTCTGGTTCTTGCAGGTCAGGAAAATGGGTTATCCAGCAAGGCGGCCAGAGATCTAGCCGCCAATATGTCCCTGTCATATTGCGAGCAAATGACGCGGCTAGCCGCGATGACCCCACTCCAGATCTGGTCAGAGCGAATTGACCTGACCGCTGCAATTGCCGGCTTCGACGATCAGAAAGTTCGGGAACGTGCCGAAAAACTTTTGTCCGACCGGTTGGAAGCGGCGAAGGGGCATTTCGGCCTGATCGCCAGCGACGGAAAAAATCCATCTTTCAAAGAAAAGCCACCGCTCGTCATGCGGCTGCCAGAGCAGGAAGAAACCATTCGGCTTGCCTTCAACCGATACGTTGAAACGCAGCCGTTAGAACGCGCCATTCTGCTACGTCGCTACACCCTTAAAGACGTTATTTTCAAGGTTGTCGGGATCGGAAGCGTCGGGACATTCTGCGCGATCGGACTGTTCGCGACCGCCGATGGTGAAACTATGCTCCTGCAGATCAAGGAAGCTCAGGTTTCCGTTCTACAGGCTGATACGCGGACCTCACCATTCGCCAATCAGGGCGAACGTGTCGTAACAGGCCAAAGGATCATGCAGGCTGTCTCTGACACCTTCCTCGGATGGACACACAGTAATGCATCGACCTCCAGTGACACACCAGATCTATCCGGAAGCGGACGGCAGTTTTACGTTCGTCGCGTGAAAGACAGCCGATTAGCTGCAATTGGTTCAGACGTTGCTCAGGATGGTCTGGCGGACTACGCAAAATTATGCGGCCGTACGTTAGCTCGAGCCCACGCACGCTCTGGAAATGTCAGTATGATCTCTGGATATCTCGGCAAAGGAGCTTCGTTTGCTGCGGCCGTATCGGAATTCTCCGAGACATATGCAGACCAGACGCACAAGGACTGGAAGACGTTTTGTTCAGCTCTGGAAAGCGGTGAACTTATTCAAAAATCTGCCTAAAGATACGCATTATGGGAAGGTCCGGACCGGATTTTTCGTCTTCACGTCAAACTTTCGGACCTTCCCGGTGCTCGGGTCTAAGTGACATTCCCATGTGAATGTCACCCACTCAAAAGGGTTGGTTTTCGTCTGATATTGCCCTCGCCCTTGTATCAAAGAGGCGTTTATCACTCTCTGGCTCTCAGGCTTGTCGTCTTGAAGAAAAAAGCGGTTACTTGAACTTCCCAGCCTCACGAGTTCACGTCTGGCAGCAGACTGACAGAGATAGGTTGTCATAAGCCATGCCGTTCCTTGCGTCGCCACGGCATTCCTCTCTTGAGGATCACGAATAGAGGCGATCTGACGCGAAATAAGTTTTTGCTCTGCGGGTGACGGGCCTGTCTTTTTATGGGCACCCGCGTTCGCAGTCCCGGACAGAGCAACGAAGAGTAGGAACGATCCCGCTAGCAGATAATCATAGATTTTCATAAAGTCCCCTGCACCGTGCTTTGCCTGTCTCTGATCCCGAGCGTATAGGGTGGGACTAAGCCGTCACCCTGCCAAGCAGCAATTCAATCCTGGACCCCGCCCTTCATGATCCGTCAGTCATCTACGCTTACAACGTTCGTAGTCACCCTGAGCTGCCCTAACCGACCTGGCATTGTAGCGGCAATCAGCCAGCGTCTTTACGAACTTGGTGCCAACATCACGGAAGCACAGCAGTTTGATGACACAGGCAGTACGCAGTTCTTCATGCGAATTGTTTTCGATGTGGCAAAAGAGGCGTTATCTGAAACCCAGTTGAAAACAGAATTTTCCCGTCTGGCGGAAAATTTCTCAATGGACTGGCAAATTAGTGACATTTCAAAGCGCCAGAAAGTTCTTCTTTTTGTATCCCGCTTCGATCATTGCCTTGTGGACCTTCTCTATCGCTGGCGCATCGGTGAACTACAGATAGATCCGGTCGGCATCATCTCCAATCATGCTCGGGAAACCTATGCTGATCTGGATTTCCATGGTGTTCCATTTCACCATCTTCCCATTACCAAAGATACCAAGGCGGAACAGGAACAACGCATCTGGACTGTCTTTCAGGAGAGTGGTGCTGAACTGGCTGTTCTGGCGCGATATATGCAGGTCCTTTCCAACGAAATGGCCACTCGCCTTTCTGGACGTTGCATCAACATTCACCATTCCTTTCTACCAGGATTCAAAGGTGCTCGCCCCTATCATCAGGCGTTCAGCCGTGGCGTAAAGCTTATTGGTGCAACGGCCCATTATGTCACCAGCGATCTGGATGAAGGACCGATCATTGAGCAGGACGTTGAGCGGATCTCTCACGCTGACGACCCGGAAGACCTGATCCGTAAGGGACGTGATATCGAGCGTCGCGTACTTGCTCGTGCTGTACGGTATCACATTGAACGACGGGCCATTTTGAACGGAAACAAGACGATTGTTTTTACGCCCTGAGCGAGACGCTTTATTGAACAAGCGCCTTGACGAGAGCCTTGATCGCCTTCTGTGCCGCTCTGGACCCCCACTCCTTAAGTAGCCTGTTGCTACGAGGACGTTTGGAAAGTGCATAAGGACTTTCCCTGATGGGCGGCATGCCTACAACCTGTTCCTTCATGGATTGTGGAAGAGCAGGAAACGGGTCCACGTTCACGAGCTGCATTAAAAGTGCAACGGCTATGATCTTACAGGTTGGCTTGCGAGTGTTCAGGCACACATAGGCGCCCGTCCCGTTGGAGGCGGGATCGTATATGGCTTTCCATGTCACAGCGGGAACCGGAATACGCCCTCTTCCAATCTTTGCTGTGTGCTCGGGATCGTATCCGGGGCCAGTAACGACGAATATTTCGCCTTCCTGACGTGCCCATCCTCTGACAGCGCTTTCAACACCTTCCCACGGTCCACGGTTCAACTCACCCGTTTGGGGAACAATATTGGACAGCAGGAAAGACTGTTGCTGAGGCGCAAGACCCGGCTCATTGCCGCTTGGTGTCATATGTCCCCGGTCATAGCCTGAGGCTTTGTAGTCGGTCAGTGACGCACGCATTGAGGCAGGCAGCCTCATATCGGGAAAGAATTTTCCTTGTCGGTTCGTCTCATCGGCAATCTCAAGATTTTCTTCGGTCAGGTCTTCAGCAGACCAGAGCGGACCCTTTGTCGCTTCCGAAACCAGAACGGCATAATGGTCATTACAGAGCTGAACGGTGCCTGAGCGCGCGGTCTCTGACAAAAGTGCGGGAGGGAGGCCTTTGGCAAATAAGGCCGGGCACGAAGCCGCATGTGCCGGACATGCGACAACCAGAAACCCGACGAAACCAAGCGGAAGATATTTCAACGCCCCTCACAGACCTAAAGCCAGACAATCTTGTCTGCCGGAACAACGAGGATATTGAAAATGACTGGTACGGGCAGAGGGACTTGAACCCCCACAGCTTGCGCCACCAGAACCTAAATCTGGCGTGTCTACCAATTCCACCATGCCCGCAGACTGTGAAGTGGGTCTAGACGATCTCCACGGCTCTTGCAATGGCTATCAACGACCTAAATGACTGAAAAATCACACCTCACAGAAAGAAAACTGATTTAGGAGTTAATTTCCAACCTTCTGGAATTTCAGAACAAAATTGTCCCCTTCCCCGATGGCGGCATATTTGGCGCGATCAACCTGGCCCAGAGCGTATGTCGGAGGAAGGGTCCAGATCCCTTTGGGCCACTGTGCCGTATCCCGGGGATTGGCGTTAATTTCGGAGCTCCCAACAAGCTTGAAACCCGCCTTTTCAATCATCTGGATAGCGTATGCCTGTCTCACATACCCATCTTTTGCCTGGGGGTCCTGCGGAGCGCTGGTGTTTCCGCGATGGTCTTCAATACCCAGAATACCGCCAGGCTTCAGCACTTTGTGGATTGCCTCCAGCATTTGCGGGGCATTTCCAGCTTCCATCCAGTTGTGCATATTCCGAAATGTCATGACGAGATCCGCACTGTCTGCCGGTACGAAATTCAAATTCTCTGCATCAAAACGGGTTGTTTTGACGGCTCCGTAGATATCCGGATGCGTCGCCTGAAGCTTGGCAATACTCTGCTTTTTGATATCTGCTGGCCCGAGAGCAACTGTATAAGTGCCTTGGTCACGAAGATACGGCGCAAGAATTTGGGTCCAATACCCTCCAGCAGGCCAGATCTCTACGACATTGGACGTCGGAGTTATCCCGAAAAACTGCAGCTCTTCCAGCGGGTGCCGAACACTGTCACGGGCGACAAATGCCGGCGTTCGCTCTGAAAGTTTGAGAGCTTGATCCAAACTTGGGCCAGCCAATGCTGGCGTGGCTGTCAAACATGACAAGGCCAACAGAAAACCGGATCTCGACAGCATGATAATGACTCCTGTTGCAGATGTCGTGACTGTGACACGAGGTTGTAGAGGCTGTCTTCACACTTCTTCGAAGCCTGGCGCCCAAACGGTGCTTTACAATCGCGAAATCTGATAAAGGATAATTTAACAATCATCCCATCCGGGAAACGGCAACAGGGCAAAGTACACATGCGTCTCGACGACCAACGAGAAAGCACCAACATTGATGATCGACGCGGTTCCGGAGGCGGAGGACGTGGCCCTTTGAGGATCGGAGGGATTGGCGGCGTCATCCTTGTCATAGGGGCGCTGTACTTCGGCGTAGACCCTCGTGTAGTCCTGAGCCTTCTGGAAAACGGACCGACAGCAAATACACCGGCGGCCACCCAGACCCAGGCAGCAAAAGACGACCCCGGCAGAAAATTCATCGCCCGTATTCTCGGCTCAACCGAAGATGTCTGGAGCAGCACCTTTCAGCAAATGGGCCGAACCTATCATGATCCCGGTCTGGTTCTCTTTTCAGGCGGGACACAATCTGGCTGCGGTTATGCACAAACGTCCGTAGGCCCGTTCTATTGCCCTGCTGATCATAAGGTCTATCTGGATCTGCAGTTCTTTCAGGAATTGCAGGATCGTCTGGGAGCAAGTGGCGACTTTGCCAAGGCCTACGTTGTGGCTCATGAGGTTGGGCACCATGTTCAGAATGAGCTGGGCATTATGCAGCAGGTCAATCAACAGGGCAGCGCTGCCCAAAAAGGGGCGAATGGCCTTTCTGTCCGTGTTGAATTGCAGGCGGACTGTTTCGCGGGTGTCTGGGCCAAGCGTGCGAACGATACCCGCCACTTCCTTGAGACGGGAGATATTGAAGAAGGCATGAACGCAGCCTCAGCCGTTGGTGACGATCGCCTGGAGCGCAAAGCTCAAGGTTATGTTGTCCCGGACAGCTTCACCCACGGGACATCTGCCCAAAGAGTCGCATGGTTTAAACGTGGACTAGAAAGCGAAGATATCAAACGCTGTGATACGTTTAACGCCCCCGCGCTCTAATCTTTCTGGCCTCTGGGCATGGAGAACTCAAACGTTCCTGCAATGCCCGGAGGCCAGACATCTGACACGTTTCGATGCCGTCATACCTCTGGAAAATTTCCATATTCTGGTGCTTCAATAGGCGCATCTTAAAGCGTCTGCTGGAAACCATGACCATGAAGCACATCCTGCCCAGTGTTCTCTCCATAGCCCTGCTTTGTAGCGCCGGTACAGCACTGGCCGAACCTGCATCTTGTACGCCTGGAACGACCTCGTTACCTGCTGGGTATGAGGGCTGGAGCAATCCCACTCCTTTGACCGCAGCCACAGACAAGGCTGGTCTTTCTGCAAGTCATCTAACACTCAATCACGCGTCTGCCGTTCATCTGGCACACACTCCAGACGTTCACTTCCTGCAGAGGCCCTATGAACCAGGCGGAAGTGTGAGTTATGGAGGAATGATTGCTTTTGAAGTGCCCAAATCGGGAACTTATCGCATCATGCTGCCAAATAAGACGTGGATTGACGTTCTTGGACAGGGGACACCAGTCGTTTCGACGCATCATCAACATGGTCCCGACTGTTCGGGTATCCGCAAAATGGTAGATTTTCAGCTGCCAGCTGGGCAATACACGCTTCAACTTGCAGGAAGCGGTCTGCAGGATATGCCCGTCATGGTGTCTGCCTTGCCGTGATGCGCTATCCCATAATGCTGTTTCTGGGCTTTCTTACGACTGGAGCAGCATTTCCTGCGATAGCCGCGAATATTTCCCCAAATGGTGCGAAAATCGAACTGGGGCACAGACTTTTCTATGACGCGGACCTCTCTCGTGACGGAAGCATGTCGTGTGCAACCTGTCATGAACAGCGTCATGCCTTCTCAGATGGGAACCCGACCCATCCGGGAGTAACAGATGAGGACGGAATCCGGAATGTTCCACCCTTAGCGAATGTCGGGCAATTTCATACGCTCACTTGGATCAACCAACACGTTATAACACTTGAAGATCAGTTCTTTATTCCGCTGAGTGGCCATCACCCAGTGGAAATGGGCATGACAGACATGCCCGAGCTCGCTCGTCGGCTGTCCACAAATTCTTGCTATCGCGTTCTGTTTTCAAAAGCCTTTCCTGAAAAAAATATTCCGATTGATGTCCGTTCTGTAGCCCAAGCCGTGTCGGCCTTCGAGCGAGAATTAATTTCCGATAAGTCACCGTGGGATCTTAGGTTATCCGGCGCGACGCGGTCACAAACAAACGGAAAAAGGATATTTTTTGGCAAGGGGAAGTGCAGCTCATGCCACCAACCGCCCCTATTCACTGATCAGGAATTCCATGCACTGTCGACATCTTATTCCGAACCCATCAGGACGCCTTCTCTTCGGAATGCCGAAGTAACCGCTCCTTATTTGCATGACGGTTCTGCCCCCACTCTCAGAGAAGCTATTCTGGCGCACCCAAGAAGCAATCTGCTTTCGCAAAACGAACTAATAGATCTAGTGGCGTTTCTTAAGCTGCTGACGGATCGGAATTTTCTTTCTGATGCCAGCTTGGGGTTGCCATCTGAAGAATGCCCAATAAGCACGCAATGATCAGCGCTGGATAACGTAGCTAGTCTCCACACACGTTATACAAATCCGATCGCGCTTTTCAATTGAACCGGGCCGGTGGCTTGGTACGAGGCCTCGATACTGATACATCCATTGGTCTCTGCTCCACTCAGATGATCTGTCGGGAACCATTCATGACCAAACTTGCAGCTCTTTTTATAGGACTTCTGCTCGGATCTACAGCGATAGCTTACGCAGAAGATGGTCAGGCTCTCTACAGTAGCAAGTGCAGCGTGTGTCATCAGGCCGCCGGAATTGGATCGCCAGGGCAGTTTCCTCCCCTCAGCGGAAGAATTGGAAAAATCGCCTCGTCTCCTGAAGGAAAGGCTTATCTGAAAGACGTTCTTCTGAATGGCCTCCATGGCGCGATTGACGTCTCAGACGAGACATATATGGGCTTTATGCCGTCTTTCAATTCGCTGACAGACAGCCAGATTGCCGCGGTTCTTACATATGTTTCGTCCCTGAATACGCCTGGAAAGGCTCCAGCTTTTTCTGAAGATGAAATCAAGGCTGCCCGTGGCACTCCAAAAAAAGCGAAAGAAATCGTTTCAGAACGGGCCGCACTCAATTCCATCCACCCGCTCCCATAAAAACTCATTTTTAGAGAGCGAAAGCTATTTTCTGTGACTTCCCATTAAAGAAAATATGGGATGTCACAGGCTAATTCTTAACCTTTTTCCATATTCTCTTCTTGAGAAAAAAGACCAGAATACTCATCGCGATCAGGTACAGCAGAGTAAAAACGCCTACCTTACGTCTGGTGTGAAGATGTGGATGGGCCGCCCACTCCAGAAACGCACCTACATCCTGCGACATCTGTGGAATGGTTGATGACGTTCCGTCTGAGTATTGCACCTGACCATCATGTAGAGGCTGAGGCATCGCGATATGGCGATGCTTCATCGCCAGATTATAGTACGAGCCTTTAGGCAACACCGTCCCTTCCGGGGCGGATGCATAAGACTGCAAAATCTGAATAATGCGCGCCGTGCCTCCATGTTGGGTCAGAGCAAGTCGTGAAAAATCTGGAGGAAGACCACCGTGGTTGGCTAGTCTTGCCAGGTTTTCACTTGGATAAGGCGATCCAATTCGATCTGACGGGTGGGCTGGCCGTGTTTTAGGATCGCCATCATCGTCAAGACCATCGGCAACCTGATGCTGTGAAGCGTAATCTTTAATGGCCACCACAGATAGGCCGAGGTCTGAAAGATCTGAATAAGCAACATAGTTCAAGCTGTGGCAACTACTGCAAACCTGCCTGAATACCTGAAGCCCGCGCTGCTCAGGCGTAGATGCGCCTGCTTTGAAAGAAAAAAGGGCAAGTAAAAATAAAAGAGGATATTTCATTCCCCGCCCTCTTTTGCGAAGCCCAAGGAAGATGCTGTTTCGCCACGCGATTGAAGTGGCAAAAGTATCAGAAAATATAAATACCAATAGAAAACAGCAACGCGGCTAAGCCACAGCCACCCTCCTGCGGGTGGATGCATTCCAGCAAAACCCAAAGCAACAAACGAGAAGAAAAGCATTAAAAGCGCTGGTCGGAGGAGAGGTCGAGACTGTGCGGATCTGACAGGGGAATTATCCAGCCATGGTACCGCAAATAATACTCCTATACTTCCTGTCGCAAGGATGAGGCCTCCAAGTTTGGAAGGAACCGCCCTTAAAATCGCATAAAACGGTGCAAAATACCATTCCGGCGTAATGTCCTGAGGCGTCACAAGCGGGTTTGCCTGTACGTAATTCTCTGCAAGAGTCAGAAAATCCGGAGCGAAGAAAACAATTACTGCATAGACGATAAGAAAAAAACAAAGCCCCAATCCATCCTTGGACGTATAATAGGGATGAAATGGGACTGTTTCATCAGAAGGTTCAGGATCTATTCCTGTCGGGTTATTTGATCCCGCAACATGCAATGTTGCAATATGAAGCGCAACGACGCCTATAATAGAAAATGCTGTCAGGAAATGAAGAACGTAAATCCTGTGTAAAGCAACATTACCAAGGCCCTCCCCTCCCATTAGCCAGGACGTCAGGGCTTTGCCGATCAATGGCACAGTATTGAGCGCATTCACGACAACTGTAGCGCCCCAATAGGACATCTGCCCCCACGGGAGAATGTACCCCGCGAAAGCCGTTATCATGACCATTAAAAGCAGTCCAAGCCCAGTGAGCCAGATCAGTTCGCGAGGCGCTTTGTAGGATCCGTAATACAGCCCTCTCGCGACATGGACGTAGAGAGCGGCAAACAGCATAGAAACGCCGCCCATATGAATGGATCGAACCAGCCAGCCCGATGCGACCTGCCGATCCATGGTCTCTATGCTGGAAAACGCATCTGACACTGTCGGAGTGTAATTAAGAGCAAGAAAGATCCCGCTCAGCAAAAGCATCCCGAGCGAAACCGTGGCAAAGGCACCGAAATTCCATAGATAATTGAGGTTTTTCGGCATCGCGAAGTCAACATATTCACGCCGGAAAGAAGAAACAATCGGGAGGCGTTTCTCTACCCACTCGGAGAGATCGTGAGGTTTATCGGTCATGAGGGCAATCAGATCTGCTGGATCGTCGCGATATCAAAATCCGGATCGCCTTTACTCTTCCCAATGAGAAGGTGCTGATCAGAAATTATCGTTACGGGCGGAACAGGAAGATTATAGGGCGCTGGCGCATCCTTATATGCCCGCCCTGCGATATCGAATTGTGACCCATGGCAGGGACAGGCATATTTCCCGGATCGATCGCCAGACGATGGCGCGTCAAAAGATGGCACACACCCCAGATGCGTACAGATTCCGATCAGGACGCCAATTTCAGGCACAACAGAGCGATGCCAGTTGATCGCATCCTGAGGTTGCTGGTGCATTTTGGAATCTGGGTCACGCAGCCGATGCGCCAGTTCAGGAACACGGAGCGAAGCCAGCATTTCTGGTGTACGCCGCTGAACGAACACCGGCCATCCACGCCACGTCACCACAAGCTGCTGCCCCGGCGCCAGCTTCGAGCAATCAACCTCAACAGTATCATCTTCGCCAATGCGACTGCTCTGCGTACCATTCAAACTGTTGAGAAACGGATATGCCAGTGCACAGGCCCCTGCACAGCCCATCCCCAGCGTGACTGTCGCGAGCACATCGCGTCGCCGAGGGTGGTTTTCCTCTTCCAATCCCTGTTGGGACGAGGAAGGAGGTGCATCATCCTGTGTCATGGTGTCCTACTCAAATAACCAGCTCAAATCATTCAAGCCCATATGGGTGAAGTCAATCTTAAAGATACGCTGCACGAAACGGAGCCTCTGTTTCTCATCATGCACCTTCAGGGGCCAACCCCCTCTTTTCAACACCATACCCATTCATAAAAATGACATGAAACTCTTGAAATTCCTTGATGATTTCATCCGCCGGGGCTGATAAGCGTCTTATCACAATTGAGTGTATGGAAGAGATCAACGGTGGCAACAAAACTGAACCGTCGCAGCGTACTAGGTCTGGGAGCAGGCTTTTCCCTCAGTGCGCTTCTTCCATCCATTCAGCGTGCCCGTGCCATCCCTGCCCGTCGGGACACAGGAACGATCGAAGACGTCCAGCATATCGTTGTGCTGATGCAGGAAAACCGATCTTTCGATCACTATCTTGGTCATCTGTCAGGCGTTCGTGGGTATGGAGACCGGCATGTCGTGCGTGGTCCGAACCGCGAACCGATCTGGTGGCAGCAACGGCAGAAAGCCGAAAATGGCTGGATCACGCCGTTCCATCTCCCAACACAAACTACCAGTGCAGAATGCGTGATTGATCTGGACCATAGCTGGGCTCCTACGCACGCAGCGATCAACAAAGGCTGGAACAACCAATGGCCTCGTCACAAGAAAGATATGACGATGGGCTATTACACACGGGAAGATATTCCCTTCCATTACGCTCTGGCTGACGCGTTCACGGTCTGCGATCACTATTTCTGCTCCACGCCGACACAGACACACCCCAACCGTTTTTACCTCATGTCTGGCACCGTTGATCCCAATGCGACAGGCGGTGGCCCGATCCTCGATAATGTGGATTGGGTAGACAGAGATTTTTATCCCAAGGTGCCTGAACCTTTCACCTGGACGACCTACCCTGAGCGCCTTCAAGAAGCCGGTGTGTCATGGCAGGTTTACCAGCAGGGCCTGTCTGGTGCCGATGTTGAGAATGGTAATTTCGGCACAAACGTTCTGATGTGTTTCAAGAATTTCGCTGACGCCAAGCCGGGATCAGCCCTGCATGAGCGTGCCATGACTGCGCGAACACTTGATCACTTGAAACAGGATGTTCTGGCCGATCGGCTGCCACAGGTGTCATGGATCCTGCCTCCGGCGGCGTATTCTGAACACCCCCGGTGGACGCCCGGCTACGGTGCAACCTTTATTGCTCACGCGCTCGATGCCCTGACGGCCAACCCGGATGTCTGGGCCAAAACTGTCTTTCTCGTGATGTATGATGAGAACGACGGGTATTTCGACCATATGCCGCCCCCACAGCCTCCCACACCGGTTCTCCCCGGTCAGAGCACGGTGACGACAAGAGACGAAATTCACAATCACCTCCAAAGCTTCAGGCCAGACCGCTACAAGGCAGACGATCTTCCTTATGGCCTGGGGCCGCGTGTACCAGCTTTCGTTATCTCTCCCTGGAGCACCGGCGGCTTTGTCTGCTCCGAAGTGTTTGACCACACCTCTGTGCTACGCTTCATCGAAGCCCGTTTTGGCGTCAAAGAAACCAATATCACGCCATGGCGCCGTGCAGTCTGCGGCGATTTGACCAGTGCGTTCGATTTCTCGCGCAAAACTACGGTTAAGCCGCCGCTTCCGGACACGGCCGCCTATAGGAAAACTGCTGACGCGTCCTGTAAGCTTCCCTCGCCCGTTATTCCTCATCAGAGCACGCTCGAGGATATCGGCAACCAGGAACGAGGTGCACGCTTGGCAAGGCCACTGCCATACAAACTCTCTGCAGACCTCCTGGAGACCAGTACAAGCAGCTTGACTTTCGAAATCCGCAATGACGGCACATCTGGGGCATGTTTTTACGTATACCGTGATGGAACCGAGGAAACCCCTCGCCGCCATACTCTGGAACCAGGAAAAGCCATCACTGACGTTTGGAAAATAGAGAGCGCCGGACAACACGACTTTACCATTCTCGGGCCAAATGGTTTTGCGCGTTACTTCCAGAACGCAAAACCTATGGATATCCAGGTTCAAGCGCGGGGAGACACTCAAACCGGCAATCTGGTCCTAAACCTCAAGAATACTGCATCTACAGAAAAGAAGGTCAGGATCCAGGATAACGCTTATGGTGCGGAAGACCGTTTTCTTTCCCTTGAAGGAAATCAGTCGGCATCCGTCTCCGTTGAGCTCGATGCCAGTCATCACTGGTATGATCTTGTTCTCTCCTGCTCCGATGAACCGGGCAATCAATCTCGATTTGCCGGGCATGTAGAAACCGGACAAACGAGCATCACAGACCCTGCTATGGGCAACGTCCTGGCTTGATGGACACAGGTATACTCTCGGCAAGAGCATATTCTGGAATGCTCTTGCCGGAAACGCCAGCTTAGCCGCTTATATCAAGGCCGATGTCCAGCGCTTTGACCGTATGTGTAAGCCAACCCAAAGACAAAACGTCCACCCCAGTCTCTGCAATCGGGCGCGCCGTCTCCGGTGTAATTCCACCGGATGCCTCAGCAATAGCGCGGCCATCGATAAGTTTGACAGCTCTTCGAAGCGTTTCCACACCCATATTATCGAGAAGGTAAGCATCTGCTCCGCCAGCCGCGAGGGCTTCTTCGAGCTGGTCCAGCGTATCGACCTCCAGTTCAATCTTCATCAGATGCCCTGCCCGCTGACGCGCCGCCCTCAAAGCTGCCGAGACGCCTCCGCATAGGGCTAGATGATTGTCCTTAATTAGGATAGCGTCATCAAGCCGATATCTATGACTGGAACCACCTCCTGCACGTACCGCATATTTCTGAACCGCTTTAAGGCCAGGAAGCGTTTTGCGCGTGCAACAGATCCGAGCCTTCGTGCCATGAACAGCATCCACGATCGCCCGCGTCGCTGTAGCGATGCCGCTCAGGTGCGAGAGCAGATTTAACGCCGTGCGTTCGCCAGCCAAAACCGTACTCGCAGACCCGTCAATGACGGCCAAAACATCCCCGGCCCCAATCCTGTCGCCATCCTGCCTGTGAGAAATAAACTCAGCCTTGCGGTCAAGAAGACTGAATGCAAGCTGGGCCCCCTGCAACCCAGCCAGAACGCCACTTTGTCTTGCACGAAAAACTGCCTGAAGGGGCTGTTCAGGATCAAGAAGAGCCTGTGTCGTCACATCTCCGCCCGTTCCCAGGTCTTCAACAAGCGCAGCACGAACTACAGGTTCCCAGAGAAGATCAGGCAGAAAGGTCTGAAAGGTCATGCAATGTGTCCTTATGGCGAAGGAAGATCAGTTATGGTCAGCACAGTTCGGTTAGGCATCGTTTGATTCGGAAAGTCCGTGCGCCAATGGCTTCCACGGCTCTCCCTACGTTTCAGGGCAGACGATGCAACGAAGGCGGCAATGAGCGCTTCATTACTGACGTGGATATCCGGAAGAATTATTTCAAAAAGGGCCTGCAATCCACGCTCGTCCCTGAGCAGTCCAGCATACTTGCTCATGAGTGAGGCCAAATCATGCACAGCAGGAGCATTGCTGACTTCGCGCGGCGCAATCGTCCCGAACGGCACCTTTGGAAGCATGCTGTTATCGACGCTTTCTGCGACCCATTTCCCGGTTACGAAGGCTTCGAGCAATGAATTACTCGCCAGTCGATTAGCGCCATGAAGGCCGGTACAGGCCGCTTCTCCGCAGGCCCACAGACCCGGCACAGAGGTACGCCCGTGCTCATCAACATCCAGACCACCCATGTGATAGTGCATTGCTGGACTGACTGGGATGAGCTGTGCGTCCGGATCAATCCCCATGGCCATGCATGACGCTGTTATGCCCGGAAACCTCAGACTAAAGGGCGTTTTTCCTATTGCCCGCGTATCCAGAAAAACGTCGTGTCCGCTTTGAATATGAGCCGAAATCGCTCGCGCGACGATATCGCGTGGCTGGAGTTCTTCCGTAAATCTGTTTCCAGTTTCATCGACCAGAAGAGCACCCGCCCCGCGTACCGCTTCGCTCACCAGAGGTCTGCGGCCAGTCTGGCCAACACCTTTGAGAGCTGTTGGATGAAACTGGGTGAATTCCATATCAATCAGTCTGGCGCCGGCACGTGCAGCATGAGCCAGACCATTCCCGGTCAATGTTCCAGGGCTGGTGGTACAGTCATAAAGAGCACCGATGCCCCCGGATGCGATGACGCAGCATGAAGTGGGCAGAAAACCTTGTGAGGTCCTAACGCCGATAAGGCGCCCTCCTTCCGTAACCAAGCCCTCTAGTCGCGTTCCTTCCAGAACAGTGATGGTATCGCGACTTCGAACACGCTTTATCAACGTCTGCATGATCGCAGCACCGCTTCCATCTCCGCCGACATGGAGAATACGGTGCCTGGAATGCGCGGCTTCCAGATGCAGGTCCAGCGCTTCGCCCTTTTTTGCAAAAGGGACGCCCCACTCGAGCAAGGTCCTGATGGCGTCAGGTGCCGAGCTCGTAATCAGTTTCACTATGTGGGGAACACTGAGGCCGACACCTGCGGCTAACGTGTCCTGAGCGTGCAGATCCGGTGAATCTTCTGCTCCAACTGCGGCTGCAATTCCCCCCTGAGCCAAAGAACTCGCCGCCTCGTGCCCTAACGGAGCCGGGCTGAGAACAACACAGGGCTGGCGAAGGTGCAGGGCAGCGGAAAGACCTGCCAGTCCTGCCCCTACGATAACGGGTTGCCCAGCGAGATGACTTAAAAGAATGTCCGTCACAATTAGATTGCCAGCATTCTCTCGACCGCCATGCGGGCTCGCCCTTCAAGCTCGGACGGAATGGTTACCGGAGTTTCGAGGTTTTCGAGCGCTCTGCGGATTCCTGCCAACGTAATGCGCTTCATGTGTGGGCAAAGATTACACGGGCGAACAAACTCGGTTTCCGGATTCAGCGCGGCCAGATTGTCGCTCATCGAGCATTCTGTCACCAGCAACACTTTTTCCGGGCGGTGGGTCGCGACGTAGTCAATCATATTGGCGGTGGAACCGGAATAGTCCGCCTCGGCAACCACGTCTGGCGGGCATTCAGGATGCGCTATGACCGTCACACCTGGATGAATTCGCCGATACTGCCGAATTTCCTGCGGTGTGAAGCGTTCATGCACTTCACAATGACCCGCCCAGGTCAGCATTTCGATGCCTGTTTCGTTCTCGATGTTTTGAGCCAGAAACTCGTCTGGAATCATGATAACACGAGGAACACCCAGGCTTTCCACGACCCGTCTGGCATTGCCCGACGTGCAGCAGACGTCTGTTTCCGCTTTCACTTCCGCTCTACTGTTAACGTACGTGACAACCGGAACCCCCGGATAGCGCCGCTTCATCTCCCGGACGTTTTCCGCCGTTATGCTTTCTGCCAAAGAACAGCCAGCTCGATCGTCCGGAATTAGAACCGTCTTGTCGGGATTCATCAGCTTGGCAGTTTCTGCCATGAAATGAACGCCAGCCATGACAATGATGTCTGCGTCGAGGTTCTGAGCATCACGAGCCAGAGCCAGACTGTCTCCGCGGATGTCCGCGACACAGTGGAAAATTTCCGGCGTTTGATAGTTATGAGCCAGAATAACGGCATTTCGTTCGCGTTTCAGGCGAAGAATAGCCTCGATATCATCCGCGTATAAACGTTCCCAATCCTCCCGCGCCATCAGGCGGGAGACAGGTTCGTAAAGCCTGTCACGGCTTTCCAGGACATGCTGACGGCCCATGACGGACTCCGTAATAACATTATGCTCCTATTGAGCATAATGCATCTTACCGTATTCACAAGCCTGCCGGTCAACACGTTTTCAGGAGAACGTTCCCAGTGGAAGCTTGGCCCCTGTCAGATAGCAGTTTTCAGAATTATCCGTCCGAAACCTGTAAAGCCGCGCAGGTCTTCCCTGAACCCCGCTCTCGTAGCGATCGGTTTCACTGACCAGATCCTGATTTTGTACCAACCGACGAAAATTCTGCTTGTGCATCAAACGCCCGGAAAGAGCTTCCATCGCTTGCTGGAGTTGAAGAAGCGTAAATTCTTCGGGCACGAGCTCGAACACGGCAGGCGTGTAACGGATTTTCGCTCTTAAACGAGACATCGCCGTTGCGAGAATACGCCGATGATCCCAGAGCATGGGGCTTTCTCCCAGCCCCGCACTGCAATGAGGTGACTCCTGAACCAGCCCAGCCTCCCACAGCAGCTCATAACGCTCCAGCACGGCTTCGTCGTTCCAGCTTTCCCCGTTCAGGCCAAACGTGGCCTGACAACGGTCGAGCTTTTCCTCCTCATGGGCCGCCCACTCAAGAAGGGCTCGCTCAATGGTCTTGAGGAGGGCAACGCTTCCTTCAGTTCGGCGGTCTTCCCAAGGAAAGTACTGATACCATCCCCTCCATCCCGCCTGATCGCCACTGTCGCGCGTCAGGGCCATATAGGAAATACGCACGAGCCGTTCAGTTTCAGCAGGAACTGAGTCCCCGAACGTATAGAGTTGCTCAACATGACCCAGGCGGAACCCCGTGAGTTCCTCTACCCAATGGCGCACACCACGCTGCAATGACGAGTGTTCCGTTTCCAGGGCGCCTGCAGGTAAGCAGGCCCCATTCTGAACGGTCAGAACTTCTGGTGTTCCGCTCTGGAGTGTGGTCAGGACGGCAACCAGTTCCGCCCGACACGTCGCAACGTGATGATTCATTCTAAAATCATGTCCTCCCGTTGGGTAGAAACTCCAGAAGTAAAATTTTTCTCAGGAAGGAGGCTGGGAGTTTCTTGCTGCCACCTTCCCTCCCTAAGGTTTCAGCCTGCGATGCTGTCTGGCATGGACGCCATATCGATCACGAAGCGGTATTTGACGTCTGAACGCAGGACGCGCTCATACGCCTGATTGATCTCATCCATCCGAATGATTTCCACGTCACTGACGATGTTATGCTGACCGCAGAAATCAAGCATTTCCTGCGTTTCCTGAATACCGCCGATAGCGGAGCCAGCCAGACTACGGCGCTTGGCAACAAGGCTGAACGCCCCAACCGACATCGGCTTTTCCGGCAGTCCTACAAGCACCATATGTCCGTCCTGCTTCAGCAGGGACAGGTAGGCATTGATGTCATGATCTGCCGACACAGCATCAAGAATGAAATCAAAGCGGTTCGCCTCGGCAGCCATCGCTTGTTCATCGCGGGAAATGACAACCCGGTGTGCACCAAGTCGCTTCCCATCTTCGACTTTACTCGGAGACGTTGTGAACAGGGTTACTTCGGCACCAAGCGCAACGGCAAATTTGACCCCCATATGGCCAAGTCCACCGAGCCCTACAACACCAACACGATGCCCTGTCCCGATTTTCCAGTGAGACAACGGAGACCATGTCGTGATCCCGGCGCAAAGCAATGGTGCCGCCGCCGCCGGATCAAGATTTTCGGGAATACGCAGGACGAAACCTTCATCGACAACGATGGCGCGCGAATATCCGCCGAACGTGTAGGCGCCTTCTGCCGAAAATGCCGGATCGGGGCTGTTGTATGTCCATGTTGGACTGGCATCGCAATACTGCTCCAGACCAGCCTCGCAGGACGCGCAGGTTCGGCATGAATTCACCATGCAGCCCACGCCCACTCGGTCACCGACTTTAAAGCGTGTTACGTCAGGCCCAACCGCTTTGACATGTCCGATAATCTCATGCCCCGGCACGCACGGATAAGAAGCAGGTCCCCATTCGCTCCGTGCAGTATGAATGTCAGAGTGACAGACACCGCAGTGGGTAATGTCAATCTGAACGTCCAAAGGACCGCAGTTACGGCGCTCAAAAGCGAAAGGAGCCAAGGGAGATGTCGGGCTGGAGGCCGCGTAACCAACACAGGTAAGCATTGCAGGTCCTTGTCGAGACAGAAGAATCAAAGCGTCAAAACGATTGGTCCACTCTAACAGGAAGTCCCGCTGAACTGTACCCATGCTGACTTCGCACAGGTTTCCTCAGGCACGCGCGAGACAACCCACAACCTCACGAGCCTCTGCCAGTAACGCCTCAAGATCCAGTCCCGGAATAGCGCCATCCACTACCACAGGCACACCGTCCATAAGGACATGACGTACAGTTGCCGCGCCCGACACGACCGGAGCAATCAGTGGATCATGCAATCCAGCACATCTGGGTGCATCCAGACCATGGATAACCAGATCCGCCGCTGCGCCGACCTCAACCCGGCCGACATCAGGAAACCCCAGGATTTGCGCTCCCGCGGATGTTGACCAGCGCATGACATCCTCAGCCGTGACAGCGTCAGCACCGTGAACTGCGCGATGAATCATCCACGCACAATGCATCTCTGCCCCCATGTCACAGGCTTCATTAGATGCTGCCCCATCAACTGCCAGCGATACGCGCCCGCCCAGAGCGTCCAAGGCCGGTGCAGGCGCGATACCTGACCCAAGGCGGCAGTTACTCTGAGGACAATGCGCCATACCGGTCCCGGTTTGGGCCATAAGCGCCAGTTCGCTCTCATCAAGATGAACCAGATGCGCAAACCAGACGTCTTCTCCAACCCAGCCATGCTCGGCAACAAACTGAAGGGGCCGCATTCCGTAAGTTTCCAGACAGAACCGGACATAGTTCTCTGTTTCAGACAGATGCGAGTGTAGCGAAATACCTATGCTTCGGGCGGCAATAGCCATTTCTCGAAGCTCATCCGGTGTGACACCCCAGGTTGGCGTGTTAGGGGCCAGGGCAATTCGGCGTTTCGCATTCGGGCCAGATTGATGATACCGGCCGACAAGCCCTTCGACACGTTTCATCATTACATCCAGCGTCTCCGTCGGCGCTGGAATAATGTCGTCCGTATCGAATTTTCTGGCGCGCGTGGTGCCTCCACGCGCGAGAACATAGCGCAGACCAAGATCTTCAGAGGCTTCAAACAAAACGGCAGCCGGATCGTATGCATACATATCTGCAAACAGGTAATGATGATCAGCGACCGTCGTGCAGCCCGACAAGAGCAATTCCACCATTCCAACCCTGGCCGCCACATTGAGCGCCCGCTCATCTATGCGGTTCCAGTAAGTATTGGGCACAAGGCGAAGCCATGGCTCCAATGGCTTATTGATGGCCGTTGGAACCGCTTTGAGCACACTTTGAAAAAGGTGATGATGCGTGCTGATAAGCCCCGGAGTTGCAATTCCTCCCTTGGCATTCAGAACCTTCTCCCCAGAGCCAGGTACCAAATGACCAATTTCCGTGATCCTGCCATCGCGAATGCGAATGTCACCGGTACGTCGAGCGGCATCGCCGCGTAATCCAGTTAAAATTCCACCGATATTCTGTATCAGTAAGCTCATGCTGGCATCACCCGTAGAGTATCCACAAATTCTGTGGTGAAGGCACTTTTCCAGTCAGCATCGGCTGGCAAGAGGTTTTGGCTGACCATAAAGTCCCGTGTGGCCTGCCACCGGGCAAGCGTCATCGCGCCAAGACCTCGCTCTTTGACATCTGGGGATGACAGAGCATCTGCTTTTTTCAGTCCGGCGTAGCCAAAAGCCAAGTGCTCCAGCGTCATGTTAGGGTTAGCTTTGAGGATCAGAGCATTCCCCGGATCGGGGTTTTGAAAATAATCACGCCATCCCATCAAAGACGCTTTCACAAAGCTGCTTACCTTTTTCTTATCGGTCGCAACCATCTGCTGAGTTGTGACCATAGGAGCGCCATAGGGCGGATAACCCAGATCCTTGAAGAGGAAAAACTCGACCGGCATTCCTTTCTGCCGGGCATCCCACAGTTCGGAGGATGCATAAGCCTGAACGGCCATTTCCTGATCCAGAAAAAATGGCTGGAGATTGAAAGAATAAGGCCTCGCCTGCTCTTCCCTGTAACCAAAGCGATTTTTGAGCCATGGCCAGAACGTCGCATGGGAAGATGCTGCTATCAGAATTGGATGGTCACGGAGCTGGGCGAGATCCGTGACGCCAGCATGCGTCATCAGACCCTGCTGATCGTGCTGAAATGTACTGGCTACTGCAACAAGAGGAATTCCAGAGGCGACGGCGGAAAGAAGCTGGAAGTCGTAGCCAGTAATGAAATCTGCACGGCCGGCAGCCAGAAGCTGAGGAACATTCATTTGCGGGCTGGCTGCCTCTATCGTGACGTCCAGTCCTTCCTGTGCGTAATATCCCTTGGCCAGAGCTTGATAAAACCCGCCAAACTCAGCTTGTGCATACCAGGATGTTATAAGCTTGACGGGCGTCCCCGCATTTTGCGCCCTACTGATGAGCGGCATAGATAATCCGCCTAGACTTCCAGCCAACCCCAAAAGGGTTTGCCTGCGACTGAGAGACATCCTGGACATACGGAGCGTTCTCCATTCTTCATTCAGTCACAGTTTATGAATCGAAACGGTTTTCATGAAAGTGCCTAATTTGAGAATATTGAAATGCTTTTATGAGAACGGCTTTTATAATTGACAGGCAAATGCCCACCATGTTTTGTGTTGGAAACGAGTAGAAGCGGTCGAAGTCCTGTTGCAGGCTTTGGGCATTGCTCCAACAGATCCGGACTACGGCTCTGGTTGGGGGCATATGCCATTA
Organism: Gluconobacter sp. GP1; assembly: GCF_032913585.1. Classification (NCBI taxonomy): domain Bacteria; kingdom Pseudomonadati; phylum Pseudomonadota; class Alphaproteobacteria; order Acetobacterales; family Acetobacteraceae; genus Gluconobacter; species Gluconobacter sp. GP1. Next base: position 734,744 of record NZ_JASGXC010000001.1, read on the forward strand.
TTGATCGCCACAGCCCCTCACCCATGCCGTAGTTCCGTCTCTGTTGTCTTCAATACGTTTATGGAGAAAACGAGTATGGTCCCGACAGGTCTGAGCGAACTTGAAACCGAACGCCATATTGGCGGAATGGGGACGAATATCGCCCGTCAAATTCCCAGGATCGATCTCTCCTCTTTTGAAGAACGGAAATACCAGATTGCGGACGAACTTTGGTCTGCGGCTACGGAAATCGGATTTTTTCAGGTTTATAATCACGGTATTCCGCAGAACGACATAGATCGAGCGTTCTCACTGGCAACGGCCTTCTTTGCCCTTCCCAAAGATGCAAAAGCCCGCCTTCCCCTCAAACCTGGTACAAACGCCGGATGGGAATTTCAGGAACAGGTGCGGCCTTCAACAGGCACACCTGACCATAAAGAATCATTTCAGATCACTCTTCCCAGAATGGCGGCTCTGTGGCCAACAGAGCATGACGCGCCGGACTTCAAGGAATTCCTGTCTCACTTCGAGCACCAGAACTGGCTTCTGGGTATGAAGATCCTGTCCTGCTTTGCCATCAAGCTCGGGTTTGACGAAAAGTTCTTCACCGAACTGCACGACCCGTCCTCCCCTGACTACCAGTGCACCCTGCGTCTCATTCATTATATGAGCATGGAGAATGCTAAGCTGGAGGATTTCAAACTCTGGCGTGCAGGCGCCCATTCGGATTTTGATTGTCTGACACTTCTTCATCAGCGAACAGGCGAAGGAGGCCTTCAGGTTTGCCCTGGGAAGGATGCAAAGAGCGGGGCATGGACCGACGTTGAACCCGTCTCAGGATATGTGACCTGCAATATTGGCGACATGCTGATGCGGTGGAGCGACGACAAGCTGCTGTCCACGCTTCATCGTGTTCGTATGCCACAACCGGGCGAATATCTTGGGGAGCGCCTCTCTATTCCCTTTTTCTGCCAGGCCAATCGGGATGCAATCATTCAGGGGCCAGAGAAGAAATATGCTCCGATCTCTGCTCAGAATTATCTTTTAGAGCGCCTGAAGGCTAATTTTTCGGCGACTGAATCGAAAGGCAGCACCCCAGAAACTGATGCTGCCCTTTAAAGATCAAGCCAGCGCCTTACGTTGCCTGACCTGGAAAATTGTCAGGCAACCCACCGCCAAGGCGCAGAACGCAAACAGGGCGTAACTGGTCCAGAGTGTTGTCGAGAAGTACAGGTAAGGCATCAGAACTGCCGAGACGGAAATAAATTGACCGACCGTGCCTGCGACAACGCCACGGGTCTTCCTGTCCGTCGCAACCACCGGCAGCAAAGACATCCCTGCACCACTCAGGCCGCTATAGGCGAATGTCCAAAGAAATAGCCCGGCAGACGCGACAAGCATCGTGCTTCCCGGGAAAAGCAGCAGCCATTGAGCCAGCATGCCAATAGCCGCCATGATGCAGAACATCAGCCTGGAACGACGCTCCGTTCCGACACACAGACTGACAATCAGCCCACCTGCCAGCATTACCACAATCTTGATGATTGCAACTTCTGCGGCAGACGCAGCCAAACTCACGTGGTGAACGCGCGCAAGGTAGGAGGGCGCAATCAAACTGGTACCGTAAGCAATCCCATTCGGCAGCGTTACTGACAGCCCGAGAGCCGTGACCAGCCAAGGTGACAGTCGCTTGGCCGGACCGCTTTCAGTCAAGACAACCGGCGGCTCTTTCAAGCCAGCGAGTGTCAGAACGCCAACAGCAAGAATAGCAACCATCAGCGCCATATGGGCCGTGCAGGCTGCCTGCCAGCGTCCCCCATTCAAAAAAGGAATGGCAAGAAGAAGACCGGCTGAATAACCGGCCGGCGCAAAAGTGGACCAGAATGCCAAAGCTTTGGAGCGACTTTTTTCCGGCAAATAGCGCATGAACAACACCGGAGAACCCGCTGTCGCAAACGCAAACCCGCACCCACACAGCATAAGCCCAATCCGCAGGCTCCATAACGTGGATGTTGATAGGAGGAGACTGTCACCAATCAACGTAAGGACAACGGAAATTGGAAAAGCGCGCTTTACGCCAATACGGTCGACCACCATGCCGAACAAGAAAGATGTGAAGGCTGCGGGCACCGAAAAGAAAGACAAACTGGTGCCCACAGGACCCGGAGAAACATGTCGGGCTTCCGCGATCGCACTGATAAACGGAACCACCAGTCCGACAACAGCCATGGATACTGCCGAATAAACGTAAATCACCAGAACAAGAAAGAGATGATAGCCTGATCTGTCGCTCGTGGTCTGCATGGTCTTGTATCCTTGAAAAGGCCGGCCACGGGTCCGGCTAAGGGCTATTCAATCGGCTTAGTTATTCCATGGAACATTCGGCAAAGCTGGCTCTACCGGGCCTGGCGGCTTGATCGAAGCGCAGTTTTGCGGAGGCATATGACCAGCCAGAAGCGTTTTCACGAAAGGAATGGAATCCTTCAAAGACACGTTGACTGCGCCATTATGGGTCATACCCGGATAGCGCTTCCACAGAACATGAGTCCCCGCATCACACATGGCTGCAACGGCATTATACTGCCCATTCACTCCGGCCTCACCATCCGCCAGACCTGTCCCGGCGAACACAGGAAAGCTGATTTTGGCATCCGGGATCGTGAAGGCTGCGTCGTGTCCAGCTTCGAAAGCAGGAAGCTTTTCGTTGAAAAGTGCGTTACTTTGCACTTTGAGCTGGTCAGCTTTGTCGAAAAGATTGTGCAGGCAGGCATGGCGAGCAATCTGGGACATCTGGCGCCCCGCACTCGTCAGAACTGTTCGACTGTCTGTCTCAGGCTGCAAAGACTGGTCAGATCCTTCAACCCGCAACATGGCAAAGGCGGAATCCATTTTGCTGGCGTCCGTATAAACTTCAGGAATAGGCACATGTCTCGCGCCTGGTGGGACTGCGAACCCTGTTACGAGGCCTGTAGCAACGACTCCCCGAATGTTTAACTCGGCAGCGTATGAGGGCGCTAACCAAGCGGCTCCAAGCGCTGCCCCAGATCCCTGCGATTGCCCGACCAGAACGATCCAGTTTCTGATATCATTAGGGAAAGCGCTCAAAGACGCTCTCAATCCGTCCAGAACGCTATAACCCTCCGGTCGATAAAACAGATACGGGTGCGGTCCTGGCGTGCCCAGACCCTGATAATCCGTCGCGACAACGACAAACCCTTCAGACAACCACCGCGACAGATAGGCTTTATCCCGACTGGAATACCCCCGCCAGGATGGAGCACAGACATCCGCAACACCTGTCGTTCCATGCTCCCAGGCCACAACAGGCCATCCACCGACAGGAGGCTTGCCCTTCGGAAACAGAATCTGCCCTGAAACTGCAATCGGACCGCTTTTGCTCACGCCGTTTTGGGAAGAATACAGGACCCTAACGCCGCGACTGGCGCCTTGAGGAAGTTTGGTCAGATCCATGTCTTCGTGCTGGATCAGCGTTCCGGGTATTGGGGAAATAGCCGTATTGGCCGTGTAAAAAGCACTTACGCCACCGTCGCCATATCGGTCGTCAACACTCGCGGTGGTGGACGGTGATTCAGGTGAAACTGTGCATCCACCCAGTGCCAGCAGGAAAGCCCCTGTAGCGCATGTCAGGCCAGATAGTCGTGGCGTCATGAGTGGTCTCCGGTGCTGAGGGAGAGTGCACGGCGCCATTCCAGCGTGCGTGCAATTGCTCCAAACGGATAAAAGTGTAGCCCACGAAAATTCGTGTCGGGTGTTTGAGCGATTTCTTGGGCTACAGCATCAACAAGATGTTGCGGATTGCAGGGCATAAACCAGCGATGAAGTTTCCAGCGTTGACGCTGCATGAAACGCAAAGACTGCCCAACACCACAGGCCAGACCATACCGCACCAGCGTTTTTGGCGTCGTTAGCCCGTAAATTCCCAGGTTGATTGGCAGTGTAATGCCGCCATCCCTCAGCCGTTTCTCCCAGGCAAGAACTGGAGCCGCATCAAAGCAGAACTGCGTTACGATCTGCATATTCAAACCCTGCGTCCGTGCAAGATCCTGTTTGCGGCGCATATACTCCAGCAATGTTGCCTCGGTGGCCTGCGGGTGCCCTTCAGGATGCCCCGCAACGTAGACAGTGCGAATGCCCGTGCGAACCGGGATCTCTGTTTCCAGAATTTGCACCGTATCTGCAAAGATACCAGCAGGCTTATCCGCTCCACCCGCGATCAGGAGCATTCGCGGAATATCCCGCTCGGTCAATGCAGAGCAGATTTCCTGCAGGTGACCTTCATCACGGATAGATCGGGCTGCAACGTGAGGAACTGGCAGATAACCACACAACTTCAGCAGGTCACAGGCCGCTAGAACGTCTGCAAAGGGAACACCTGGAAGCCATGTAACGAAGACCCTTGATCCGCAGGCAAGATCAGGCAGAACGCCCGAGAGCTCCAGAATACGGGATGGCAGAAGCTCAATGGAGCTTTCCGTCATCAGATCTGCACGCACCTGGCCGACCGATATAGTCATGCAGCAATCCTTTTTTCCGCGAGATCCAAAACGGTTTTGAGAAGCATCATGCGTGTCATCACGCCAAAACTTCGATCAGGTGGCGTCATCCAGCTCGCAACATCAGCAACTGCAGGATGGACATCCCCTTGCAGAGAGCCCTCGGGCCAGCTCATCCCAACATCAATGACGACAGCTCCCGACCGCACCATATCCGACGTTACGAGATGCGCTGAACCCGCGGCGGCTATAATGACGTCGGAGTTCTTCAGAACATTCTTAAGGTTCCGGCTTTTACGATGCAATATCGTAACGGTTGCGTTTCTGCTTTTTCCAGACAGCAAGAGCGCCGCCGGGCCGCCGACGAGACGTCCCCGCCCCAGAACAGCAACATTGGCCCCTTCCAGAACAAAGCCTGCATACTGCAACACTGCATCAATGCCCCTCACGGTGCAGGGAATAACAGACGGATCTGATGTCGTCAGAGACATCAAGTTAACCGGATGAAGACCATCCACATCCTTTTCAGCGCTGATCGCCTGAAGAACCTGCCCTTCTTCTAGGTGCGCCGGCAGAGGAAGTTGAACCAGAATTCCAGTGATGGCTGAATCTTCATCAAGCCTTCGGATTTGTTCCAAAAGATCTGCCTGCGTGATAGCTTCAGGCAGAACAATCTTCCGAACTGCTATTCCAGCCTTTTCACAGTCCTCGATTTTACGACTGACATATGTAGCGCTTTGTGGATCATCGCCTACCTCCACTAGCGCCAGGCCGGGAATGGTGCCCTGTTGCGTCAGCGTTGCGGCCCTGCTCTTGCTCTCCTCCAGAAGTGCGAGACCTAGTGCATCCAGATCAAAGAAACGAGCAGCCACCGCAATTACTCCCCAGCCAGAAACGGTCTCAGATAGCTTTGAGACGACGAATGATTTTTTTCATAAACGTCCGACGGGCGTTCAACGTGGTGTTATTCATATTGTAAAGCCCCAGGTAATCGACGCTGACACGACGGTTCATGACGGCACGCAGAAAACGTGTCCCATTCTTCCGTGGTGGATCACCAAGAACAAACGCACGATGCCGCGGGCAACCGTAAGTCGTGACGGTCATGACCTTCTTGATGTTTGTAAAGCCAGGAGAAAGCTTTCCATCTATCAATTTAAAGGAAACGTCCGGAAGAAAAACGCGATCAAAATAGCCTTTAAGAATTGCAGGCCAACCAAAATTCCAAACAGGATGACATAAAATTAGTACATCCGTACTTTGCAGACGCTTCACGTAATCCGCTACGCGATGCTGATTAATACTAACATCGTGATACTCGATACGATCTTGCGGGCTTAAAACAGGATCGAAATTGTCCCGATACAGGTCCAGAGCATCGACTTCGTGCCCTTCAGCTTCCAGTGTCTGCGTTACCAGCCTGAAGAGTGCCGCATTGAAGCTATCTTCAAGCGGGTGGGCGAAAATGACGTGGACTTTCACGCGGGCTTCCCTGTTTTTCTGGTTCTATCAGAAGAGATTTGTTCGTTATTCGAACACTTGTTCGTTATATTTATTTTAGGCATAATCATTTTCAGCCTGCAATGATATTCGTAACGGCTATGCATAGTTTTTTGCCCAGAAACGGATTTGTCCATGGACCAGCCCTCGCCTGTCCCCGATACCGAGATTTCCCTGACATTTGTTAAGGGCCTCGAAGTCCTACGTGCTTTTGAAAATGGCCAAACAGACATGACTGTCGCAGACATTGCGCGTCTGGTAGGGCACACGAGGGCCGCCACGAGGCGACTTGTCAGAACGTTGGAAGTTCTTGGATATGTCCGGAGTATCGATCAGCGATACAGGCTTACAGCACGCGCCTTGAAACTGGGGCTTGGCTTTCTACAAAGCCGCTCCATCGGTCATCTTGTCGGGCCGGTTCTTCGAGCTGAATCCATTGTTATCGGAGAATCAATTTCTCTCGCTCTGCTGGACGCAGACGAGGCAATCTACGTCTTCCATAATCCCGCAGACAAATCTGCCGAAATGTCCGGGCATACTATCGGCAGCAGCATGTCTCTTGCCAGAACCGCGACTGGCCAAGCCATTTGCGCCTTTCTACCCGAGATCAGACAACAGACCATACTGGCCACCTCAGGCCTTTCTGAAACAGAAGCGGCATGCGTGGCTAAAAGTCTTAAAGACGTTCACTCTCAGGGTTTCGCCTTGAGAGATGTGTCTCCGCAAAGCGATCTGCGTGCCCTTGGGGTTCCTGCCTTTAATGTAAATGGCCAAATTGCTGGTGCGCTCAGCATCGTCTTTCCAACCAGTCGATACTCCATCATACAGATTCAAAAGGATTTGGTTCCCCACCTTCAGCGATGCGCGACCTATCTTGTCAGCGCCCTGTGAGACCCACAAATGACAATCATCCTGCATACCTCTGAACTTGCTCAAAACTATTTGGCCAGCCTCAAAGCACAGATCCGCTCACAGCAAAAAGCTCTGGGCAATACGCCGACTCTCGCGGTCGTCAACGGCTCTTCTGACGCGGGGCCATCGGCCTATTTGCGTCGCATTGGCTCACTGGCGGAACAAGCCGACGTTAACCTACAAGTTGTTGACCTTGCAGGACAAAATGAAAGAGATTTTTGCCAAACGGTCAGAGAACTTGGTGCTAACAAGCAGATCGATGGAATTCTGATCCTCTTCCCACTCCCGGAAGAAATTTCCCGCCAAGCCATCATAGACGCCCTTCCCCCGGAGAAAGATGTGGATTGTCTCCATCCGCTCAATCTTGGAAGCATCATGAACGGCGCTCCATACTTCGAGCCCTGCACGGCAACAGGCGCCTTAATGGCGGCAGAACATCTCGTTGGAGATCTGCGCGGAAAAGACTGTGTCATCATTGGCAGTTCGCCCGTTGTCGGGCGCCCTTTGAGCATGCTTCTTCTGGATCGCGGCGCAACGGTTTCCGTTGTGCACATCGATACTCAGGACATCCAGTCACATTGTGAGAAAGCAGACGTCCTCTTTTCAGCAGTAGGAAAAGCCAGATTAGTCACGGCGGACTGGATCAAGCCACGAAGCTGTCTCATCGATATTGGGATCAGCTATTGTCCGGATGAGGGCCGTGTCGTAGGGGATGTCGATCTCAAATCTATCGAAGAAATCGCATATGCGGTTACTGCGGTTCCAGATGGTGTTGGGCCACTGACAACCTGTACATTACTGGCTAATACCGTGAAAAGTGCTTTTAATCGGGCAGAATTAAACTTCAGCTATCCGGCTCTTTCGCAATAACAATAAAAAAGGCCGGAAAGAAGATCTTTCCGGCCCATAATCTTTAACCCTCTGCCTTCAGCGTTTTGGCGCTGAGCATCTTTCCGGGGTTCAGAAGTAACATCGGATCATATCGCTTCTTGATTGCGGCCAGATCCGGTGATGCCACACGGTGCATGCCGCCCTCCTCAATGGTCACGACATGCGGGTTGGCAATATTGACCCCCCGCTTCTCGTGTTCCGCGATGATATAGTTCAGGCGCTCTTCGTCAGTAAAGCGAATAACCGGCAATGCAGCACAACTCACATGACCGCCCATCGGAAAGAATTCCAGATGCATCATCAGGTCATCAGGGAAAAGCGCACGGATTTCCGCCACCTTCTCTAGTGTCCCGACGTGCGGATAACCGCACTGCAGATACGTGTAACCACGATCTTTCTTCAGAACCTGAAGCGTAGTGTGGTTCCATGTCAGCTCATAAAGCGGAGTTGCACCCGCCGTGTCCTCAGCTTCTCCGGTGTTGGCTTCATAACAGAGCTGACCGTTAGCAGCTTCTGCAAGCGCCTTAACAGTCTCAATACCTGCCGGAGCAATCATGAGAATGACCAGTGATGCCCCATCCGGCACGTGCTCGCGTACGGATGCGAAGAATTGTGGCAGGTCACCGTCAACAACAGAAACCAGCTTCTTCTGAATACCGGCCTGAAGAGCAATATCACGTGCAAAAACTGCTGCTTCTTCAAACGTGCCGAATGAGATGGCCATATCCTGCCAATCCACGGCTGGCTCAACACCAATTTCCAGTTCGGTAATCAGGCCTGTCGTACCGTAGGTGTGAAGAATACCCCTCGCGTCAGAGCCGCGAAGTTCGAGAGCTTCCGGATTTTCACCCAGAGTGACAAAGCGGAGCCCCAGAATATTCCCCGGTGACGAAAGACCGCCCCATCGAACAGACCCAATACCGCCGGACCCACCCGCAATAAACCCGCCGATCGTTGCTGTCCGTTTCGTGGACGGATACATGCGGACTTCCCAGCCCCGTTCATGCAAAGCACGATCCAAGTCCAGCATGTTCATGCCCGCCTGTACGCGTGCGACACCATCCTTGACCCAAAGGAGCTTATTGAGCTCCGTCATTTCAACGACAGCGCCCCCCTCCATCGGAACGGCCTGTCCATAATTTCCAGTGCCACCCCCACGCGGAGTCAGTGGCGTTTTTGTCTCACGTGCCACGCGCGCAATATGAAGAAGATCCTCTTCATTGCGCGGCATAACGATACAATCGCCAAAACAGCTATCAAGCTGCCGCTTCAGAACCGGACTATACCAGTAAAAATCACGGCTTTTCCGCTTCACAAGAGCCGGCACCGTCTGAACAGGAATATCGCCCAGAAGCGACAGAAAGGTCTCAACCGAGCTCATCGACCCAGATCCTCCGTAATGGGACGAAGACGATCCAGCGGATATTCAGCAATCTCGGCAAGAAGTTCAAGAAAACCTTCAATCCACTGATTGGCAACAGCTTCGCCCTTCTCGGCCGTAGCAACCCTGGCATTTCCTGCCGCACCTGACGGGTGAATATCGTGCGTCAACCAACCAAAGCCGACACGACCCTCTGCTTCCAGCCATTTGGCCGTCTCGGCCAGCTTCTGGGGCCATGGCTCGAAATTATCAGCGCGTTCCATCTCAACAAGATCCGGGCGCAGGTGAAGCATCAGGGATGTTTCAATGTCGCCACCATGAATCCCATACCGGCGCTCCTCTTCGGTAAACATGCCATCCGGCACGCCAAAACGGGACCAGCCAACACAGACAACAAACATTCCATGTGTCCGGCGGAGTGTTCTGGCAACAATATCCAGAATCTGTGGCTGCCCACCGTGAGAATTCAGGAGCACCAGCCTCTTCACACCAGATCGTGCGACACTTTCACCAATTTCGATGAGGACCTGCGTAAGGGTCTGCGCACTGAGGGTCAGTGTTCCAGGATAAGCAACATGCTCTTCGCTTTTGCCGACAGCCTGAATAGGAAGTGCGGTGGCGGGGACGGTCCCGGGGAGCGCCTCCATTGCCTTATCAAGCAGCATTTCGTTGATACAGGCATCCACATAGACCGGAAGATGTGGGCCATGCTGTTCCACCGCCGCCACAGGAAGAATGGCTACGGTCTCAGGAGGAAGCTGACGAAACTGGCGGGAAATCATGTCACACCAGCGCTTTTTGGGCCAGAAAACCGTCTCGGAACTGCTTGTCATGGGCTTGTCTTCCGTTGTCTCTTGTGTGGAATGACACGCCCCGGTGAGGACGAGCCAACACATTCCCTGCTCCGATATGATATCATCCCGGAACGAAAAGATAGATGAAACAGGAAGATCGCAGCTTTTAAAGCATCTATTTTCGACAGGAGCGATGCAAAAAAGAGGGCGCAAATTTCACGGGCATTCCGCTAGCGTTTCAAAAAACAGGAGCCAGCCATGTCCGAACTTTCAACACAGTCATTGCCTACGCGCTCCCTGCGCCTGAATCGTCTCTCCAAAACCGTGATGGTCGCGTCGCTGGGAGTCTTCGGCCTTCTCGTCGCACTTAATAATATTACAGATTATGGTTCAAACTACGCATTTGTTCGTCACGTTCTGTCGATGGATACCACGTTCCCGGGCAACAGTCTCAGATGGCGCGCGATCTCGATCCCGCTGCTGTGGCATATTTTTTACGTCCTGATTATTGGCGCTGAATTCGCAACCGGTGCTCTTTTTTCGTTTGCGGCTTGGAAGATGGCGAAGGCGATCAACATGGATAGTTCGGCCTTCAAGGCCGCTCATACCCTTGTTCCCGTCGCGACGGCCGTAGGATTTCTCATATGGTTTTTCGGCTTCTCTGTCGTCGGAGGCGAGTGGTTCGCGATGTGGCAATCCCATAGCTGGAACGGACAGGAAGCCGCCTTCCGGTTTTTTATGACCATGCTGGGAGTTTGTATTTTCACCCAGCAGAAAGAATGAGTGCATCCTTTTTGCGCGCACAAATGGGTTAAAAAGGTATCGGTCCAGCAGCAGAATAGCTCTTCCCACGGAGACAAAAAAACCGTTACGGTCTAATTATAAATGGACGTTGGGAGGGAGCTCATGACACCTTACAGGCTTGATCGACGCAGTATGCTCCGCGGCATCATGGCTGCGGGCGCGGTGTCTTCCCTACCCTCTGGGCGAGCAAAAGCGGCATCTAGGCCCCTGAGTCTGCTGACCAACTGGTATGCTCAGGCAGAGCACGGAGGCTACTACCAGGCCTCCGAAGACGGACTGTACAGCGCTCAAAATCTGGATGTTTCAATTCAGATGGGTGGCCCCCAGATGAACATGACCCAGCTTCTGATGGCGGGGCAATGTGACATTGCCATCATGCAGGGTGAAGAAGCCATCCGCTGTGCAGTGCAGGGGATTCCCGCCGTCGCAATCGCTACGACTTTCCAGAAAGGCGTTGGCGGCTTGATGACCCACCCGGATATTCATGACATCGCCCAACTCAAGGGCCATCCCATTCTGATCAGTTCAGAAGGGCGAGCCAGCTTCTGGGTGTGGCTTAAGAAGCGTTATGGCTTCACGGAAGATCAGGCCCATCCCTACACCTATAATCTCCAGCCCTTTGCTTTCAATCCGCAGATGGCCATGCAGGCCTTTGTTTCCTCGGAGCCCTACGGCGCCAAAAAAGCGGGTATTCCATTCAATTTCTTCCTCCTCGATGACTTGGGCTACGCTGCCTATGGAAACGTGCTGATGGTGTCCCGCAAGACTCTCGAAGAACGTGGCCCCGAGCTCCAGAAGTTCATCGCGGCCAGCAGCGAAGGCTGGAAACGCTATATTTTTGGAGAGTCCACCAAGGGGGATGCTGCGATCCGTAAAGCCAATCCGGATATGAGCGCGGACCAACTCGCGTGGTCCCGCCAGAAACTCCGCGACATCAAAGCTCTGGGCGCACCGGGAGCACCAATTATGACAATGAATGATGAGCGCTGGCAGCGCATTTACGACATCCAGCTTTCAGCTCAACTCATTGCAGACAGTCCGAAATGGAAAGATGGGTATACCCTCGATGTCGTCCATAACAGCCTGGCGACTGTCCCCGCATGAGCAGTCCCGTTCTTTCCCTGAGCAGCGTTGAGAAAATTTTCCCCAACGGCGTGCGCGGTCTTTCTCCTGTCGATCTGAGTGTAGAGAAAGGAGATTTTGTTACGCTGATTGGGCCATCTGGATGCGGCAAAAGCACGCTCCTCAAGCTCATCGCCAATCTTCATACCCCGTCGGCTGGCACACTGAATTGGTGGGGCGGTGGCTTCAGGGACGTAGGCCAGAAAGGGCGCCGTATGGCGTTCGTCTTTCAGGACGCAACGCTCATGCCATGGGCCACGATCGTGAAAAATGTGCGCCTTCCGCTTGATTTGGAAAAAGTGGATCGGACAACGGCTGACAAGCGTGCCCATGCCGCTCTTGAACGCGTTGGCCTAGGTCATGTTGCCGATCAATATCCGGCACAACTTTCCGGCGGCATGAAAATGCGCGTGTCCATTGCCCGTGCACTCGTTACTGAACCAGATCTTCTTTTGATGGATGAGCCATTTGGTGCACTGGACGAATTTACCAGAAACCGCTTGGATGAAGAAATGGCCCGTCTTTGCTATGAAGACGGCCTCACCACCCTGTTCGTCACACATGCCCTTCATGAGGCTGCATTTCTGTCCAGCCGCGTGATGGTGATGGCGGCTCATCCTGGACGTATTCATGCTCAATACGAAATAGATCGTGGCATTGTTCGCGACGAAACTTTCCGCCTTTCCGATCAGTTTGCCGGCATCAGCAAAGAATTGGCGATCCTCCTCGAAGATGCCAGTCGGGACAGCATGATTGGTCAGGAGGCGCGGCAATGATGACATCCCGCTCTCTCTCGCTCCTTGCTCCCATCACGCTCGGAATCATCATTTTGGCAGCATGGGAAGCGATTTGTCGCTTCTGGCATATCCCGCCTTACCTGATGCCCTCTCCGTCTGCCATCTGGCGTGCTTTGATGCTGGACGGCGTGTCATTACTCCATGCGCTGCTTATCACTCTGGAAATCACATTTGCGGCGCTCGTTGTGGCCGTCCTCGGGGGTGTTCTGATAGCGTTCCTGTTGGTGCAAAGCCCGCTGATCGAGCGGTGCCTGATGCCTTATGTGGTCATCATGCAAGTGACCCCGATTGTAGCAATTGCGCCGCTGATCATCATCCTGATCCACAATACTCCCCTCGCCCTCACTGCCTGCGCAGCATTGGTAGCGATCTTCCCTGTGATCTCGAACACTCTGCAAGGCCTGCGCAGCGTAGATCCAGATCTGGCGGCTTACTTTCAGATGCACAAAGCCACCCGCCTTCAAATGCTGCTGCGACTGCGAATTCCAAGCGCTCTTCCCATGTTCATGGCGGGCTTGCGCATCGCAACAGGCCTCTCACTTGTCGGTGCCATTGTAGCTGAGTTTGTTGCCGGAACGGGCGGCAATTCGGCTGGCTTGGCGTACCAAATCCTTCAATCCGGCTTTCAGATGGATATTCCCCGGATGTTCTCGGCACTGTTCCTTATTACAGTCGCAGGTCTCGTCCTGTATGCCGCAGCAGCCAGCCTCCAGCGCTTTGCTCTGAGACATCGCTCATGACTTTTCCAGCTTCTTCCAGCACCGCCCCAGGCGTCCTCCTGAACGCGACTATTCCGGCAGGCCTGCGGCCTTCGTCATTTACTGATGAGTCCATGCGCTACGATATCGCGCTCTCAGATGGGAAGATCTCAGATATTCTACCGGCAGGAAATCTTTCTTCCGTCGGGGACGCAATTGATCTGAAAGGTCAGATGGTCTGGCCATGCTTTGCAGATATTCATACCCATCTGGACAAGGCCTTCATCTGGGAGCGCACACCCAATCCTGATGGAACCTTCATGGGGGCCTTGCAAGCCACAACCAAGGATCGAGAAGGGTATTGGACGGACGCAGACGTTGAACGCCGCATGGAGTTCAGTTTGAACTGTGCCTACGCGCACGGAACAAGCGCCATAAGAACGCACCTGGACACCTTCGGAACGCACGGGAACCGCGTTTGGCCGCTTCTGCGCCGCCTTCAAAAGAAATGGTCCGGGAAAGTTGCTCTGCAAGGCGTCTCCCTGACCATGCCTGAGCGCTACATGGGTGAAGACCGGGACGGCATCGTTAGAAATGTCGCCGAGACAGAGGGGGGCGTTCTGGGCGCCGTCCTGATGAAGCACAACACGACGCCGGAAGCCCTCGAAGTTCTCTTTGGACTAGCCACAGAATACGGGCTCGAACTGGATCTGCATGTCGATGAGAATGGAGAAACAGACGGAACGGCTCTGGAGTTGATTGCCAAGACAGCCCTGAAGCTTCGGTTTCGTCAAAAGATCTTATGCGGCCATTGCTGTAGCCTTAGCGTTCAAAGCGAGACGCAACAGACGCACATTATTTCCCTGCTCGGCGAAGCCGGGATTGGCATTGTGAGTCTCCCACTTTGCAACATGTACCTTCAGGACCGCACCGCAGGGCGCACACCAAGATGGAGAGGTGTAACCTTACTGCAGGAACTCGATGCCGCGGGTATTCCAGTCATGCTTGCCAGCGACAATGTCCGAGACCCCTTCTACGCTTACGGGGACTTTGACATGCACGAAATTCTTCAAGGGGGTACGAGGATCGGCCAGTTGGATCATACTCACCGTCCTTGGGCGCAGTCGGTCACAAGCCGTCCGGGATCCTGGATGGAAAGGACCCATCGCCTCGAAAAAGGTGCACCAGCCGATCTGATTATCTTTCCAGCTCGTTCCATGAATGAATGGATGAGCCGCTCTCAGGCCGGACGGACAGTTCTCAGAAACGGTCGCATTCTCGAAGCAACTCCCCCTTCATACGAAACTCTGGGAGGTGAAATCTGATGTTAGCGCTGAAACCTCGCCGGACGGAGACAATGCAAACGCGGGATGGCGTTTCACTGGTTGCTGATATCTGGGAACCAGAAGGAGACGGCCCCTTCCCCGTTCTTCTGATGCGACAGGCTTACGGTCGCAAAATTGGTACGTCGCTCTGCTACGCACCGCCAGAATGGTATGCCAGTCACGGCTATATCGTCATCATGCAGGACGTGCGGGGACGCGGAGATTCTGGCGGTGAGTTTGTCCTGTTCGAGCATGAAGCGACAGACGGCGCAGATACGATCGCTTGGGCTGCATCCTTACCGCGCAGCAATGGTCGCGTGGGGATGTTTGGCTTCTCCTTTCAGGGGAGCAACCAACTTCTGGCAGCCGGAGAAAAACCAGCAGCGCTCAAAGCGGTTGCGCCTGCCATGATCGGCTGGCAGCTAGATCAGGACTGGGCGTATGAAAATGGGGCATTCCCGATGCGCGCCAATCTTGGTTGGGCGACCCAACTGGCAGCAGAAACCGCAAGGCTTCAGGGAGACTACGAAGCCCAGCAGGCGCTCTTTGCGGCTAGTCGGGGCATGTCTTTCAATGGGCGACAACCAACAGTGCCTGCACATGACGCACTTCTGGCAAAATATAGCCATTATACCCGCTGGAGGGAGACGCCTCCGGGAGATGCCTACTGGGACAAAATCTCTCCCGCATCGCGGTTGACCGAAATCACGGAGCTGGCACCCGCAGTTCTACTGATTGGGGGATGGTACGACAGCCACCTGCCTGGCACGCTGGAAGCATATCGTGCTCTGTCCCCGCACATGCCAACACGCTTGATTGTTGGCCCTTGGTCACACTTTCCTTGGGATCGACATATCGGGGATGTGGACGTGGGTGAGGCTGCCATTACAGACATCGATCAGCAGCAAATCGCATTCTTCGATCAATATCTAAAAGCTGCCCCTATACCCGACGCGAACCCAGTACGCCTTTTCGATATGGGCGCCTGTTGCTGGCAGGACTTCCCGACACTCTCGACGGGGACAGTTCCAAGCTATCCAATCGGGACGGGTCGCTCCGCGATTGACACACGCGATGGCATTCTGAGCGCGTCAACAACTCCTACAGCACTGTCAGAGAGCCTTACTCTCGATCCGTGGCGCCCTTCGGGTCCGTGTGGTGGAAGCTTCGGATTTCCAGGGGGCCCAGTAGATCGTGCCCGCACCGATGCGCGTTCGGACGTCCTGACATTCACGACGCTCCCGCTCGACTTTGATCAGTTGCTCGCAGGAACGATCACAGGGTGCTTTGAAATCGAAAGTGAATACGCCGGTTTTGACCTTCATGCCTGCGTCTCGCGTATCGATCAGAACGGCAAAGTACACCCTCTCGCAGAAGGATATGCGCTGACTGCCCCTGGTCAGGCATCTCTGCCGCTGCGGGGAACATGCGTCACATTGAAAGCCGGAGAAAGATTGAGGCTGTCCGTGTCTCTCGCCTGCTTTCCCGTGTTTCCAATCAACCCCGGCACAGGGGCCAGCCCTATTACCGCCACTCTGGACCAACAACAGGTGACGACAGTTCACTTCAAATGCGGCTCCGGAACCTACCTTCTTCTTCCTTGGATCAAACAGGAAAGATAATTCTCATGCCTTTCGCAAAATGCAGCCCTGATAGCGTCGAAGCCTTCCGGATTGCTCCGGATTCAACCAATTACTTTGCCATTTTGTTTGACAAGACAGCTGGCGATTACGCGTCTATTGCCGTTGTCGAAATTTTTGAACCTGGTGGCGCAACACCGCCCAACACACACACTGATGCGGACGAAATGTTTTTCGTGCTGTCTGGCACAGGCCGCGCCTGGTGTGATGGTCAGAGCTGCGAACTCAAGGCTGGCGACGCGCTTCTGGTCAAGCCGGGATCAGAGCATGTTCTGGAAAATACAGGCACCAACAAGCTCTACACTTTGACAGTAATGACCCCGGACGAAGACTTTGGAAAACTGATCCGTAGCGGAGTTCCAGTCAAGCTTGATGCAGAGGATCTGGCGGTGCTTTGCGGAGGCAGTCAATGAGGCGTCTGGGCAGCACACACGTTAACAGTTGGGGGGCAACTGCGTCCTCCATAAGTCTTTTACGGCCAGAGCGTCCTTCTCGGCCAGTTAGTGTTCCGTCTCAGCCTCAGGCACTGACGTTCGATCTTGCTCGTACCGCGATTATTGTGATCGATATGCAAAATGACTTCTGCCACCCGGACGGCTGGCTAGCGTCCATTGGTGTCGACATCACGGCTGCTCGCCGCCCCATTGATCCGCTGAAGACACTCCTTCCCGCGCTTCGAAAGCATGATGTCCCTGTTATCTGGCTAAATTGGGGAAACCGTCCAGACAGGCTTAACCTTCCCCCTTCTGTCCTGCATGTTTATGACCCCGCAGGTGAAGATAAAGGCATCGGCGCGGCTATAGGCGCCACAGACCGCAAAGTTCTGGAAGACGGCAGTTGGAATGCTGCAATCGTTGACGAGCTCGAAGTCGATCCGGAAGATATTCACATCTCCAAGTATCGAATGAGTGGCTTCTGGGACACGCCACTCGAGGGGATACTCAAAAACCTGCGTGTAGACACATTGCTTTTCTCAGGCGTCAATAGCGATCAGTGCGTTCTCAGTACACTGACAGACGCAGGATGCCTCGGTTACGACTGCATCCTACTCGATGACTGCTCCGCGACGACTTCTCCAGATTTTTGCCAAGACGCAACTGTTTACAATGTTCGCCAGTGCTACGGATTTGTAGCATCCGGCTCAGATCTAGCGAAAAATCTTATTCGCTAAAATAGTGGACACAGCGGCTTTCAAAAGCACCCATAGTGCTATTGGAAGCCGAAAAAACAAAAGCCTTCTGATGGTATAGTTCCAACCTTACCCCCTTAATTATGGCAATAGTATAGAAGACCAGTTAACAATATAATTTATTTTTTTATGGTAATTATTTACTTTAAAATTCTACAGATCATCATAAAAAGAGCTTCGACAAGCTATTTTCTCCAATCATGAAAACATAGCGATCATATCGTATGTGTATAATATTAATTTAAATAAATAAAAGAAATTATAAAATATATTTACTTTTACATTATTTCCGCAGACACAACCTAATCCAACAAAAAGTCCAACCAATTGCAATTATTGTAACCACAAAGATACGAATACGAATTTTATACCCTCGTAGACCAAAAATGCACGGTTAAGAAGTGAGATCCGAGGGGCAATTGCCTTGCCTAGCTGTCTTTCAGCGATACGCAATTAATGCACGGCGGCGATGGTCATGACGCTGACTGAGGCTTCAAAGGCAAGTCAGAAATGGTATAGATTAAAACCTCAACTCAAAATCGAAGATCTCATGAAGAATTTTCCTGATACAACAAATAGATACGATCATAACGAATACTATTCAGAGCAGCCGCCGAATAAAAAAAGACCGTCACGTTATGCACATTTCAGACCATTCACGTTGCTCGACACAACCATTATGCTGCTGTTTTTGACGGGAAGAAACGGCAACCACGAACCTGCGAAACTCAACAACAAAAAAAAGCCCCCGGAACGTATTGTTCCGAGGGCTGACAAAGAGTTTGAAAATCAGAAGCCTGTAGAAATCGTCCCTGTCATGCTGAAGCGCGGCTCAACATAGAACTGGGCACTGGATCCATTACCTGAAAGATTACCATTCATCAGACGAACAGCCGATGCGTTTGTACCCACACCCACAACACCCGTCCGGACAATCGACCCCGTTAGGTTCGTAAAGTTCAGACGGATTGTCGGAGACTTCGCATACCACACTGGCTTAAAGTGATAGCCGAGTGACAGTGTGTTCGTTACATACCCAGGAATACGCTGATCACCTGCGATGGTGACGGACTGCGGACCCGTGTAGTGAACGGTTGCATTTGCGAAGAACCCTTGATGCACATACGTCAGACCAAAATTCGCCATCACGTGCGGGGATAGAGGTGCCTGCGTACCCTTAGTCCTGAAGGCCGTCAGATTACCACTCGCATCAGATGCAGCAATATTCGTGTCCATCCGTGCATTCAGATATTCAAACGAAACATACGGACTGAAACCATAGATCGGCTGCGTAGAGAACATAGCATCAAAACCGCGAGCAGTCTGATTACCAGCATTAACGACACCAGTCTGACCGTTCCCAACATACGTCGTGAGAAGACGATTGGTAATGTTATAATTAAAGAGATCAAGATCTACGATAACGTACTTGTCGTTATATCGATATCCAAGTTCTTCCTTAATGGAATACTGGTTCTTAGGCAGCGTCCCCGTGTAGGGCGTGTTGGCCAATGCTGACGCAGACGGTTGACGGAAGTCACCCTCAGCATTGAGGTAAACCTGATGGTGCTCATTGAAATGATAGCTGACGGACAGGTGCGGCAGAGGTGCCGTCAGGTTCTGGCCCATCTGCTTGTGCCCAGGATATGTTATGTACCAGACATTGGACATTACATATTTGAAGCCAGCATTGACCAACAGGCGGTCATGAAAATACTTCGCTGTGTCCTGCAGGAATAGCGAGTGAACTTCGTAGCCAGTTGTATTGCCAAAATAGGAACGGGTAGCCCCGGAATATACCTGATACGTTGAGTCGTTCGGGCTTGGATTGGAGCCGTCTGCTTTGGTCACACTGGTTGGAAAATGCTGGGTATAGTCCTGATTTTCATACCAGTAACCAAGCTCAAAATGATTGTGCTTGTCGATGTCATAGCCCAACTTGGCTGTCGCCCCGACATCGAGTGCCGCGTTCTCCAAGAAGTAGCTTGTGATCGGCGTACCGTAAGCAATGGTTTCGCCTGACTTGTAGTTGGTAGTCCCATCGGCAGCAGTTCCTGGAGAGCCATCCCAGCCTTTACCCATGTTGTAATATGGGCGAAGATCAAACTGCAGCTTGTCTGTAAGAACGATATGGATTGGAGCACTCAGGAAAATCTGGTTCCAATGATCGATATTGTTCTTCCAATAGTCATTTGCCTTGGTGGAATCAAACCCAGCCTTGCGCCCGTACCCCTCGCCCGTTGCCTTGTATTTGTAGAACTGAGCGGCGGTAGGATAGCGGTCGATGGTAAAGTCTTCATTATTCCAGGACATGAAGAGCTTCGCAAAAGAGCCATTCTCCCAGTCCTTGCGAATACCGAAATCAAGATGACGGCGCTCGTTGATACCGGCACCCATCCATGAACGGGCATGAGTATTCGAAAATGAGAGGAAGGTGCGAACGCCAGTCTTTGCGATATCACCACTCTCAACGCGCAGGAATTCGCGAGAAAGGTTATTCGTGCCGTATGAGAAATCCATTAAGCCGCCGAACTCATGCGACGGATCATGGGACACTTCGTTCATGACGCCCGCAGCAGCAGACGTAGCCGGCAGATCCACTGCGGACGAACCCGGCGTGAGGCTGACGCTATCCAGATTTTCTGAATCAATGTCTTCGGCCATATAAGCGGCGCTAGCAGCAGGCGCACCGTCGACCATAAGGGCCATATCAGCATCGGTCAGGCTTCGGCTCTGAATACGTCCACCCTGCATACCGGACGTATCCGGCGTGGAGACGTTTACGCTTGGCAGGTTCTTGATGAGATCAAGTGCCGTACTTGTCGGACTTTTAGCCTCAATGAATGCCTTCGTGATCGTCTGGATTGCGTAAGGAGCAGTCTCAACGCGCATCATGCCGCCGCCGCGGCTTCTAGCCAAGCGTGACGTCGACACTGTAACGTGTTCATCACCTGTCGAATTGATCGAGGCAGGCCGACGCATTTTCGGATGTGCAGGAACAGCTACAACATCGCTTTTCTGACCCGCAGCAGCTTGGGCGCGGGCTGCATGACGCGCGTGAGCCTTATGGTGGACTGGAGCATCACTCGAAGCTGCCTGCGCAGATGCAGCAAGAGACGACGAACCAAAGCCAGCCAGACACGTTACAAGAAGAAGCGCCTTCCTGGACGAGTACTTTTCAAATCGGTACGGACACATAACCTTTTGGCTTCTCCTGCTGCAAAACGATTTTCGTTCCTGACAGGACCTGATCTCTGTCAGAAGAGACCCTTTCCCATAACGAAAACGTAACATAATCGAGCGCTACCTCAGAAGGCGAATAATTGCCTCACACCGACATCAAAAATAGGACACAAGGCAGATCCCGAACACATGATGTGTCTTTTTCACACGCCTTCACATGTTTTGCAACATTCCAGCGATAGATCATGCCCAGTTCTTTGATATCAGAAATATATGTTTTATTTCAGTAATCTATAAGAGTTTTTGCCTGGAAAATATGCACCTTTCCAGTGGCCACATCTCTACCGCTCGGGCTATTATTTTCCGCCCAAGGGCAGTGGATACTCCAGTGTGCTTTTGAGGCAACATACCCCACCCTAATTACGAAAACTGTGCTTACCAACGGATCTTGCAGGCAGTTTACTCTCTTTTCTTGAAAGATCTTCGGAACGTTCTTAGTCTGCATCTTTTCGGTGCGAAAACTACGATGCTTCACAGTCGCCTTCTCATCTATCTGGATACGGTCGCCCGCTGCGGATCCATCCGAAAGGCAGGCGAGCATCTGAATGTGGCCTCAACGGCTATCAACCGACAGATCCTGACACTGGAAGATAACCTGGGGACCCCAATCTTTCAGCGTCTTCCACGCAAGCTGGTCCTGACAGCCGCAGGAGAGATTTTGCTCGCTCACGTCCGTGATACGCTCAAAAACATGAATCTCACGCGGCAGGTTCTTGAGGACTTGAAAGGCCTCAAACGCGGCGAATTCTCGATCGCCACAATGGTAGGTCCGATTTCGACCTTTCTACCACTCGCTCTGGCTGACTTTCATAATACGCACCAGAATGTTCGTATTCATGTCAGCACCTACGGCACACATGATCTGGTCGAGACAGTCAAAAATGGACAGGCCGATATCGGTATTGGGTTCGATATTCCAATGGACAACAGCCTCGTTGTTCAGACTGCGCGTACCGTTCCTCTGGGCGTCGTGATGAGCGTGCATCATCCCCTCGCCCATCAGGAATCCATTACTCTTGAAGAATGCAACGCATGGCCCCTGACGGTAGCAGACGACAGCATGGCCATCCGCCCCCACCTTGAAGATCTCTATGCCGCCCGCGACTTGAGCCTGACGCCAGCCATCGAGACCAACTCCATTGAACTGATGCGTCAGATGGCTCTATCCCCAGGAAATATCACCTTCCTGACACCATTGGACATCATTCAGGAAAGAGCAGAGGGCAAGCTCAAGTTCCTGTCTCTTAACGAGCAAGGTACTCAGCCCCAGACCCTCTCGATCGTGGCGAGATCTAAGATATCCAATCCATTCACTGCGCTCTTCATTGAGAGAGTGGAGTATTTTCTCCAGGATTACACGAGTACCTACCCGGTTTGATCCGGCTGATAAACGCTATCAGGAGAGCGCTTCAGTCTGGAAAAGAAACACCTTCAACCCGCCATGGGGAATGGGCGCGCCTGTCGGCAGGAATGGAAGACCTGTTGCGTGGGCCAATGAGACTTCCGTTGTCAGAATACCCACACGCCACCCCTTGAACTGCTCGAAAAGCCTGTTTCCCAGGGCACGATAGAGTGCAGATAACTTCGTCTTGTCGCCGATGCGTGTGCCGTAGGGCGGGTTCAGAATAACCAGTCCGGGAGAACTCCCTTCTGGCGGCATGATTTCGCTGATCGTGGCCTGACGAAACTCTGTGCATGCCGTGACACCCGCTCGCAACGCGTTGGCTTCGCTCATAGTAATGGCGCCCGCGTCTCGATCACTCCCGTAAAAGCGAAACTCAGGCGTACGCTCACTTTTAACAGAGCGCATTGTCTGCCAAGCGTCTTCATCGTAGGTGGCCAACTGCTCAAAGGCGAAATGCCGTGATCGTCCCGGATTGAGGCGGGAGGCGATCTCTGCTGCTTCAATCACGAAAGTCCCGGAACCACACATAGGGTCCAGCACAGTTTCCTGACCATTATACCCGCACTTCCGTAGGAACAGCGAAGCCATGGTTTCTCTCATCGGAGCACGATTAACGGCTTCCTTATGCCCTCGCCTGTGCAGGAGATCGCCAGATGTATCGACACTGATGGTGCAGAAATTTTGGTCAATCCGAACGCGCAGGACGACATCTGCATTATCTTCCGCAGATGCGCCTAGCAGTTCCGTGACAATCTTGGAGATCCGCTCAGCCGCCGCGCCGCTATGATAGATCCGCGAGGACGAACACGAGACCTCCACTTTGAACGGCACGTCAGGGCGAAGAAACTCTGCCCACTTCACTTCTCGGGCGCGTTTTTCTAGCTGAGACAGGTATTCTGCCTTGAACTGCGCCACGCGCGCCAGAACCCGACTTGCACCCCGGATCCAGAGGTTGGCACGCCAGACTTCAGGCCACCCACCTCGCAGTGTCACACCACCAGGTACGACTTTTGGCTGGCGAAAGCCCTTCATCCGGACTTCGGAGCAAAGGGTCTCTTCCAGTCCCGGAGGAGCAGCAAGAAAGATCTCAAAGTGCCTGTTATTCGTCATGCGCTCTGAATGGCAGGAAGAGAAGGAAACAGCAATCGTCCGTTCTGAGTTTCCGCTGAGCTAAAACTGGGCCGGTGGATCACAACCGCCGACCATAAAATTTTTGTGCTCACGCAAACAAGCGCCTCCCTGCAACGTAAGCTGGAGATACGCGGAAGCCCCCTGATGATCCTTTAACCAGCGGCCTTTCCTCTCACAAACTCTGTGCAACGCGATCATCCCATCAGGAGGACCGATCATGAATCCTTCAGAACGTCGTAAGTTCGGGCGGAAAGACTTTAGCGTTACAGCCTTCGCTTTCGGAACGGCCCCACTTGGAAATTTTCTACAGGAAGTCGGCGAGCAGGAGGCAGATGACATGATCCAGCAGGCCTGGAACGCTGGCATTCGCCTGTATGACACGTCCCCCATGTATGGTCATGGACTGGCAGAGCTTCGGCTGGGGCATTCCCTCCGGTGGAAAAACAGAGATGACTTCGTCATCACAACAAAAGTCGGCCGAACATTACATTCTGCCCGCAGGGCTGAGATTGACTTTGCACCGTGGGTCAATGCGGCCCCTAACAAAATGACCTTTGACTACAGCTACGATGGAACGATGCGAGCTTTTGAGGACTCTCTTCAAAGGCTCGCTCTTGAGCACATCGACGTTGCTTTCATTCATGATATCGACCGCTTTACGCATGGCCCCAACCAACCTGAAGTTTTTCGGCAGGCGATGGACGGAAGCTGGCGTGCGCTGGAAAGGCTTCGATCAGAAGGCGTCGTCAAAGCCATTGGCGTCGGCGTCAACGAATGGGAAGTCTGCCATACCGCGCTTCAGCAACGAGATTTTGACTGCTTTCTTCTGGCAGGCCGATACACGTTGCTGGAACAGGACGCCCTGAACGAATTCTTACCCCTCTGCGAACAGCGAGGCGCTACGCTTATTGTGGGAGGCGGATTCAATTCAGGCATTTTGGCGACAGGGGCAGTTCCTGGCGCGAAGTATAATTACTCCCCTGCTCCCGCGAGTATCCTTGAACGCGTCAAAAAAATTGAAGCGGTCTGCGCAGACTATAATGTGCCCCTCCCGGCGGCTGCGCTGCAATTTGTGGTGGCACATCCCACAATTTCTTCTTTTTGCGCAGGGACACGAAATGTGAGCCAACTCCAGCAGAATCTAAAATGGTTTACGCATCCCATCCCTGAAGGCTTCTGGGCTAAACTCAAGTCAACCGGCCTGCTTGCAGAACGCGCTCCCGTTCCAGCCATGGCTTGACTTTGCCATCCGTAAGCTCGGGATTTTTCTGAGGGCTATTCCTGCTTTGAGGCATAATCCCGAGCTTCAAAACATCATCTTTTTGCGAGGCGAACCCTTATTCGTCGAAAATGATGCCCCACACTCTGGACACCATTAATGATACATGTAACATTAATAACGTTATATGTTGTTGTGTGAACGTTATTCCTACAACAAGAAGCACATGCCAGTTCCATTGAACGTAACATCCCAGAATGTTCGGTCTCTGATCTGATGGTGCGTCTTTCAGGATGACCCAGCCCAACGGCCTGTTTTCTGCGCGTTTGTCAGCTTTAGGTGTGCTGTATGGATCTGGTTCTCGGAATTGATGTTGGGACTGGCAGTGCGCGCGCTGGCATTTTCACCCTGACAGGGCAGAAAATGGCCTCTGCCGTTCAGCCAACCAAGACGTGGTCACCAGCACCAGATTTTGCTCAGCAGTCCTCAGAAAACATCTGGGCAGCCATCTGCACAGCCACACGCACCGCCCTCGCCACCCTGACTGAGCCTTTCCGCATCATTGGGATCGGCTTTGATGCAACCTGTTCTCTCGTCGTGCTCGATACAGAGGGCAAACCGCTATCAGTGGATCCGCAAGGCGCGGCAGAGCAGAACATTATTCTCTGGGCCGATCACCGGGCATTGAGAGAAACTGCTGAAATTAACAACGGAGGATATGAAGTCCTGCGTTATGTTGGCGGAAAAATCTCGCCAGAAATGGAAACACCCAAGCTTCTTTGGTTGAAGCGTAATCTGCCCGAGATTTTTGCCCGGGCTGGCCATTTCTTTGACCTCCCCGATTTCCTGACTTGGAGGGCAACCGGTTCCCTGTCACGTTCAGCCTGTTCCACAGCCTGCAAATGGACCTATCTGGCTCATGAAGACAGATGGGACGATACTTATTTCAAGGCTATCGGCCTGGAAGAACTAACGGATGAACACTACGCCCGTATTGGCAATGACATTCGTCCGCTCGGCGGGATCGTCGGAAATGGCTTGAGCCCAGAAGCCGCCACTGAACTGGGTCTTGAGTCTGGCATTCCCGTGGGTGTTTCAGCCATTGATGCTCATGCTGGCGGCCTTGGTATTCTGGGGATTGAAGCTCACGGCGAACTCTCTGACGATGTTCTTGAGCGCTCAATATCTTTAATCTGTGGCACATCCAGCTGCCATATGGCGGTGTCACAGGAGGCCCGTTTCGTGCCAGGCGTGTGGGGCCCCTATTGGAGCGCCATGGTCCCGGATATGTGGCTGAATGAAGCAGGTCAGTCAGCAACCGGTGCGCTGATTGATTTTGTCATTTCTCATCATGCCGCGGGGCCTGAGCTCAAGCAGCAGGCTGAGCAATCCGGCAGTAATGTATACGCCCTCCTCAATGCCCGAATTGAAGAGCTGGAAGCTGGTAAACTGCCAGGAGGCAGCACAGCCAATCTTCACCTGTTGCCAGATTTTCATGGAAATCGTTCTCCCCACGCAGACCCGGATCTGAAGGGCGTTATCAGCGGACTCTCCCTGTCAGCCACGCCTGATGATCTCGCCA
This sequence comes from Gluconobacter sp. GP1, assembly GCF_032913585.1. NCBI lineage: Bacteria > Pseudomonadati > Pseudomonadota > Alphaproteobacteria > Acetobacterales > Acetobacteraceae > Gluconobacter > Gluconobacter sp. GP1. Next base: position 760,870 of record NZ_JASGXC010000001.1, read on the forward strand.
AGCTTTATCTGGCAACCCTTCAAGGCCTTGCTTATGGCACGAAGGACATCATCGATGCCCTCAATGCCCAAGGATACCGGATCGACACCATTCTCGCCACGGGAGGGAGCACCAAGAACCCCATCTTTCTGCGTGAACATGCAAATGCCACTGGCTGTCGTATCCTTCTGCCCAAAGAGCCTGATTCCGTTCTTCTTGGGGCAGCAATTCTGGGGGCTGTCGCCAGCGGGCAATATGCCACTTTGCGCGCAGCTATGGCTCAGATGAGCCACGCCGGTAGCGAAATTCTACCAGATGCAAAGACCCATACCTATCACACAGCCAAGCGGTCGATCTGCCACGATATGCTCGCCAGCCAGCTCGCATGGCGTCAGCAAATGCAGGACGCTTTGGAAAAAACGTCCGCTTACTGATCTGCCTCCCGAAAACCCAAGCTGTCGTCCGTAATCCCGTTCACAGCTCTTTTTTCAAAGGTCTGAGTTCCATGCCCCGTCTGAAAACAGCCTGCACCCTTGCAGTTCTCTTGAGCGGTTCAGTTCTTTCTACTGCGCAAGCCGCAGGCACCCTGACAATCGCAACCGTAAACAACGGGGACATGATCGTCATGCGTCAGCTCTCGCAGGAGTTTGAAAAAGCGCATCCCGATATTCATCTCAACTGGGTGACTCTCGAAGAGAACGTTCTGCGCCAGCGCGTCACAACCGACATTGCCATGAAAACCGGTCAGTTCGACGTTGTGACGATCGGGAATTACGAAGTGCCCATCTGGACGAAACAGGGCTGGCTCACAGAAATCAAGCCGGACGCCGCATATGACATCAACGATGTTCTTCCATCGGTTCGGGAAGCCCTGACATCAGACGGCAAGCTCTACGCGCTGCCCTTCTATGCCGAGAGCGTCATGACCTACTACCGCAAGGATCTGTTCCAAAAAGCCGGTCTGACGATGCCAGACGCCCCCACCTACGATCAGATCCGGCAGTTCGCCGACAAGATCACAGACAAGTCAGGACAGGTCTATGGCATCTGTCTTCGTGGCAAGCCTGGCTGGGGTGAGAACATGGCCTATGTCTCGTCACTGGCGAACACATACGGCGCCCAGTGGTTCGACATGTCCTGGAAGCCAATGCTGACGTCAGACGCATGGAAAAAAGCCCTGACGTGGTACGTCTCGGCGCTGAAGGAAGACGGCCCACCGGGCGTAACGTCCAATGGATTCAATGAAAATCTGGCACTTTTCGCGAGCGGACATTGCGGCATCTGGATTGACTCCACCGTTGCTGGTGGCCTCCTGTTCGATCCGAAACAGTCTCAGGTAGCCGACAAAGTCAGCTTCGCGTCGGCTCCCAAAGGCCCCTACGGCAAGGGGCCAACATGGCTGTGGAGCTGGAGCCTTGCCGTTCCCGTCAGTTCCCATCAGGGCACGGACGCCCAGACGTTCATCACATGGGCAACATCAAAGGAATACGTGAAGCTGGTTGCGGACCGAAAGGGATGGGTTGCCGTTCCCGCTGGAACCCGTGCCTCAACATATGCTGCACCCGAGTACCAGAAAGCAGCCCCGTTTGCGTCGTTCGTTCTGAACGCGATCAAGACTGCCGACCCGAGTGGACAAACAGCAGAACCACGCCCGTATACCGGAGCACAGTTTGTCGGAATTCCTGAATTCCAGGCGGTTGGCACACAAGTCGGACAGACGGTCGCCGCGACCCTTTCCGGGCAGATGACCGTGGATCAGGCACTGACTGCCGCACAATCTTCTGTCACCCGTTCGCTGCGCCAGTCCGGCCGCGCCAAGTAAGGCAGAGTGCCATGCAGGCAGTTCTAGAACACAGCCCCCCAAAAGGGGCATCAGAACGCAAGGGCAAGCGAACGGGGCTTCTGCTCCTCTCGCCTGCCGTTCTGATCCTTCTCGTCTGGTCTCTCGTCCCATTGGCAATGACGCTGTGGTACTCGCTGATCAACTACAATCTGATTGACCCGACACTTCACGGCTTCGCTGGCTTCAGCAACTACTGGTACCTTCTGACTGATCCGGATTTTCTGTACTCCCTGTTGCATACAGTCATTCTGGTCGTTGGCGTCCTGATCATCAGCGTAGGTGGTGGTACGCTTCTGGCCATCCTTTACGATCAGGAGTTTTTCGGGCGCGGCATTGCACGTGTTCTGGTCATTTCTCCGTTCTTCGTCATGCCGACAGTGTCTGCCCTGCTGTGGAAGAACCTGATGCTGCACCCGATCTATGGCGTTTATTCCGCCATGATGCGGGCTGTCGGTTTAACGCCAATTGATTGGCTTGCCCGGTTTCCACTCCTGACAGTCATGATGATCGTCAGCTGGGAATGGTTGCCATTTGCCGTCCTCATTCTCCTTACAGCCGTCCAGTCACTGGATAGCGAGCAGAAAGAGGCCGCACGGATGGATGGTGCCGGTCCGATCGCGCAGTTCCGTCATATCATTCTCCCTCACCTGAGCCGCGCTATCAGCGTCGTCGTGATGATCGAGACGATTTATCTGCTGACAATCTTTGCGGAGATCTCCGTCACGACGGCAGGCGGCCCTGGAGTGGCATCCACCAACCTGGCGTATCTCATCTACTCCCGCGCATTGCTTCAGTTTGATGTCGGCGGTGCCTCTGCCGGTGGTGTCCTGGCCATCATTATTGCGAATGTCGCTGCGATGTTCCTCGTGCGCTCCGTCGCACGTAACCTGGAGGTGTGAGATGGCGATCAAGACAAAACGCAGTACAAAAATCGCCGTCACCTGTCTGAGCTGGGGTATTGCGCTATGGCTCTTCTTTCCCATTTTCTGGATGATTTTGACGGGCTTCAAGAGCGAAGTTCAGGCGGTCTCAACACCACCAAAACTGATCTTCGCGCCGACCCTTAGCAGCTACGCAGAAGTGTTCGAGCGCGCAAGTTACTGGCACTTCACCCTTAACACCGTCATCATCTCGGTTGGCGCTACTGTGGGCGCGCTCCTGCTTGCCATTCCGGCTGCATACTCGATGGCCTTTATGCCCTCAAAGCGCACACGCGGGACGTTGCTGTGGATGTTGTCGACACGCATGCTGCCTCCTGTAGGGGTGCTCGTACCCATCTATCTTCTGGCCCGCAGCACCCACCTTCTGGATACCTGCACAGGACTGGCCATCGTCAACATGCTGACGAACCTGCCCATCATCGTCTGGATGCTGTTCACATTCTTCCGGGAAGTTCCTGCCCCAATTCTTGAGGCTGGTCGCATGGACGGGGCAACACGCTGGCAGGAAATGACAATGGTCCTGCTTCCGCTTGCCCTGCCGGGGATCGCCTCCACAGCCCTGTTGTCGCTGATCCTGTGTTGGAATGAGGCTTTCTGGTCTCTCAATCTCACCTCCTCCAATGCCGCTCCACTCACGGCATTTATTGCTTCCTTCTCCTCACCGGAAGGTCTGTTTTTCGGCAAGCTATCCGCCGCGTCCACACTCGCAGTCGCTCCGATCCTTGTTCTGGGCTGGATCAGCCAGAAACAACTCGTACGTGGCCTCACCTTTGGAGCCGTCAAATGATGGCTACCCTCGCATTCTCCGTCCCCCAAACGCTCAGGAACGGGACCTGATTCATGGCAACGCTTGAACTCAAAAACCTCCGTAAAACCTATCTTACGGAAGAAATTATCAAAGGCATTTCGCTGTCGATCGAGGACCGCGAATTCGTAGTTTTTGTCGGCCCGTCCGGCTGCGGAAAATCAACGCTGCTTCGTATGATTGCAGGCCTTGAAGACATCACTTCCGGAGACCTTCTGATTGACGGTCAGCGCGTCAACGACGTGGAACCGGGAAAACGCGGCCTTGCCATGGTGTTCCAGTCCTACGCGCTCTACCCGCACATGGACGTCTACAAGAACATGGAATTTGGCCTCAAACTCGCTGGGGTGCCGGAGAAAGAACGGAGCGAAAAGATCAAGCATGTTGCCGCCACGCTTCAGCTTGAACCCTACTTGCATCACAAGCCAGGTCAGCTCTCAGGCGGTCAGCGGCAGCGCGTTGCTATCGGCCGCGCCATCGTACGTAACCCGAAGGTCTTCCTGTTTGATGAACCTCTCTCAAACCTGGATGCAGCCCTGCGAGGCCAGATGCGAGTGGAGCTTTCGGCCCTTCATCGCAAGCTGAACGCGACCACCATCTATGTGACCCATGACCAGGTGGAAGCCATGACAATGGCGGACAAGATCGTGGTTCTCCAGAAGGGTGTTGTGGAACAGATTGGCTCACCGCTGGAGCTTTATCACCACCCGCGCAACCTGTTTGTCGCCAAGTTCATCGGTTCACCTCCCATGAATTTCTTCTCCGCAATCTTCCAGAACGGCGGCCACGACGGATCGAGTGTTCAGCTCCGGGACGGTACTCTTCTTCATGTCCCGGTCTCGCCACCGGATATTCTGCCCGGAACCAAGATTACAGTCGGCATTCGCCCAGAACACGTGGAGCTGGCTCCCGCGAGTGATGATAGCGGGGTTGTGGAAGTTATCGAGCGCCTCGGTGCCATCACGCTGGTTCATGTCCGCTGTGCCGACGGGCAGATCATCGTTGTTCAGACAGACGGCTTTACAACCCTGGAAGTAGATACGCCGGTCAGCCTGAAGCTTCCTCCGCAGCATTGCCACCTTTTCGCCCCTGATGGCCTGGCGTTCGAGGCCTGCCGCCGTCATCCCCTTGCCGCCTGATTTTTCTTCCCAGGAATATACATCATGTACATGGAAAAACTTCGCCTTGACGGTCGCGTTGCAGTGGTTACGGGCGGTGCACAGAATATTGGCCTCGCCTGCGTCACGGCTCTGGCAGAAGCAGGCGCACGCGTCATCATCGCAGATCTGGATGAAACTCTTGCTGCACAATCCGCGGAAGACCTTCGCAAGCAGGACCTGAATGTGGATAGCATCCGGATGGATGTCACCAGCACTGAGAGCGTTCAGTCCGCAATCAAAACCCTTCACGAGAAAGAGGGGCACCTGGATATTCTGGTTGCCTGTGCCGGTATCTGTATTTCCGAGGTCAAAGCCGAAGATATGACGGACGGGCAGTGGCTCAAACAGGTGGATATCAACCTGAACGGCATGTTCCGGTGCTGCCAGGCTGTTGGCCGGATCATGATCGAGCAGAAAAAGGGCGCCATCGTTGCGATTGGCTCCATGTCCGGACAAATCGTCAATCGCCCCCAACAGCAGGCGGCCTACAACGCGTCAAAAGCGGGCGTACACCAGTATATTCGTTCGCTGGCCGCAGAATGGGCCCCTCATGGCATCCGCGCGAATGCTGTCGCCCCGACCTACATCGAGACAACCCTGACGCGTTTCGGCATGGAAAAGCCAGAGCTCTATGACGCCTGGATCGCCGGAACCCCAATGGGCCGAGTTGGCCAGCCGGATGAAGTGGCATCCGTCGTTCAGTTCCTGGCTTCCGACGCCGCCAGTCTCATGACCGGTGCTATCGTTAACGTCGATGCCGGTTTCACTGTCTGGTAAATATCAATTCCGCAATCGGGCCTCTCGGTGAAAGGCCCGATTGTTTCTCAGGAACGCCGGGCCATAAGAGGGTCTGTCTTTCCCGGCCGCCCCGTTTCGATCCGACCGGCAAAATGGACGTGTCCTTCCGTTTTCCCGCTTCGGCTGGTCACGGTCAGATCATACCAAAAGTCACTTCCGACCAACGGATAAAAGCGTGACGTCTCCTGCCCTGGAGGCAGTACGGTCGTCCATTCTCCTGCAGGGCCGTAAGCATCTTCAATGGTCAATTCCGCCGTCACTGACTGGACGTTTTTGAGCACAAGCCTCACACCATCATGCTCTTCCAGAAGCTGAACCTGCAATCCGGAAAACCCGTTGCCCGCCCGATAAAACCCGGCTGGACCATGCAGGGTGAAGTCATGCTCAATCTGTAACGGGATATTTTGCGTGTGCCCTGCCCCAACAGTGTATTGGCGTGATGCTCCCTGGCCGGAAAGCCGGAACACTGCCCCACGCGTCCCGCTGTTGGTGACTATCAGATTTTGCAATTCTCCCGTGACTTGAACATCAGCTGATAATTTATATGGCAATGCACAAGTTGCTCGCTGCCCTTCCTCCTGTCGAGGCAACGTTTGATATTGTGGAACCAACGGAAGCGGAAGCGGAAGCATGCAGGACTTTCGCGTCTGAGGCATATAGTCGTCTGTATTGGGCAGGTTGGCTTGCCATGATGTGTCAGTCTCGGAAAAATCAAAAGCCGATGTCAGATCGCCACACACAGACCGGCGCCAAGGCGTAATGTTCGGAGCACGAACCCCAAACCTGGCTTCAAGGAACATCAGGACGGATGTGTGATCAAACAGCTCCGAATTGACACGTCCTCCCTTACTCCACGGTGAGATCAGAATTGCTGGAACCCGAGGACCTAGCCCCACACCAACGCCGTGATAGGTCTCTCCGCTCACTGAAACGGTGCTGCTGCCCTCATCCGGATGCAAAGCCGGAACAGGCGCCGGAACATGGTCAAAAAACCCATCATTTTCATCATAATTCAAGATAAAAACGGTTTTTGACCAGACGTCCGGGTGTCGAACGAACACGTCCATCAGTCTTGAAATCAGGTGTTCGCCATATCCGGGTGGAGCATTGGGATGTTCAGAAAGAGCGGCGGACGGCACAATCCAGGAGACCTGAGGAAGCGTCCCCGACGCAATATCTTTCTCAAACGCCTCTACAAGGAACTGCCCTTCAGATGTCGCAGCATTTCTGGCGGTTGAGCCTTCAACAATCGCCCGACCTCGCTGATACTGCCATGAGGTCTCTGACAGCCCGCGAAATGCGCTAAATCCAGCGAGGGCATTATCACCGAAATTATCGTACTCTTGATATACTTTCCACGAGACGCTCGCCTTCTGCAGTTCTTCTGCATAAGTCGTCCATTGGAAGGCCTGAAACTTCGGATTGTCATGCCGCATATCAGCCGACGTGTTGCCATCATCGACATTTTCAACGGCCTGCCTGCCATCATGCCCGACACTCAGACCATTGGTACCTGAGAACAAAAACAGGCGGTTTGGGTTGGTAGGACCGAAAATCGAACAGTGATAGGCATCGCAGATCGTAAAGGCGTCTGCCAGGGCATAGTAGTAAGGGATGTCACGGCGGGTGAAATGCCCCATCGTCATGGCGGTTTTGTGAGGGACCCAGCAGTCCCACTCATTCCAGGTTTTCTGACTGCCTTTCCAGCTATGATCCAGACTGGCAATGCAGGCACTAGAGGTGTGAACTGTGTTCATGCGGAAGGGCATAACCATAGCCCCATCCGCAGTTCTCTGTGCGAAAACTGACGTTCCATCCGGTTGATGCGGGGCACGCGGGTCTCCATACCCCCGAACACCCTGCAAGCAGCCGAAATAGTGATCGAAAGAGCGGTTTTCCTGCATCAGGATCACCACATGCTCGACGTCCTGAATTGTGCCAGTTTTCCGGTTGGCCGGAACCGCAAGCGCCTGTCGCAGATTACCCGGCAGTGACCCTGCAGCAGCAAAAGCAACTCCCAGTTCAAGAAATCTGCGTCGGCTGGAAAGCGGTCCGGTCATGATGTCGTCCGATCAGTCGAAATGCTTGCGAATTGTAAAGAAGACCATGCGCGGAGCACCAGCCTGTAGTGTCTGGAAAGTCCCCGAGGGGTCGGAATTGACGAAGCCGTTGCTTCCGACTGTTGCCACATAACGCTTGTTAAACAGATTGGTGACGTTGATCTGAGCATCCATGCCACGCAGGAACCAGTTCTGGCTCTGGAAACGGTAGCCAACGTTCAGGTTGAAGATCGCATTGGCCGGCACAGAGGCATCGTTGGTGTAGGTGTAGTAGCGCTTGTCCTGAAACTGCATCAGAACATTGCCCCAGATCGCGCCATCATCATATCCGAGTTCCACATTGGCTAGATTGGACGGCATCCCGACTGTGTGCTTACCCTTGATGCGCGCAGAGACCACGCCGTCTGCGTAAACATTGTTATCATACAGGGAGTTGTTGAACGCGTAGGATGCAAAGAGCGACCAGTTGCGGGCAAACTTCCAATTTGCAGCAACGTCCACGCCGCGCGCCGTTACACCGCCAACATTGCTCAGAACCGACGCATTGCCCTGAATGCCAACACCCTGCGTCACAGCCAGAAGGCGGTTCTGGAACTCGACATAGTAGCCGGTGACAGAAGCCTGGAACGTGCGGTTATGGAAGCGATATCCCAGCTCTTCAGTATTGGACATTTCCGGCTTCAGCTTCTTTTGAAGCACTTCGAAGCCAGCCGTCGTTGTAGAGAACGGACCTGATGTCTGTGCGCTATCGAAAGCTGCCATGTTGCGAGCAAAATCAGCAAAGATTTCGTTATGCTGGTTAATGCGGTAGTTCGCACCAATCTGCGGCAGAAAGCCATTCGAGGCACTCAGCGAACCCGACGGATAGGTCGTGCCGGTTGGCGTACCCATCAGGTTGCCACTCAGGGCGCGAGCAGAGTTGTCCACGATCAGCGACTTGAACCCGTAAGTCAGCTTCAGCGCTGGCATGATCTGCCAGGTATCCCCCAGGTGGACCTGATAAGTCTTGGTATTAAATGTGCTCTGCCACTGGGTGTAGAAGGAATTACCCTGATACCAGTGGATGGATGACGGAGATCCGCTGTCCTGAAGCGGGTAGAAACGCCGTGCCTGCTCGAAATTATTGTTCTCGAACCAAAAGCCCCAGTCGATCGTATGGTTAGCGATCTTGTAGCTCAGACCACCGATAAAGCCTGCACGATGAATGTCATATTCCGTAGTCCGGGTCGTAAGCGGAGAGCCACCAAGAGCCGCGGGGGTGGCGAGATAAGGCGTGACCCATGCGCCCTCACCCGTGTTGGTGTGGCCATATCCGGTCACAAAGCCTTTAAGACGGCTCGTAATGTCAAAATCCAGACGGCCATATCCCATGGCATCTTCACGCAGGCCCGCCGCATTGTAGTAAACCGTGTCCTGATCCTGAACGCTTGAGGGGAAAGCTGTGCCTGTCTGGTAAGCCGTAGCAATTTGCTTGGCGAGGGCATAATTCCCCGTAATATTGTCGAGATTATATCCGTACTTGCTAATCTGAGCGAGCGAGAGATCCTGGTAATCGTTTTCCTTACGCTTGGACCAGTCTCCATAAACCGTAAGTTTTACATGCTCGCCAAACGGCTGAATGTACTTGGCATTCGCCTGGTCCTGTACCTGAACACCATCGCCCTTCCACTTGTTGGCATCCTGATGGTTATAGGACACGTAGAAGCGGCCGCCGCCCTTCAGTTCTCCGCTGTTAATGCGGGCAAATGTGCGCCAGGTCGAAGCAGAGCCAATCGTGCCCGCAACATCGACACCAAATTTCTTTGTGGGATCGACAGACGTGAACTGAAGAGCACCACCCAGATCGTTGGATGCTGCCACACCAAGAGCACCAGCGCCCTGTGTCAGGGTTGACGGCCCGTTGTTTTCAGTTTCAAGGGCCCGCCCGATCGAAAGGCCGTTATCATTACCATAAGCAAGATTACCGAGCGGAATGCCGTCCATCGTGAAGCCAAGACGGCTCTGGTCAAAACCTCGGATGACAATCTGCTGAGACCATTCGTAAGATCCCAAGGGATCAGACGACGTGAACATGACGCCCGGCAGTTTGGAAAGTGTCTTGAACGGGCTGGTTCCCGGCGTCATCTCCTGAATGGCACGGCGCGACACGGTCTGTGTTTCGCGAGCGGCACCAGCTCCGAGGACGACAACAGATTCCGACGTTGTTGCTTCTACAGGCTGTGCAACCGTCTTTTTTGCTGATGCTTTCTTAACCTGCACACCCGACGGAGCGGCCTTGCGGGCAGATTGTGACGGGCTCAGATCATCTGCAAAGGCAGACTGTACACCGGAGAAGACGAAAACGCCGCTCAGGCAAGTCGTCAGTGCAAGCATCAGCTTCATCAATGTATTCCTACAAAGGGCACGGCACTGCCCGTGAATTCGCGGGAACGTTATGCAGACGGTTCATTTGTGTCTTGTGATCGTTTCAAGACATTGCCACACCACTTTAACAATTTGCAGTTCACCTACAAAAAAGGACCTGCCTCACGGCAGATCCTTCCTGAATACTGTCTTATTGTGAAATTGACGATCAGGCGAGAATATAGAAAAGGATCGCCGAGACAGTGATTGTCACGGGCAGTGTAAACAGCCAAGCCAGAGCAATCTTGGTCAACATGTGCATGTTGATCCCGGAGCCTGAGGCAACCATGGTTCCAGCCACACCTGATGTAATGATGTGCGTGGTGGAGACGGGAAGGCCCGTGTAGCCAGCCGTCATGATCAGACCTGCGCCAACAACTTCGGAAGCAGCGCCCTGTGCAGGCGTAAGATGTGCCTTGCCAATGCCCTCACCCAGTGTCTGAACAATCCGGCGATACCCGATCATTGTTCCTACGCCTAGGCAAAGTGCACTCAGCAGTCGAACCCAGAACGGCGCATATTCCACTGTGGGGCGAAGCTTCTTGGCCAGAGATCCGGCCTCTTTCTTCTGCTCGTTGGATGCAGCAGGATTGGACGCTACGGAACGCAGGCCAGACAGAACCTGATAGATGTCCCCGCGTGTTTCAGCGGGGCTGGCATGAATTTCCGCGCCCTTTTCCAGTCGATCAATGGACGCAAGGGCATCAGATTTGAACGAATAACGATCAAATTCAGCAACAAGCGGGCGAGCAGCCTGCACGTCCTGACGAATGATATCGTACTGCACCGGCACCTGAGGGTTCAGGGCAAACGTCGCCGGCATCAGACCGATGATCGTCAACATGATCAGGCCAATGCTCTTCTGCCCATCATTGTTACCATGCGAAAAGCTGACCAGCGTACAGGTGGTGACCAACAGAGCACGAACAACCGGGTTCGGCTTGTGATGCGGCTCAGGGCGCTGATAAAGGGCCGGAAGATGCACGAATTTCCGAATGATCAGGAACAGAATGCCTGCCCCAATAAAGCCGAGCGGCGGAGATACGGCCAGCGTCGTCAGGACCTTCCAGATCTGGTTCCAGTCCACGCTGTGCCCCAGGTCGCGGGCATGCAGGAAGGAATCACCAATGGCGATACCGACCAGGGAGCCAATCACACAGTGAGAGGAAGAGTTCGGAATACCGAACCACCATGTAAGAAGGTTCCAGGCGAGAGCTGTGCCAAACAGGGCGACCAGCATTGGAACTGCCGGATTTCCATTCGGCGGAGACAAAACATCCGGCGGCAGCAACTCTACGAGCGTGTAAGCAACGGCAATACCGCCGAGCAACACACCCAGAAGGTTCATCAGGCCGGACCAGACAACCGCAACCTTCGGTTTGAGGGAATTCGTGTAAATGACTGTCGCAACAGCATTTGCGGTATCATGGAAGCCATTGGCAAATTCAAATACGCAGACCAGCAGGAAGCAGATCCCAAGCGCAATGATTGACCATGTTGACTCTGGGGCGAAGTGCAGCATTCCGGATGCCATCTCCAAATAAAGGTATGTCTAATCTGGTAGCTGTTTCGGTAATTTTACTAAAGATCCAGGGAACTTCTTTCATGAAAGTTTCATCACACCCTGAAACTGATTTATATTTAACCGAACCATAATATTTCCCCGTCCATTCATCCGTTATGGTGCCATTGGCTCTGTCGCCTGCTTCACCCAGAAGGCTTTCCAATGAACCAGCCCACGAAAAAGCAGCCTCACGAACTCTGGCGGGAAACACTCATGACCGCCTGGAACGACCGGATCGGACAGGACAAAAGTTCTGGCCTCCACCTCCTGTTTGCCAGTACAGAACAGGCTGACAAACGCCGTACTTCCCAGTCTCACCAGAGAAGCTAGATTTCTGCCTGCATGACTTTACGTTCAGCTCTCCTCCTCACGACGTTCATTCCGTTCCTGCTTGCTCCGGCTCAAGCCGCGGAAACGCAGGCTCCGGAGCCTGCAACGCCAATTCGCCATCTTGTTGTGATCTATCAGGAGAACGTCTCCTTTGATCATTACTTCGGAACATATCCGTCTGCAGCGAACCCTGCCGGAGAGCCCGCTTTTCATGCGGCGGCAGAAACCCCAAAGGCCAATACGCTCATCGCGGCTGACCTTTTGTTGAAAAACCCCAATACGCGCGCCGAAAACGGCCGGGATGCAGCTCTGCCCTTCCGTCTGGACAGAACACAAGCCAGCACCGCCGATCAGAACCACGCCTATACTGCGGAGCAACAGGCTTATCATCATGGCCTGGCAGATCTGTTCCCTCTTCACACCGGTCGCGGGGCACCGGGTGGCGTCGGAGCATTTTCAACACGCGGCCAGGTGATGGGTTATTTTGACGGTAACACTGTCACAGCCCTATGGAATTACGCTCAGAATTTCGCCATGAGCGACGCCGCCTATACGGACACATACGGTCCTTCCACTCCCGGTGCTCTGGAAGTGGTTTCCGGACAAACCAACGGCATGAAGATCGTCAAAAGCGCTCAAGGACGGTCCACCCTGACAGTCCAGTCTCCGTTCATTCCGGACGGACAAGGGGGCTGGACGATGGTCAACGATATCGACCCTGCTGGAGATGTCTGTTCCGTCCCGACCGAACAGGTCATGATGACCAGCAAAAACATCGGTGACCTGTTGAACGACAAGCACCTGACATGGGGCGGCTTCATGGGGGGCTTCGATCTGACTGCTCGCAACCCTGACGGCACGACAGGCTGCAACCGCCAGACCTACTCCTCGGTCGTAGCCCAAAATGTGGTAGACTATATCCCTCACCACAACTGGTTTCAGTATTACGCCAGCACATCAAATCCGACACATGCGAGACCATCCTCTCTCGCCGTCATTGGCCGTACTTTTCAGCAGGACGGTATTCACCGGGATCCGGCCAACCATCAGTATGACCTGAAAGACTTCTACAAAACTGTCGCTGCAGGAAACCTGCCTGCTGTTTCATTCCTAAAAATGCCAGCCTTTCAGGATGGCCATGCCGGTTACTCGGACCCACTGGACGAGCAACATGGCGTGGTAGAGGCCATCAATCTTATTCAGCACAGCCCTCAATGGCACGATACAGCCATCATCATCGCCTATGATGATTCCGATGGCTGGTACGATCATGCCTATGTCACGCCGTCGCATGGCTCCTACGATAATCCGGCAGATCAGCTCAACGGCCCTGGCCGCTGCGGCACAGCCCCGGCTCCGAGCGGAGTTTCGGGTCAGCCGGTCAATGGCCGTTGTGGCCCTGGAACGAGAACACCGCTAATCGTTCTGTCTCCATGGGCCAAGCCTAACTACGTCAGCCATATCCAGATTACCCAGAGTTCCATCACGCGCTTTATCGAAGATAACTGGCTTCAGAGTCAGCGCCTTGGACAAGGATCATTTGACGCAGATGCTACTGATCTGTCTGATCTGTTCGACTTCAAGCAAATCCCGCACCTCACACCCGTTTTCCTGAACCCTGAGACAGGCGAACCTGTTAAGCAGGCTCCTGCCACACCACTTTGACTGTCTCACTCCGTTCTTTCACAGTCGTATTGGCTGGCGGCCTAATGTCCGCCATGCTGGCCAGTCAAGCCGTCGCTTCGGATCAATGTTTGCCAACCCAGGACGGCAGCAATCCATGTCCGGTCGAATTACATCGGCCGGCTCATGCACCTCTTTCCGAGATGGCGAAGATCGGGCGTGAAATCTTTTACGACCCCTTGCTCTCAGGGTCAGGACGTCTGTCCTGTGCATCCTGTCACAGCCCAGAACATCATTACGGGCCTTCCGGTGCTGCCTCCGTGTTTCTGGGAGGCCCAACACTGGCAAGCCACGGCCGCAGAGCCATTCCGTCCCTGACATATCTGGAGCACGTGCCAAATTTCAGCATAGGCCCGGATAATCCAGAAAGTGAGACGGCACCCGTTCTGGCTTCGGCAGCACCCGATGCTAATCGGTCGCCGAAGAATGCAGCCGCGTCCCCAACGATCAGTATTGTGCCTCAAGGAGGAATGTTCTGGGACGGTCGGGCCGATACGCTCCAGCAGCAGGCGTCAGGCCCCCTTTATGATCCGGCTGAAATGGCCTCCACCCCGGAGATTGCGCTTCATCGGCTTGAAAATGCCAAGTATATCCAACGGCTAAAAGCTCTAGGCGGCCCCACGACTGACGCATCCCCTGACCTGCTGCTGTCTGAAGCCTTGTTTGCTCTTGCGCGCTACCAGATCGAAGATCCGTCTTTTCATGCTTATGACAGCAAGTTCGATGCATGGCTTGAAGGGAAAGCCCGTTTCACACCGGAAGAGAGTGCTGGATATCGGCTCTTCAACGATCCGACAAAAGGCAACTGCGCAGCCTGTCACCTGGATCGTCCGCTTCCCGGTAATCTCCCGCCACTTCTCACGGATCGCCAATACGAAGCACTGGGCGCCCCGCGCAATCAGGCTTTAATGGGGCCGTACGACACGGGGCATTTCGATCTGGGATTGTGTGAAGTCATGCCGGGAGGCATTGAGACGTCATCGGCCTATTGCGGTATGTTCGCGACACCCACCCTCCGCAATGTGGCAGCACGCAAGGTATTCTTCCACAATGGCGTGTTTCATGACCTTCATCAGGTTCTGGATTTCTACGTCTTACGCGACATCCACCCAGAAGGCTTCTACAGCCGTGACACACACGGCCATCTTCAGGTTCCGGACGACATCCCGCCCCAGTATCGCTCCAACCTTGATCGCACGGACGCACCGATGGATCGAAAACCAGATGACCTGCCTGCCCTGACACCTCAGGAGCGCAGTCAAATCATCCAGTTTCTAAAGACACTTACGGACGGATGGTCTCCCACCCGTCCGTAACGCCTTACTTCTGGCTATCAGCTGTCAGGCCGCGATGCGCCAGCATCGGCTCAATATCCGGGTCTTTCCCGTAAAATGCACTGAACATCGGGCCATAATCCATCGTATGCCCTTTGGACAGGATCATGTCGCGGAAACGCTGACCATTCTCACGCGTCAAGCCACCATGCTGCGTGAACCAGGCAAAGGCATCCTGATCCAGCATTTCGGTCCACAGATATGCATAGTATCCGGCCGAATAGCCATTGGACCAGATATGCAGGAAGTAGCTCGAACGGTAACGCGGTGGCACGTTGGCCACGTCCAGTCCCATGCTGTTCAGGGCGTCAGCTTCAAACTTGTCCACATCCTGACGTGGTGCTGACGCCGGAAGGGCATGCCATTTCATGTCCAGTTCCGCTGCAGCGACGATCTCACCCAAGGCGTAGCCCTGATTGAAACGGGCAGCCTTCTTGATCTTGGCGACCAGTTCCTGCGGCATCGGAGCGCCAGTCTTGTAGTGCCGAGCGTAATGGGAGAGCACCTTCGGATCGAGCGCCCAGTTCTCGTTAAACTGAGACGGAAACTCAACAAAATCCCTTGCGACACTGGTCCCTGAAATCGAAGGATATGTCTGGCTGGCAAACAGTCCATGCAAGGCATGCCCAAACTCATGGAACATGGTTGTCACATCATCAGACGTGATGAGCTGCGGCTGACCTGGTGCGGCTTTTGTAAAATTGGCTACGTTGTAGATGACCGGCTTCGTGCCCAACAGGGTGGACTGACCAACGAAGTTGGACATCCATGCGCCGCCGGATTTGGTATCACGCTTGAAGTAATCGAAATACATCAGGCCAAGCTGTGAACCGTCCTTATCAAAAACCTCAAATACCATGACATCAGGGTTATAAACCGGGATGTCAGTGCGCTGTTTGAAGGTCACTCCGTAAAGCTGGTTGGCAGCAAAGAAAACACCGTCTGTCAGAACGGTCTTCAGTTCGAAATATGGCTTCACTTCATCCTGGTTGAGGGCATACTTCTCATGACGCACCTGCTCCGCATAACGGCTCCAGTCCCAGGGCTTCAGGGTGAAGTTCTCACCATCCCGATGGATGGCGTCCTGCAACACACCAGCTTCCCGCTTCTGTTCAGCTGCAACCGCAGGAACAAGCTGCTTCATGAAATTTTCGGCAGCTTCTGGCGTCTTGGCCATCTGATCATACAGCGTGTAGGCTGCAAAGCTCGGGTAACCGAACAGGGCTGCCTTCTGCGCCCGAAGCTGGGCGAGTTCTGCGATTGTGGACCGCGTATCGTTCTTGTCGCCCTTCTCCGCACGGTTCCAGCTCTGATCGAACAAGGCCTGACGCGTTTCACGCTTGCTCAGGTTTTCCAGCGCTGGCTGCTGCGTTGTGTTCTGGAGCGGCAGAACCCACTTACCGGAAAGCTTGCGACTTTCAGCGTCTTTCTGCGCGGAGGCGATGGTCCCGTCATCCAGTCCTGCGAGCGCCTCCTTGCTATCAACGACCAGAGCACCATTTTTCGCAGCAGCAATCAGCTTCTGCTGATAGGCAGATTCAAGATTGGCAAGCTTGGTGTTGATGGCCCTCAGCTTGACCTTGTCAGCTTTGGAAAGCTGAGCCCCCGCATG
Organism: Gluconobacter sp. GP1; assembly: GCF_032913585.1. NCBI lineage: Bacteria > Pseudomonadati > Pseudomonadota > Alphaproteobacteria > Acetobacterales > Acetobacteraceae > Gluconobacter > Gluconobacter sp. GP1. Next base: position 777,382 of record NZ_JASGXC010000001.1, read on the forward strand.
AACGAACTGCTGGTAATAAACATCCAGAAGCTGCGCCTGCTCTGCGTTCAGATTGAGGCTTGCGCGAGCATCGTAGATTGCCTTTACGCGCGCAAACAGGCGCTCATTCAGATAGACTTCATCTTCATGCTGAGACAGACGTGGCGCTTCACGGCTTTCAACCTTGTCCAGTTCGGCATCACTGTTGGCTTGATAAACACCAAAGAACGTTTCCTGCACACGATCCAGCAGACGACCAGACTTCTCCATGGCGACAATCGTGTTCTCGAATGTCGGAGCGGCCTTGTTGTTGGCAATCGCTGTGATCTCGCGCAGATGATCTGCCATACCGCGCTCAAAAGCGGGCGCGTAATCACTGTCCTTGATCAGGTCAAAGCGGGGAGCCTGATAGGGGAGCGTGCTGGCGCTGAAGAACGGATTTTCTGCGGCAGCATGTGCTTCAGTGCCAACGAGCGCGGCAAACGAGAGTGCAAAAGCCGCTCTGGTCCAGAGGTTGGAAGTCATTGAAAAGTCCTGACTGCTAAACGTTATGGCGACTGTATTGAAGAAGCCGCATAACGTCCAATCTCTCTGTCTCGTCAGTCCTTTACGGGAAACAGCTTGGCTCCCCACTCGTCCACACTGTCGCCACTACTGAAGGCTGGATCAATCAGACCATCCACCATGAAGGTTGGCGAGACATGAATGCCATTCTGGCGACCGTAACGAGCATGCCATTTGACTGCTGCCGTCACCTCCGGACGAACAAAGGCCTCAGCAAGCGGGACGCCGCTATAAACCTCGATACGCCGTAGAATGTCTGCCGGTGTAGCGTCCATATTCAGTCCACGGCAGTGATCGGTAAATTCGAACTCTTCCCGATGATCTGCAACAGCCATCATGACGGCTAAGGCAGCATCCCGGCCTTCGTCCAGCGAAGACGCAGCCAGAATGGCCCGTACAATGACGCCGGAGAACATATGCCACGGCTGGGACTGAAGCCGCACGCGAACCGTCAGGCGGTCTTGCCCCACAAGTTGGAGGAGATCTGGTATTTTGCGCAGGGTCTTGACGGAAAATGGGCAGGTCGGTTCCAGAAAGACTTCAAGAACCTTGGGTCCTGCGCCCCATTCCAAAGCAGAAAGGTGGAAGGTCATGTGTCTGTTCTCCCTCTCAATCATCAAGCCGGATGCGACGATTGCGTTTGATCCCGGCCCTATGGGCTTTGCCATCCAGTCGGCGCTGCCGCGCTCCTTTTCCGGGGCGTGTCGGCACCCGGTAGGCCTGTCGATGCGCAGCTTCACGGATCATTTCTGCCAAACGCTCGATAACGTCTTCCCGATTGCGTAACTGCGTCCGAAAACGCCGCCCGGTCAAAACGATCTCTCCATCCCGGGTCGCACGACTTCCCGCAATTTCTAAAAGACGGGTTCGTATCCGCTCTGAAAGAACAGCAGAACCGGAGACATCGAAACGCAATTGGGCGGCAGTTGCAACCTTGTTGACGTTCTGTCCACCTGGGCCAGACGCCAGAATATAGGTAACTTTCAGGTCCTCTTCCCGCAGGGACAGGCCGGGCATGACTTCAACACTCATTCCTCTTCCATACCACACGGATGGATGAACGTGCGACAGTCAGTTAGCTCGCTGAGACGATGTTCTGCTGTCTCCAGACCCGCGGAGAGACCCCGAACCATCGTCTGAACGCACGGCTGAAAGCACTGGTTTCAGTATATCCAAGGAGAGACGCAATCTCACTAACATCTTTGTTCGGCTCTGCCAGATATCGCAACGCATCGATCTGACGTGTCTCATCCAGGAGACCGGAATAAGAAAGGCCAAGTTGGGCAAGTCTGCGTTGAAGGGTCCAGGGCGATAGGGATAGTTTTTCCGCCACATCAGAGAATTCAGAGCCGCCCTGCCGCATCGACTTTCGGACCTGAACCATAACCTGTTCTTTGAGGCTTTGCCCTGAATCAGGCACCGTGTGCCCTGCCCCTCGCGCCAACGTCACAAGTGAAGATTTCATCACCTGTAGCAAAGCGGCATCAGCGTCTGGCATGGGCTTTTTCAGCCCCTCTTTCCGGAACACCAAAGCATTCATCCCGGCAGAAAAGCGTATATCGGCCTGAAACGCTTCTCGATGTTCGGAAGCCTGTTCTGGTTGCTCGTGAGCAAAAAGAACGGCCTGCGGGCACCAGTCCGCACCAAGACCAGCCCTTAAAATATTGGCAAACATGCCCATCGTCAGCTCGGCATCATGCCGTTTGTCCTGAATGGCCGTGTCTACGATCATATATTCGAGCCGGACATGATCATCCGCTTCAACAAACCGTGTAATGGTCTGGGCCTGATGGTACCCGAAATAAGTCGCCAAATTCTGCGCTGCCTGCCCCACTGTTTCTGAACAAAGCGCGATGTAACCAATGAGCCCGAGTTGTCGCGGTCTGAACTGTTGCCCGAAATGCAGACCGATGTTTCCGTCGTGCGTATCTGTTTCGGCTTCGGAAAACAAACGGCAGTACGCGCCCAGATTCAATGCATCTGTCGGCATGGCGAATTGATGCGTTGAAAGACCCGACCGCCCAGCGATGCGATCCATGTCTCCGCCTTGCTCCGTAAGGAATCTTTCCACACCGGCAGCGGCGGCCGCCAGGACATACACGTCTGATCCGGAAGACTTGGGAAAGGATGACATGGTGTCTTCCTGTTGCTGCTCACTTGACACGAGTGTTGGGCGCATTGTCGTCAAATGTCAAAACGTTGTTGTTTCGGGTCAAGTCAAACTCGGTCCGAAAGAGATATAATTGCGATAACGGACAAAACCTTGATTCTCCCAAATGCGACTTTCGGGATGAGCAAAGGCAGAGGACTCTGGCCATGGCTTACAGATGCACCCTGCGAGGGGAACAGTACATTTTTGATGATTTGAAAACGCTGCTGGCCAAAGCGTCTCCTGCCCGCTCTGGTGATGAACTCGCGGGCCTGTCTGCCTCTTCTGATGCTCAACGCGTGGCTGCCCGTTACGCTCTCGCAGACCTTCCCCTGGACACATTCCTGAAATCAGAACTCATCCCTTACGAAACGGATGACGTGACGCGGCTGATTCTGGATACACATGACCAGAACGCCTTCTCCCGGCTCTCATCGTTGACTGTTGCTGGCTTCCGGGACTGGCTGCTGTCCGAAGACGCCACGACAGAAGCACTGGCAGCCGCAGCTTCAGGCATCACACCGGAAATGGCCGCTGCTGTCAGTAAGATCATGAGAAATCAGGATCTTATGACAGTGTCGCGCAAGATCCGCGTCCTCACAAAATTTCGCAATACCATCGGCCTCGAAGGTTGTCTGTCCACACGGCTGCAACCCAACCATCCTACAGATGATCTGAGGGGTATTGCCGCTTCTACGCTTGATGGTCTTTTGCGCGGCATGGGCGATGCCGTCATTGGTATCAACCCGGCAACAGACAGCGTCTCCAATGGTCTTGCCCTGCTGGAGATGCTGGACCATGCCCGCCAGCGCTATGACATTCCCACACAGACATGCGTTCTGACGCACGTCACCAACACACTCGAAATCATGAACCGTGGCGGCGCGGTTGATCTGGTGTTTCAGTCCATCGCAGGTACACAGAAAGCGAATGAAGGTTTCGGAGTCAGCCTCTCAATTCTGAAGGAAGCCCATGAGGCCGCCCGAGCGCTGAACCGGGGTACCATTGGCAAAAATGTCATGTATTTCGAGACGGGTCAGGGCGCTGCACTGTCCGCCGATGCCCATCACGGCGTTGATCAGCAGACTGTAGAAGCCCGAGCCTATGCTGTTGCTCGCGCCTATGACCCCCTTCTCGTCAATACCGTCGTCGGGTTCATCGGGCCGGAGTATCTGTATGATGGAAAGCAGATCATCCGTGCAGCGCTGGAGGATCATTTCTGCGCGAAATTGCTGGGCGTCCCGATGGGATGTGACGCCTGCTACACCAATCATGCCGAAGCTGATCAGGATGACATGGACAACCTGATGGTGCTGCTGGGAGCCGCTGGCATCACGTTCCTGATCGGGGTGCCGGGAGCTGATGACATCATGCTCAATTACCAGAGCCTGTCGTTCCACGACCTTCTGAGCCTTCGGAAGCTTCTGGGCCTCAAGCCCGCTCCGGAATTTTCTGGCTGGCTGGAAAAAATGGGCCTCTATGATCCGCAAACGGAGCGCATGCTGGATATTCCACCCGGCCAGACCCTTCTTGGTGAAATGGCGCGCTGACCATGACGGATGATCGCAACCCACCCTCTATTCCGCCGCACGCAGCAGACCTCTGGCAGGATTTGCGGCGTCTAACCCGTGCCCGGATCGGCCTGGGTCGCGCAGGAAACGCGTTGAAAACAGAGGATGTACTCGATTTTCAGGCTTCGCACGCCCAAGCCCGAGACGCGGTTCACACACCTTTGGACGTTTCAGCCCTGACAGCGACTTTAGGGCCTGAACCCTATCTGATCGTCCATAGCCGCGCATCAGACCGTTCCACTTATCTGCGTCGCCCCGATCTTGGCCGCCGGCTGGCCCCTGAAAAGCTCGGCACTCTCACAAGAGGTGACTGGGACGTGGTATTCGTCGCGGGCGATGGTCTCTCTTCTTTTGCCACCCAGCAGAACGCCATCCCGCTCTTTCGGGCTATGAAGAGCCGCCTTCCGGACTGGAAAATCGCCCCGCTGGTTATTGCGACACAGGCACGCGTCGCTCTGGGGGACGACATTGCCGCCAGTCTCGGAGCGAAAATGGTCGTGATGATGATTGGCGAGCGACCCGGTCTCAGCGTCGCGGACAGTCTGGGCGTGTACCTGACATATGCGCCTTTTGTGGGCTGCCCGGATTCAGCACGGAATTGCCTCTCCAACATTCATGCTCATGGCATGACCATCCCGGCAGCCGCCACAAAACTGGCCTGGCTCATGCGTGAGGCCCGCCATCTGAAACTCACTGGCGTCGGCCTCAAAGACGCGGCGCCAGATGCCCCTCTGATTGAAAACACCACTCCCACCCTGGAAAAGGACAATGACCAATGAGCACTGCTCCAACGCATCTCAACAAGTCCCTTAGTGCGTTTCATCTCTGGGGAATTGCGGTTGGTCTCGTCATTTCGGGTGAATATTTTGGATGGAGCTACGGCTGGGCGACAGCGGGGACGTTAGGCTTTCTGATTGCCACAGTCTTTGTCGCGCTCGTTTATACCAGTTTCATTTTCAGCTTCACGGAGCTGACATGTGCCATCCCGCAGGCAGGCGGCCCGTTCGCTTACAGCCAGCGTGCCCTCGGGCGCTGGGGTGGCTTGATTGCAGGTCTGGCTACACTGGTTGAATTCATTTTCGCACCACCAGCCATCGCGCTTGCCATTGGAGCCTATCTGAACGTTCAGTTCCCTCATCTGAACCCAAAGGTGGCAGCACTGGGCGCCTATATTGTCTTCATGGCGCTCAATATCGTGGGGGTCCATATTGCTGCCACGTTCGAACTGTTCATCACAATCGCCGCAATCATTGAGCTGCTGGTATTCATGGGCGTCGTTGCTCCCGCGTTTTCATGGGACAACTTCCTGCACGACGGATGGGGCGTTGCCCCACATTTCGGACTGGAGGCCATGGGTGGCATCTTCGCGGCCATTCCTTTTGCCATCTGGTTCTTCCTGGCGATCGAAGGCGTCGCCATGGCGGCGGAAGAAGCCAGCAATCCTCGCCGATCCATCCCCATCGCTTACGTTGCGGGTGTTCTGACGCTGGTCGCACTGGCTTTCGGCGTCATGGTATTTGCTGGTGGTGCGGGAGATTGGCATGCTTTGGCCAACCTGAATGATCCCCTGCCTCAGGCGATGAAACATGTTGTGGGCGCACATAGCGGCTGGCTGCATATGCTGGTCTGGCTGGGTCTGTTTGGACTTGTCGCGTCTCTGCACGGAATCATCATGGGATATGCGCGCCAGATTTTCGCAATGGCGCGGGCTGGCTTTCTGCCCGCTGTTCTCGGCAAGGTGCATCCACGCTTCCACACCCCCTACACCGCGACCATTGCCGGTGGCGTTATTGGCATTGCTGCCATTTTCTCTGATGACGTCATTTCGATCCACGGTCAGTCTTTGACGGCAACGCTTGTCACCATGGCCGTCTTCGGGTCCCTGACGATGTATATTCTCAGCATGGCAAGCCTGTTTCGCCTACGCCAGACGGAACCAGATCTTGCGCGCAGTTATCGTGCCCCGCTCTACCCCGTTCTTCCGGGTATCGCCTTGGCAGGCGCAGTGATCCTTCTGGTCGCCGTCACGTATTACAACCCAGAAGTCTGCCTGATTTACGTGGCCTTCATGACGATACTGAGCCTCTTCTTCATGCGGAAATACCAGAACAGGCAGAAGCAGGCAGCGTCAGAAATCTGATCCGTTTTTCCTCACGACCCTTCCGAAACCTTCAGGAACGGAATTTCGCGTGTCAAAAAAACACGTCATGGCAGTCTTTTGTCTGCTGGCCGGAACCGCCCTGCCGTCTTTCGCCTATGCGCAGGCGGCAGCCTCTTCAAACACGACTATCACGCCAAACGGCACGCCCAATCCCAATCACCCGACACCACCGCCGACAGCATCTCATACGAACGATGCCGGAGATCCTGATCTTCCAGCGTTGAAAGCCGGAAATCTTTTCTCTCCCAAAGCCGGACGTCCCCTTACCTATTGGGATGGGCTGGTCGGACATCTCACGGTCGAAGCTGGTATTAGCGGGAACCCGTGGACGAGATCTGGACGCAATTTCGGGCAGTTTTATCTGGATCGCGCGAATACCGTGACCCTTAACCAGATCATGGGCTCTCTGTCGCATCCCGTCACCTCCATCGGAAACGGTTACGGGATCGGGTTTGTCGTAGAGATGATGTATGGATCTGACTCACGTTTCGACCCAACGATCGGAATGGGCGACGGCACGATTAGCGGCTTGTACCAGTGGGCACCCACACAGGCCCATATCGACATCCACACGCCATGGATTTTCCATCACGGCATCGATTTCCAGGCCGGTCAAATGTACGGCCTGATGGGCGCTGAAGGCACACCAGCCCTCGCCCGTCCGTTCTATTCTTTCAACTACGCTGCCGACTATATCGTTCCCTTCGAGACGGTAGGCGTCGTGGCCACGATGCATTTAAGCCATCACATGGACTGGATCCTTGGCATCGATGCAGGCAATTCCACAACCTTCGGAGGCGCTGGAAACAACAGCAGACCCAAAGGCTACTTTGGCTTTGCCTGGAATAATCTGATGGGTGGCAAGCTGAATGTCCATGCCATTGGCCATTTCGGCCCGCAGGCAAATAATGGCCGCACGATCGTCTCACCCGCCGGGTGGAACAGTGCGGGCATCGGGCGATCCGCCAACGATCTCATGCAGTATAACGCGGACCTTCTCGCCACTTATCATGTGACAGATGCCCTATCCGTCATGGCAGAAGCCCTCTATCTGCACGACGATGCGTCGCGCGACGATGCTTATGGCGTTTCTTCATATCTGTCGTGGGACATCCGGCCATCCCTCACACTTAACGTCCGAGGTGAGATTTTCCGAGACAACACTGGCGGCATCATCAACCAGTATTCCAGCGACATGTCCTACACAAACTCGCTGAGAAACCGCCCGTTCGAGTATTATTACGCCCTGCCGACCACATATGGAGACCTGACAGTTGGGGTGGCATATCGGCCCAGCTTCATCAACCGACATCTGGGTCCAGCCAGCCTGACCGTCCGACCTGAAATCCGTCTGGACAAATCCCTGAATGGAACGCACCCCTTCAATCAATCCGGCACAGTTTCTTCCAGAACGGTGAATAACGGGACGAACAACATGCTGTGGTTCAATCTGGATGCTGTCCTGAGTTTCTGATCTGCCACACCTTTCCTTTCAAAACAGAGGGACATGCAAAACTTCTTGACAGGTTATGCGCGTTTATGACGGTTTGCGCGTGTTTTAACCCGTTTCGGAGAAAGTCCCATTCTCAAGGACGAACGTCTCAGCCACATTCGTGCCCGTCTGCGAAGCCACGGCCGTGTTGTCGCGGCTGATCTGGCCACGGAATGGACCGTCCCGGTCGATATGATCCGGCGCGATTTGCGTGAACTCTCTGAAGCAGGAGAATGTCGTCGCGTTTATGGCGGTGCACTGCGGCTACAGCCCAATGCGTCTCATATCCGGGCGAGAATGGGTGAGAAGGTTCCGCTGAAGAACGCTCTCGCACGGCAGGCCGCAACGCTTTTCAAGCCACGGCAGGTTGTCTTCATCGACACAGGTTCAACCAATATTGCTCTGGCTGGATCGCTCCCCCGCGATACCCCTTTGACTGTGGTCACCTCCAGTCCCGCCGTTGCTGTTGCTTTGAGCGACGCAGACCAGATTGAAACCATTATGATTGGCGGACGTCTGGAAGGAACAACGGGTGGCGTAACAGGTTCAGTCGCCGTCCAGTCTCTTCAGCACTACCGTTTTGATCTCTGCTCTCTGGGCGTCTGGGCTATTTCCGCCGAAGGCCCAAGTGTCTGGGATCATGAGGAAGCCGCCTTCAAACGTGAGGTTCTGAGCCGGAGCGAAAGCGTGGTGATCATGGCCGAAGCAAGCAAGATCGGGTCCGGGGGGCGCTTCCCCGTTGCGCCTCTTGAAACTGTCCAGACCCTGATCGTTACCGATGATGCCCCAACAGACGAACTCACCCGCATGACGGCCTCTGGCGTCACCATTATCAAGGTTCCAGTCCATGACTGATCCCACTACCGAGACATCACGTCCCGCCCAACGGGATCTTATCCTCATCCTCGGACTGCTGACCTGTCTCGGTCCGCTTAACATCGACATGTACCTGCCGGGTTTCCCCAGTATCGGGCATGATTTTCACGCTGGAGAGACCGCAGTTCAGTTCAGCCTGACCAGCACCCTGATCGGGCTGGCGCTGGGACAGCTCATGGTGGGCCCGTTCAGCGACTCACGCGGCCGGAAAGGGCCGTTGCTGGCAGCGATGGCGCTTTTTGCGCTGTCATCCCTGTTCTGCGCCATTTCATCCAGCATCACAGCGTTCATCGTTGCCCGCTTTCTTCAGGGCCTCACAGCATCAGCCGGACTGGTTCTGTCCCGGGCGGTCGTGCGGGACGTGTTTAATGGACCGGAACTTGCCCGCTTCTTTTCCCGACTCATGATCATCAATGCTGTCGCCCCTATGGTGGCACCAATGATGGGTGGAGCCATTCTGGCCCTGCCATCAGCAACATGGCGCACCATGTTCTGGTTCCTGACAGGCTTTGGCGTCGTGGCGCTAGGTCTGGTTGGCGGCCGTCTGAATGAAACGCTTGAATTACACCGCCGCCTCCCCAATTCAGCACGCTCGACCCTAGAGACATTCCATAGTCTGCTGACGGACCGGGAATTCATTGGGCATGCGTTGACTGTGGGGCTGATCCATGGCGGCAGCTTTGCCTATGTGGCCGGCACGCCCTTCGTGTATCAGGACATCTACGGCGTCTCGCCCCAGACATTCAGTCTTCTGTTTGGAATTAATGGTCTGGCACTCGTCGGTGGGAGCTGGCTGATTGGCCGTGCTGGCAGCATGGCGCGCACCAATACAATGCTTCGAGCATCCGTGATCTGCATTACAACCGCAGCCGCACTCATCACGCTTATCGCGACACTGAAAGGACCGCTCTTCCTGCTGGTAGCAGCCATCTTCCTTTACATGACATGCATCGGCATGATTTTGACGGCCACATTTGTTCTCGCCATTGCCAAGCAGGGCCACCGTGCAGGCAGTGCGAGTGCCATCCTTGGCTCTCTTAACCTCCTGGTTGGCGGCGCTGCTGCTCCTCTCGTCGGACTGAGCAAAACCAGTGCCTTACCGATGGGACTGGTTCTGTTCTTTACCTCTCTCGCAGGCTTGCTGACCTGCTTTCGCATGACCTCAAGCCATCAGGACGAAACGCCCTGATGGTCGACATATCCGTTCAGGTCTTTTGAAGACCTGGGTTGCCACGCTCAACTGCAAAACTGGCGTAGATTGAGAGCTGCCCCTCGTGATTGCTCACCTGATCCAGAGTTTTAAGATCTGCTCGCCAGACATCCCGGCCAACATCACACAACACATAGCCACGCTTGTCTGTCGTTGCCTTAAGATGTGGGTTTTCACGCCGAACCGACTGGCTATGGGCGTCATTATCTCCAACGCCATCACCGCCTGACGAAATGGACGTCGCCAGAAATTCCACCGACACTGGCTTCTGCTTGGCGGGATCAATCACGAGATTGCCCGCATAATGCCGATGTGCATCCCCCGTCACGTTGACCACGTTTCCGGGGCAGTGCTCTCCGATGAACTGAAGCAGTCGGTTACGGCTATGCATATAACCGGACCACTGATCCATACTGTAAAGCAGCTCCGAATGGGCTGACTTGCGGTGAGCAAGATCCATAACCATGACCTGATGCGCCAGCAGGTTCCACCGCGTGTCAGATTGTCCCAGCCCGTTAAAAAGCCAGGATTCCTGCTGTTGTCCCATCATTGTGCGTTCGGGTGACCAGACATCCGGTCCCTGCGGAACGTCTTTATCACCATAAGCCTGATCGCTCCGGTACTGGCGGGTATCCAGCACGAACGTATTCATCAGATCACCAAAGCGGAAGCTTCGGTACATCTGCATGTGACTGCCATCCGGAAGAGAGCTGATACGAAGGGGCATATGTTCGTAATAGGCCTGCATGGCGGATGCCCGACGCAGACGGAAAATATCCGCCGGAGTACCGTCCTGATCGGTATCCCCTGCCCAGTTATTATCAACTTCATGATCATCAAAGCTTACCAGCCAGGGCGCAGCGGCATGAGCAGCCTGTAGATCCGGGTCAATTTTGTACTGCGCGTAACGGCGGCGATACTCGTCGAGGGAATAGATTTCTGGCCCGATGTGCCGACGGACCGCCGTAAATGGCTTTCCATAAACGGTGTGTACACCTGCGCCGATATCGGCTCCTTCGTAAATATAGTCCCCGTAGTGGAAAACAAAATCGACGTTCTCGTTCGCGATAGCCCGCCAGGCACTGTAATATCCAAACTCGTAGTGCTGACACCCTGCGGCGGCGAACCTTACACGCTGCACGCTTGCACCGGGCAACGGCAAAGTACGGGCACGACCTATCGGGCTCTCATGTCCCGCAATATGGAAACGATACCAGTAAGGCCGATCTGGTTGAAGTCCATCAACTTCAACATGAACGGAATGAGCGAGTTCCGGGTGAGCAATGGTCTGCCCTGACCGCAGGCGCGTTGAAAAACGCTCATCCTCGCTGATTTCCCAGTCCACCAGAACAGGCTTCAAGCGCTTCATTCCGCCCGCCTCTTCCAGCGGGTACGGCGCAAGGCGTGTCCATATTACGAAACCGTCTGGTGCCGGATCTCCGGATGCTACACCCAACTGAAAGGGCGATGCATCAAACTCAGGAGTCTTGTCCAAATTATGCGGGGCGGCAGCAGACAACTGCTTCAGGCGATAGGAAAACAGGAGCCCGGCTCCCAGACCTGTCAGTACCCGTCGGCGGTTTAAAAGCATGATGGAAAATCTTTCGCTGAAATCGAGCGGTCGCACTCTTTCCAAGACAGCGAATGAGAGCGTTTGCCCATGCCCTTCAGCCTCTTTTCATGAAACTGTCACAGACCCACCCCGCCAAAATCCGTAATGGAGCGCTTCAGGCAGTCCATCTTTAAAACAGGATGATAGAACCTTTGGCGGAAAACTGGTTTCCCTGTCAGCAGGAATGGCTGCGCCTTTGCCGCCGCATCAAAAGCCTGACGCATCGCGACGATGCGGAAGATCATCTGCAGACTGCGCTGGCGAATTATTATGAACGCGCCAAAGACGATGTGACGCATCCGGAGGCATACATCACCAGAAGTGCGCTCAACCTGCATCTCAATGATTTGAAAAAAGCCTCATCGCGCATGCAATCTTTCAGTGATGATCGGGATATTACATTAGAAATAGAAGATCCTGGGCCATCCCAGGAAGACGTTTATGCGTCAGGCCAAAGAATGGATCGCTTCCACGAGGGTTGCAGACAGCTTCCCGAAAAGACAAGGCAGGCCTTTCTTCTCAATCGTGTTGAAAAAATGAAGTATCGGGAGATTGCTTTAACGCTGGGAATGAGCGAAAGCAGCGTGGAAAAGCATATTGCAAAAGCCCTTGTCTTCCTTGCTTCCTGGATGGACCATTAATGCCTTCCGAAAAGCATTTCGCAGTTCGGGAACAGGCCGCCCTCTGGATTGCGCGCCTGCACGCTGATGATTGTAACGAAACGGACCGTGCCCGCTTTGTACAGTGGATGCGTGAGGACACCTGTCACGCCAATACTTTTGAACTCCTGACGGATTACTGGGAGCTTGGCGGCGGCGTTCCAACACAAAGCATTCCTGCAACACCCGCAAAACGCTTAGATACGCATGGTTTTTCGTTAGGGCGTAGAAGTGCACTGGCCCTTGCCTCAGCTGCGCTCATCGCACTTGTGCCGATGAACAAGACTGCGCGGGCATCCCGTGTTCTGCAGGCATCGACCGGGCATACTCTTCGCATTGCATTGCCGGATTACGGCACATGCCTCCTGGATTCAGGAAGCCGAATGACGCTGTCTGAAGATGGGCACCGCGCGAGACTGGAGCACGGACAAGTGTTGCTTTCCCCTGAAAGCCCATCAGATTTTCACCTCTCAGTTCGAAACGTCACAGTTCGGCTTTCACGACAGACCTCAGCGAATGTCCGCATGGAACAGAACTGCACAGACATCACGGCGCTTCGGGGCAGGATATTGCTCCGAAGCGGAACAACTGCGGCGCGTGATATCTGGATCCGCACGGGGCAGCGCTTTCGCATTGCCCAGAATGGTGCTGTGAGCATCGATTATCCCAACATCGAAGCGCTTCTTTCCTGGCAGACCGGACGTCTGATTTTTCGCAATACGCCTTTGCAGGAGGCTGTTTCAGAAATCCGACGGTATAGCCAACGTCAGATCATCCTGGCGTCGCCAACTGTTTCAAATATGCGGTTAAGCGGGGTTTATTTTGTGTCGCAGGGCGAGATGTTTTTGCGGATGCTTCCGCGCCTTCTTCCCTTGACCCTTCAGGAACAGGGAAACGTTTTCATCTTTCGTGCTTTGTGACGGTTTCATGAAAACCGTTGAACAATGCTGAGGTTTTTCAGTTTTCATTTGTCTTCCTGTTGAGACCGCCTTCTGCGATCACCAACAGGATAGAGAATACATGGCCGTCAACGTCCGGTGCCCCCTTCGCGCAGTTCTGCTTCTGACTGTAGGGACGACCATTCTGACCCATTCTGCTCTGGCTACACCGTCAGCCTCAGCGAATATTCACATTAACCGGCAGCCAATGGCACAGGCACTGGAATCCCTGAGCCAACAGACCGGCCAGAGTGTCATTTTCTCCCCTGAACTGGTGGACCACCTTCAGGCTCCGTCCGTTAATGGCGCCCTGTCAGCTGACGCAGCCGTGACGCGGCTTCTCAATGGGAGCGGTCTGGTTGCCGAGGTTGCTCCAGGCGGCGGAATGGTCATTCGACGTGGTGCTGCTACAAAACGCCTCCCAAAGCACCTACGCGCATCGCGGACCCGGGATGAGCGCGACATTGAGCAGATTGTTGCAACAGGCCATCGAACGCGGTCTGTGCTGAGCATCAGCGGCGACCAGATGCAGGAAATGATGCCGGGTCAGAACCCGATGCAGGCACTGGATCTCTTGCCGGGCGTGACGTTCACCAATGTTGATCCGTGGGGCAATAACGAGCAGAACTCAAGCATTTACGTTCACGGTTTTTCCAACAGCCAGCTTGGCTACACCCTTGATGGTGTGCCGCTCGGTGCAGGCGCTTACGGCAATTATAATGGCCTTTCCCCGCAGCGCGCCGCCATCAGCGAAAATATCGGCCAAACGTCCCTGTCCTCTGGGGCGGGCGCACTCGGAACAGCGTCCACCAGTAACCTGGGCGGAACAATTGAGTTCAATACGCGGGACCCGAAAGCAAAAGCCGGCGCAACAATCCGGCAGACTTTCGGCAGCTATTCCACGTTTCGCACCTATGCCCGTCTAGACACCGGTAATTTTGGGAACGGAAACGCGGCCTACGTCTCTTTTTCACGGCAGGATGCCAGACCCTGGAATCTTGGTGAAGGAAACAATCAGGGTGGCTATCAGGTAAATGGCAAGTTTGTTCATAAAGGTGAAAAAACCACCATCACGGCGTATTTTAACTGGCAGGACAAGGCAGAGCCCAACACACAAGGACTGACGGCGCCTACTGACCTCTATGCTCGCGGTGCGTTTTTCCCTGATTTGAACGCTGCCATGGCCAACTATCCTGCCATGACCTCCAAATCCGCTGCTCCAGGAACGCCCAATAATAAATACTATTACTCAGCAGCGCAGCGAACCGATTACCTCACCTATCTGAAAATTTCGCACAAATTTTCTCCAAACCTGACGTGGGATAACCAGCTTTATTTTCATTATGACGATGGCGCGGGCGTGGTCGCAACGTCTATTCGCACCAACGCTATCCTGACGATCCTTGGGAGCTACCTGGACCCGACTGGATCCAAATACATCAAGAATGGTCAGTTTACGTATAGCAATGCCGGAATTGACCCGAAGGTCTGGAATGCAACCGGCGGGACGGGTTTTGCTGTTCGTACGACCGAGTATGAAGACTATCGCGGAGGCCTGACCAGCACCCTGCACTATCATCTGGGCCACCATAATATTGAGGTTGGCGGATGGTACGAACGCAACAACAACACACAGGGGCGTCTTTGGTATCCGCTCACGGCAACAGACACACTGACGCCTTATAAGCGCGCGACCAATCCTCTTTTTACTCAGTGGATGAATGCGTTTTACACGAACACGTTTGTCACACACCTGCAGGATAGCTGGCGCGTAACGCCCCATTTGACCCTGACAGCAGGCTTCAAGTCCGAGATGGTTTATACCAACGGCACGTTGCCCGTCGCTGCTTTGCCGCAGTCTCTGGCATCATCTGTTAAGGGCGCAAAAACGATTGTTGATACCAGCACCCACACAGTGGCTGGTGGAACGATCCCGTCTTACAAACCCTTTCTTCCTGCTTTTGGTGCCTTGTGGAGCTTCACACCCCATGAGCAGTTATTCGCCAACATTCAGGAAAACATGAATTCGTTTGCCCAGACCGGATATGGCAGCACGTCACCTTGGGCCGTGACCAGCCAGGAAGCATTTGAAGACTTCAAGAAAACAGGAAAACCAGAAACGTCCTGGACCTATGAGACAGGCATTCGAACCAATCGGCCACTGTTTCTTGGCCCACTCACGGGGATCAGCGGTCAGCTTGAATATTACCATGTCGATTTCTTCAATCGTCTTGGCTCGATCAAGCCGCCTAATCAGGGAATTTCCGGCGTTGGTGGCACTGTCGCCAACCTGGGCAGCGTTTCGACAAATGGTATGGATCTGTCCTTCACACTCCGGTTCGGGCAGCACTTCTCGATTTATGATGCCGTATCTTATGTCAGCAGCATTTATGGCAGCGATTTCATGGATGGCACCACGCTTTACGCAACAAAAGGCGAGAAAGTCCCGGCTATTCCTGTCTGGTCTGACAAGTTCGCCATCAACTACAATCAGGCAGGCTTCAACGCTCAGCTCTTCGGAACCTATATGGGCGTTCGTCCTGGAACAATCACGAATACCGTCATGGTGCCGCCAAGGTTCCAGCTTGGCTTCAGCTCCGGTTATACGTTCAAGCACATCCCTCACATGCAGAGCCTCAAGCTCCAGTTCAACGTCAGCAACCTGACGAACACGCGCTCCTGGTCCACCATCACCGCGGGAGATGGCTCAACATATGTGGGTTATCCTACACCTCCGCGCATGTTCTTTGGCACGGTGGCGGCCTCGTTCTGAAAAACGTCAGAGGGATGGCAAAAAACGCCATCCCTCGCCTTTTTAGAAGTCTGCGCGAACGCGGACTTCCCAGGTTGCTGGCCGACCAGCAACTGCAATGTTGTCTCCACCCACAAAATAGCCGCGTGTCACGTCATAGTGCTTGTCGGTGATATTGCGACCAATACCTTCGATTTTCCAATGGCCCTTATGGGGCGCGAACGAAATATACCCGCCCCATAATGTATAGCCCGGAATGGTATTGGCGGAGTTCAGAGCCGTACTCGTGGTGCGCAGGCTGTAATCTACACCTGAAACGAGATCATATTTTCCAACGCGCCACGTATAATCGACGGAACCATTGGCCGTAAAATGAGGCACCTCAATCCCACGTCCAGACACATCCTGCGTGACACCAACCCAAACACCATTGACCTGCTTTGAGCTCGTAACAGCACTGAACTTGTCATAGGCACCTTCGACATACGCCCCAGACTGCGCCACGTGCAGCCCCGGGATCGGGGACCATTCGACTTCGTATTCGCCACCAAACATATGGGAGCGCGGCGCATTTACGAACAGACCAATAGCGGATCCGGTCGTTGGGCTATAGGCGATGGACTGAACCTGACGGTCGAAATAATCATAGTAAAAGAAGTCAGCATTTACCCGCAGGTTATACCTCGGCAGAATTAGCTTGTTTCCAACCTCGAAAGAATAAAGCTGCTCAGGCTTGAACGGATTGGTCATTTGCGTGACGTCAGACGAGTTGTACACCGTGAAGCCACCGGATTTCACACCTTTGCTGAAGGTGAAATACGTCATGTCATGGCTGAACGGATGATACTGAATGCTGAATTTTGCAGATGGCAACGTATAGGATTGCGACTGCTGGGCGACAGCGTTCTGCGGGTTCGTCACCACCCCGCCGACGAGGTAGTGAGCATAGACGTTATCGAGGGTGCGCTTCTCGTGTTCGACGCGAATGCCACCAACCAATTGCAGCTTTTGCGTAAGGTCATACGTCACCTGACCGAAGCCGCTGATTGTATTGACTGTCTGCGAATAACGGACGTCTCCATCCGTATTGTAAAGAGCCTCAAACCCCGACTGGTAACGGTCATTCAGCCACTGATGACCGTAGTAAATACCTCCAATCCAGTGAAGTCGGCCAGATGTATTGGATGAGAAACGCAGTTCGTCGGCCACGACATTAGCCCGCGTATTGAACTTCACGTCTGCCAGAGAGAGTGAGGAATCATCAAAATTGTCGTATTCGTCACGCTGCATGTAATCGTAGCTGGCGAGGTTCGTGATTGTGAAATCACGGAGATGCTTCTCAACCCGCAGACTGCTGCCACCCGTATCGATATGGCTGTATGGCTTTTGATCCGGCGTCAGACCAGTTTCTTTGGCAAACTGCTCCGAAGTCCCCCAACGGGTATTATAGCGACTGGAGGACGCAGGCATTGGATTGGTGGAGCTGAGGCTGGTGATAGGCTCCCACGCGTAGACGCCCGTTCCATCAGAACGATCCCGGCTACCATGCAGGTTCCACTCCACCTTCCAGCTCTCTGACGGAGTATAATCCACCAAAAGGCGAGCCGCGCCACGATTGACGTTCCCGAGATGGGCCTGAGCCTCAGGATTGTACTGCCACGCCCCGCCCTGCTGTGTTTCGCCAGACAGGCGAAACTTCAGTTTGTCGTTGATTGGACCGGAAATATACCCGTCGATCTTAGCGCTGTCGAAACGGCCATACTGGGCACTCACGCCTCCCACCAGCTTATCGGTCGGTTTGTTCGTGATATAGTTGATCGCACCGCCTGTCGTATTCCGACCATACAGCGTGCCCTGCGGACCGCGCAGAACTTCCACGCGCTGCATATCAAACATCATTCCGTTGATGCCGAACGGGACCGGGTTCGCCACCTCATCGATATAGATACCCACAGTCGGGGAGTTGTTGCTGGAGTAATTGCTAAATCCGACACCGCGGATCGTATAAGTGAACTGCCCACTGCCGTAGGACGGCTGGATCTGAAGCGATGGCGTAGCGTACTGGAGATCGAACACATTGTTGATGTTCCGATTTTCCAGCATCTTTGCGGAAACGACGCTGATTGACGTACCGATGTTCTGTGGGCTGTCTGCCTTGCGCTCCGACGTCACCACAACGTTTTCCACGCGGGAGGCTTCAGATGCGTGAACTTTAGGCGCAGCCGATGCATGAGCAGCTTTTGCAGAAAGCGCGCTGCCCTTTCGTGACGTAGCCTGAGCAGGCTTCTTCGTCTGGGCATTCTCTTCCGCAGCCGCAGCAACATTCCAGAGCGGCAGAAATGCAACGCTGGAAATCAGTGCAATACGCCCACGAACAAGGAGGGCATTCCTGCGGTACGGAGCAGTAAGTACGTCGTGCATCGGTTCCGCCTAATAACTAAGTTTTTTAGTTGTTAATGAAAACAACTATTTAATTGCGTTTAAGGGATAGAAAAACGATTCACAACAGGTTATGTTGTGGATGCAACAATTTTTTGTGTTTCTGACCGCGACATAAGCAAGAGATCAAGATCCATGGCTCCCCAGATGACACTCGCCGCATTTCTTCTCCCGACCGGCCATCATGCGGCAGCCTGGCGACACTCAGGATCCGCCCCTGACGCAGGAAGCAATTTCAAACGCCAGCTTGAACAGGCACGCCTCGCTGAACGGGGGCTGTTTGATGCCGTGTTTATCGCTGATTTTACAAGCTCCATTGACGAAGCGACAATCGATGGCTTCCGCAGGATGACATATGCGGCGTCTTTCGAACCTCTGACGCTCCTTTCCGCACTGGCTGCCACAACAGATAAGATTGGCCTGATTGGCACTGTCAGCACGACCTATTCGGTGCCTTATCACCTCGCCCGGCAGTTCCTCTCGCTTGACCAGATCAGCGGCGGACGCGCTGGATGGAACCTTGTCACGACAGCCAACGTCAAGGAGTCCATTCATTACGGGCGTCCAAGCCATGTCCCTCATGCAGACCGTTACCGTCAGGCCCGCGAATTTGCACAGATTGTAGAGAATTTCTGGGATAGCTGGACCGACGATGCATTCCTGAGAGATACAGAAAGCGGAGCATTCTTCGCGCCTGAAGGCCGGCGCCCATTTGATTTCAAAGGCGAGTTTCTCTCTGCAGCGGGGCAGATCGATATTCCCCGTTCGCCGCAGGGCAGACCCGTTCTCGTGCAGGCGGGCTCTTCCGAGCCGGGGCGCCAACTAGCTGCGGAAACTGCCGAAATGGTCTTTACCGCCCAGCAAGACCTTGAGGAAGCAAAAGCTTTCCGCCTCGATCTCCACCGCCGCATGAAAGAAATCGGCCGGGACCCTGCATCTCTGAAAGTTATGCCAGGCGTATATCCGCTCGTTGGTCGCACGCAGATGGAAGCAGAAGATCTGAAGGGTGAACTTGATGAACTTACCCATCCTGACGTCGGGTTGTTTCTGCTAGGAGGCATGACGGGCACAGATCTGCGTGGTCTGCCCCTTGATGCGCCCCTTCCAGAAGCCCCCGCGGACTTCAACGGAAACCGCAGCCGCCAGACACTGCTCGTAGAAATGGCCAAGAAGCGCAACATGACCCTGAGAGACCTCTACCTCGAAGTCAGCGGCGCGCGCGGGCACTGGTCCATCTATGGCGGTCCCAAGGAGATTGCAGATCAGCTTGAAGAGTGGTTTGTGGAAGGTGCGGCAGACGGGTTTAACGTCATGCCTCCCATTCTGCCGCAGAGCCTTGAAACGTTTGTGGATCATGTGGTGCCAGAACTTCAGAGACGCGGCCTGTTTCGCACAGCCTATGAAGGCTCCACCCTGCGCGAGCATCTTGGCCTCAAGCGCCCGGCTCCCGGCGAGACCCCATGAAGTCAACTTTTGCGCTTTTAACCATGGCGGGTCTGAGTCTGGGCACGTCCGCACTGGCCCAGACGCGCGATACAATGAGTATTGGTGTCTCAATTGAGCCGCCTGGCTTGGACCCAACCCGCAGCCCAAGCGAGGCCATCGGCACAATCACATACAACAACGTCTATGAGGGCCTGACCCGACTGGACCGTGACGGGCACGTCCAGCCCCTGCTTGCACGGGCTTGGACTGTCTCAGACGAAGGCCGCGTTTATCACTTCACTTTGCAAGAAAACGTTCATTTTCATGATGGAACTCCCCTTACCTGTGAAAATGTGCGGTTTTCCCTTTTGCGTGCAGGGGCGACGTCCAGCACAAACCCCGATCGTACATTCTTTACAAACATCGCGGATGTGAGCTGCCCCGACACCGCCCACGCAGATATCGCACTCAAAAAAGCCCATGGCAGCTTCACCTATGAGCTTGCGTGGAATGATGCCTCCATCCTGTCACCCTCATCAGCAGACAAGAACGCCAGCCATCCCATCGGAACAGGGCCGTTCCTCTTTCAAGCCTGGCAAAGAGGCGATCACGTCACCCTGTCCCGCAATCCCGATTATTGGGGAAAGGCGCCAGAACTGAAGGCTGTCACATTCCGGTTCATGCCTGATCCGCTTGCTGCCAGCAATGCGCTTCTGGCGGGAGAACTGGATGCTTATCCCTCGTTCCCTGCCCCTGAAATTCTCGGCCGTTTTGCAGGAAACCCGAACCTCAAGGTCGTGCGTGGAACCTTTCCGTTCAAAGCCATTCTGGCACTGAACAATGCTCGCAGGCCATTCAATGACCTGCGCGTACGTCAGGCTCTTGCCTACGCCATCGATCGAAAGGCCCTCATTCAGGCTGGGGCCGATGGAGAGGGAACGGTCCTGCAATCTCACATGGCTCCCAATGACCCAGACTATGCTGCACTCCCCGATCGGTATCCATACAATCCGGAGCGCGCACGGGAGCTTCTCAAAGAGGCTGGCATCAAACCGGGAACGCAGCTGACGCTCTCTTACCCGCCCATCACCTATGCTCGCGATACGAGCGAAATCGTTGCCGCTTATCTGGAGCAGGTTGGCCTGATCGTTACGTTACAGCCGCTGGAATGGCCATCATGGCTGGGACGCGTTTTTGGGCAGGGCTCTTTTGACATGACAGTCATTGCCCATACAGAGCCGCATGACATTGGGATCTACGATCGGGATAACATCTACTTTCATTACAAGAACCCGCAGTTTCATGAGCTATTCGAACAGTATGAAGCCAGCGACAACGCGGAGGATCGGCATCGACTTTCTGTCGCACTGCAAGATCGCCTCGCACAGGATGAGCCCAACGTCTTCCTGTATTCCCGCCCTCGGGACACAGTTCTGAACCGGCGTATCTCCGGCTTATGGATTAACCAGCAGATCGCAGCCTGCCCTATGGCAGATGTGACGTGGCAACCATGATGACCAATCTTGCCGCTGCCATTTCAGGAAGACTGGTGGTTCTCGCAGTCGCCAGTGTGATCGTGTTCGCTTTGTTGAACCTTCTTCCAGGGGATCCGGCCACAGTGATGCTTGGGCTGGATGCAAGCCCGGACAACATCGCAGCTCTCCATCACCAGCTAGGCCTCGATGCTTCCCCCGCAACACGGTATCTGCGCTGGATTTCTGGCCTGCTGCATGGAGAGGCTGGAACGAGTTACGCCTATGATGTCCCCGTTCGTGGGCTGATCCTTGAGCGCTTCCAGAGCACCCTCCCTCTGATCCTGCTGGCTACGGGCCTCGCTCTTCTCATTGGGTTACCCACGGGAGCCATCGCAGCCACTCAGCGTGGAAAAGGTCTCGATCTTGCCGTCATGGCAACATTGCAGTTCCTCAAATCCATTCCGGACTTCTGGCTCGCCATGATGATGACGCTGCTGTTTTCCCTGACGCTGCACTGGTTTCCGGCCGGAGGATTTACGGGCTGGAACGCAGGATTTTTCACCGGACTGCGAGCTCTGTTCCTGCCCACAGTCGCCCTGGCCATCCCGCAGGCAGCCATCACAGCACGCTTCATGCGCTCCTCTCTCATCGATGTTCTGAACCAGGACTTTATCCGGACAGCACGTGCTCAGGGCTACAGCCGCAAGGGCATTCTCTGGAAAGTCGCCATTCCAAACGCATTGATTCCAGTTCTGACACTGATCGGCATTCAGCTCCCCGTTCTGGTAACTGGGGCAATCATTGTCGAAAGCGTGTTCAATATTCCCGGTTGCGGAAAACTGCTTCTGGAAGCCGTGAACCAGCGTGACATTCCGGTCGTACAGAACCTTGTCATGCTGATTGTCGCGGGTGTTCTGCTGCTCAATCTGGCACTTTCCATCGTTGTGCGCTGGTTAGACCCGCGCCTTGCAGGAGAAAGTGCATGACCCGGCTTCGCACGAACAGGAGCCTGATTGCTGGAAGTGCCCTTCTTCTGACGTGCCTTGTTCCAGCAACCATTACGTGGATCTGGCGGGGTGGCCGCTCTCCTCTGATTGATATCGCGCATCGTTACGCTCCGATTTCTTTCTCTCACCCACTGGGAACGGACCCATTCGGACGTGACATTGCGAGTTATGTCCTGACAGGGGCTTTCAACAGCACGGTAATCGCCGTAATTGCGGTGACACTCGCGACAGTCATTGGAACAGCCTTGGGGCTAGTCGCAGCTTATGGCGGTTTGCGCGGCAAAGCCGTGATGAGCACAGCAGATCTGGGGCTGGCTTTTCCACCTATTCTGATCGCCGCCATGCTCGTCACAGCGCAAGGCGCCTCTGCCAGTGGCGAAATTCTCGCTATTGCCCTTTTCGGCATCCCAGCCCAGATCCGGATTACACGACAGGCTGCGCACTCCATTCTTGTACTCGATTACATTGCAGCCGCCCGCATGGCAGGACTGAACTCAATCGATACGATCCTTCGCCATGTTCTTCCGAACATCGCGCCTATCCTGATCGTTCATGCCTCGACGTCTTTAGCGTTGGCCATTCTCTCAGAAGCCGGCCTATCGTACTTGGGGCTTGGGGCACCGCCCCCTCAGCCGGATCTGGGACGAACGCTCGCGTCTTACCAAATCCATATTTTTGACCATCCCCTGCTTGTTGCAATTCCAGGTGTGACCGTGATGGTTCTGGTGCTCGGGTTTAATCTGCTTGGCGACGGCCTGCGTGACCTTCTGGAGCGCCCTTTCAATCGACTGAAAGGACAGCCGTCATGAGCCGCCTTCTGTCCGTTCAAAACTTATCAGTCCGTGCAGGCGCTACAGCCATTTTGCACCCTTTGTCCTTCACCATGAACACTGGTGAAACCGTCGCTGTCACGGGAGAGTCTGGATCGGGAAAATCCACGCTTGCCCGTACGCTTATGGGATTGCTCCCTGATGGCTTTGAAACGTCAGGTCAGGCTCTGTTTGAAGACCAGAACCTCATTTCTCTTCCGGAGCACCAGCTTCGAAGCCTGCGCGGTCAGAAGATTGCCATGGTTTTTCAGGAGCCCATGACCGCGCTTAATCCAGTCCGTCGGATTGGTCAGCAAATCGGGGATACGTTCCGACTGCACACCGCCATGACAGGTCGCGAAATCAAAGAGGCCGTTCATCAGCTTCTGGATCGTGTTGGCCTCAGTCGCGCAGGGGTTTCAGCAAACGACTACCCTCACACGCTGTCAGGCGGTCAGCGACAGCGTGTGCTCTTGGCTATCGCAATCGCGTGCAAACCAGCACTGCTGATTGCTGACGAGTTCACAACCGCACTGGATAGCCAAACCCAAGCCGAGGTCATGGATCTGGTCCAGGATCTTGCTGCTGAAAATCAGATGGCCATTCTGATGATTTCCCATGATCTGGGCCTGATCCGCCATAAAGCCAGTCATGTTCTGGTTCTTCAACACGGGACACTCGTGGAAAGTGCAAAGACGGAAACACTTTTTTCAGCACCTCAGCACCCATACACACGTGCTTTACTGAGCATGTCCCTACACGGAGTGAACCATCCGCCGCTGACACGCCTGCCAGTGCCAGAAAATCTGGTGTCTGAGGTGGCGCCATGAGCCATATTCTGGAAGCCAGACATATCCAGTACGATGTTGCAGGCCGAGGAACATCGCTGCTTCGCTCGCGGAAACCGAAGACCATTCTACAAAATGTCTCTCTTCACGTAGATAAGGGCGAAACACTGGGGCTCGTTGGGTCCTCAGGGAGCGGAAAATCCACGTTGGCTCGTATCCTTACGGGTTTAGTCGGTGCCAAAAGTGGTCAAATTTTCTTTGAAGAACAGGATATTACGTCCCTCACCGGCGCTGCCCGACACCGCTTCAGACCCCACATCCAGATGATTTTCCAAGACCCACAAGGAGCTCTGGACCCTCGGCAGACCGTTGAAAAAATCGTCGCAGAACCTCTTTATCAGACCGGTTTGAATGCTGAAGAGAGGAACCGTCGTGTTCTTGACGTTCTGGCGGACGTGGCTCTGCCGGAAGACGCCATTAGCCGCTATCCGAAGGAATTTTCCGGAGGCCAGAGACAGCGTATCGCAATTGCTCGCGCGCTTGTAACCCGCCCCGATGTTATCGTGGCCGACGAGGCTGTTTCGGCGCTGGACGCCTCCACTCAGGCCATCGTTCTGAACCTTTTGCTGGATCTGCAGGAGCGTCATGGGTTGTCATATATTTTTGTCAGCCATGACTTGGCTGTAATTCGGCACATTTCACATCGTATTGCTGTTTTAGATGGTGGGAGAATTGTCGAAACGGGGCCCACAGCGGACGTTTTGACACACCCCCAACACCCGACAACCCGTGCCCTCATTAACGCTAGCCTCTGAAATCACACGTGCCATGACTTCCAGAATCCGCCATAATCTCATCACGGACATTCCGGGCATTCGCGTTGGAAATGTGCGCAATGTTCAACAAAGAACTGGCGTCACGGCGCTTATGTTCGACCGGCCAGTTGTCGCTTCAGGCAGCTTTCTTGGCGGAGCCCCTGCACTTCGGGAAAATGCGCTTCTGGAGCCAGAAATGCTGGTGGATGGCATTCACGCCATCGTGCTGTCCGGTGGATCGACGTACGGTCTGGATGCAACTGCCGGCGTGCAGGCATGGCTGAGAGAAGAGTTTGACGCTCTTCCCACGCCAGATGGCCAAGTCCGTGTGCCTATTGTGGTGCAGGCCAGTCTTTTCGACCTTGTAAACGGCGGCGATAAGGACTGGGGGCGATACTCGCCTTATGCGGAACTGGGCTATCAGGCCGCACAAACAGCATCTCACGGTCCCTTCAAACTAGGGACCGAAGGCGCCGGAACCGGCGCAACTACTGCGACTGTGAGAGGGGGACTTGGATCAGCCAGCGCCATAACCTCCAGCGGGCACACGGTCGCAGCGCTTATGGTCGTCAATGCTGTCGGGACGGCCACAGTTGGAGACGGACCGCACTTCTGGAGCGCGCCTTTCGAACAGGATGATGAATTCGGAGGGCACGGTTTCCCGCCACATCTGACAGCAGATGACCTCAAACTCCGCATGAAGCCGAATTACGTTGCTGGAACCACAATCGGCGTTATTGCCACTGATGCCACCCTGACGAAAGCTCAAGCCAAACGCTTGGCCATTCTGGCGCAGGATGGCGTCGCACGTGGCGTTTTCCCCGCGCATCTCCCACAGGATGGAGACGCAGTGTTCGGCATCGCTACAGGCGATGCACCCGCGCCCGCTTCCATTGAGGAGTGGACCGAAATTCTCCATACGGCCACGCAGGTCACAGCCCGAGCGATCGCGCGCGGCGTTTATGAGGCATCGCCCTTGCCGGGTGAGCCCACTCGCCCCACGTGGCAGGAACGTTTTGGGAGGAATACCAGCCATGACTGAGACACTTCCACCAGCAGAAACATTTTTCCGCGTTCCAGGCCGCAGGCTTGCCGTCTCTTCAAAACAGGCTGGAAGTGACACAACGCTCTTTTTTGTGCACGGATTGGGCGGGAACCGTCAGCAGTGGCGGCTACAGTGGGACCGGTTTTCCAAAGAGCCCATCAATCTCGTCGCATGGGATGCGCTTGGACATGGCGAGAGTGCGCGCTCCAAGCACGAACAGGTTTTTGCCAGTCGGTTTTCGGTACAAGACCTTGCCGCTGTTCTGGCAGCGTTCCCCTCGCGCAAACGCATCATCGTCGCTCATTCTTTTGGGTGTCGCATCACGCTGGAATGGATTTCCGGATTACTTGCTGCTGGAGAGGACATACCCGTTGATGGCCTCATTCTGTTGGGACCGGCATCTCTTGCCCCGTCCCTAAAGGGGCCGATGTTTGGAAACTGGATGGACCGTCTGCCCTTCTGGATCGCCTCGTTTGCAAGACCGGCTTTACAGGCTCGCTTCGAGAAGCTGGCATGGGCTCCAGACGTAGATCCAGAGATACTCAAAACCGAGCGTCAGGCGACGAAGCGCAACAGCCTGTTCATGATCAATGCTGTCCGTTCAGGTGCGGCCCCGGTCAATACGGAAATCCTGCGCCATTTTGACAAGCCCGTGCATATTCTTGCGGGTCAGAACGATGGCATCGTCCCTCTGGCGGAAGTCAGAAAAGTGCATGATTTCCTTCCCGCCAGCACCTTGGATATCCTGCCAGACTGCGGTCATCAGATCATGCTGGAACAGCCTGTTATCGTAAACCAGTACGTTGAAAGAGAACTTCAGCGACTTTCCTCCTCTCCCGGAGAGGCGCCATGACTCAGGACGTTCTGAACAACGATATTTCTGCTGACCAAGCGTTCACGATCGCTGGCATCAATGATTTTATCCTTGGTTACCTCGGATATGACTTGCGTCTCGTCAAAATTCTTGAAGTTGCAGATCAGTCAGAGGACTGCCTGGCGAACACCTATGCTGGTCTGCTCTGGATGCTTTCTGAAACAGGTGATGTTCCATCAGAAGCGCGCCGATATCATGAACGCGCAACTCAATCCGTTACCAGTGCCCTTCCGCGTGAAAAGCTTCTGTTTTCAGTTCTGGAGGCCTCTATTGCGGATGATCCAGAGGCTATTCTTCGCCTGACAGATCGTATTCTATCCCAATGGCCGCGTGATCTGGTGACTTTGAAGCTTCGCCAGTATCACGATTTCATTCGAGGCCGCTTTGAGGACATGCTGGCCGTTGCGTTACGCAGCGAAGATGCCGCCGGAGACGTTGCCGCCCTGCACGGTATGCTGGCTTTTGCCTATGAGCAGTGCCACGATTTACCTGCTGCTGAGCGTTCTGCCCGCACAGCCCTTGCCATGGATGCATCGGAGCCGTGGGCCCAACATGCCCTTGCTCATGTTTTCCTGACGCAGGGACGCATTGATGAGGGTACCGCGTTTCTTGAAGAGCGGTCTGCTGGCTGGAAAACACTGACCTCCTTCATGGACACGCACCTGTGGTGGCATCTGGCTCTCTTTTACCTTGCACGCAATCGGGTAAGCGACGCTGTTTCGGTTTATGACCAGCATTGCTGGACCAGAGAACGCAGCTTCTCACAGGATCAGGTTGGCGCAGTATCCCTTCTGGTCCGTCTGGAACTGGCGGGAGCTGATGTCGAGGACCGATGGACGGACCTAGCGAACTGGCTCGCTTCACGACAGGATGATGTCAGTCAGCCCTTCCTGACCCTGCAATATCTTTACGGATTACTCCGCGCCCATCGTCCGGAAGGGCAGCATCTGCTGCGACGTATCGAGGGCCTCTCCGGGCAAAACCTGCCAGATCAACGAGCGTGGGATCTGGTAGGCATTCCTTTAGCCCGTGGGCTGAACGCTTATCTTCACAATGAAAACGTTTTAGCCCTGCTCTCTTTCAACGATGCGCTTCCTCACTTGCAAGATATTGGTGGCAGCCACGCCCAGAGAGACCTGTTCATTCAAATCCATCAAGACATGAAGCGACGCATGTCACAGACTTGATCAAGCCCCCACGTCTGCCTTGATCCTGGCTGTAATTTCAAGCGAGCGCTTGCGGCAGTCCTGATCATGAATCGGGACTGCCACCATCAGCTCGTCAGGTTTGTGGCGTTCCAGGAAGTGTCTTAGCTGTCCCGTCACACTCTCTCTGGACCCGGCAAACGTATAAGCCAGCGTCTGCTCAAGGAGCGCCTGCTCCTCTGCCGACCACAACGACAGGATATTATTGACAGGTGGCGGAAACGCGATAGGCCGCCCGCGGCGCAAGGCCATGAAATACTGGTATAGTGACGTCGCCAGGCGCTTGCCATCTGCTTCCTCATCCGCTGCAATGACATTGACTGTCAGCATCACATGAGGCCGCGCGCATCTTTCGGACGACTCAAACCGTGACCGATAGAGAGCAATGGCCTCTTCCATCTGCGCTGGCGCGAAGTGAGATGCAAAGGCGTACGGTAGCCCCAACTGGGCGGCCAGAACGGCCGAAAACAGAGACGATCCCAAAATCCAGACCGGAACGCGCAGGCCCATTCCGGGAATGGCACGTATCAAATGCGTATCTTCCGCCGCCATGGGCTCGAAGTAATGCAGAAGCTCAACCACATCTTCCGGAAACCTGTCAGGCGCTGATGGATCGCGCCGCAGAGCACGGGCTGTTCTCTGATCAGCCCCTGGTGCCCGGCCCAGACCTAGATCTATGCGGCCAGGAAAGAGCGTCTCCAATGTTCCGAACTGCTCTGCGACAACAAGGGGCGAGTGATTTGGGAGCATGATTCCGCCGGAGCCCACCCGAATACGGGTCGTTGCCCCAGCCACCTGACCGATCAGAATGGCCGTTGCCGCAGACGCAATTCCCGGCATGGAATGGTGCTCAGCCAGCCAGTACCGATGAAACCCCAGATTTTCCGCCAGCTTGGCAAAATCGATTGTATTCCTGAACGCCTCACGAGGGCCTGCGCCCCGTGTGATGATTGAGAGATCAAGAACAGAAAACGGGATCATTGTGTGGTCCTTGAGGTCAATGCGTTCAGACGTACGGCACCGTAGCACGAACCAACAAAGCCGTAGCCATTGTCACCGTACAGACTCCTGACGCGGCACTTCACTGATGCGTTGCGTTCAAGTTCCCGTCATTCAGGCGCTTCATTACTGTCGGGTCAGGACCGAAAAATGCAGGAATAATTTAAAAATTCACAGCTTTCATATTCTTCAACGCAAGCATTTGAGCGATGGTGGAAGCCTTCTGCCGAGATCATGACGCAGACTTTACATCCGTTCTTTGAGGCAATCGGCGTATGGGTCTGAGAAAGTTTCAGTTCTCTGCAGGAGCCTCTCACGTAACGGTTTTTTCTGGTTTCCGCTTCTGAACTGTTTCCTCGTTCTGACAGGGCTGCGTTCCATATGACAACAACCTTTGCCATTCTGCTGGCAACAGCCGCAATCATTGCAGTCGTCGTACTCATTGCGCGTTTTCGTCTGAATCCTTTCATCGTTCTCTTCAGCGTTTCTATTCTGCTGGCTCTTTGCGCGGGTATGCCTGCGGACAAGGTTGTCGCATCTTTCGAAGCTGGTGCCGGACACGTCCTCGGGCACGTTGGCACGATCATTGCTCTCGGGACCATGCTGGGCAAAATGCTGGCTGAGTCCGGAGGTGCTGACCGGATTGCCCTGACAATTTCAGAGCGCGCTGGTCGTCAACGGATTGACTGGGCCATGATGGTGATAGGCCTGCTTGTGGGGCTGCCAGTCTTCTTCGAAGTTGGCGTTGTCCTGCTCTTCCCGCTCGCTTTCGTTCTTGCAGCCCGAACGGAAACATCGCTACTGCGAGTAGCTCTCCCCATGGGTGCGGCGCTTTCCGTTACGCACGCCATGATCCCGCCTCACCCGGCAACGCTCCTTGCCCTCTCGGCCTATCACGCCAACACGGGAACAACGATCTTCTGGGGCGTTCTGCTGGGAACACCAATTGCAGCCATCTCAGGCCCGCTATTCGCGCGCTTCATCAGCCCCCGTGTTCTGATCACAGAAAAGAATGCGTTGGCAGAACAGTTTGTACGGCGTGAAATCCCGACAAACCTCCCAGGTTTTACGGTTACCGTCCTAACCATCACATGCCCCGTCATCCTGATGCTGATCGGCTCTTCCGCGGACATGTTTACGACTCCGAGAAGCGCACCAAACATGTTCCTGCACTTCATCGGCAACACGGACATTGCGCTGCTTCTGGCAACCGTCATGTCGTTTTACGTGCTGGGGCTGGCCCGCGGCTTTTCACGGGAAACCATTCTTCGCTTCACCAATGAGTGTCTTGGCCCAACGGCCCTTATCATGCTTCTGGTTGGTGCGGGCGGGGGCTTTGGTCGTGAACTCATTGATAGTGGCGTCTCGAAAGCCATCACGGACGCTGCCGTCAGCGCGCACGTTCCACTTCTCGTGCTCGCATGGCTTCTGGCCGCAATCGTGCGTGTCGCTTGCGGGTCTTCTACCGTTGCCATGAGTACTGCCTCTGGCATTGCGGGTCCGATCCTCGCGCATTCGCAGGGCGTATCACCAGAACTCATGGTGATTGCCACCGGCGCAGGGTCCGTAGCTTTCGGCCCCATGAACGATGCCGGCTTCTGGCAGATGAAAGAATATCTTGGCCTGACCGTGCCGCAGACAATCAAGACCTGGTCCGTTCTGGAAACGATCATTGCCGTTCTGGGACTGGTCTTCTGCGTTGGTATTTCAATGTTCATCTGATCCGCGTTTGCAGAGCGCTGACACAGCAAAGGAAAAAGGATTTTCCATGAGTGTATCTCTTTTTGACCTGACGGGACGCCGCGCTCTGATTACGGGATCGTCTCAAGGTATCGGCTTCAGTCTGGCTAAAGGCCTGCAAGCGGCGGGCGCTGAAGTTGTTCTGAATGGGCGGGATGCTTCAAAACTCTCGGCTGCATCCGAGGAACTGGGAGGTGTCGAGACACTTGTTTTTGACGTGACCGACCACGCAGCTGTTCGAACGGCAGTCGATCGCTTCGAAGAAGATACCGGGCCTATTGATATTCTGGTCAACAATGCAGGAATGCAGCACCGCGCGCCCTTGGAGGACTTCCCACCAGAAATGTTTCAGAAGGTTCTTCAAACAAACCTGACGTCCATTTTTAATGTTGGACAGGCTGTTGCGAGACATATGCTAGGCCGTAGACAAGGTAAGATCATCAATATTGCCAGCGTCCAGACGGCCCTCGCCCGCCCGAATATCTCCCCCTATACGGCCACCAAGGGTGCCGTGGGGAATCTGACCAAGGGGATGGCGACCGAGTGGGCAAGACACGGCCTTCAGTGCAATGCCATTGCACCGGGTTACTTCGACACGCCTCTCAACGCTGCACTCGTAAATGATGCAGAATTTTCAACGTGGTTGGAGAAGCGCACACCAGCGGGTCGATGGGGACAGCTTGATGAACTGACGGGTGCCTGTATTTTCCTTGCTTCCGGTGCATCGTCGTTTGTGAATGGCCATGTTTTGTATGTGGACGGCGGTATCACGGTGTCTCTCTGAAGCAAACGCGCCAAAGACACATCAACGCCGTGTCAGAAGCCCCATCAGGAAACAGGCGCCTATCGCAGAAATGACTATTCCAACTGGCAGCTCCTGAGACGGCAAAAGACAGCGGCTGAGAAGATCTGAAAGGATTGTCAGCATCCCCCCCGCGACCATAGCGGGGATAAGGATATTTCGAACAGACCGTCCCCAGATGGGCCTTATGAGATGCGGCACAATCAGTCCGACGAAGCCGATCGGCCCACACAATGCCACTGTGGTTGCACAGCTAAACGCGCAAAGGGCAAGAACACAAAGCCGTAGCTTTCTTGTTTGCACCCCGAGGGACGCTGCGGTTTCCTCTCCGGCCATCAAAGCATCCAGATCAGCTCCAAAAGCCCATTTACCGAAGATCACGGGCAAAAGCCCCAACACGACAAGTGGCAGGGCCGACCAGCGAGCGGCGGAAAAACTGCCCATCGTCCAGAACAGGACGGATTGCGCCGTATTACGGTCACCCCAGAAAATCAGCAGGTTTGTCAGAGTAGAGAAGACGAAGGAAATCGCCAGACCAGACAGCAGCATTCGTTCCGTTGAGACCCGTGCGCCAGACCGGGATCTAAACGATACCAGTAATAAAAGCGCAGAAGTTGCCAAAAAAGCCCCACCGACTGCACCAAAAGCGATCGTCCAGACGCCAAAAACGTCCCCCAACAATACGATGACAGCAACAGCCCCTGTTGCTGAGCCTGAGGACAACCCGAAGAGAAACGGATCTGCCAAGGGGTTGCGGGTTACGGCCTGAAGAAGTGCTCCTGCACCGGCAAGAATTGCTCCGGTCAAGAAAGCCAGAACCAGCCTTGGCATCCGCAGGGACCAGATAATCCGGGCGGCAATATCATGACTGGCTGGACCGGCTAAAAGTCCCGCTTGCAACGAATGCCAGGGAAGAGAAGCACTTCCGAGTGTAACTTCCAAAAATGCCAGCACACTCAGAGCCGGCAAAGCGCTGATGCCAAGAACGCGTTTCATCAAGGTACTGCGTCCGGGTGGAGAAAGGCTGCAATTTTTTCGATCACATCGATATTCGCGGGAGACGGCGTCATTTCATCATAGCGCACAACCAGAACACGGTTTGTCTTCAGGGCCGTACTCTCCGTTAGCAATGGCTGGCTTCGCAGAAATTTCAGACTGTCTGAAACACCTGCCCCGTAATCCATCACCAAAATAGCTTCAGGATCACGCAAACCCGCGTTCTCCCACGAAGCGGCACCCCAGTTTGTCGGTAAATCACGAAAAATATTTTCTCCCCCGCCCAGCCGGATCAGCTCTGTCGCGAGGGCATATTGGCCAGCTGTAAATGGCCGGTCGCGTCCACTGTCATAAAGGAAAACACGTAACGGATGATGGCCCTTGAGACGATCCTGAATGTGCTGAACGCGCCTTTGCCAGCTTTCAACCAATTGCCGAGCCTGCTGCTCCCGGCCGAAAACCTGTCCAAGGTTTTCTTCGTCGCCATACAGAAGGTCTAACGTCGGGAGAGCTGTAGAGTGCCCGGCCCGGAAGCAGCTTTCAGACAGAACAAGCGTCGGGATACCCTGAATTGCCAAGGTCTCGGGTGTCACATCCCCACCGACATGCATCCCATAATTCCAGCCGGCAAAGAAAAAATCTGTTCCGGCATCAAGCAATTGTTCAAGACTGGGATAGTGAGTTGCAATTTCCGGGATATCGCCCTGCTGAGCTTTGAAACCCGGTGTGTATTTGTTCCAGCCTGATATCCCCGTCAGACCACGAATATAGGGCTGCAAATGTAGAGCAAAGGCCATTTCCGCCATATTAACGTCGTGGATGACAGCATGCTCTGGCTGATGCGTGATCGTTACGGGCTTCCCGCAGCTCTGCACGGTAACCGGGTAGGCGAAGGCAGTTTGCACGGCAAAGCCACAAAACCCCAGAAACAGCATAAAGGCAGGCTTTTTCATGCGCCTCGCGGCCTAAAAACGAACGTCGTGCTGCCATCATCCAGTTGAACGGAATGAACATTCAAGCCGAACGCATGCCCTAGCTCCGAAGAGAGCAGAACCTCAGAAGACGCCCCATCCAGAATGATTTTTCCGTCCCTCATCAAGAGAGTTCGCGGCGCAAAATCAGGCACAAAAGACAGGTCATGCAGGACGGCCACGATTGTTAGAGGAAGGTCACGCAACAAACTTAACAGTTCTGCTCTGGCCGCAAGGTCCAGGTGATTGGTGGGCTCATCCAGCAACAGTATTTGGGGGGTCTGGGCCAGACATCGCGCCAGCATCACACGCTGACGCTCACCACCAGAAAGACTGCCAATCGGCCGTTTTAAAAAAGGTTCGACACGGAAATACTGGATTGCTGCTTGCAGAGCCGCAGTATCCTGCTGCGCCTGAGGAGTGCCTCGAAACGGGAGACGACCAAGTGCGATATAATCTTCAACTACGAATTCAGGAGTTACATCATCGGTCTGGGAAAGCCATGCAATCTCGCGCGCTACCGCTGGTCTGGACAGGGTGCTGAGCAGCGTTCCTTCCAGAACTATCTCCCCTTCCGTGGGTGAAATTAATCCAGCGAGGAGCTTCAGAAGCGTGCTTTTCCCTGCACCATTCGGGCCAATGAGTGCAACATGCTCACCCTCCCTGACGGAGAAATCCGTCAAAGAGAGTATGCAGTCATACCCGGCACCATGCGTCTGAAGCACAACCTCAGGCACGATCAGAAACCGGCCTGAACACTGATCGAGAAGGACCGCGGCGCCCCCAACATCACTTCACTCGGATAACTGGTATCAGCCCACTGAATGAAGTGCTTGTTTCCCACATTGTCTACCCGGCCATAAACCGTCACGCCACGATAGGCGTGCCATGCCGCGAAAAGATTGACGAGCGCATAGTCTTTCAGACTCAGGGTGTTGGCGTAATCGCCCTTGCGGGCAGATACGTAACGCATACCAGCCCCCAGATCGACCGGCAGATCTGCAACCCGGGACCAGACACCCCACAGGTTAGCCGTTACAGCCGGAACGTTCGGGACCTCGTTCCCGGAAGCATTCACTGACGCTGAAGGATGGAATGATCCATAACGAGACCACGTATAGGCAACATTTCCCGACAGGCTCCAGTGTTTGCCCAGCGTGAGGTCCCCCTGCCATTCCACACCCCGTGACTTTTGAACGCCCGCCGTTGCCACGCTGTCCACTCCTGTGGCCACAAGAACTCGAGTACGGCGGATATCGTACAGAGACAGCGTAGAGGACAGGCGCCCTTTCCAGAAAGAGCCCTTGGCGCCGATTTCTCCCTGCCTGGACTGACTCAGGCGTGAAAACTGCCCTTTATTAACCAGGAAGATATTGGAGCCCGGCGGATCTTCAGCCGTTGTGTACACGCCGTAAAGGCTGATGTTGTCTGTCAGATCATAAACAGGGCCAACCCTGAAGTTGGCAGGATTGTAGTTCCCCTTGAAGCTGGTCGCAGGATTGAACGCACCGGACTGGCTATAATTCTGACGATCCAGTTTCAGCCAGTCGTAACGAAATCCACCCACTACACGCAGATTGTCCCGCACTGTCAGGACGTCTTCCATGAAGATGCCTGCGTCCACCATGGTTGTGGGAGATTTCGTATATGGATACTCCCCCGCAAAACTCCCGACGGCCGCACTCTCAGGACTACTCAGAGAAACACTGTCCGCATATGTCGCGTCCGGAAAACCACGGTTTCGGATGAGCCGCACATAATACGCGTCTCCACCGACGACCAGACGGTTCTTCATTCCGAAAACGTGGAAATCAAACTGGCCATCCAGCGTGTCACCCACCTGATGCTGGTTCATATAAACATAGAACCGATCGCGACCGACCCGACCGGGTGCAATGGCATTTCCCGCTGCGTCCGTCTGCCCGGCTGAACCGATATAGCTGTAGGATTCAGCGTTATTCCAGTTGCGCTTGGCGTAAAGGACGTAGGTTTTATTGTGGAACGTCATGTTCTCCGTTGGCTGCCACGTCAGATGGAGCGTCGGAGTCACATTAACCGAGCCAGCTTTTGCATCCTTGGCATTGTAATACCGCCAGAGCGATGACCGGCTTACGCCTAATCCCTTGGAAGACGACAGCAGGCCGCCTACGCCATCATGGACCTGAGCCAGCGGGACCAAAGGGGTTCCATAGTACGTCGATAAGCGATCTGTCAGATAGTCGACGCCAAAGCGGGCTGTAAATTTCTTCGAAGGGTGCCAGAGCAACGTTGTCGTGAAATCGTTGCTGTGTGGGTCTGCGCCAGCAACGTATCCATCAGACGAGGTACGACTGAAATCACTTCGAATGGCCAAAGTGTCAGTAATGGGAACCGAACCGCCCACGCCAGCATTCCACGTATTGAAACTGCCATAAGATACCAGAGCATTAGCATGCGGCCCATCAAACGCAGGGTCACGCGTTCGCATATCCACCGTGCCGCCAACAGCGCCCTGCCCGTACAGAACAGACGACGGCCCCTTGAGAACCTGAACGCTCTCAAGATTAAAGCTGTTGAGCGGACGGTTCACCATCGTGGT
The DNA here is from genome assembly GCF_032913585.1 of Gluconobacter sp. GP1. Classification (NCBI taxonomy): domain Bacteria; kingdom Pseudomonadati; phylum Pseudomonadota; class Alphaproteobacteria; order Acetobacterales; family Acetobacteraceae; genus Gluconobacter; species Gluconobacter sp. GP1. The sequence goes on from NZ_JASGXC010000001.1 coordinate 813,313, forward strand.
CGGGCCGTAATAAATTCCGTCCCTCAGGATCAAAACCTGATTTCCGCTGAAGCCACGCATCATCATCTGCGCCGGACTTCCTGGAGATCCACCGGAAGAAACACCCGGTGCACTGTCTGCGGCGTCTTCAACGTGCGCATAACCGCGCTGTTCCGTCACGCTGCGCTGAATCACATTGATCGTCGCAGGATTATGTTGAACCGTGAGCCCAAGTCTGCCGCCGATAACAGCACTATCCTTCAGCGGCTGCGCCCGACCATGCGCCGTAATGTGTTCTTCTTTCGCTTTGGCCGCCGCCTTCCTGACGTCTTCTGTCTGGGCGAACGCAGGCTGAAAAACGGTCAATGCCGCAACGGGCAACACACCGACAAAACTGATTTTCCTCATGGATAACGCAAACTTCACTCAACAATGCGTCACTACGATGAGCAGGATGAACCATCCTGCTGCGTCCGGTGCACCCCGCCCTTTCGCTTCGTCCATGACCATTTTCGATGGCAGGTCTCCTGGCTTGCGGATCATCGGCAGATCGCGAGCCTTCCCAAGGCTGACGCCCCAGTGGCCGGGTTCCCGGAACCCATCGTGATCAGCCTCACCGCTCACAGTTGCGGGGGCAGCCGCAGCATTTCACTGCGTTCCCTTTTCATCCCCTTCCGGGGAACCATCATTGAGCAGGGGCATAACCGAAACTCCCATATAGTCAAACACGTATGTTATAACATATCAATAACTGAAGTTATCAATTTGAACAATGGAGGCCCCCTCAATCCTTGGAAGAGAAACCAAAACATGCCTAATCTCATGCTTCCCCACTCTGGACAGAAAGTGTCGCAGGATGAAGCTCTGTCGTTTTGGTCCCTTGGATCAGGAAACACCTGGACTCATTGATGACACTGGCATCCTGAGAAGCCTCAAAGGGATTCTGCCTGATATTACGGCTGCCCACCTGTCTCCAGAGCAGCTTGACGCCTTACGGGCCATTAATCCGAGCACTCTCCCTGTTGTTTCAGAAGCACCACGCTACGGTATTCCGTTCTCCGGTGCCGGAAAGTACATCTGCATTGGCCTGAACTATCGGGATCATGCCGAGGAAGCAGGCCTTCCCCTCCCCTCAGAGCCAATCGTCTTCATGAAAGCCATCTCTGCCCTGACGGGTCCGAGCGATGGTATTCTGGTCCCCCAACATGCCACCAAATTGGACTGGGAAGTCGAACTCGCAGTCATTATTGGCACAAAAGCGTCTTACGTCTCCCCGGAGAAGGCTTTGGAGCATGTTGCGGGATATTGTGTCGCCAATGATGTCTCTGAACGCTCATTTCAGATGCAGACAAGTCAATGGGACAAAGGCAAAGGCTGCGACACATTCGGGCCTTTAGGACCATGGCTTGTGACGACCGATGAAATCGCCGATCCGCAAGCACTCTCCATGCGGTTAGATGTCAACGGACACCGTCGGCAGACGGGGCATACCTCCAACATGATCTTTGACGTCCGCAGCATCATTTCACATGTCAGCAACTACATGACCCTGATGCCGGGCGATATCATTGCTACAGGCACACCTGCCGGCGTCGGAATGGGCATCAAGCCTCACGCAGTCTATCTCGAACCAGGGGATGTCGTAGAGCTGGAAATCGAAGGGCTTGGCATTCAAAGGCAGACCGTGAAGGCCAATTCTTAGCTGATTCGACAGAAAAACGTCTTTTACGAAGCGATTCTTGAAAAACACCCATTTTCATAATTATTTTTTTTGTACGAACCACTTGCCCGCTCAACGTCGCAGAAATGCTGCCTACAATGTTACAACTGCGAAGGTGCGTGAATTAAAGATTGAAGTTTCTGAGAATGAATATCATTTGTAACTTTAGAAATACGGGAAAGTCAGCTGAAATTCTCGTGAAAATTCATTTCCTAGGAGGCAGTTAGCCCTTTCCATGAGACTTCCAGCGTCGAACGTTCCTCAACGTACACATCTAGGCCCAATGCTTTTTACAGCACTTTTGCTGTCAGGCACGTGGAATGGCGCCTTTGCCGCGACCACTGATGACGTATCTCCAGAAGCTCGTAAGAAATCAGCTTCAACGACCGGTCTTAAAGAGGAACGTTCCGCTTCACCAAAATCGCAGAGCACGCAACAGAAACACGCGTCACAAGAAGATGAGACCCCCGGCAGCATTGAGCAGCTTCTGGTGCAGGGTCATCGCCGCAATGCCTCTACGGATGGTACCGGCACTTACACGGTTTCTGCGGTCTCTACGACGAAAATGCTCCTTAAACCGCTGGACGTTCCACAATCCATCTCAGTTCTCAGCAGCCAGCAGATGAAAGACCAGAACCTCAATACGGTTGATGCTGCGCTCAAACAGGTCGCGGGCGTGAACGTCAATATGTATGGCGACGGAACGGGCGGATACACTGCCCGCGGCTTCTCGTTACAGGCCCAGTATGACGGTGTTCCGTCCATGAGTGGGCTGACTTTAAGCCAACAGTATGATCTGGCCATCTACGATCGTATTGAAGTCCTGCGTGGACCAGACGGCATGCTTCAGGGCTCCAGCACACCCGGCGGGAGTGTCAATTTCGTCCACAAGCGCCCGACCGATGACTTTCAGGGCAATGCTTCGTTCTCGGCTGGCTCATGGAACAATTACCATGCCACCCTTGATGTCGGCGGCCCTCTCGCGCACTCAAAAATTGTCTCGGCACGACTTGTCGTCGCAGGCACCGACCGCAACCAGTTCTACAACAATGCCTATGATCGTCGCTGGACGATTTATGGCGTCACAGATGTGCACTTAACGCGGCATGATACCCTGACAGTCTCCGTCACGTCTCAAAGCAACGATACAACCCGTTATATGGGGCTTCCCCGTGCCAGTAATGGCGCGGATCTGAATCTGCCGACGAGCACGTTGGTGGGGGCCAACTGGGGCAAATCCGAAGTCCCGATGACTGAAGTTGAGGCACAACTGGAGCATCTCTTCTCTCATGGCTGGCGCGGGCGCCTCAACTACCGTCACCGAACCGCAGCCACCACACTGCAATACGCTTATCTCAACGCGTATAACGCGTCCGCAAAGACTGGCAATTTCGTCGCAGCCAATACACGGTATGACGAGACGAATGATGGCCTGGACGCCTACGTCACCGGGCCGCTTCACCTCTTCGGGCAGAAACATGTTCTGATGATGGGAGCGAACTACGATCGCTATCTCTATGAAGGCGGCGGTGCCAGTGCAAACTCCCGGACCTACACGGCGCTTGCCGGTATCCCTATCAATGCGAACAATGCCATTCCGTCTCTGGCTCTCCCTACCATTACCAATCGCTACTGGGAGCCATCCACGCAGTGGGGCGTGTATGGTCAGGCACAGATCAAGCCTGTTTCACGCTTTTCCATCCTGATTGGTGGCCGGGTGAGCGGGTATGTCAGCAAGACACGTCGTATTTCCCCAACTGTTGGTGCCACCAGCACCGATATCGACCAGCAGGGCATCCTGACCCCTTACATCGGCGGCGTTCTGCACCTGTGGCCGAATGTCACGGCTTATGTCAGCTACGTTTCGACTTTCTCGCCTCAGTCTGCGTTTGATACCACCGGGCGCCTTGCGCCTGTCCGAGGCAATCAGCTCGAAGGTGGTATCAAGGGAGAGTTCTTCCACGGGCACCTGGGCATGACCCTGTCTGGCTACAAAATCATCCAGAAAAACGAAGCCATCTATAACGGCACCATCGGCGCCATCTGTGGGCCCGGCGGCGTGGATGACTGCTACGTCGCGACAGGAAAAACACGCAGCCAAGGTGCCGAAGCAGAACTGATTGGCCGCCCTCTGGAGGGCTGGGACATCAATGCCAGCTATACTTATAACGACAACCGGATCGTCAATAACGGTAGCGCCACACAGTCTGGCCTAACCTATGCTGGCAACTCGCCCAAGCATCTGTGGAAGCTCTGGACACATTACAGGTTCGAGCCATATCGCGGGGCACAAAAGAATGTCTGGAGCATCGGCGGCGGCTTCAATGCTCAAACGAGTACATTCGGCACAAATCGCACCGTGACGCAGGGCGGATACATTATTGGCTCCATCCAGGCTGGATACCAATGGAACAAGTATCTTTCCCTCTCCGCAACACTGAACAATATCGCCAACAAACGATATTATCAGCGCCTGGGAAATCTGTACTACTACAACTACTACGGAGAGCCGCGGAACTTCATGTTTACGCTCCGTTCTAATTTCTGAAGCAAATCTCAGCCGACTTCATAAACTCTTTGATTGTACGCGGGGCTCCATAAATATGGATGTGCCGCGTTCAAAGCTTGGGGGGCCGTCTTCTCCGTATGCGTGTCCGGGCCAATCGTGCCCGGGTCGGTCTGTCTGGCCCACAGCAGTATCATGATAAGCCCGGCAATCAGGATAATGATTGTCAGAAGAACCCAGCGTTTTTCCATGATTTTTGCTCCTTGCGGCAATCAGTCACGCTTTTTGGCTGCCCGTTTGGATCATAAATCGGAGCTGGAGCCAAGGTTTCCGCTACATACAAGGAAATAACTCACTGACACCAGAACGGGACGTCCTTCGAAAAAGTCTTCCATCGCTTGGGAAGTTTTTTCAGGATCTTTTCCCGCTCCCGATGCGCCATGTGAATGATCGCATTTCCTGCTTCGGTGAGGTCAGGCCTTTCTTTTATCGCCTGCCTGACCAGAGCCTCTGCCGTTGCCGCATCGTTGAAACGACCAAACAGGTCCTGCAAATCCTTGCAATGGCCCATATAGGTTTCAACGCGGCTCCCCTTACACAGAGGAAGAATGCTCTCAATACTATAGCGCAACCCCTTCAGAGATTTACGGACGTCATGCAACTGGCGGTCTGACAGGTGCCCGATGTGATGACCCCGATGCTGGACTTTACGCGCCATTCGATCGAGCAGAACAGGCGCGTGGTCTTCCAAAAGCGCGTCAGCAGTCTCGGCTCCAAAAAAAGCTTCAGGGTCTTCCGTGCTTTGTCCAAGAGAAAGTAGCGTAGACGTTATGCTCGGATCAGTCAGTTTCTCTCGCATCTCCGCCAGTGCAGACGCTCGCTTTTCTTTGGCTAACTGAACGAATTCAGCCGCAATGTCCCCACTCACATAAGCCGGTAGAATTTCGGTCTGAAAAACATCCCAGTCTCGAACATTGCCGAGAAACCGCCCAGTTTGCTGAAAAACTGACATCTCATTCGCTAACGCTCCCTTAGGGAACAGAGGACGAAAAGCTTTCAGGATCGTTCGAAGCCGCCTGACGGCGACGCGCATCTCATGCACAGCATCGACGCTCCCGTGTTCAGCAGCAGGCTGCGCGGCAAGAAATAGCGTCAGAAAAGAACGAACAGACTGGCTCCACCCTTTTCCAACCGTCATGTCCCCTGCGAAAGGTAGCGCCGATTGAACTGTGACATCCTCATCATACTGCCCAAGCGCCAGCCGCACTCCCCTCATGGGAAGCGTCTCCCCCGTCAGCCATATGGGAAGATCACTTAAAGTCTGCGCAAAAGCATACAAATCTCGTACTTCACCGCTCAGGAGCGTCAAATCCAGTGCACAAACAGCTTCCGCTTGCTCTCCAGCCTGAACTGATCCGCGCGACAGAGACACCTTGAGGCTACTGGCACCAACCGCCGCCTTTCCCTGTAACTGCCAAAAATCTGTGCGGTATATTGGCAGAAGTGTGCCTGACAAATCGAGTTTTGCAGCCCCAGTGCCTTCGAGCAGCTTGATATCTGGACGTAATCCCCTCCGGGACCAGACCCATTGTTCAGGCCGCGTCATGTTAGGTAACCCGGCCCAGGAAACAGGTTCAAGCACCTGAACTGACGCACGGCCATCTCGCCCGGTGGAGAGTGCCCAATCGTGGCGAGACAATATGCCGGATGCGGTATCGTAAAATGTCCGGATCCGATGCCTCGGTCGCACGCTTTTCAAAGCGGGTGCTATGCCTGTGTGGTGACGAACGAGAGGCCATGCTTCTGGTAGAAAGCGAAATGTCAGACGTTGCGGCAACAGGCTTCGGATCATTATTCTTTTCCCTCCAGCATGACGGCCCATGAAGCGTAAGCCTTCATGCCCTACCGTTGCCAGAGGATAAAAGGCGCTTCGAGCGGAACACTCATGATCTCTGCAGCCGGAATGATCCGCAGTGTACACTCTGCAGCGGGGGCAGGAAGCTCAGTCTCAAGAGTATAGGCAATCCAGCCATCCGGAAGATGTTCTCCCTGTGTCAAGGACTTGATGCGCGGGTGCCCATCCTGAGCGTCAGCGTAGAGTTCAACACGCAGCAACGCAGGATCGAGCGTTCCGGGATGAATGAAGGCATGCGCTTTCTGATCCCCACCGTTCTCGGGAATGATAACCTCTCCGATCCTGAGGCCATTCCAGCCAGCAGAGAGAGCCTTTTGCCTGTCGAGAACCGTCCCAGCACTCACCCCATGGTCAAACAAGCGACGCCTGTAGCGCTGCGCACCAGTCAGATAAAACTGTTCGGTGTAATCTCGAACTGTACGGTTTGCGGAAAACTGAGGCGTCAGACGCGCCATGCTTTCGCGCATCTTTGCGACCCAAGCCCTAGGTATTCCGCCAGCATCGCGTTCGTAGAACTCAGGAAGAACGTGCTCTTCCAAGAGCCTGTAAAGTTCCTGTGCATCAGAATGGTCGTAGGCCGGATCTCCCGCGTGCTCCAGTCCGTCCCCTAACGCCCAGCCGACCTCTGGCGCGTAGGCCTCGGCCCACCATCCATCGAGTTCTGACAGGTTGAGCCCACCATTTACCAAGACCTTCATTCCACTGGTCCCGCTGGCCTCCCAGGGACGTCGCGGTGTGTTCAGCCACAGATCCACCCCCTGAACCATTTTCTGGGCCAGAGCCATGTCGTAATCCGCGAGGAATACAACTTTTCCCACGATATCCTGACGCTGGCAGAACTGGACCCAGCGTGTGATCATCGCCTGCCCTTCCAGATCCTGCGGATGAGCCTTGCCGGACAGAACGATCTGGACCGGCCTATGAACGTCCCGCAACAGCCGGACAAGTCGCTCTTCATCGTACAACAGGAGGTCTGGACGCTTGTAAGTGGCAAACCGGCGTGCAAATCCGATTGTCAGCGCCTCCGGGTTCAACGACGGCGCAGGCAGGCACCACAACCCATCTTCGCCAACGATGCATTGTCTCGCAGAGAGCTCCTGCCCCAGTGCGTGAACAAACTCCGCCCGGGAGTTGCACCTGCTGCACCAGAGAGTGTCGTCATCAAGATGACGAACAGCATCGCCCAGTCCTTCCAGATCTCCTTCCCACCTGCTTCTCCCCCCCACCTGGGTCCAGAGTTCATCAGCAGATGCTGAATCCCACGTCGGGGTATGGACGCCGTTCGTCACATGAGAGATCGGGACTTCATTTTGCGGCCAACGCGGGAAAAGTGGCGTGAACAAGGACCGGCTCACAGCCCCATGCAACTGGCTCACGCCGTTAACGGCCCCGCTGCACCGAACGGCGAGATAAGCCATGTTGAAAAACTCATCTTTATTCGCCGGATCAAGGCGCCCTAGCGAGAGAAAGTCCTGAATTGGCATGCCCAGACGGTCTTCGGCGTAGAACGTGAGATGGCTCTCAATCAGCTTAGGCGGAAAACGATCAAACCCAGCCGGCACGGCAGTATGTGTCGTGAAGACCGTTCCCGCGCGGGCAATGACCTGCGCCTGCGCGAAAGAAATACCTTCTTCTTCTGAAAGGCAGCGGGCTCGTTCTAGAGCTGCAAAAGCCGCGTGCCCCTCATTCAAATGGCAGATATCCGGCCGGTGCCCTAGAGCATGAAGCAGCCTCCATCCCCCGATCCCGAGAACCATTTCCTGCCTCAGCCGAAGTTCCGCATCTCCGCCGTAGAGCTGGGTCGTGATGCAGCGAACAGCGGGCGGATTGGAGGGATCGTTCGTATCCAGAAGGTACAGAGTCGTCCGACCTACGACGGCTTTCCAGGCGCGAAGCCAGATCTCTCCGGTTGCCGTTTGGACAGAGAGCCGGAACCAGTCCCCATCCGGCGTGAGGACGGGCTGTATCGGAAGCTGGTCAGGGTCATTGAACGGGTAAAGCGCCCGCTGCTCGCCTGCCGGAGTAATAACCTGGCGAAAATAACCCTGCGCATAGAGAAGCCCGACCGCAACAACCGGAACACCCAGATCACTCGCGGCTTTCAGCTGGTCTGCAGCAACATTCCCGAGCCCGCCAGAATAGATGGGGAGTGCCTCGCTCAGCATATACTCCATGCTGAAATAGGCGACTTCAGACAGTTCCGCGTCCGCATATTTCTCCGCAAACCAGGTGGAACGCTCCAACTCATATTTCCGGCGCTCCATGCTGGCCTTCAAGAGATTGCGGACATCCAGGTTCTGTAGAGCTTCCCACAGTTGGGCTTTGGGTGTTCGTGTCAGGGTTATCCAGGGATTACAGGTTCGGAACCAAAGATCCGGATTGATCGTCTGCCACAGCAGATCTGCCTCGTGGTTCCATGTCCAGTGCAGATCAAGTGCCAGCATACGCAGTGCGGCTTCTGCTGCGCGCGGCTTACGGGGGGAAGTGTCAACCATAGACCTGGAAACTCCCATGACTGTTCTCACTCGCTCTCCAACATGGTGAACATGTTCAGAGAGACGGACAGAATGCGTTCATTAAGGCAGCAACTGGACCTCTAACGCGTCAGAACCGAGGAAGTATCAGGGCTTTGGAGCTCCAGACATCCTTCGTGACATCACATTTTCAAATGGAGGAATAGCCGAACACCTGAAAACCTCTGAGCCATTCGTCCGTTGCGGTTACCAGCGCTGTCCTTCAAGCCCTGCTCCACATTGATGAGGTGCATCATGCTCCGGCAACTTTTGCTGTTCTCAGTGATAGGCTCGTGCTTGACCCTGCCTGCATGGGGTGCTCCTTTGTCTGAAGGCCTGTCTGTCGCGCCCGGGTTTCATTTGGACGTTATATCGGCACAGGTCCGTGGAGCACGTGAAATCGCCCTTGGAGACAGAGGAACTGTTTTCCTTGGCTCCATGGGGCCCGGAAAGGTCTATGCAGTCTCTGGAGTGGGTGATGCAGGCAGTCCCGTTCAGGTCAGGACACTTGCCAGCGGTCTCGAAACCCCTTCCGGCGTCGCATACCATGATGGAGATCTCTACATCGCGGAACCCGAACGCATTCTGGTTCTACGAAATATCGAAGACCACCTAGACAATCCAGCAGAACCGGAAGTCATTACGGATCACCTGCCTTTCAAAGACGGCGACCATTTCTGGAAGTTTATCGCTTTCGGGCCGGATGGCAGGCTGTATGTGACCATTGGGGCGCCTTGCAACGTTTGCGACGTAGGCCACGATCTCGGAAAAATCATCAGCATGAATCCCGACGGCACGGACAGGCAGGACGTTGCTTACGGCATTCGCAATTCGGTTGGTCTCGCATGGCGGCGAACAGGAAAAGACCTGTGGTTTACGGATAATGGCCGGGACATGATGGGCGATGACGTCCCTTCTGACGAACTGAACACCCTTACCCAGCCCCGGCAGTCTTTCGGCTATCCCTATTGCCATCAGGGAGACGTCCCGGACCCTCATTACGGAAAAGACCACTCGTGCGGTGAATTTGCTCCGCCTGCCCTGAAGCTTGGAACCCATGTCGCAGCATTGGGGCTGCGATTTTACGATGGCCCCGCCGCAGCGCGCTCTTTGACGGGGACATTACTGATTGCGGAGCATGGATCATGGAACAGAAGTGTTCCATCAGGGTATCAGGTCGTTTCCGTCAAACTCGATAGTGCTGGCCATCCACAGCAGCCAGAGCCGTTAATCTGGGGATTTCGGCACAATGGGCGCACCGTTGGCCGCCCAGTGGATGTTCAGCCGATGCCCGACGGCAGTATCCTCGTTAGCGACGATTTTTCCGGGTCGCTCTACAGGTTGACGTATACCCCTGCCGTACGGAAATAGGCGTCATAAAGTTGGAAGAGCCCGAACAGGTGACGAGACACGCGGAACCGTCTGAACGGAGGCTATCCGCAGCCAGAAGCGGGTGACGACAGCCCCGAGTAGAATCATGAGAAAATAACGCATATCGTTCCCCTTTTCAGAGGTCATTGTGAAGCATAAACTTGGCGAATATGCGCATGAACTATGGCAAACGTGCTTCAGAGCGTAACAGTTTTCATCCTGAATAAGGAAAAAAGAAAATGTCTTTCGGTATTATTATTTTAGTAGCCCTTGCAGCGGTACTTTTTATTCTCGGACCCATCCTTGTGGCCGTGGGCGCCGCAGCCTGGATTAACGATCGCTTTCTGAGCCGAAAATAATTTCAGACGTTATTCTGTTGTCTGGAACTGAAACGGCCTGCACCCTCCACGTCCTGTAAAAAGACAGGACGTTCCAGCTCTGCGGGAGAATATCAAGCTTCCCCGCCGCTTCTGCATTCAAGCCCATCGCTAGCAGAACAAGCCCCCGCACGACATCAGCATCCACACCCAGGATCACAGACTTTTCCGCGTCACGGATATTCGACAGCCACTCTGCAAGACGGACATACATCTCCTTATGGCTTTCACCGGAAGTCGGCGAAAAATCGGGGTCTGTCATCCACTCTGACAGACTTCCAGGCGATAAGGCTTTAAGGCTCTGCCCGCACCAGTCACCGTAATCACGGCCGCGAAGCCGTTCGTCCACGGTCACAGCGCGCTCGGAATATGCCTCAAGCCATGCAACATCTGCCGCACGCCCTGTTAGGATCGGTAGAGATTTTGGCCAAAACGCAGGTTCCGTACTCGCCACATCGCGCAGTTCGTCTGTCTTTGGAAAAATGCTTCGCTTCGAAGACGGGAGCGATGGAAGGGCAAAGCAGAACAGCTTCATTTTGCGATCTCTGACCAATCATGAAGCGCGCGTTCCAGGCGATCCCAACCCGCGCTATCCCGCGGCAAACCAAACCTCAGCTCCGTTGGCCGCTCAGGGAACGCACGGGTCACGATCCCGCGTTCACAGAGAAACATCCACAGCGAAACAGCCTCATCCAAACTCACCAGGCAGAACAGAAGGGTGTTTCCTTTAACGACGAGACCCGATCCCTTCAGTAGGTTTACAAGGCGCTTGGCATCCCGCTCCAATCGACCTTTGGTGCTGTTCAACCACTCATGATCTAATAGCGCTTGCCGCCCTGCGGACAGAGCCAGAGCGCTTACCGCCCAATCCCCCATCATGGACCGAAGTCGATCCGCTGTTCCGTCAGAGGCGATTAAAAAACCAAGGCGGACACCGGGTAACCCATAGGTTTTCCCAAAAGAGCGCAAAACCAAGAGCCCTGCCCGAGGAAAAGACGAGGCAGTGCTTTCATGATCAAAATCTGCATACGCCTCATCGACGACTAACCAGCCACCGGATGCCGCGCAACGATCCGAGAGTTCTAAAAGTGTCTCGACAGGCAGGCGTCGTCCGTCTGGATTATTCGGATTACAGACGACACAGACAGTCTCCGCTCGTCCTGCAGCAGCCCTGAATGCCTGAAGATCTGTCACGATCGATACATCCACTCCTGCATTTCTCCACGCCTGCTCATGGCCGGAGTAAGTGGGACCAAAAATAACGACTTTTTCCGTTTTCAGAGCCAAGGGCAGCAACGCAATCAGCAGCTGTGTGCCTGGCCCCGCAACAATCATACCTGCACTCGGTATGCGGTAGGCTGTCGCAGCAGCCACCAGAAGCGCCTCTTCGTCCGCTGCTTCTGGCAGCCTAGTGAGAACCGCGACATCCAAGGGAGCAAGAGGATATTCGTACGGGCTGATACCCGTGGAGAGATCGATGAAGGGCTTTGGAGCGTGGGGAAACCGCTCCATAACCTGCCGCACCTGGCCACCGTGGATCGGCATGTTTTCCAGCACCGTGGGCATCATGCTAGATCACGGCATCTGGATAAAACACGCAGGCCCATGACTTTCTCTCCCCTGTCCCACACATTCTCTGTTGCCTGTCTGGCCTGTGCAATTGAAGCCACTTTCGGTTACCCGAACTGGCTTTTCCGCAGAATTGGCCATCCAGTCATGTGGATTGGTGCCCTTATCGCGCGACTGGATCGTTCACTCAACCGCCCACAGGATAGCGCCTTCCGGCAACGTCTATGTGGCATTGTAAGCTTGGCCATTCTTATCAGTCTTCCCACTCTGATTATCTACACGGCCATTCAGGCCCTGGACCTTCTCTTTCCGCCTCTCGTTGCCTGGGGGATCGAAGGCGCGGTGGGCAGCACTCTGATTGCCCAGCGCTCCCTGTGGGAACATGTCAGGGCAGTTCACACTGGCTTGCAGAAAAGCGGTGTGCCGGCGGGCAGGAAAGCCGTGTCCATGATTGTCGGCCGCGATCCGGAACAGCTTAATGAAGCTGGCGTCGTACGGGCCGCGATTGAAAGTCTGGCCGAGAATTTTTCAGATGGAATTGTTGCGCCGCTTTTCTGGACTGCCCTCTTTGGCCTGCCAGGCACAACCGCTTACAAGTCAATCAACACGGCAGACAGCATGATCGGCCACCTTACCTCCCGGCATAAAGCCTTCGGATGGGCCTCTGCAAAGCTGGATGATCTGGTCAATCTCCCAGCCTCCCGCCTCTCCGCTCTCTGGATCTTTCTGGCGGCATTCACGATCCCCGGTGCCAACTCAACGAGGGCATTTTGTTCCGTTCAACGTGATGCACGCAATCATCGCTCCCCCAACGCCGGATGGCCAGAAGCTGCTATGGCAGGAGCCTTAGGACTGAAATTAGCTGGCCCCAGAGTTTATGACGGTATTCTGGTCAATGATTCATGGATGGGCGACGGACGCGTCACCACGACTGCTGATGATCTTTGGCGTGCGCTTCAACTATACCGTCGAGCATGTGTTTTTCAGGGCGTGGCTCTAGCCGTTCTTTCTGGCCTATTCTGGTTTTGAAGGATCAGACAGGTCGGGCCAATGCAAGAAGCGCATCCAGGTCAATGCAGGCTTCAAGATGGTCCGCCCAGGCATCCAGCACAGCCTCAACCCGCTCGTCATGATCCTGAAGGTCAGGCCCGGCGGGCCCTACGCGTGAAAGAAGAGCTTTCCGCGCGCGTCCACCAGACAGAACCCCATGCAGATAAGTTCCCCAAACACGGCCGTCAGGCGAAACTGCACCTTCAGGCTCACCGTCTATCGTTGCAAATGGCCTCCGAGTAGCCGGACCAGCCGTCCGCCCGACATGAATTTCATAGCCAGCAAGGGGGACGCCTTCCGGCACCAGTAATCCCCTTACCTCCGTCAAACGCTTGTCATTCGTCAGGACCGTCTGCACGTCTAGTACGTTAAGGCCCTCAACGAGACCCGGGGAGCCTTCAATCCCTTTATTATCCTCAATGGATTTTCCAAGCATTTGATACCCACCGCAAATGCCAAGAACACGACCGCCACGCCGGATATGCGCCTTCAGGTCTATGTCCCATCCTTGTTTCTTGAAAAATGCCAGATCAGAAATAGTTGCCTTCGAGCCTGGTATGATCACAAGGTCACAAACTGGAAGTGGCCGACCAGGTGCCACGATCTCCAGAGTGACGCCCGGATCAGATCGCAAAGGGTCTAAATCATCGAAATTGGCGATCGTGGGTAGCTGCGGCACGACAACCCGTAAGCCGTCGCCTACTGGCGTTTCGTTCACAAGATCAGATGCGTCTTCAGCGGGAAGGTCACCAACATGCGCACAGTGCGTGACAAGACCAAGCTTTTCCCACCCCGTCTGGCGTGAAATAGTGGTCATGCCATCGGTAAACAGCGAGGCGTCTCCACGCATTTTGTTTACGATAAATCCCCTGATCCGCCCTGCGTCCGGCTCTGACAGTACCATTTTGGTTCCGACAAGACTGGCAATCACGCCTCCCCGGTCGATGTCACCAATGAGCACGACGTCCACATCGGCGGCTTCGGCAAAACCCATATTGGCAATGTCGTTTGTCCGCAGATTGACCTCTGAAGCCGAGCCCGCCCCTTCAATCAAAACAATATCAGCTTCTGCCGCCAAAGTGCGAAACGCGGACAACACGTCTGGCATGAGAGTTGTCTTGACGTCCTGATAAGCGCGGGCCCGCACGGTTCCTCGCACTTTCCCCCGAACCACAAGCTGGGATCCTGTCTCGCTCTGCGGCTTCAACAGCACCGGATTCATGTCCACGGTGGGAGGAACCCCGCAGGCGCGAGCCTGAAGCGCCTGGGCACGCCCAATTTCGCCTCCGTCTCTGGTCACGGCGGCGTTGTTCGACATGTTCTGAGGCTTGAACGGACGCACTGTAAGGCCACGTCGTGTCAGGGCTCGGGCAATCCCTGCAACGAGCACAGATTTCCCAACGCTGGAGCCCGTTCCCTGAAACATGAGAGCCCTGGGGCCCTTCCGCTGCGTCATCAGAATTCGAACCCGGCCTGAGCTTTCACACCTGCACTGAAATGATGTTTTACCAGTGTCATTTCCGTTACCAGATCCGCAGCGTCCACAAGGGCTGGTTTGGCATTGCGCCCGGTTATGACGACATGCTGCATTTCAGGACGCGCTTTCAGGTCCTCCAGAACCTGCTCCAAGGGCAGATAGTCGTATCGCAGGGCGATATTCAGTTCATCGAGAACCACAAGAGCAACATCGTCGCGTTTCAGGGCCGCTTGCGCCACCTCCCACGCCCGGGCACAGGCAGCAATATCCTTTGAGCGATCCTGCGTTTCCCAGGTGAACCCCTCGCCCATCGTGTGCCACTCTACCAGATCGTCAAAGCGTTCCAACGCAGCACGCTCTCCAGTCACCCAGGCGCCCTTGATAAACTGCACGACAACAACCCGCTTTCCATGGCCCAGCGCACGCAGCGCGAGGCCAAAGGCTGCGGTAGACTTACCTTTCCCCGGGCCTGTGTGAACCGCCAGAACGCCTTTTTCGACAGTTTTTGACGCGACTTCCTTGTCCTGCACGTCTTTGCGTTTCTGCATTTTCTCCCGGTGCCGGGCCGCATCATCCGTGGTGTTCATGCTCACTTCCTGTCTCTACGTGCCATCACGTGAAAAAATGATCCGGACACCAGCCCACGACAACCTCCAGCCATCCCAAGATCATTGCCGTAGCCATCTCTCAAGGTTGCGAGAGGCTCGTCCGTTCCGGCCTGGATCACGCGGGCATAATGAAATTCATGTCCCCGAAAGATACTGCCTTTTGACCCCAGCGCGCAGTCTGTTGCCAGTATCGCCTCACGATATCCCAGATTCATTTTACGCTTTGCAAAGCTGGTTCCGTGCCCCAGAAGGCCCACCATCTTATGCGTCACACCGTTTGCATCTTCCAGAAACTCTCCCAGCGCCATGAAGCCTCCGCATTCTCCATGAACTGGTCGTGTCTCCGAGAACTTCACCAGACGGGATTGAAAGTGACGGGATGCCGCCAGTTGTTCAGCATGTAATTCTGGATATCCCCCCGGAAGCCAGCAGACATCACAGTCTTCATCAGGCCCTTGATCTGCCAGCGGAGAAAACGAAACAAGTTCGGCTCCTGCATTCCTCCAACTCTGCGCCACATGCCCATAAAGGAACGAAAACGCGGCATCATCGGCAACCGCAATCCTTTGCCCCGGAGGGCTTGTGGCAACACAGCCATGATCCTCAATATCGAGAGGTGCTGCCGCGGCCATGATGGCATCGAGGTCAAGCGAACCTTCCGTCCTCTCCCGCAGGCTAGCAAGAAGGTCTTTCAGTGTGTCCTGTTCCCGTGCCTGCACAAGGCCAAGATGTCGCTCCGGAAGTTTCAGGGTGGTGTCCCGCATGTATGCACCCAGAACGGGGATGCCTGCGGCCAGAATGGCCTCACGGGCCATAGCCAGATGTCGTGGGGACGCAACCTGATTGAGGATAACACCAGCAACATGCAGAGCGGGATCGAGCGTGGCGAAACCGTGAGCAATGGCCGCAGCAGACTGGCCCTGCCCTGATACATCCAGCACAAGAATAACTGGAATACCGAAACGAGCCGCAATATCGGACGGTGCACCGCGCGCGTCAGCAGGCCCCAGCAAGCCGTCGAACAGCCCCATAGCAGATTCAACAACCAAAAGATCCGCACCTTCAGCCGCACGCGCCAGCATGCTCTCGAGAAGCTCAGGCGTCATCACCCAGCTATCGAGGTTCAGGCTGGAACGCCCGGTTACAACCTCATGAAACGCTGGATCAATATAATCCGGGCCTGTCTTGGCAGCCTGAATTTCGATATTTCTGGCCCTCAGAGCTGACAGAATACCAAGCGTGGCAGTCGTTTTCCCTCCACCTGAGCGAGGCGCGGCAATCATGATCGCGCGGGTCATATCAGCGATCCTTTCCGATGGCATGTCTCGCTTTCAGCATGAAATATCGTATCCTGTCTCCGATGACTGCCCAAGGCTCCCCTCTGCGATATGGCTGGACGACCGGAAGCTGCGCGACCGCGGCAGCCAAAGCTGCATGGATAGCGCTCCAGACTGGAACGTTTCCTGATCCCGTGTCCATCACGCTGCCCGGCGGCAAACAGGCGGCGTTTGCGCTGGCTGCCCATGGGATGGACAAAACGGGCGCCTGGGCAGCGGTCGTTAAGGATGCCGGAGACGACCCCGATGTCACGCACGGCGCCCTTATCCGCGCAGATGTGCGCCAATTGCCTGAGGGGCAAGATATTATTTTTCGCGCAGGCGATGGTGTTGGAACAATTACGCGCCCCGGTCTCCCCCTGCCGCCGGGTGAACCAGCCATTAACCCTGTCCCCCGCCAGATGATCCGTCTCGCACTTCAGGGGGCCTCCGCTGAGGTCACAATCAGCGTTGAAAATGGCGTTACGCTGGCCAGAAAAACCCTGAATAGTCGGCTGGGCATTGTCGGAGGGTTGTCCATTCTTGGCACAACGGGAATTGTCGTACCCTTCTCCTGCTCGGCCTGGATTGACAGCATTCATCGTGGGATCGACGTCGCGCGCGCTCTGAACCTGCCACATCTGGCCGCGACCACAGGAGATGTTTCCGAACGTGCTGTTCAGGCGTTCTACGAGTTGCCTGAAACAGCGCTGATCGAAATGGGTGACTTTGCAGGTGGCGTCCTGAAATATATTCGTCGACACCCGGTCCCTCGCCTTACAATCGGCGGAGGCATCGCCAAGATGACCAAGCTGGCTCAGGGCCGGATGGATCTGCACTCCAAGCGAGGGGCCGCAGATATGCCGGCTCTGGCGGCCCTGGCAACGCAGGCAGGCGCGAGCGCGGAATTGGCCGATGCTATTGCAGTTTCCCCTACGGTCGCAGAAGCATTTCTTCTTGCTTCCGCGCAGGATATTCCGCTGGGCGATCACATCGCACGGGCTGCGTACCAGTTTGCCATCAGCGTTCTGGAAGACAACAGTATCGCTCTGGACGTTATGGTTTTTGACCGACAAGGCAACTGCGCAGGACGCAGTCATCCGGCTGATGATCCAGACCTGAACCGGCGCTGATAGTCCGGGTCATAGAGCGCACTCTCCCGAAATTCATCGACCGCAAGCGCGGGACCAACCAAAACAAGAGCGGTGCGCTCTACTGGGTCAATTGCAGCTTTTTCGAGAAGTGTTCCAAGCGTGCCGCAAATGGTCATCTGGTCCGGCCAGCTTGCACGTGCCACCACGGCCACAGGGCACTCTGGCCCATAATGTGGCAGCAACTCCGTAACGATACGATCCAGCGCATGCACTGCCAGGTGAATGGCCAGCGTAGCACCGGTCGCGGCATAGGCTGACAGTGTTTCACGCGCGGGCATGGAAGACGCTCGGCCACTGACGCGAGTTAGCACGACGGTCTGCGCAACTTCCGGGACAGTGAGTTCCCGGCCCAAGACAGATGCTGCTGCCGCAAATGCAGGCACTCCCGGCGTCATTGTCCAGGGAATACCGAGCCTATCCAGGCGGCGCGTCTGTTCGGCAACCGCGCTGTAGATAGACAGATCCCCAGAATGAAGACGCGCGACGTCCTGCCCTTCAGCGTGTGCCCGGATGTATTCCTGCTCGATCTGGTCCAGCGATAACGGCGCCGTGTTCACCTTTCGGGCATCTGGCGGGCAGTGCTCCAGCATTTCCGCCGGGACGATAGACCCCGCATACAGACAGACTTTACATGAGGCCAGAAGATCGCGGCCTCGCAGCGTCAGAAGATCAGCGGCGCCCGGTCCTGCACCAATAAAATGAACCGTCATCCGTTCTCTTTCCTCATGTCTCAACTGACTGCGCAAGAGCACAGGTCACGTCTTTTCCACTCTGCCGCATAACGATCAAACGGCTTTTTGGCCCGGCACCAGCCAGCGCGCAAGCCTCCGCCACAGAGCTGAATCCTGTCTTTTCAAAAGCAATTGCGGAATGGGTCTCGCACTCTACCTGACGCTCCGTCAGGCTTTCAGTATCAATCCACACAAGCTCAACATTCAAACGTTTTGCCAGCTCTGGAATAGCTGGCTCCGCTTTTCTGAACTCTGGAGCAGCAAGCCGATCGAACCTGCGGCCAGACGTCACCCGCATGATGAGGTCCAGCAGGGATTGTTCGTCCACTTTTGGTCGACAGCCGATACCCGCGACGATCATAACCTGTCCTCAGAAATCACTGTCGCATATTGCGTCACGCGCATGGCGGGCCGGAAAGCATGCAGCCCACCGACAGCATCAAGCCGCTCAACGCCGATCCGCGTTAGCGTCCCGCCATAGCGCGTATATTGAGCGGATAGAACCGCTTCCCCTTCCAGAGTTACGGCATTGGCAACAAGACGTCCGCCAACGGGAAGTGCGGCTCTCGCCTGCGTGAAAATATCCACCTGTGCCAGCCCTCCGCCTATGAAAACGACGTCTGGTCTTTCAAGTTCAGGCAAAGCATCAGGCGCAGTGCCTTCCACAATCTTTAGTCCTGGCACACCCAATTTCAGGGCATTTCTCGCTATTCTCGCCGCCCGCAGTGGATTTTTCTCAATGACGATGGCCCGATTGGCGGGATGATGAAGCATCCACTCAATAGCCACAGACCCGGCCCCTCCACCAATGTCCCAGAGGAGTTCTTCGGGATGCGGGGCTAACGTTGAAAGCGTGACAGCACGAATTTCACGCTTGGTAATCTGCCCGTCATGCTCAAACAGATCGTCCTCTAAACCGCTGGAAAGCGGGATCATCCTTGCACCTGGAGCCGCCTCGATTTCAATTCCCATAAGGTTTAGAGGATCGACATCTTCGAGCCCGTCCGAAGCCACGATTACACGCGACTGCTCATTAAAGCCGCCTACCCGTTCCATGACATGAATGCGAGAGGGCCCAAAGCCTCGCCCAGTCAAAAACTGACTGACTTTTCTCGGCGTGCTACCGTCTTCTGACAAAACAATCAGCCGCATAGTCCGATGAAGGTGCGGAACCAATGTCTCAATTGGGCGCCCACAGAGCGACACGACACGCACGTCCTGTTCAGCCCATCCAAGGCGTCCGCAGGCCCAGGATATTGAAGACGGCGCGGGCACACAGAGCATTTCCTCTGGCGGAATATGGCGTGCCAACGTGCTTCCCACACCAAAGCAGAATGGATCTCCGGATGCGAGGACGGTGACGGGCTGTCCGCGCCGTTCAAGAATACGGCGCACTCCAGATGAAAACGGTGAACCCCAAGGTTCAGCTTGCCCGGAGATCAAACTCGCAGCCAGTTCAAGATGCCTTTCACCGCCAATCACAAACTCGGCCTGACGAACGATCTGACGTGCGAGAGACGAAAGCCCCTCGACACCATCCTCGCCAATTCCGATAACGCTCAGCCATGGGGTCTTCATCGGCCTGCTCCGGCACAGGAACCAAGTCCATGCGCGTTCTGATCCTTGGCGGCACGACACAGGCAAACCAACTGGCGCAACATCTCGCGGAAAGAAAGGATTTCGAGCCAGTCTTTTCTCTTGCTGGCGTGACGAAAAATCCAGTTCTTCCCGGAATCCCTGTGCGAATTGGCGGATTTGGCGGCATTCCGGGGCTGGAAACGTTCTTGGCCATAGAGAACATTGGTGCGGTGGTGGACGCGACCCATCCGTTCGCCGCACAGATGAGCCGACACGCCGTGACGGCATGCGAGCGAATGGGCCTTCCTCTGCTTCGGATAGACCGCCCTAGCTGGGAAGCCCAACCTGACGACCAATGGACGTTCGTTCCCAGTATTGATGCCGCCGTAGAAGCGCTGGGGACCGCCGCACAGACAGTCTTTCTGACGACGGGCCGCAAGGACCTGCTGCCCTTCCAGAAGGCTCCGCATCATCACTACATTCTGCGCAGTATCGACCAGCCTGATCCCTTGTCCCTGCCGTCTAACGTCACGCTGCTGCTCGCCCGCCCTCCGTTCACGGTGGACAGCGAAATCGCGCTCATGAGAGATCATGCGGTGCAGGTTCTCGTCACTAAGAATGCTGGATCTGATGCGACGGCTGCCAAGCTGATTGCCGCCAGAGCGTTGAAATTGCCCGTAATCATGATTAACCGCCCGACGCTGCCGCCAGCGGAGAGTGTCACGACGGTCGAAGACGCGCTGGACTGGTTGGAGCGCCATTATCACGCGGGTACAGACCGGGACGTGTAAAGCCATGCTTGCCCATCCGGCCGCTCGATGCGATGTGTCAGAGTAGTCCCGATCAGGACAAGTGTACTCATATCCACCAGTTCGGGATCAGCATCGCTCAGAGTCGTTAGATGCAGCCTTTCATCAGCTCTTCCAATAGCCCTTGCGAAGGCCACAGGCACAGTTCCAGACAATTCCTGACGCAGCACTTCGAAAGCCTCGCCCAACTGCCGGGGACGTGCCTTTGAACGAGGGTTGTAGAGCGCAATAACGAAGCCCGCCTGCGCGGCCAAAGTCAGGCGCCGGCAGACCGTCTCCCAAGGCTTAAGATTATCTGACAGGGACATGACGCAGAAATCGCCTCCGAGGGGCGCGCCAATACGGGCTGCGGCAGCCAGAACGGCGGAAACACCGGGAATGACCGTGACATTCATGCCACTCAATCGATCCGGTTCATGATCAATGGCTTCAAACAGGGCACTTGCCATGCCAAACACACCCGCATCCCCGCCTGACACGATCGCCACACAACGCCCCTGCTCCGCAAGTTCGAGGGCATGGCGCGCGCGATCCAGTTCGACACGATTATCCGATGGATGGCGAGTAATATGCGCTGGCAGGTCCACACGATCCACGTATGGCCCATATCCTATAACGTCTGTTGCCTGAGCAAGTGCCTCTTGAGCCTCAGGCGTTCGCTGGCCCGGCTTTCCCGGCCCGAGACCGATGACGAAGATCCGGCTCACCGGACACCCCGGCGCCCTGGCAACAACGCCAGAGAGAAATAAGGAGCCGCACCCTCCATGTCATTCAACGGCAGAACACGAGCCTCTTCCTGCGTCCCCCGCTCCACATAGACAGCGTCCTGCAATCGCCCCGCGCGTTCCAGTGCTGTGCGAAGCTTCGGAAGATTGCGTCCCAGTTTCATCACAACGGCCGCATCAGCCTGCTTCAGCCACTGAGCCAGATCATCTTCCGGCATAGTGGCAGGCAGGACGCACAAGACATCATCACCATGCGTCATGGGGAGTGCCGCCTGCGTCCAGCATCCACTCATTCCTGTGATTCCGGGAATGACTTCGCAGGGTCCGACAGTCTCAAGCCGATCAAACACATACATGGCGGACCCATACAGAAACGGATCCCCCTCACAAAGAAGAGCAACGCTCCGGCCAGCTTCTATCTCGACCGCAATCTGCTTCGCACACTCATCGTAAAACGACGACATATCAGGATGGTAGGACGGATCATTAACGAGGCGCTCCGTCGTAAAGGGGTACGCAAAACGCAGCTCTTTCGTGCCCGACGTAATATGCGTGTCAGCGATTTTCCGCGCATGACCCATTTTGTCATGACGGCAGAAATAGGCGATGACGGGAGCTGTTGAAATGACCCGCGCTGCCTTGAGCGTCATAAGTTCCGGATCACCCGGCCCTACGCCGACGACGTAAACTGTTGCAGCTGTCATTCCGCCTCGCTGGCAAGAGCGTTCAGGGCAGCGGCAGCCATGGCGCTTCCGCCCAGCCGGCCACGTACGATGACATGCGCAAGGTCAGGCCGCGCCGCCAGTGCATCCTTGGACTCTGCGGCCCCCACAAAGCCAACGGGCATACCGATAATTGCCGCGGGGCGCGGGCCACCTGCATCAATGAGCTCAAGAAGATGAAAAAGCGCTGTCGGGGCGTTCCCGATCGCTACAACAGCTCCTTCAATCTGATCACCCCAAAGATCAAGAGCTGCGGCAGAGCGCGTATTGCCAATTTGCTTGGCAAGATCTGGCGTCCGTTCATCACGCAACGTGCAGATAACGGCATTATTGGCTGGCAACCGGGCGCGCGTAACACCATGGGCGACCATCTCGGAATCACACAGGATTGGCTTACCCGCCTGCAACGCTGCACGCGCTTTGCTAACAAGATCAGCCGTCATGGCGACTGATGCTGCGACCTCCACCATTCCGCATGCATGGATAATACGCACTGCAATCTTGGACTGTTCAGGCGTAAAACCCGACAGATCGGCCTCTGCACGGATCGTTGCGAAGGACCGGGCATAAATGGCCGCGCCATCCCGAATATAGTCGTAGGAAGAGGGTCCGGCGCTCAAACCTGTGTCTCCTTCAATTCATGACGCAACAAGGCCCGTATCTGCGGAATATCCCTGTTGTGCCATGCTGGCGTGTCTGTTGTGCGCCCATTGCGCACAACCTCATAATGCCCGTCATCGGCAACGAGCGTCATATCTGCCGCACGGGGATGCGCACACCCCTTTATGCAGCCTGAAACATGCAGCACACAGCCGGGCGGCACATCAGATGCCAGAGCCAAGGCTGTCCCGACAACATCTGCGGTGGCTTTCGCACATCCGGCACGACCAATACAGGCTTCCACTCGCAACAATGGATCTACCGAACTGGTGATGAAGCCGGGCCATGTTCCGTCCTGCTGTGGCAGAAGAACACTACGCCAAGGTGTAACCCGCAGCCGTGATGTCCCGGTAAGCTCTGCAAGAACTTCAAAGTCTTTGGCATGGCATCGGCCGAATGGCACACCAACGCCCATGACCTTCCCCGGCAGGGGACCTATGAGAGACACCGGACGAATACCCTGCCGTTTGCACGGAATGCCCTCTAGCCCGGCCTTCGCGAGGACGAATGCTGCTGTATCGGTGTCTCGCGATGGTCGGCCAAGGTCAGAATTTTCTGCACAAATCCGGGACATCACCACGGCTGCTCTGACAGCCACATCGTTATCAAGAGCTCTGGTCGCTATAGCGCCACAGACAACTGACCATCCATCCGGGCGGGACTGAAGGGCAATATCCGCTGATAACGTGCCTTCTGGAACATACCCGCCACCATCAACGGCCCAACCGAACTTGCCGCTCAGCGCCGACAATGCGTTTTCTTCGAGAAGCGCCGTCTGAAGCGATTGGGCGACGTCCAACGTCTCCGGATTACATGCAGGATCCAAGCCAGCAAGGGGTGAAACCAGAATGGCCCTTCGGCGCTCTTTTGCTGGATCAGGATCTACAAGCCCCTCCGCCAGTGCGCTTTCTAACGCGAGTTTTGCACTTGTCGAAGAAAATCCCCGTAACTGCACGTTGCCACGATTGGTCAGCTCAACAACCCCGTTTCCGAAACGTCGTGCCAAATCTGCAATCGCCAGCACTTGTGGCCCCTCAAAACCACCGAGCGGGGAACGGATACGGACCAGAAATCCATCTCGCGCTTCCATCGGCGCGAACATATCCGGACACCAGCCGCGAACAAGGGGGGAAACTGTCATTCGCTCCCACTCTCCAACATCGCAGAGACGCTATTCAGGCGCGGGTGCCAGAGGCCTCGACGGATCATATCCTGGAACCGCGTGCGCATTGCCTGACGTGCCTGAGGGTTAGCGCTTTTCAGGAAAGCATCACAGGTGTCATCGCCAAGCGTTGCGGCAAATACCAAGTCAAACTGTTGGTCAAACCGAACAGAAAGGGTCGCGGCGAAAGCGCAGAGCGCGTCCAGCCCCCGGGCAATTTCCGCACCTCCCCGATAATCATGCCGCTGCATTCCGGCCAGCCAACGGGGATTGGCCAGACGCCCTCGAACGATGCGCTTCACTTCGTCTTCAACTCTTCGAAGACGGGGCGCATCCGCATGGGACGTGTCGCCATGCCAAAGGACGGGATCGGCCCCTAGCAGAGCCGCCGCCGCTGCAAGTCCACCCTCATGAGCAGCAAAATCCGGGCTTTCGAGAATATCCGTCTCTGCATGGTCCTGCACATGCAGGATTGCATCTGCCCGTGCCAGATTTTGGGCCAATGCTGCGCTGCTACGTGTCCCGTCACGACCGCCACCATACATCCAGTCGTTGCCATCCAGATAGGACTGGCCAAGATCAGATCGTTCTTCCCAGTTACTCCGCGTGAGAGCGTCTTCAATGCCTGTCCCGTACGTACCGGGCGCTGCACCAAAAATCCGCGCTCCAGCAATTTTTCGGGCCTCACCCTCCAGATTTCTCACACGGGCAGACAACGGGTTCCATTCCTCGCCTTCCTCCAAACAGGAAACAGCTTCAACCACCTGATCGAAAAGAGAAATCTGTGCCGGAAAAGCGTCCCGGAACAATCCTGAAATTCGAAGGGTCACATCGACACGCGGACGATCGAGAACAGCCAGTGGCGTAATTTCAAATCCTGATACACGACCGCTCGACGCATCCCACGTTGGCTCAACTCCCATCAGGATCAGAGCCAGTGCCAGATCCTCTCCCCCCGTGCGCAGGGTGGAGGAACCCCACAGATCTATAACGATGCTTTGAAGCGGCTCGCCCTCGTTCTGCAAGTGACACAGCAGGATCTGCTTAGCCTGCGTTCGGGCAAGCTCTACCGCAGAAGCCGTGGGAACAGCTCTCGGGTCAAGCGTGAAAAGATTGCGCCCGGTCGGCAGAACTTCCACTCGCCCACGTGTCGGAGCACCAGACGGCCCGGGTTGAATGAACCGTCCTTCCAGCCCAGCCAGAAGTGCCTTCATTTCCGCATCTGCGCTGGCTTCGATCAGAGTAGCAACCGTTTGCTGGGGCACCTGTGCGACAGAAGACACCATTTCGGCCAATTTCTCGGCATGCGGTGCTACTTGACCAAAAACATGCAGACCATCACGGATCTGAAGGTCCTTCACATCACATAGATAAGCATCCAGCCGCGCCAGAGCCTCTGCTTCGTCACCTTCCCCCGCTTTGACGCCACTTTCGCTCAAAAGCCCCATTCGCGTGGCTCGGTCCAGAATATCGCGCTTCAGAATGGCGCCACGACGCCTGTCCAGACCATCCGCCTCTGCAAACTCATCGATCAGTTGTTCCAGCTCTGCCATGTCCGGATCAAGTCCGGCCTTCATAACAGGCGGTGTCATATGTCCGATGGTGACTGCGCCGAGACGACGTTTCGCCGAAGCTGCTTCTCCCGGATTGTTGACGATAAAGGGATACAGAACCGGCAAAGCGCCGCGAAGAACGGCGGGAGCGCACTGATTGGAAAGCGCCACAGCGTTGCCAGGCAGCCATTCTAGAGTGCCATGCGTTCCAAGATGAACCATGGCATCTGTCTGGCAGACATGACGTAGCCAGAGGTGGAACGCGATATAGGCGTGGCGTGGAGGTGTATCAGGGTCGTGGTACTGGGCTTTACGGTCCTGCGCGCTGCCACGATCGGGCTGGACAGCGACTACGATGTTACCCAGCGCCACAAATTTAAGACAAAATGAACCGTCCTGAACGGCGGGGTCTTCCGCAGAGGTGCCCCAACTCTGTGTCACAGCGTCCCGGAAGGGAGCGGGCAAGCGCGCAAAGAGTTCGTTATAATCGTTCAGAGACAAACAGGGCTGTGGCAGGTCGTCACACAAAGCTCCCACCAACGCCCTGCTGGCGGGACTTTTAGCAGATCCACAGTCATACCCTACCTGTTTCAAGGCACGAAGGATGGATTCAAGGCTATCAAAAGTATCTAACCCGACAGCGTGTGCAGTCTGTCCATCTGCACCGGGATAATCAGAAAGGACAATCGCAAGACGCTTCTCGCGCGAAGGTGTTTTCTTGAGCCTTGCCCATGCGTGAGCTTGCTCTGCAGCAGCGGCAATACCCGGTTGAAAGGGCATATGCCTTGCCGCATCCCCCGGGACTGTTTCGGATTTGAAGGAGATCGGAGACGAAGAAATTCGCCCATCAAGTTCTGGCAAAACGACCTGCATCGCGAGGTCGGACTGCGAGAGGCCGCGCCCGCTCTCAGCCCATGCCGATGCTGTCACACCAGGCTGCAAAACCTGAAGAACGGGAACAGCAGCAATATCAAGAGGAGATGCCCCCTCTTTTCCGCGCGCAGAAAAGAAGGTCGCGTTCAGAATAATGTCTGGCTGAGTTTCAATCAGCCGGCGCTGAATCCACTCGGCAACATCCGGGTTCTTCAGCGATGCGACATATAGAACATCTGTCGCGACCCCGGACTTTTCCAGTTCATCGGCAAGACCGTCAATCGCTGCTGTATCTGCAGCCAGAAGGTGAGCGCGGTAGAAAACGATTGTGGCTCTTAAAGAAAAATCCGCTGTCGTCTGGCGATAAATTCCAGCTGGGGGGAGCGCCGCGGGTTGCCCTGAAACGTCATCTCCATATCCGGCAAGATGAGCCATGAGCAAAAGGGCACGACGTGCATTCTCAGGACCACCTTCCCTCAGAAACCCCGTAAGTCTGGAATGCTTTTCGGCTTCGACGCTCGACCACTCTTCAAGCCGTGCATCCTGACGGGCATCTCCGGGCAACAGAGCCAGTGGAATGCTGTTCCTGCTACAAAAATTCCGGAGTTCTTCCGCCCCATAGCGCCAGTAATCCACCCCACCAAGAAGCCGTGCGATGACGCATCGGGACGATGCTATGGTCTGCTCAATATATAAATCGACCGACATGGGGTGTCGGAGGCGAGCAAGATTGACCAGCCGCAGCGAAAAACCTGCGCCGTTCGGGGTCTGCTCATTCAGATTGGAGTACGCCCGCTCAAGCGCCAGAAGATCGCTATCCGAGAAGGACAGAAACACGACGTCAGCAGGCGCATGACCGAGATCCTCGGCCACGTCCTGATCGTCTATTCCGTGTCGTTCCCGGACAAGCAGATGCATCAGGTCAGTCCGCCAGCAATGCGGCTTCGATGGCTGCGCGATCCAGGCCTGTCTGGCCAATTACGACGAGGCGCCCGTCCCGGCCTGCATCTGCGAGAGGCACATCAAATTCATGACGGAAACGGGTCCCGACACCCTGCACGGCCAATCGCATTTTCTTGCCCTGCACGGCTGCAAAGCCTTTCATGCGGAGGATATCGAATTGCCCCGCAACCTCGCTCAGGCGTTTGAGTAATGCTTCAGCACTTTTCTGCTCTGGAAGGACCACGACGAAACTCTCGAAGTCATCATGTTCGTGGTCATCTGCGCCATCATGATTGGACGGACGCGCTTGAAGATCGTCCTCGGCACCGGCACCAATTCCCAGCAGAACAGCGGGGTCCAGTCGTCCCTCTACTGCCCGCAGCGTAATAACTTTCCGCGGCACGGCCTCGGTAATACCCTTCTCAACCGCATCAATCCCGGCTTCGTCCAGAAGATCAGTCTTGTTCAGAACAATCAGATCTGCCGCATTCAACTGATCTTCATAGACTTCAGCCAACGGATTATCATGATCCAGAGAAGGGTCAGCAGCCTGCTGTGCAGCAACAGCTTCCGGATCGTCGGCAAAGCGACCCGCGGCGACAGCAGGTGCGTCCACAAGCGTAATCACACCATCAACGGTCATGCGGGTACGGATCCCGGGCCAGCTGAATGCCTTGAGAAGAGGCTTGGGCAGCGCAAGGCCAGATGTCTCGATCACGATGTGCTCTGGCGGATCAGGACGATCGATCAGAGCCCCCATGGTCGGAATGAAGTCGTCTGCAACCGTGCAGCAGAGACATCCGTTGGTGAGTTCGACGATATCCTCGTCAGCACATCCTTCGATCCCGCAAGACCGTAGAATTTCACCGTCAATCCCAAGTGAACCGAACTCGTTAACGACGATCGCAATACGGCGTCCATCAGCCTGTGCGAGAAGATTTCGCAGAAGGGTTGTTTTCCCTGCCCCCAGAAAACCCGTGATGATCGTAACCGGAATCTTGCGACCGGAGCCTGAAACAGTCTGGGACATCATGAAAGTTCCTGTGAAGCAGACAATGAAAATGGAAGTCGGGCGATAACCATATCAGAAAGCGATGCGGGTCGCTTTGACGGCATCACTGTTCCGGTTTTCGATGCTCGGTAAAGCTGGAGGTAAGCCAGCAGGTCAGACAGCTTTTCCGGACCAAGTTCACCTAGAACAAAAGTCCATTTTTCCGGCATGGAAAGCGTGGCAATACAGCCTCGGCTACAGGCTGCCATACATTCAACGGGCTGGACGCTGAAATCACCTTCAGCAGCCTGGCCAAGCAAGGCATCGTAGAGCTGTCGCCCCTGAACAGGATCATTCCCAACCGGTAGACCGCGACGACACGTCACACAGACGTGGAAAACTGGCGAAACGGATGACTGGCCCGCTTCAGCATGAGGCAGTGGATCTGCCATGGTTTCGTCTCTCTTGCAGCCACAACGGCATAACAAAAGGCGCGATGAAAGGCCTTCGCAATCGCGAAAGTGACACGCACATGATGGCGCGCCCTCACAGTCCGGGCACCCCGCCGGATCATGACACTTGGCTCAGATGGCAGGTCTCCTGACTCACGGCTGAGGCGCCATTAGCACCTCCTCTCCCACCGGGCCTTCCCAGATCGAAATCCAGTGGCTGCCTTTCCTGAAAGAAAGACTGGCAGGACAGAAAACCGTCCACAGTTGCGGGGGCAGTGCCGGGTTTGACCTACTTCTAAGGCCGCACCAGCTTCCCTTTTCATCCTCTTCTCAGAGGAACCATCAAACACTCTCCTATCTCTGGGATGAAAGCGTGTCAAAGCCCGGGAAATGGGCTTATTTCATTTTCAAAGACAAACCCGCCGCCACAAACAGCACTTCTCCGGCGACTGCGGCGATCTTCTGATGAAGAAGGCCCGCTTCATCGCGGAAACGACGAGCCAGGGCATTGTCCGGGACAATTCCGAGCCCTACCTCGTTGCCCACAAGAACGGTCCGGCCTTTCCGTGTTTGCAACGCCTCGAGAAGATCTTTCGTCGCGGCGTGTACATTACGATCTTCCAGAATGAGATTTGTCAGCCACAAAGTCAGGCAATCAACCAGGACTGGCGCGCCCTGCTCGACCTGTAAAACACCAGCGATATCAAATGGCTCTTCAACTGTGCGCCACCCTTTGTTCCCACGGGTGGTACGATGCAAATCTATCCTGGCCTGCATTTCTTCATCAAAAGCCCGACCGGTCGCGAGATAAACCCAAGGGGCCGGAAGACCAGTGATGATTGCCTCAGCGATCCTGCTTTTTCCTGACCTGGCGCCCCCGAGGACCAGTGACACATCCGGTAGTCCTGTTTGCGTGATGGTCTGTGCCACAATATCTCCTGCGCCTTCTTCTTGCATGGTCACTGATAACAGCACAAAAGACCTGTCATGCCACCGCACATCATGCCCTCGTCCTGTCAGCCCCCTTTCGCCAGCATGGCAGAACTTCGCACTGCCTGCCTGTCACTTCCAGAACCCGACCCAAAAGTCGCCGCCCTGATAGCGGAGCGAGACGCAACTCTGACCAAACCTCCCGGCAGCCTCGGGCGGTTGGAAGAGCTATCCATTTGGCTCGGTGAATGGCAGGGCCATCAGAAACCAA
The DNA here is from genome assembly GCF_032913585.1 of Gluconobacter sp. GP1. Lineage (NCBI taxonomy): Bacteria > Pseudomonadati > Pseudomonadota > Alphaproteobacteria > Acetobacterales > Acetobacteraceae > Gluconobacter > Gluconobacter sp. GP1. Next base: position 843,267 of record NZ_JASGXC010000001.1, read on the forward strand.
CGCTAGAGCACGTTCAGATAACGATTTTCGCAGGGAATCATGGTGTGGTCCGCCGGGGGGTATCTCCGTGGCCTGCGGATGTGACAGCCCAGATGGTGTCGAATTTCCAGCGTGGCGGCGCAGCAATCAATCAGCTTGCCCGAAATGCTGGTGCGGACCTTGCTGTTGTGCCCGTCCGAAATCTAATGGCCACAGCAGATTTTACCGCGACCCCAGCTATGGGCGAAAACGAATTCCTTGACGCGGTCTCGGTCGGATACACCGCTGTATCCCCCATGCTGGATCTGTTTTGCCCAGGCGAAATGGGTATTGGCAATACAACCCCCTCCGCCGCACTCTGTGCTGCCCTTCTAGGAGGCACTGGCGCAGACTGGGCAGGACGTGGCACGGGTCTCGATCAGGCGGGCGTCAACCTCAAGGCTTCTGTTATTGATGAGGCCCTGTGTCTGCACGCGGCGTCACTTAACGACCCCTTGGATACCGCACGTTGTCTGGGTGGTTACGAACTGGCCGCCATACTGGGAAGTGTTCTGGCCGCCAGACACCATCGTATCCCGGTTCTGCTTGACGGCTTTGTCTGTACCGCAGCCGTGCTGCCATTGATCAAACTGACCGCCTCAGCACTCGACCACACACAGCTCTCGCATTGTTCCGCTGAGGCTGGTCACCGCAGGCTGGCAGATGCCCTCAGGCTGAAACCAATACTGGACCTGGGCTTGCGCCTTGGAGAGGGATCTGGGTCTGCGGTTGCCATTCCCGTCCTCAGAGCGGCATTGGCCTGCCACAACGGTATGGCGACGTTCGCAGAGGCTGCCGTTTCCCAATCAGACGTCTCCATTCAATGAGGCTTTGGCGCACCATTCGAGAAGACATTGCCTGTGGTGCGGGCCTGCTGACCCGCCTTCCCTTGGGATGGCTACGCGTCAGCGGACAGGACTGGTCTCTGGCGCGGTCTGTCTGGTGTTGGCCCCTGGTTGGGGCGCTTGTCGGTATTCTCAGCGCATCAGTGTTCTTACTGCTGAGCGCCTTGAGTGTTCCCCCTCTGGTAGCTGCTGCCTGGAGTGTCGGCCTACAAATTCTCTTAACCGGAGGCCTGCACGAAGACGGACTGGCGGATATGGCGGACGGCTGTGGCGGGGGCCATACTCCCGAAAAGCGCCTGACCATCATGCGCGATAGTCGTATCGGCAGCTATGGGGCGTTAGCTTTGGTCATCAGTTTAATCGTCCGCGTTACGACGTTAGCAGCGCTGCCTCCTTCAATGATCTTGCCGGCAATGGCTGTAACGGGAGCGCTATCCCGCGCGGTACTCCCACTCCTGACGTTCCTCACAAAGCCTGCTCGTGACAATGGGTTGGCACAGCAGCTCTCCAACCTGACACGGGATCAGCTACTGGGCGCCTTGTTCTCTGGCTTTTGCGTGACGGTGATTTGCCTCCCCGCACACCTAGGTCTTCAGACTATTCTTGCTGCACTGTGCACGATGCTTGGAGTTCGTGCCGTAGCCCGGAAACTGCTCGGCGGCTATACAGGAGACGTACTCGGAGCAACGGCCAGTCTCGCTGAGTGCGTTCTCCTGACAGTGCTAGCCTCAGCATGGAAAAGTTGACACTCCCGCATGAAAGGTTACATCCTGCCTGTTAGCGAAAGCAGGGAGAAACCGGTGCAAATCCGGTGCGGTCGCGCCACTGTAATGCTCGTGAAATCACGTTGCGAAGCCAGACCTCCTTTATCAATTTTCCACCGCAGAACGCGCTTTTCCAGCGGAGCCTATTATGAGCCAGAGCCTTTCCCCGTCCCACCTGCCCGCCAGCATCGCCGCACCGGTTGCGCTGCCGATCCGCACGCTCCTTCCATGGGCTGCATTTACGGTCGTACTCAGCCTTTTGCTGCTTTATTTTGTTGGTGCAGAACAAGGCGCGACGTCTCTGATCTCAGGCCATGCGGTCCATGAATTTGTTCATGATGGGCGCCATCTTCTCGGCTTCCCCTGCCATTAAACGCAGCATAGTTTCATGACAGGTCGTCTTTTGAGCCGCGGCATGATTGCCGGGATTGCTGCCGCATTGCTTGCGTTCGTGTTTGCGCGTTTTTTTGGAGAGCCGCAGGTCAATCTTGCAATTGCATTCGAGAGCGCGAAAGACCTCGCTGCTGGCGAGCCGCCTGAACCGGAAATTATCAGCCGAGGCATACAGGCGTCTTTCGGGCTTCTCACCGCTGCCGTGATGTATGGCGCGGCTTACGGCGGCATTTTCGCGACTATTTTTGCTTTTGTGTACGGTCGCATAGGCCGCTTTTCGCCGCGAGCCTTATCTGCACTTCTGGCAGCCGCAGCATTCGTTGTGTTCGTGCTGGTGCCAGACCTGAAATATCCTCCCAATCCCCCTGCCGTTGGCCTCCCATCCACCATTGGCCTACGAACCGGAGCCTATTTCGGTATGATCGCTCTGTCGCTTTGCGCGGCAGCTGCATCCTATATGGTCAGCCGACCACTCATCCGGCGCCTGGGCCACTGGAACGGAGTGCTAGCCTCCCTCGGTGTCTTCATCATTCTGGTGGCCGCCGTACAAGCTGGTATGCCTGATATCAATGAAGTTCCAGCAGATTTCCCGGCAACAGTGCTCTGGCGTTTCCGCGAGGCAGCCTTTGGGATGCAGATCGTTCTGTGGGCGACGATCGGACTGCTCTTCGGGCCTCTGGCATCCCGTGTCCTGACGGCGGGCGCTGACAAACCTTTTGCACGCAACGGATAAACCATGACGGCACCAGCCTTTTCAGACGATTTCAGAAAAGATCTGGAGCGCCTTTTCACATGGCGCCGGGATGCGCGACATTTTCAACGGAACCCTCTGCCCGCATCGGTGCTCGATGATCTCCTGTATGCATCGACCCTGGCGCCTTCCGTTGGTTTGAGTGAGCCCTGGCGCTTCGTGCTCGTTGAAACCCCAGAGCGAAAAGCAGCCGTTCGGAAGAGCTTTGAAACCTGTAACCGGGAAGCCCTTCAGGGATATGAAGGCGAACAAGCAGCTTCCTATGCGACGCTCAAACTGGCCGGATTAGATGATGCCCCGCATCATGTCGCAGTCTTCTGCGAAACATTCCCGGATCAAGGGCATGGCCTCGGTCGCGCGACCATGCCGGAAACAACGACCTGGTCCGCTGTGATGGCTATCCATACGTTCTGGCTGGCTGCAACGGCGGCAGGTGTTGGGCTGGGCTGGGTCTCCATTCTTGAGCCCGAGCACGTGTCGGACCTTCTCGATGCCGAGCCGGGATGGAACCTTATCGCGTATCTTTGCATCGGATACCCCGCAGCACATGCCAAAACGCCAGAACTGGAGCGCATGGGCTGGGAAACAAGAAACCCGGACCGACGTCAGTGGATCAAACGCTGACGTAATGGAGCCTGCTGCTGCCCTGCGGCATTGAAGGTGCTAGCAGGTTGGCCCTCTCTCCTTTGGCAAGCCCATCAAGGAGACGAAGTGGGCCGCCGTGCGAAATGACTAATGCGGCCTCTCCAGCCTGAACGAGGTCTGCCCAGAAAGACTGCACACGCTCTTGTAGCGCTCGCCCACTTTCACCTTTTGGGGGAGAAAACCCTTCAGGATCGTCGGCCCAGCTATCGAGAGCCACACGCGGCACAACATTCCAGGATAGCCCTTCCCACTGGCCAAAATTTAGCTCCAGTAGCCGGTCATCCAAACGCAGCGGCCACCCGGTCTGCGCCTCAAGTCTTCGCGCGACAGACAGACACCGGGCCGATGGTGACGTGTAGATGACTGAACAGCCGGCGCCCTTTGCGAGGGTCAGCAGGCCAGCGGCCTGAGCCTCCCACCCCGCTCTGAGTTCCATCTCCTGTCGCCCATAACAAAGGCCTTCACTCCCCTCAACGGGAGGATGGCGGGACAGGAGAACCGGAATGGTAAGAGTGGTCATTAATCGTAGATGGGGGTGCCACGCGTTTTCCGTCAACCAGCCAGTCCGATGATTTTATGCCATTTCCTGATCAGCAATCCGATGTGTAAGGTGTGCCTCATCTCGTCAGACACGCGTTATGACAAAGACTGAGGACATGATGCACAAATCTTCCCTTCGAAACCGCCTGAAATTGGCTACCGCTCTTGCCGCTTTTGCCATAGCTCCGCTCGCGATCGGCGTTTCCGGGGCCCACGCAGCGTCTGACGCAGGTGCCTCCGGCCCTATCGACCCGGCTCGAATGTCGGAGACAATGCGGGTTCTGGCTTCGGACGCATTTGAAGGACGCGCCCCTGGCACCCCAGGTGAGGCCGTCACGGTCAAGTGGCTGATTGATCAGTACCAGAAGCTTGGACTGGAACCTGGCGGCGAAAATGGCGGATGGACCCAGAATGTCCCCATGATCCGTACCCGTCCTGATCCGAAAGCAATCGCCACGATCAATACACGGGGTCAGACTGCTCTGCCGCTTCATCAGCTGACAGATATCGTCATGTCGACGCTCCAGCCGATCGAACGCCTTCAGCTGTCAAACGTCCCTCTGGTTTTTGTGGGCTATGGTGTGACGGCGCCGGAACGTCGCTGGAATGACTTTAAGCAAGTTGATCTACACGGCAAGATTGCGGTCTTCCTGGTGAATGATCCTGATTTCGATGCTGGACCGGAAGAGCCTGTCGCTGGCCGCTTTGGCGGCAAGACCATGACGTATTACGGCCGCTGGACCTACAAGTTTGAAGAAGCAGCCCGTCGTGGTGCAGCCGGAGCGCTGATCATTCATGATACGCCGGGCGCATCCTATCCCTGGAGCACGGTCGTCGCACCTCAGGGTGAAGAGTATGACATTCTTCACGACGATAAGGACCTGAAGTCCGTACCGATGATCGGCTGGATTGAAGGCAATGCAGCCAAAACATTGTTTGCGCGCGCCGGGCTGGATCTTAACCGTCTGCGTCGTCAGGCGCGTTCGCCCGATTTCCATCCGGTCAACATTCATGACACGACGCTTTCAGTGGACATGCCGGTCAAGGTCGATCACCTCCAGAGCCAGAACGTCATCGGCAAGATCACGGGTACGGATTATCCCGACGAAACCGTGATGTTCGGCGCGCACTGGGATGCGTTTGGTAAAAGCACTGACGCCGCAGGCAAGACCGTTATTCGGCGCGGAGCGATTGACGATGGTTCGGGTATTGCAGCCGTTCTGGAAATCGCACGAGCTTTCAAGAACGGGCCAAAGCCAAAACGGACTGTCAGTTTTGCATCCTGGACCGGTGAAGAGCGTGGCCTTCTGGGATCGAGTTGGTATGTCGCCCATCCGCTAGCACCGCTGAACAAGACTGCGGCTAACCTGACCATGGATGTACTGCAGATGGCAGGCCCAGCTCATAATGCCTTCATTATTGGCGCTGGACAGGACACTCTGCAGGACGACTTCGCAGCCGCAGCCCTCAAGCAGGGCCGTACAACCCAGCCGGAAGCCATGCCAGAGCGCGGAGCCTTCTACCGTGCGGACCATCTGCCCTTCGCTCGCGCTGGCGTGCCCGTTCTCGCGGTTATGGATATGGCGGGCCCGTTCGATCTTCTTCAGGGTGGAACAGCCGCAGGTAGCAAATGGCTGACGGCGTATATGGCCTGCTATCATCAGGCCTGCGATGCCTGGAGCCCTGACTGGGACGTCCGAGGTGCAGCGCAGGACGTCGATGTTGTCCGCCAGGTCGGATATAATGCGGCCTTCTCGCATGATTGGCCGACATGGAAAGGTGGCTCCGAGTTCCGGGCTATCCGTGAAAAGAGCAACGACGTTCGTTCAGCTCACTAAACTTCAGGTTCAGGCGGCTCGGAGAAAGAGCCGCCTGAATTTTGATTTTAAACGATATATTCTGGAAATCTCTTAATTTGTTTCGTAGCGAAGAACATTTCCAGCGGCCTTGTTCAAGCAGCTGACAATCCACCCTTGGCGTCATGCGCGCCTTAAAATTTGCGCGCTTTAAATAAAGTCCCTGCAACCCGTTCACAGATGAGATCGAGATGGACAATCGCGTTGGCGAAATGCAGGTTTTTCTACGGGTAGTCGAAAGCGGCAGTTTCTCGGAAGCCGCCCGGCTGCTGGTCATGACGCCGTCAACCGTCAGCAAGCTCATCGCCAGAATTGAAGCCCGTCTGGGTGTCCGCCTGATCGAACGCTCGACCCGCCGCCTTTCCGTAACGCAGGAAGGACAGACCTATTATACGCGTGCTGTCAGCCTGATAGCGGATCTCGATGATATTGAACGTAGCCTCACAACGGGAACCATGCAGCCCAGAGGGACAGTCCGGGTCAATGCGTCCGTTGCGTTCGGCACCCTTGGACTGGAGCCATTCCTCCCCGCGTTCTGGAATGCCTATCCAGAAATCCTAATTGATCTCTCACTTTCTGACGACGTAACAGACCTTTACCTTGACCGGACAGACGTGGCTTTCCGTGTCGGCCGACTACAGGATTCAGGCCTCACAGTCCGTCACCTGGGGGCGGTGCCACGCAGGATTGTAGCCTCACCCACCTATCTTGAACGCCACGGAACGCCTCAGACCGTTGCGGATTTAGACAGCCATCAATGCCTTGGGTTTAACTTCCAGCGCACAACCCCTGTCTGGCCGTTTCAGGAAAAAGGGCGGCTGATTGACCGCCGCGTGCACGGTCCCCTTCTGGCGAATAATGGTGAAACGGTAAGGCGTATGGCCCTGCAAGGCGTCGGGCTGGCACGGCTTGGGGAGTATCATGTCCGTGAAGACCTGAAGACTGGCCGTTTGGTTGAAGTTCTGAGTGATGCCACGATCCAGGACGAAGAAGACATTCATGCCCTCTTCCCTGCAGGACATCAGAGCCCACCGCGAGTGCGTGCCTTTCTTGATTTCATGGTTCCGCGAATACAGGATTATCTCAAGGTGCCTTGATCCGTGACGTGCCCTTACTGAGAGGCCGCGCGGCCCAGTACGCGGCCAGAACGGAGCCGGACACATTGTGCCAGACAGAGAAAACTGCCCCTGGAAGCGCCGCAAGGGGTGAGAAGTAAAGACGGCCCAAGGTTGCGGCGAGCGCCGAGTTCTGCATCCCGACTTCAAGCGCAAGCGTTCGGCAGACGGACTCATCGAAGTCCAGAAGCCTGCCGCCCCAGTATCCCCCCAATAAGCCAATCGCATTATGCAGAATAACGCCCAGGATCAAAAGGGGGCCAGCTTGAGCCAAGGAGGGACCGGCGCCAGCGACGACGCAACCAATGATCAGCAAAATGGACACCATGGCCACGGGCGGCAAGGCGCTCTCAATCCGCTGGATGGTCCGATGCCACAGCGTATTGACAATCACACCGGCAAAAACCGGTAACGCAACCATGGTAATGATGCTTCGGAACAACCCCCAGCTATCAACAGAGACACCCGCAGACACATACAGTCGTGTCAGTAATGGTGTTGCAAAAATTCCCACCAAAGTAGACAGGGCACTAATACTGACTGACAGCGCGACGTCCCCTTTGGAAAGAAAGATCATCACGTTGGACGCTGTGCCGCTAGAGACACAGCCCACAAGAACCATGCCTGTCGCCAGACCGGGAGGCATACCGAGCAGATGTGCAATCCCCCATGCTGCCAAAGGCATGACGAGATAATGCAATCCTACACCTGCCAGAACAGGATAAGGGCGCCGGGCTATGCGGGAAAAATCCTGCACTGTCAGAGACACACCCATCGTAAACATGATGAACGCGAGCAGCGGTGTGATGACCGGCAACAGTTTCAGGAACGGCGCGGGAAGCACGATGGCTGCCAGCGAGACCAGAATGGCCCAGACCGGGAAAAGGCGCGTCATCATCTGGCAGAGCGTCTCCATTGTTAGAACACGGGTAAGGTAACGTTCCTCATACCGTCATCCTGCCTACTTGGGAAAATGATGGCCGTCAGATCGGCAATTCGGGATCGGCTTTGACCTCTTCCATGACGGTATAGGTATGCGTCTGCCGAACCCCCGGGAGCCGGGTCAGGGTTTTCCCCAGAAAATTACGATATGCGGTCATATCCTTGACCCGCGCCTTCACCAGATAGTCAAACCCGCCTGCAACCATATAACACTCACTGACCTGAGGAATGGTTTTGAGTGCTTTGGAGAAGGCCTCGAAAATATCCGGACTGGTCCGATCCAGCGTGACCTGAATGAAAACAAGCAGCCCAAGATTGACGGTTTCAGGGTCAAGACGGGCCATATAACCGCGGATTACCCCGCTTTGCTCCAGCTTTTTGACGCGCTCCAGCGTAGCGGCCGGGCTCAGATGAATCTGCCGTGACAGATCAATGTTCGTGATGCGGCCATCCTTCTGAAGAAACCTCAGAATTCTGCGATCTATGTCATCCACTTCGCACCACCTGCTAAATATAATTTTCCATAAATTCGATAAACCGAATTTAATTCGTCGTCTCTCTTAAAATACCAGCACCTGTTTCGTAAACGTTTCAATATCTGTGAGAGACCATCAGAACAGCGGTATCCTCATGACCTCACCTTTCGCGTCCCTTGCAGCCATCGTTCCGCCGCGGTCTCCGTTACGTCAGGCCATCACCGACCACACCCGTGTAGCGGAAGCCCCGCGGGTGACGGAGCTTTCGCATGAGGCTCGCCTTGGGGACGATCAGGCTGCCCTCGCCCGTCAGACAGCAAGGCGTTTGGTCGAAGCTCTTCGTCAAGGCCGCAGTAGCGGCATCGTTCAGGATCTGGTGCAGGAATACGATCTCTCCTCTCAGGAGGGTGTCGCCCTGATGTGCCTGGCGGAGGCCCTGCTGCGTATCCCTGACCTTCCCACACGTGACGCCCTCATTCGCGACAAGATCGGGAACGGTCAGTGGCATGAGCACATCAGTCGAAAGTCTTCCCTGTTCGTAAACGCAGCGACCTGGGGACTGGTCGTCTCCGGCAAGGTCCTGTCGACGGAAGAGACGAAAGCGCTCCCGGGAAGCCTCAAACGCCTGATCGGACGGTGCGGTGAGCCTGTGATCCGCAAGGGCGTCGATATGGCAATGCGCATGATGGGTGAGCAGTTTGTAACCGGCCAAACCATCGCGAACGCGCTCGAAAACAGCAAACCCCTTGTCGCAAAGGGATTCCGTTACTCCTACGACATGCTGGGAGAAGCCGCCACGACCATGGCGGACGCTGATCGGTATTACCGTGATTATGAAACGGCCATTCACGCTATTGGCCAGGCCTCAGCGGGTGCAGGCACCTATCAAGGCCCCGGTATTTCAGTCAAGCTGTCTGCCCTTCATCCGCGCTATAGCCGCCTCCAGAGGGAACGCGTTCTCGCCGAGTTGGGCCCTCGCCTGACAGCACTTGCGCGCCTTGCCTGTCACTATGATATCGGCTTCAACATTGACGCTGAAGAGACAGACCGGCTGGAGCTCTCTCTGGACCTGCTGGAAACGCTTTGTTTCGACCCAGCCCTGAAAGACTGGAAGGGCATTGGCTTCGTTGTTCAGGCTTATCAGAAGCGTGCGCCGTTCGTACTCGACTGGGTGATTGATCTGGCCCGTCGCACAAATCACCGCCTGATGGTCCGGCTGGTTAAGGGTGCCTATTGGGACAGTGAAATCAAACGTGCCCAGGTTGATGGGATGGACGATTTTCCGCTCTTCACGCAGAAGATCCATACCGACATTTCCTACATTGCCTGCGCCAAGAAGCTTCTGGCTGCTCCAGACGCCATTTTCCCACAGTTTGCAACGCATAACGCACAAACACTAGCCAGCATTCACGCCTTGGCAGGCCCGAATTTCACGACTGAGTCCTATGAGTTTCAATGCCTGCACGGCATGGGAGAAACACTGTACAAAGAAGTTGTTGGTCCAGAAAAGCTGAATCGGCCTGTCCGTGTCTATGCTCCTGTGGGCACGCATGAAACGCTCTTGGCCTATCTCGTACGCCGCCTACTGGAAAATGGCGCGAATTCGTCCTTTGTGAACCGAATTCAGGATCCCGCAGTTTCGGTGGAAGAGCTGATTACCGACCCAGTCACGCTCTCCGCCAATGCCCTCCCCAGCACCCTGCGCCTACCAAGCGACCTTTTCCAGCCTGAGCGTGAAAACTCGCATGGGCTGGATCTTGCAGACGAAAACACTCTGAAAACACTTGGTATTGCCCTGAGTAAGGAGGCCTCATTTGGTGAAACAGCGGGCGAGGATGTCGTTAATCCTGCCGACAAGTCAGATGTCATTGGGTGTATCAAACCCACGGCTGTCGAAAGCGTAGGGGCTGTCATCAGCAAAGCCGTAACGGGTTTTGATGTCTGGAAGAACACACCAGTCTCCGAACGCGCTACATGTCTGGAGAAGGCCGCTCAGAGCCTCGAAGACGACATGCCCAGACTGATGGGACTGATTATCCGGGAAGCCGGAAAGACCCTTGCCAATGCGGTGTCTGAAATCCGCGAGGCTGTAGACTTCCTACGCTATTATGCTGCCCAGATCCGCCGTGAATTTACTGCTGACAATGCTGCGCCACTGGGTCCCGTCGTCTGCATTAGCCCCTGGAACTTCCCTCTCGCCATTTTTCTGGGGCAGGTTTCTGCTTCCCTAGCAGCCGGGAACAGCGTTCTCGCCAAACCTGCGGAAGAAACGCCTCTCATTGCGCAAGAAGCTATCCGCATTCTCCATGATGCCGGAGTGCCAGCAGAAGCCCTACAACTTGTTCCAGGTGGCGGCGAAATCGGAGCGGCGCTCGTCGCCGATCCCTGCATAACCGGCGTTCTGTTCACGGGCTCGACGGAAGTCGCAAAGCTGATCCAAAAGCAGCTCGCCGGGCGCCTGAATGCAGATGGCACACCTCTTCCTCTGATTGCGGAAACGGGCGGCCAGAATGCACTTGTTGTGGACAGCTCGGCTCTGTCCGAACAGGTCGTCGGGGATGTGCTGTCTTCCGCCTTTGACAGTGCCGGACAGCGATGCAGCGCACTCCGGGTACTGTGCCTGCAAAACGATAGCGCAGATCGTGTTTTGACGATGCTCAAAGGGGCGATGGCAGAACTGCGTACGGGAAATCCAGCTCTCCCGCAGACAGATGTCGGGCCAGTCATCACAGAAGAGGCTCAGAGCGGAATTCTCAGCCATATTGAAGACATGCGCGCTCGTGGTTTTTCGATCCATCAGTCTGCAACTTCTGAAGAGTGCGCAAACGGGACCTTTGTGCCGCCGACCCTGATTGAAATCGACAATTTGTCAGCCCTGCGCCGTGAGGTTTTTGGGCCGGTTCTGCACGTCGTCAGATATCGTCGCGAAGAGCGCTCGCAGTTGATGGCAGCCATCAACAACACCGGTTATGCCCTGACCTTCGGCGTCCACTCACGCATCGACAGCACGATTGAAGACCTTAAAGCCACCTCAGATGCGGGAAATATCTACGTCAACCGTAACCTTGTGGGTGCCGTCGTCGGGTCTCAGCCGTTTGGGGGGCATGACCTTTCCGGAACCGGCCCGAAGGCAGGTGGTCCGCTTTACCTGCGTCGCCTTCTGTCCCGACGCCCTGAACTAGGTGCTCTGGCGCACCATGACCTGCCAGTTGTTCTGAATTTTGCCGGGCAGTGGTTAAGGGCCATAGCACCAGACTTCAGAGCCGTTGTGCCTGCCGGAACGCCTTTGGGAACAACCCTTTCCCTCCCCGGCCCTGTCGGAGAAGACAACGTTTACACTTTGACAGCACGAGGCACCGTGCTGTGCGCAGGGCCTACACTTGAGGATCTGTGTCAGCAAATCACCGATGCCCTCTCTACTGGAAACGCCTGTGCGATCCCTGCGGAAATCTGGCGCCGTTTGCCCCCACCGCCTGCGGCCTTGGGAGCCTCTATCCTACCACTCTCAACAGACGTTCAGGTGGATGTGGCGCTGTGCAATGGCGATGCAACAGACCGCAAGCAGGTCTTGGCAGCACTGGAACGTAAAGACGGACCGGTAGTCTGCCTGCACACACCAGACGCAGACGGACGTTACCCACTGGAATGGCTGGTTCAGGAGCGGGCCTGTAGCACCAATACGACGGCTGCTGGCGGAAATGCAGCTCTTATGGCGACGGTTTAGTATTCACACGAGACACACTTCCATCGTGGTCATAAAGGCTGCGGTGGGAGGCCTTGGCTCAAAGAGACAGACGCATCAAACCTGCCTCCCACTTTCATGTCAGGACCGAGTGTGCGACCCTTGCGCCACCATTGAAACAAAGCATTACGCTGTTTCTTCAATATTCTGACTGATTAAGGATACGCATCGTTATGCGCCGCCTTCTGGCTTTCAGCACCCTTCTTGCCGGTCTTCCCTTTGCCATGGTGGCGCATGCCGAAGGAACGTTTTCCTTCCAGCAAACTCCTGGCCAGCTTCCCAAAACCGTTGTTCCGGCCTCCTATGCCATCGATCTCGAAACAGACCCGGAGCATCTGACCCTCAAGGGCCAGGAGACCATCGACGTCACGCTTCTAACAGATACGCAGGACATTGTTCTCAATCAGGCAGGACTAAAGCTGTCTGGCGCCCTTCTGGATGGGACGCAGCATGCGACCATCACACAGGATGACGCTGCAGAAACTGCCACGCTGCATTTCTCACAGCCTGTTCCCAAGGGCCCCCACACTCTTTCCATCAATTACACAGGCCCAATTCTCAAGACGCCAAATGGCCTCTACATCAACGATTATACGTCAGCCACCGGTCAGGCACGCCGCATGCTGGTGACGCAGTTCGAAGTTGCTGATGCCCGCCGCATGTTCCCCGGATGGGATGAACCCGCATTCAAGGCCAGCTTCCAGCTGAATGTGACGTTGCCGTTTGATGATGTTGCTGTCAGCAATATGCCCATTATCGGCACCACGCAGCAGGACACGAAGACCAAGCGCGTTTCCTTTGCCCCAACACCTCGCATGTCCAGCTACCTGCTGGCACTTGTTGCCGGTGACATGGGAGCCGTTCATGGAGAGGCTGATGGCACACCCCTGAGTGTTTATGCCCCGGCCGGCCTTGAGGAACAGGGTCGGTATGCTCTTGAATCAGCCCAGCGCATTCTGCCGTATTACAACAGCTATTTCGGGGTAAAATATCCTCTCCCGAAGATGGATATGCTGGCCATTCCAGGGAATTATCAGGCCGGTGCGATGGAGAACTGGGGCGCTCTCACATACATCGACAATGTGCTTCTGTTTGACCCGAAAAACAGCACGCCCAAAACGCGCGAGCTGATTCACGAAGTCGTTGCGCATGAGATGGCGCATCAGTGGTCTGGCGATCTTGTGACGATGGGCTGGTGGAACAACATCTGGCTCAACGAGGGCTTTGCGTCCTGGATGGAAATCAAGGTCACGGACAAGCTGAACCCACAGTGGGACATCTGGCCACGCCAGCATGAGACCCGCGAAGAAACGATGGGCATTGATGCCCTTTCAACGACCCATCCGATCCAGCAGACCATTCACAACGTCAGTGAAGCAAATTCAGCGTTTGACAGCATCAGCTATGGCAAAGGCGAGCTGGTCATTCGGATGCTGGAAGGCTGGCTGGGTGAAGACAAATTCCGTGATGGCATGCGGGCCTACATGAAAGCACACGCGTTCGGCAATGCTACCAGTCAGGATCTGTGGAATGCCCTTTCGTCCACGTCTGGCGAAGACGTGGCTAAGGTGGCGCGCAGCTTTACGGAGCAGCCGGGTATCCCGCAGGTTAACGTCACATCGTTCTGTCAGAACGATCAGGCCACCTACACACTCACCCAGAGCCGCTTCACAATCCATGATCCACAGGCTCAGCCTCTGACATGGAGCGTTCCAGTTGTGGCTGGCGGCCCCGGACTTCCGACAAAAACCCTTGTTCTGGGCACTGAACCCGTCACTATCACAGCACCCCGTTGCGATACGGCCTTCAAACTCAATCTTGGCGAGAGCGGCTATTATCGTGTTTCTTATGACAAGAACGCGCTCAGCGCCCTTGCAACATCCCTCAGCAAATTTGCTCCCGTTGATCGCGCCAACCTGCTCGGGGACCAGTATGCCCTTTTCCGGTCAGGGCAGGCCAAACTTGGGTCTTATCTGGATCTGGTCGATACTCTGACCGCAGCGCATGAGAACGACATTGCGGTTCTGGAAGAGATCATCAGCCGCCTTGAAACGATTGATCAGTACGAAATCGGCAATGCCGATCGTGATGATTTCCAGACATATGCTCGCAGCCGTCTGGCACCGGTTCTGGCGCGTCTGGGCTGGGACGAAAAACCGCACGAGAACGTTCTCGACACGATGCTGCGGCCATCGGTGATCAGCGCACTTGGAACATTCAACGATCCGCAGGTTATTGCGGAAGCCAAGCGTCGCTTTGCGCTCTGGAAGGAAAACCCAGCCTCTCTCCGTCCCGATCTTGTCGGTGCTGTTACGACCATTGCCATGAAGACGGCGGATGGCCAGACATATGACTTCATGGCTGAGAAAGTTCGTACCACCCAGGCGACGGAACTCAAACTGCGCTACTTCGCCGCTCTTGCCAGCGCAACCAACCCGGATCTGATCCGCAAGAGCGTGGCCCTCGCCTATAGCGGAGCCATCCCGAACGGGCGGATTGCACGGTCACTGGCCGTCATTGCAGCGTCGAGCGAAAATCCTGATCTGGTGTGGCAACTGGTGAAGGAGCATGAGGCAGATATTCGCACGCATCTGGCTCCGTGGTCACAGGATGACTTCCTGGCCTCAATCGCCGCACACTCCAATAACCCACAGGTCCTTGAAGCACTTCAGAACGATCCGTGGTCCACGAAGACAACAGGTGCGAAAATCGCGACAGCAAAAGCGGTCAATACGATCAATGCCCGTCAGGATGCTATTAAAGCCACTCAGGAACAGATCCACGACTGGCTGGCAACGCATCACTGATTGTTTTGAAGGATGATTATGGAGAGGGGATTAATTCCCCTCTCCTCTTCAAGCTCTTAAGGCGCCGCAGAAGATCGGGGCGCGACCAGCTTGAACATGGGCCCTGTCAGGACCGTGGAAATAACGGCAAGAACCATCAGAGATGCGAAGGCAAACTCTGAAATCATGCCCTGGGCGTGGAAAATCGTTGCAGCAACAATTTCCATCAGCCCCTTGCACTGCAACAGAACACCGACGCTCAACGCCTGACGCCTGCTCAGGCCGGATGCAGGCGGGTAAATATAGACCGCCAAAATCTTCGTCACGATCGAGATTGCAACGAGTGACAGAGAAGCGATCACGGATGGCCATGTCAGAGCATCACCATCGATATTCAGGCCACTATGACCAAAGAACATCGGGGCGAGCCAGATGAGTGAGAACGTTCCCACCTTCTCAACGGGCAACCGCCGAACCCACGACGGCGGCATGATCGCGCCAGCAAAGTAAGCGCCAATCAGTTCGTGCAGACCGAGCTGCATGCTGGCCCACGAACCGGCAGCAAGGTAAATCGGCACCGCAATCCAGATAACAGCGGAAGGCGGATTCCTGAAATGACGGGAAGCCCAGTTTCCGGCAAATGCCAGTCCCACCAGCAGCGCAATCGCGAGGACTTCGAGGCCCGTCCATCCATGGAGGGCAGCCGTCCCACGCTCGGCAACCTGAAGCATTGCCAGACCAATCCAGAGAGCAGCATCGTCGACAACGGCCAACTTAAGCGCCAACTGACCCAACGGACGTTGCGAAGGGTCAAGCTCACGCACCACGCCGATCAGAACGGGCAAAGCACTGACGGCAATGCACAGGCCAATAGACGCTGCGGCGACCCAAGGCTGTGCATGTGGCGGATGCCATCCGGGAAGTGGCAGAAAAAATTCGTAGGCGAGTATGGATCCCACCAGAAGCGGACCACCCAGCGCAACGGCCGCACCCGTTAGTAGACGCCCCAATGTCGGCGCTGGCAGGGCGTGATCGTCCGCCACGCTTCCCGGGGACTGCCACATTTCAAGGCCGGCAGTAAACGCCAGAACCAGAACGGCAACCCATCCAATATCGCTTCCATAAACCGACGGAATACCAAGTGATTTTACAGGAATGTGCCAGACAGAAATCAATATACCGACAAGTATTGGCAGAACCACAATCGGTATTGTTTTCTTCAGTATCCTCCACACAACCCATGGAAGAAAAACAAAAACTGCGGCGTCTGCAATAAGTGCCGTAATGTTTGTCATCAGCCTCCCCTCTATGCCTAAATGAAGAGACAGAGTACGCGATTATGGGGAAAAGGTGCAAACCAAAGTGTTTGGGACGCCTGCTGGCGCCCCACTCCACACCCGGTTAGCTTATCTTCCACTTCGATAATAAGGCGTCCCGAGCGCGGCGGGAGCCGCCATGGCAGAGCGCAGTTTTGCGAACGCCAGCATCGGCACAATAATGCAGGCAACCGTTCCAAGATATGGCAGCGTATTCAGGATTGCGGGTGCAACTGGCCAGCCTCTGGCCTGCCCCATGAACCCTACTGCCGTTACAAGCCCGAACAGTAGGCCGGACAAGACGGCAACAATTGGGCGGTATCCCGCGAAGATCACCAGCGCCACTGCAATCCAACCCCGCCCGGCGATCATCCCGTCTGACCAGACAGGCACGACGGCGAGCGTCAGATCAGCGCCAGCCACACCGGCCAGAACGCCACCAACAATCACCGCCAGAGCTCTGTACTTCATGACGGGCACCCCAACCGCGTCTGCCGCTGCCGGATTTTCGCCCACGGCCCGCAGATCCAGGCCCGAACGCGTCCGAAACAGCCAGAAATGCGCCATTAAGGGAAAGACGAGATAGATCAGGTAAACGAGAATATTTTGGCTAAAGAAGGCAGGTCCGATAACAGGAATGGCAGACAGAACCGGGATGGAGACTGGTTCGAAAACAGCAGAGACCGGAACACCGGCAACGGACCGCCCGATTACAGAACTAAGACCCAGCCCCAGGAAGGTGATCGCCACACCACACAGAACCTGATTGGCACGAAGTACAACGCTGGAGAGCGCCAGCACACTTGCTGCCAGCCCACCAACCAGTCCTGCTGCAAGCAGGCCCAGCCATGGATGAGGCGTCGCGTTCACAGTCATGACTGCAACGACGGCTCCGAGGGACATCAGCCCCTCCACTCCGAGATTTAGAACACCTGCACGTTCGGCAATCACTTCGCCGAGGGCCCCAAGCGCCAGAACCCCGCCTGACAGAACGGCGTGACCGAGAAGATCGCTGAGAAGTGCCATGATCAGCTCCTGTTCACACGGACATAGGCTGCCATTTCGTCTCCGGCCGCAATAGCAAGGACCAGCAGACCTGTAATGGCAAGAACGGCGGAAGAACTGATCTGGGTTGTCTGGAGAACAATCCCCGTATCCAGAATCAGTGCCATCAGAAGCGCGGCAGGAATAAGGGCAAAGCACGACCCACGAGCCAGAAGCGCCACGACAATGCCCAGATATCCATAATTATTGGCGAGGCCCCCCTGAAGCCGGTGAACAGTTCCCGCGACTTCAAACACACCAGCCAGCCCGGCCAAAGCGCCTGACAACAACAGCACAGCCAGAATACGGGGAGCGACCTTAATCCCAGCGTAGTGCGCAGCCTGCGGATTGGAGCCACACACAGCCGTTTCATAACCAAACCGGCTTTTCGCGAGGCCTACTCCCAAGCCAACAACAATGCCCAATGCGAGCAAGAACCCCAGATGAACCGCTCCCCAGAGTTCCGGAAGTGCCACATGCAGGCGTTCGGTTGAGGCCAAGGCACCAGTCACACGATCGGCCCACGGTCCGGTTGCCAGATAATAGACAAACAGCGAGGCCACGAAGTTCAGAAGAAGAGACGTAACAATCTCACTGACGCCAAGCCAGGCTCTGGCCGCAGCGGGAATAAAAATCCATGCCGCTCCCGCCAGAGCGCCAGCTACAACCATCGCCGGAAGTGCGACAATTGCGGGCCAATGCGTGAACAGACCAACAGCCGTCGCTGCCGTCGCACCTGCATAAAGCTGCCCTTCCGCCCCGATATTCCAGAGATTGACACGGATCCCGACCCAAACTGCCGCCCCTGTGAGCATCAGAGGTGTCATGAAGAGTGCGAGGTCCTCAATGCCAAAGCGAGACCCGACAGTCGATCGAACGACAAGCCCGGCGAGTTCGATCGGAGATCGTCCCATCGCGGCGAGCGTAATCGCTACAATGCCCAGAGCAGCAAGGATGGAGAGACCGCGGCCAACAGCAATACGATGAGACGGAACAACTGTAAGACGCGTGCGAGGGGATACGGCGCTCATGCGGCCTCTGACAGATTACGGCCACTCATGAGCGCGCCTATGCTTTCCCGATCTGCGTCTGCACGATCCATGACCCCCATGAGACGCCCTGCATACAGAACAGCAATACGATCACTCAGGGCAAAGATTTCATCCAGATCTTCTGACATCAGAACCACGGCAACACCTGCGTCACGCGCACGGGCGAGCATATCCCTCATGGCTGAGATAGCCCCGATGTCCAGACCCCGGCTGGGATAACTGGCCACCAGAACATGACTGGCAATCCTGATCTCACGTTCCAGAACCAGCCTCTGCTGATTGCCGCCAGACAACCCGCGAATTTGCACCTGTGTTCCCGGAAGCTTCACCCCTGCCCTGTCTGCGAGCATCTGGGCAAACTTGCGGGCCTGCGCCATGGAGAAGCTGAATCGGCCACCAATCGGCGGACGGTCATACTCCCGAAGTGCCATGTTTTCCGCAACGCTCAGTCCCGGCATTAGGGCACGTTTCAGTCGGTCTTCCGGTACGTGACCCACGCCCGCATGCGCAAACATCGCCGGGTCTGCACGATTGGCAGCCTTGCCATTCAAATAGACCGTTCCGCTCTCAGCCGCCTTCAATCCGGTCAGGACTTCTGCCAGCTCAGGCTGGCCATTCCCCGTCACCCCTGCAATCCCCAGAACTTCCCCCGGACGAAGCGCGAGACTGATATCATCCAAACGGACTACGCCTGCGGCATCCCGCACTGTCACCTGTTTCAGAGACAGAGGTTCAGCCCCACCGCCTGCCGGAGCAGGAGACTGCCGTGGATAAGAAGTTGCAAGCGTAACAGGTCGCCCGATCATCTCCGTTACGAGACTGTCAGGCGTCACATCGGACGTCTGATGCGTGCCCACCAGTCGCCCCTGCCGCAGAACGGAAACCCGGTCCGCAAGCGCCATGATCTCATCAAGCTTGTGGCTGATGATAACAACTGCGCCTCCCTCGGAACGAAACCGACGAAGAGCGGAAAACAGTTCGCCGACTTCGACGGGGCTGAGAACAGCCGTTGGTTCATCAAGGATAAGAAGTCGAGCACCACGAGACAGAACACGAAGGATTTCAACGCGCTGCTGCTCGCCCGCAGACAAAGAAGACACAACGGCCGACGGTGTAATGGGGAGGCCAAACTTCCTGGAAAGTGCGGAGGCACGCTCTTCAATGTCTTTCCCCGCAAGGCGCCGAGGTGTTTCAGACCAGCCCAGATGGAGGTTTTCAGCGACGGTAAAACGGGGAACCAGACGAAAATGCTGGTGAACCATACCAATCCCGGCCGCGATGGCTGCGTCGGGGGCGGGAAACGTGGTCCCATATCCATCAATGATAATCTCCCCGGCATCGGGCTGGTACAGGCCCGTCACCACGTTCATCAATGTGGACTTCCCTGCACCATTCTCCCCTAACAGGGCGTGAATTTCGCCGGGGAACACATTCAGGGAAACATTTTCGTTCGCAATGACGCCTGGAAAGTATTTCGCAATATTCACCAGCTCCAGAATGGGCGGTGTTCCTGCTGCAAGATGAGCGGGAGGCGCGTTGGACGCATGCGTGACATCAGCCAAGACCAGACACTCCCTGAACCTGCCACGACCAGTTATACATCTCCATGTCAGTCATGACATGGCCTGCTGGAACCCGCAGCGTTCCCTCAGAGTCATAGATCGGCCCCTGAAAAGGCGACCATCCAGCCAGCATCCGGTCCCGCGCAGCGTCGGCTTCTTTCTGTACAGCCTCGGGAACGTTCTGCCCCCAGCGATCCCGATCGACGCCTTTGGCCAATGTGAGAAAACGTCCCTCCGGCGCCCACTCTCCCCGGATCCGAGCACCAACCTGCTGAATATAGTAGTCAGCAAAATCCAGCACGACAGAGCTGACATATGCATTGGGCCCGAACTCACGCATGTCCGTGTTCCACATCGCTGCCCAGACGCCGCGTTTCTCCGCGACACGCAGATAGCCCGGATCGTCCATAATTCCGCACAGGAAATCACAGCCACTGTCTACCAGAGCAGCCCCCGCTTCCGTTGCCGCCTGCGGGTCAAACCACGAATTGATAGAGATGACACGCATCGTCGCCTGTGGATTGACCGAGCGCGCGCCCAAAAGCACGGCATTCGCACTGGCATAGACGGAGGGAACCGGGAACGAGGCCACGTAGCCCAGCTTACCAGTTTTGCTCAGACGGGCTGCGGCGATACCAATGACATAACTGGCGTACCAGTGCGTGATATAATACCAGCCAAGATTATTGCTGACAGCATGGCCATCACACTCCATGAACGCAACGTCCGGAGCACGATCGGCGACGTCGCGAATGAAGTCTCCATAATTGGACGTGGAAATTACCATCTGCGCTCCTTCCGCCACGAACTGGCGGAAGATGCGGGTTGCATCTGCGGAGTAAGGCACGCTCTCGACAAAGAGGGTTTTGACAGCTGGATAGGCACGTTTAACGGCTTGAACCGCCAGATCATGAGCGTGGCTCCATCCGCCGTCAGTGATGGGGCTGGTGTGCCCAAAGCCAATCAGAAGATCCTCTTCCCGAATGGGCGCAAAACGACGTGATGCTGCCTTCAGAGCCGAAGGCATCACAAGCGAGCTGCCCAAAGCAGCCAGTACGGAACGCCGCGGGAGCATCAGAGGATTTTTCAGTGACATTCCGGCACTCCCGGCATCGTTATGAACCCAGGCAGCGCCTTGAAGTGCCTCATGAAGTTTCGAGCTACCGGATAAAGATCCAAAGGAACTTCAAGGTCCTGGCTCAAGGCAACGACTGGAAACAGCATGATGTCGGCAACTCCTGGATGATCCCCTGACACCCAGCATCGGCCGTCCAAGCGGTTCTCCGCAAGCTGATCTTCAATCTCGCCCATCAATGGCATCGCGAGCTGGGCGGGATTTTCAACAGGAAGAGACGCCAGCATGACCGTCCTGCGCATAATGGAAAAGCTGTCCAAGGCGTTCGCTGCCCACGTCATTTCGTCCGTTCCGGAATTCCATTCCTGCTGGACATCTGGAAGCGTTACGAGCCGTTTCAGGATCTCTAACGGGCCATGAAGAACATCGTCGACGAGTTCAAGGGCTGGGCCACTTTCCAGGGCGCTATCCTCCGTGACGGCAGGCAGCTTCACTCCCATCAGGGACGCTCCCAGCCGAACTGCATAGCATCTGTCATCAAGTGCCCAGTCTCGTAACCTCATGCTAAAACGGTCTCCTTGATAGCTTCCAGACGGTCCCGTAGCTGCACAGCTTGTCGCGCAGCCTCCCGCTGCCCGGCGACAGTCCATGACGCAACATGCAACATGGTCAGGCCAACGGCTGGTTCATGCACAGCGAAAAGACAGTTATCCTGCTGCTTCCAGTTCGAAGCCTCCATATTGAGAGACGTCCGTGCAGTTTGCAAAGGCACCTGAACCAGCAAGCTCCGAACGCCTGACGCCTCGCCTTCCGGCAGGTGCGAAAGTGATGGCTTCTCATCGAGGCTCACCCAAATCATTCCGCATCGCTCCTGCACCTGATAAGCTGTCGCGCGAATGGTGCCCGGCACACGGAGTTCAGGATGAGCTGGAATGCGGCGACACGTTGAATCTGCTCCAAACTGCCAGCCGTGGTAGAGACAAGCCAGATTTCCGTTCCGCACGAAACCGAAACTCAGCCGCATTCCTCTGTGTGGGCAGCGATCTTCCCAGGCATGGATCTCACCATCCGCGCCACGCCAAAGAGCAATCTCTTTGCCAGACAAGCGTGCCGGAGCTGCTGTTCCAGCGGGAACATCCATAGTGAGAGCAACTGGAAACCATCCCGTCATCCGAGGCTCTCCGTCCCTGTCACAATACAGCCCGCTGGCCCGAGAAGACATGCCATCTCGAACATTCCGAGAAGTGCTTCTTCACCCACCAGCCGAACTGAAAAACAATGATCTGAAACAGACATGTCTGTAATCTCCACGGCCAGAAGGCGCGCCCGGGCAATAGCAAAATCCCGGAACAGCTCGGGATCAAAGCGCCCTTCGAAACGAATCTCCCGAACCACTGGATCATGCCTTTCTTATCTCATTTCACAATAAGAATTTTCCGGTTTATCAATATTCTGTATTCCATCAATGCCGGGGAGCATGATTAACTCTTCCCATCCGTCACCAGCAGCAGGTTGCCGTGCCATGACCAGCCCCGATCCAGAGACGTTATCACACTGGTATCCTGTGGCTATGGTCGGGGATCTGACAAGTGTGACTTTCCAGACCATGCTGCTCGACCGGATGATTGAGATCTCCCGCGACGAAAACAATGCGTTTCAGGCGCTCTGCGGCAATCGCCCCCTCCCCGTGCAGGAACGCTACGGTTATCTCTGGACGTCTCTTGGAGAGCCCGTCCGGGATATCCCCGCCATTCCCGAGGCTGCTGAGCCAGACCGCCGGCAGGTATGTTGTGGGTCTATTGCCGTACATTCGTCAGGCCTAAGGGTCGTCGAAAACTTCCTCGATATGGCCCACTTCCCCTTTGTTCATACCAACATTCTTGGGGCAGAGCCTGAAACCGAAGTTCGGCGATATCAGATCGAAACACGAGAAGACGGTGCAGAAATCTGGGCAACCGACTGTACATTCTTCCAGCCTCAAGCGGCACTCTCCGCGTCCGGCGGGATTTTAACTGACTATACCTATCGAGTTGCCGCCCCGTTCTCCACGCTTCTTTATAAAACCTGCCCGGCCTCCCCCGAGAGACAGGACGTCATCGCTCTGTTCGTCCAACCGATGACCGCAACCCGTTCCCGGGCGCACCCAGTGATGTTCCTGATCGACGACAGTTCCTCACTGGACGGACTGGTTGAATTCCAGCAATTCATTTTTCTTCAGGACAGGATCATTCTTGAAAACCAGCGCCCTCGCCTGATGCCACTGGACGGAAAATATGAAATTCCGACCATGGCAGATCGTTCGTCCGTGGCTTACAGGCGCTGGCTTAAAGGAAAAGGCGTGACGTATGGTGCTCTGTCGTGAGTGCATTTGTCGTCACCGGCCGGGCGCTGGCGTCCCGAACGCCTCAGCAGGCTTTTCTGGAAAATGTGGCTCTGCTGGTTGGCGACGACGGGATCATTCAGCGTCGCGCAATCTGCGGCACACAGGCCTATCAAGGCCTGCAAAGCAGTGAAACTCTTGTTCACCTACCAGACGACACCCTCCTCGTTCCCGGCCTGACAGATCTACACATTCATGCGCCGCAATGGCCTCAAGCTGGCACGGCTCTGGATCGTCCGCTGGAAGAGTGGCTGGGCACATATACCTTCCCTCTAGAGGCCCGCTATTCGGACGCAGCCTTCGCAGCCACGGTTTATGAGGACCTGGTTCAAACCCTTCTGCGAAACGGCACAACCACTGCGCTCTATTTTGCCACGATCCACGAAGAAGCCAGTCTTGTTCTTGCCCGCACATGCCTCAAATACGGGCAACGCGGGTTCGTTGGACTGGTGGCAATGGATCATCCGGACCTGTGTCCACCAGACTATCGTCAGGCCAGCGCTCAGGACGCTCTCGATGCAACGCGACGCTTCATTCATGCCGTCCGAGCCTTGCCAGGCAACGAGGCCGGTCTGGTCCAGCCTGTTATTACGCCTCGCTTTATTCCTGCCTGCTCCGACGCGCTTTTGAATGGTCTTGGCGCACTTGCCGCAGAAATGAGTGTCAGAGTGCAGACCCATGCGTCAGAAAGCGACTGGGAGCATCATCATGTTCTGGAGAGAACAGGCCAGACAGACACGTCTGCACTGGATGCTTTTGGTCTCCTGCGAGACCATACCATTCTGGCGCACGCAGGGTTCCTGAACCAGAATGACCGGACACTGGTCAAAGAGCGCAATGCCGGACTTGCCCACTGCCCGATTTCCAACGCCTTTTTTGCAGGAGCGGCCCTTCCCGTTCGCGACGTTCTCAATGAGCACGTTCACTGTGGGCTGGGCACAGACCTTTCAGGCGGGTATTCTCCGTCCATCTTTGAAAATGCACGGCAGGCCGTTCTGGCGTCCCGGATGCTGGAAAGCGGGACAAACCCCGAAATTCCTCCGGCAGAACGTGGCCTCCCTAACCACAGGATAGATTTTCAGGAAGCGTTCTGGCTTGCAACACGAGGCGGCGCGGAGGCTCTCGGGGTGCCGAGTGGGCAACTCCTGCCCGGACAGGCGTTCGATGCGCTGGAGCTTCGCTGCACATCAGGCAGTCTGCGATTATCATCGCAAGACAGTGCGGCCAGCTGTGCCCAGAAAATTGTCTGTCATGCTTCGCCTGAGACGATTGATCGTGTCTGGATCAATGGCCGTCTGGTCAAGGAATAAGGAACTGATTGCATGATTACAGAAACAGACGACCTGCGTTTTCTCCGTATGGCGTTCGATGTTGCCAGAAAAGCACGTGACGGCGGTGATCATCCGTTCGGGTCTATTCTCGTGGACGAGACAGGCGCTGTTCTGATGGAACAGGGTAATGGCTACAGCGCAGAAGGATGCGACATGACAGCCCATGCAGAGCGTCTCCTCGCAAGCCGGGCCAGCAAAGCTTATGGGGCAGAACGCCTGCGCCATTGCACGCTCTACAGTTCTGCAGAACCCTGCGCGATGTGTTCAGGTGCGATCTACTGGTCCGGGATCGGACGCGTGGTTTACGGCCAGTCCGAAACGGACTTGAAAGACATGACCGGCAATCACGCAGAAAATCCCACACTGGATCTCCCTTGCAGGACCGTCTTTGCTGCTGGCCAACAGCCAGTGGAGGTCGTAGGCCCCCTGCTGGAAAAGGAAGCTGCCGCATTGCAGGCAGAATTCTGGGCGGCACATGGCTCGTGACAGCAGGACGAACCTGATGCTAGGATAAGCCTTCCTCGCCCGCTCAAAGCAAGTTTGATGACGATCCGGACTTCGCATCTCCGGAACAGGGCCTTCTGCGAAAGCCATGAGTGATCATGGCTTGCTGATGGTTATTGGGAAAGGATGCCGCAATGACGGTCAACCTCCTCATCACAAATGCTTCTCTGTACATTGATCGGAATTGGGAAATCCCCAATGGGTGGATCGCCATTAAAGACGGGCGCGTTCATTCCACAGGTCACTCCGGAGAAGCTGCTCCACAAGCAGAAAAAATCATATCGGCTAATGGAAAGCTGGTAACTCCGGGCCTGATCAATGCCCACCATCACATGTATCAAAATCTCACACGCTCTTATGCCCCCGTAACCAATGGGACGCTGTTCGAGTGGCTTCAGGGATTATATCCGCTCTGGGCCGGACTGGACGAAGAGTCTGTTTACCTCTCAACAGCGGTGGCAATGATTGAGCTGCTGATGGGGGGCTGCACGACATCCATGGATCACATGTATGTCCATCCCAAGCCCTTTCTGATCGACGCCCAGTTTCGTGCGGCGAGGGATATAGGCTTTCGTTTCCACGCCACTCGCGGCTCCATGACGCGATCCGTAGAGGATGGAGGACTTCCACCCGCATCCGTCGTGCAGGACGAAGAGACCATTCTGGCAGACAGCGAAAGGCTGGTAAAAACCTATCATGATGCCTCTCCAGGTGCGATGGGCAGGGTCGCTCTGGCGCCCTGCTCTCTTTTCAGCGTCTCCGAACGGATCATGACAGAATCTGCTGCCATGGCAGACAGATATGACCTTAGGTTACACACCCATCTGGCAGAAGATCACGATGAGGACCGCTATTGTGCGGAGGTCTATGGCTGCACACCAACAGAATATTTCGAACGTGTAGGTTGGGCTAGCCCTCGCTCCTGGGTGGCACACTACATTTATCCCTCCTCTGACGAAATCGACCGTCTGGCGCATGCTGGCGTCTGCACGGCGCAGTGTCCCTGCTCCAACATGATGATTGGAGGCGGCTCTGCGGATGCCATGGATATGCGGCGTCGTGGGATGCGTGTGGGGCTTGGTTGTGACGGTTCAGCTTCGACAGACCATGCATCGCTCTGGCTGGAAACCCGCATGGCACTCCTTCTGGGTCGCTTTCGCAATGGCCCACACTCCATGACGGCCCGAGACGCTCTGGATATGGCTACACGCGGTGGAGCTGCCTGCCTGGGCTGGGATGATGAGATAGGACATCTACGCCCCGGGGCATGTGCGGATCTGGTTATCTGGCAGATGTCGGACATTTCCCTTGCAGGGGCTTTGACGGACCCCGTGGAAGCGTGGCTTCGCTGCGCCCCGGCGACTGCCGGAACCACTATCGTCAACGGCAAAATTCTGGTTGAGAACGGGCAGCCTGTGCTGAAAAACCTGGGGGATATTCTTGGGGCTCATCGCAAGGAAGCCATGCGCATCCAGCGTTTGACGCCCGCGGCCTGAAACAGAGCTGAACGATGATCTGGACATCCGTCTGGATCATCATTCAGCTAACGGAAAACGATCGTTCTGAAGATTGCGAAAATATTATTTTCAACGAAAAGAGTGCGGTATGCCCCTGTTTCGTCAGACAGAACGTGACAGTTCAGAGGTGCCGCATTTCCCTCACCAGATCCTGAACTTGTAACGGTTCCGTATTCCTTACAAAATCATTTTAATCTGTAAGGAGTTACCCATGCGTTCAGGCATCCTGACCCGTTCTTTTCTTGCTGTCAGCCTGCTGGCAGCCACCTGTCTCACAGCTCACGCGGAGGCCCCCGTCTCTGACAACGTCAAACAGGCTGAAACGGCATCGCAGTTTCTGACAACACCCCAGAAGGTTGTATCAGATGGAGCTGTAACCATTCGTGGTCAGCACATTCCTTATCAGGCCGTCACCGGCACGCTGATTGTCCATGCCCAAGGGTGGGATGATTCCGATACCGGTCCCAGCGATCCAAAAGCTGAAAAGAAAAACCCGGACGCCGTCGCTTCCATTTTCTATGTGGCCTATTTCAAGAAGGGCGCGCATGCAGAGAACCGCCCGATTACGTTTGTTTATAATGGTGGTCCCGGTTCTTCGAGTGTCTGGATGCATATGGGTGCTTTTGGCCCACATCGTATCGTCACCGCAGATGACAGCCACACAGCAGCGGCCCCGTACAAACTGATTGATAACAATGACAGCCCGTTGGATGCCACGGATCTTGTTTTTATTGATGCGCCAGGCACTGGCTTTGGGCGCCTTGTCGGCAAAGATAAGGAAAAAGCCTTCTACGGTACAGATCCGGACGCCGCAGCCTTCACGGACTTCATTGCTCAGTTTCTGACCCGTTTCGGACGGTATAACTCTCCCAAATACCTCTTCGGAGAAAGCTACGGCACGACGCGCTCAGCAATCGTCGCCAACCAGTTGGCCTCTGAAAAAGGCATCGATCTGAATGGCGTTATGCTGTTGTCGCAGATTCTGGATTACGACAATTCGATCGACAACGTGAAATCAAACCCCAGCGTTGATCAGCCCTATGTCCTTGCCCTGCCTAGCTTCGCTGCCACGGCCTGGTATCATCATAAGTTGCCAGCACAGCCCAAAGACCTGAAAAGCTTCCTGAGCGAAGTCGAACATTTCGCGCTTACGGACTATACCAGCGCCCTTCAGGACGGCACCGCCATTTCAGACGAAAAGCTGGAACAAACGGCCCAGAAGCTGCACCAATATACGGGCCTTCCCGTCGACTACCTGAAGAAAGCTGACCTACGCGTCAGTGGTGGCGAATTTGCCAAAACCCTGCTCGGCGATGACGGAATGGACACAGGCCGTCTGGACAGTCGCTTCTCCGGGCCAGCGATTGATCCACTGGCGCAGACCCCTGACTATGACCCCCAGTTTGCCGCGATGCAGTCAGCCTATGTGTCCGCCTTCAACGATTATGCGCGCAATACGCTGCATTACGGAACAAACCCGGCTTTCAATGACGGCTACGAAGAATACAAGGTCAGCGCCCATTCAATCGGCAAATGGGCCTTTGTGCATAAGCAGCCAGGCGCCGGTCGGCCAGCCAAGGGCGCGCCAAATGTCCTGCCGGACCTTGCAAGCGCCATGAAGCAGAACCCGAGCCTGAAGATTATGCTCAATCAGGGATACTACGATCTGGGGACGCCTTTCTTCGAAGGGATCTATGAGATGCAGCATCTCCCGATCCCTCACAAGCTGGCCTCAAACATCGAAATTCATCAGTATGAATCCGGTCACATGGTCTATGCCCATGCACCAGCCCTCACCGAGCTTCATGATAATGTTGTCAACTTCATCAACAAGACGCATGGCTAACACCATCCGTCTTGACGATTAACCCATACTGAATGGCGGACCTGTCAACTTTTGAGCTTTGACAGGTCCGCCATTCAGAACATGATCAGGCGTGTGCGGCTACGCCCAGTGCCCGAGCAGCGTCCGTGGCAATATCATGCCGGAGTTTCACGACACTGTGCCCCCCGAACGGATGAACCCGATTGGTCAGAATGAGCACATAACTGTCATTCTCAGGGTCAATCCAGAGCGACGTCCCCGTAAAGCCGGTATGGCCGAATGATCTCGCCGAAAACAGATCCCCTCTTGGGGAGGAATAGTGCGTGGCGATATCCCAGCCCAGTCCTCGCAGGTCAGTTTTACCAGCGGGCTGTTGTGGGGTTGTCATCAACTCCAATGTACTTCTTTGAAGCGGAAACGTGCTGGGACGACCAGCGAGACGATCCAGTAATGCCTGTGCATACAGGCACATGTCCTGCGCATCGGAGAAAAGCCCCGCATGCCCTGCAACGCCCCCCATGCGGCGGGCGGTCGGGTCATGCACGACGCCGCGCAACATGTGATGTTGGTCATCATACTGCGTAGGCGCAATATCAGGCTGTAAGGCAGCGTCCGGCAGGTAACCGGAGTGCGACATTTCCAAGGGCGTTAGGATATTGTCAGCGACATACTGGTTCAGGGGCTGACCTGTAACCTTTTCCACGATCAGGCCCAGCGTAATGTAATTGATATCGCTATAGACAAACTTTGCCCCTGGCGGATTAGCAAGCGGCGATGTCATGGCAAGGCGGACAGCCTCTGCTTTTCCGCTCCATGGAGTATCAAGCGGCACATCCGGGGGAAGGCCCGAATAATGGGTCAGCAGAAGCCGCAGGGTGACAGCCGATTTTTTGTTGGCTGCGAACTCTGGAAGATAACGCACGACCGGATCGTCAATATTGATTTTTCCGTGTTCCACCAACTGCATGACAGCCAGAGCCGTCATTGTTGGCTTGGTCAGCGATGCCATATCGAACCGCGTGTCCCAGGTCATGGGCTCACGAGTAGGCACCAGAGCCCGGCTTCCATACACATAGCGATGTGCGATCTCGCCGTTATGACCAACAGCAAGAACAACGCCAGGAGTCTCTTTGTCTTTCACGGCCTGTCGCGCCAGGGCGTCTACTTTGGAGAACCTTCCCTCACTGGAAGAGGCACATCCCACCAGAGCGCTACAGGATAGCGCCGCACCACCGATCAGAAACTGACGCCGACTGCTGCGCTCTTTGGTCAATGAATAAAGCAATCTGGCCTCCTGCTTCCCGGTTCTTCCGGATACGTAAGAACCGGAACAGTAACGCGGTTCAGGGAGAGCGCAAGCGGGACAGCTTCAGGGGGCACGTTAAAAAAAATGGCTACCCGAGCTTGCCCCTTACTCAGAGGGAGCATTTTATAATTCATTCTAAAGGACGATGCGCACTCTCTAGCGGGTGTTCACGCATCACTGCTTTAATAGTCCGAATGACCTGACCAGATGTGATATTCCGCGTACATTCAAACTGACGACTGGTGCCCGCATGACGGGGGCAGAAAAGAAAGTCACTATGGCTGAAGGGATGCCGAATATCGTGCCAGCAACTGTTGCAGGTGTTGGTATTAAAAACCCGATACGGTGTCTGAAATTCGTTTATCGGATGTGTAAATCCGGAAATCATGACAACGGGTGTGTCAGCCGCCCAGGCGAGCCAGGAGAGACCGCTCGACAGGCCTACAAAAAACTCTGCGTGCTTTAGCCACTGAAGGCGTTCGCGAAGGGGCCGGGCGCCAGTCTCATCTTCCGCGTTATGAGGGATCTGGTTCCAATGAAGGCCTTGGCCATATTTTATTTCTCGGTCGATGCAGATAACGCGATACCCTGACCGCTTGAGAAACTCCACGACGTCATACCAACCCGTCGGGTTATTCCAGTATTTGCACTGGGCACTGGCCTGACTGGCGATAACAACATAAGGCTCTTCAATCGGTCTTTCGTCAGGAATATCCAGATGCAGAGGCTCTTCCTCGGGAGAAACTCCGAGAATATAGCCTGCTGTTCTGTGCAATCCAACAATCCGAAAGTCGGCAGGTTGCCAGGTGTTGTCTTCATCCCCAAAGAATAAACCGATATAATACGTGGCGTAAAACTCGTCTTTTAACGCGCTGAACTCATGCTTTTCAACAAATCTGATATCTGGGTATGAAGTGGAAAGCAGTTCTTTCATCTGCTCCGATACCATCACTGTGAGTTCGCATGCATGGTCTCGTGCAAAACGCACAGCATATGGCACCCAACCAGCCGTATCGCCGATCGTACTGCCTGCCATAAGAATGGCTATTTTTTTACCCTGAGCGTCATAGTTGTGAGAGAAAACGAGCATTCCCGCCTGGAAGACTTCGATCCTTGCGTTCAGGTAATGCTTTTTTCGGCTTTGAAAGGTCGCATCACTCCCCTCACCGTCAAAAATAACAGTGTCTGTATCAAGATCAGTAAGCCGAACGCGCCATATCCCTTTGGGAACCGTGACACGGACCCCTTGGTTAAAATCATATCGAATACCCGCAGACCCTTCCTGCGTTGCCACGTTTGAAGGGCTCGGAAATGTCGCGGTCTCGGTTGATGCGGCAGCCGTAGTTACTTTCGAGACGCTGTCAGTCTCATCAGACGGATCTACGGCAGGCGGCGTCGCAACAGGCTTACTGGAATGTCCAGCAAGCATGATTGACTGGAAGATGTCATTCGCTTTTGCAGTCGTCATTCTGACACTCCCTCAAAATCGGGAATTTTCATGATTGTGTCGATTACCTGCTGCGAAGAAATCAGTCGGGTACATTCGAACTGTTTGTCGGTGCCACTCTGCCGCGGACACCAAAGATAGTCGGCAGGATCAAGCTGACAGCGGATATCATTGGAACACCCATTGCAGGCATTCCAGTTAATCACGCGGTAGGGTGTTTCAAACTCATTGTCAGGCCGCGTGAAGCCGCTGATCAGCACAATAGGCGTACCGACTGCCCAAGCAAGCCAGCTTAGACCGCTGGAAAGCCCAATAAAAAACTCTGCATACCGCAACCATCTCGCACGTTCTGCAAGAGGCAGCGCGCCTGTGAAATCTTCCGCCCCATATGGAATATTATTCCAAATGGTTCCGACGCCGTTAACCCGGCTCCTGTCGATACAGATGACTCGATAGCCATGCTTTTTCAGGAAACGGATCGTCTCCAGCCAACCAAACGGATTGTTCCAGTATTTGTTCTGGGATGTCGCCTGGGTCGCAATGCAGACATATCGTTCCGCAAGAGGCCTCCCTCCCTCCATGACGTCAACATCGGGTGGACGTGATGTCCTCGAAAGGCCCAGAATAAGAGCCGCATTATTTTCCAGGCCTGCTTCACGATAATCCACAGGACTATGGTTGCGGGCAACGTCATTGTAAAAAATCAGAACTTTATAAGAGGCATAATAGTCTTTTCCTGCCTCTTCTTCAGTCGATACAAGCCGAATGTGGGGATACACCGGGATGAGCAGACTGGCGATGTCCGGGCGCACCATGCATGTCAGCCGACATTCGTGTTTGCGGGCAAACTCTGCCACTTGCCCGAACCAAGCCAGATGATCACCGATGCCGCCTTCCCGCATTCTGACGAGAACGGGCTGATCTTTCAGGTGCATTTCATATGTAAAGAAGGGTTCGCCGTCTTTTGTAATCTCGATCTGATAGCGCAGGTAATATCTTTTTATGCTCTGTACGATCCCCTGAGACACGTCCTCGGAAAATAAAACCGTGTGCGTATCCAGATCTTTCAGGACAACATGCCAATTACCAGCAGGTAGAAGAACGCGGCATCCATCGTTAAAATCGAAGCGAATACCTCCCGGCCCTTCCTGCGTCGGCGCAATAGAAGCGGGTTGCACTGGAGGCACTGAGGGGCTGCTCATGCTCACATTTTCCCCTCTGCAATTTTCAGAATACGCACTTGGCCAGACCCGGCTGGACTATGAGTATATTCGCCAAGGATCGCAATATTGCCCTGAAGAAGCTCCTTCTTGGTTTCCGCCACTCTGATTTTTCCGCTTGGCGTTTTCAGGATCGCACTGGCGCGCAGGAAAACGACACGGCAACGCCGCGTCGGAAAATGTGTGCAGATCGTCTCGCCGATAGCTTTACCCAGTTGCGTCAGATCACCATCTGATCCCGATGGGAGTTCAGTCACAAGAACAAGCGACGTTTTGTCTCCAATGGTCTCATCAAAGACTGCCGTTGAGAACAGCCGAATATCGGCTTCGAACGCTCCCAGACAAGCGATAATATCTTCAGGATCAAGAACACTGTCGCCGAGTTTGATCCGATTATCCTGACGGCCAGTGACATACAGCGTTCCATCCAGCAGAAAACCACGGTCCCCTGTCCGTAAAAACGTCCCTTCTTCGCCCCCAACATGCCCTTCGAAAACCCGACTGTTTTCTACAGGGCGGTTCACGTACCCGGTTGCGACGCCGGGACTATGAATACGAATTTCTCCGACGTCTCCATCTGGAAGCGCTGTTTCAGTGTCCCCATCGGCAATTCGTACGATAATGTCAGATGGTGGCCTGCCGCAGCCTGCTAAAAGGCGCCTGTCGAGGATATCGCGCGGCGGGAGTGCATGACCATGCGCAAGACCGTCACGGGAAAACTCCCGAAACGACACGCCTTGCCCACGCTCACTGGCCGTGACCAGCAAGGTCGCTTCTGCAAGGCCATAACATGCAAAAAATGCACGTTCATCAAACCCGGATGACGCAAAACGTTTTGTAAATGACTGCATCGTGTCTGAGCGGATATATTCTGCCCCGTTGAACGCTACTTCCCAGCAGGACAGATCCAGCGATGCAACGTCTTCGGGGGCGATAGACCGCACGCACATTCCGTATGCGAAATTCGGGCCACCTGAGAGCGTCGCCCTGTAACGACTAATAGCCCGCAACCACCGTATCGGTTTTTCAGCAACAACTTCTGGCGGCAACAGAATACAACGCCCTCCGGTTGCCAGTGTCATGAGGGCGCCCCCAATCAATCCCATGTCATGAGAGAGAGGAAGCCAGTTAACGCCGCAATCGCCCTGCCGATACCCAAAAGCCTCTGCCTGACGGAACAGATTATGCGCGATATTGCGATGCGTGAGCAGAACACCCCGTGGTGTCCGTGTGGAGCCCGACGTGTACTGAATAAGCGCAACATCCGTTGGCAAAGGATGTGCCACACTCTCGTGCTTTGCAGACGGGCGGATCTTGTCTGTCGGGATCCACAGAAACCGCGAACCATCGACCTTATCGGGGCAAACTTTCTGAAACTCGGTGAGAATGCTGCGATTGCCTATAACCGCCGCAGCTTCAACGTCATCTCTCAGCGCGACAAACCGGTCCCGCGCGCCAAACGCTTTGGGATACACGCCTGAAACCGGTACCAGCCCCGCGCACAGACACCCGAGAAGTCCACGAATGTAATCAAGGCTGCTTTCATACAGCAGAAGCACCCGAGCACCGGGCTCAAGCATTCGCTTCAGCCATACAGCCAACGCCGTAGCCTGCGCAGCAAGCTCAGACGCCGTTACAGTGTCCGTTTCATTTTCGCCGTCTCCGAGCAAAGTATAGACTTTGAGGTCCGGCGTTCTGGCGGCATGAAAGAACAGCGCATCAACGATCGTGCTCCGCTGCCAATCCAGTATTTCCTGTCCATCAGCGGCAAGAACCGTGGCAAAGGACTGTGTCATGGGAGTTGCGCCGTCTGGCCGATCTTGACCCTGTTCAAAAGAAACTGGGACATTTTCCGGATACTTTCATCACGTGCAAGAACAAGGATGGAGACTTCGACACCAAACTCTAACCGCAGAGCCGTTTGAAGTTCAACGCCGGCCAAAGAGTCGATCCCAAGTTCGGACAAGCGTGCACGGTCATCAATGCTTGTCGGCTCCAGATGCAATGTTTGGGCAATCAGAACCTTCACCTGCTCTACAACATAAGGAAGACGTTCATCTTCCGGCAATGCCGAGAGTGTGGCGAGCCGCTCACTGGTCGCTCCATTACTGGCATCCGCTAGGCGAACAAGTGAAAAGCGGGCCAGCGCGTTTGCCCCGGGAACAATCTGCGCCCATTTTTTCCAGTCAATCTCAACACAGGCAACTTCCGGCAACTCTAGCGCAAGCATTTCTGGTAAGTGGGCCAACGCATCATGAGCCGGCATTCCCTTAAGACCGGCGGCTTCTAAAGCCTGAGCCGCAGTCTCGTTCCGGCTTAGCATGCCCACATCTGCAATCGCTCCCCAATCAACCGCGAGAGCTGCCTCTCCATCCTTCCAGCGATTGGCCGCTACCGCCCCCAGAACGGCATTGGCGGCGATATAAGCACTCTGGCCGACGTTCCCCAGCACCGTAGTGACAGACGAAAACAGCACGAAATAATCCAGGTCCATGCCTTGAACCAAACGGTCAAGGATGATTGCGCCCTGGGCTTTTGCCTCAAGAACCCGGCCAATCCGCGCTTCGTCCAGATTTTGGACAAGCGCGTCGTCCAAAATTCCAGCACAATGAAAAATGCCACGAATTGGTGGGAGATTGCTCGTAAAGGCAATTTCCTCGAAGACATCCTGCATAGCCTCTTCGTGCGAGACATCGACCTGGATGGTATGAATGTGCACGCCTGCGGCACGCTGGATTGCCAATTGCTCGCTCACCCCGGTTTCCTCCGGTGTTCTGCGACCCAGCAGAACCAAGTTACGAGCGCCCTGTTCAATCAACCATTCAGCGGTTGCCCAGCCAAAGCCACTCAGGCCGCCTGTAATAAGATATGTTTTTCCATCCGACACCTGCGGCTGCGGCCTCGGCAAGGGCGAGGCTTTGAGGTCGTCCAGATCGGAGTAATCAATAACGACTTTGCCCATGTGCTTGGCAGATGCCAGCAGACGGAACGCTCCGGCGGCATCGCGCGCAGGAAAGCTTTCCAAAGGCAAAGGTTGCACGTCTCCGCTTTTGGATAGCGCGGCCACATCTGACAGGAGTGACCGCATCAGCGCGGGCCGCTCCAGCATCATCCGATCAAGGTCGAGTGAGAAGAAAGACAGGTTTTCATTGAACGGAGCGAGGGGCAATCCGCGTTTTTCAATGATGTCCTTTTTTCCGATTTCGACAAATCGGCCATAGGGAGCCACGATCGACAAGCTGTGCGTCTGCCCCTCTCCGGGCAAGGAGTTCAGAACGACATCAACACCGCGCCCCTGCGTGACGTCCCGTATCCCTTCCGCGAATTCCAGCGAACGAGAATCCCAAACGCCCTCACATCCGAGTTCTTTAAGATACTGCCGTTTCTCCGGGCTTCCCGCAGTTGCAAAAATCCGGGCTCCCACCCGTTTCGCCAACTGGATTGCCGCCAGACCAACGCCTCCAGTCCCGGAATGAATCAGGACTGTTTCACCCTTTTCAAGATGCGCGAGACGGCACAAACCATAATACGCCGTGATGAAAGCCACAGGCAGCGTGGCGGCCTCAAGTGGCGACCCAAGCCCTTCAATGGGAAGCGCAAAAATACTTTCTGCGTCAGCAGTGAAATGAGACGCAAAACACCCCGGCCAGGAGACGAGATATCGTTCGCCCGGCGCAAAATCCGTTACGCCCTCACCGATAGCAATCACCTCAGCAGAAGCTTCCATGCCAAGGCTTTCGCCATGGAACGTATCATCCACAACACTTTGCGGAATAAGGCCGGTCGCTTTCAAAATGTCCTTGAAGTTCAGTGCTGCGGCGAGCGTTCGAAACAGGACCTGACCTGGTTGCAGCGGATCTGCGACAAACCGCTCATGATGCAGCCTATCCAGCGAACCATTCGATGCACTCACAAGACGGACCCCGACAAGCCGCCCATCCGCAGTTTCGTTGGGATGATAAAGCGTCGGCACAGGTTCAGGCTTCGTTTCTGACGGGGTTAGACGCCCTACAGCCCGCAGGCCAGGGCGGAGGACGATATCGTCCTCTGCATCCTGCTGAACAATTTCCGCACAGAGCTGCTGCAACGTAGCGTCGTCAACCACACGCCCGATATCGACGATGCGAAACGCAAGATCTGGCCGCTCTGATGCGACCCCTCGTGCAAACCCCCGGATAGCGGCCTGCCCTGTATCCAGATCATCACTTTGAAGCGCTTCCGCAGAAACTGCCCCGCGCGTGACGATCAGGCATTTCGGCGCAGCTTCACCGTCTTCCGAAACCCTGATCGCCCTGACGAGACGCAGGATCTCTGCAATACCCTGTTTTCCGGTTGCGTCTTCGATAGGTGAGCACAGATAAAGGATTGCATCATTCGTTTGAGCCAGCGTCTCTGCCAGGGCCGCCTGATCCACATCATCGATCTTCAGGGTATCAACCATAATCCCCTGGCCAGCAGAAACCTGACTGAACTGCTCCAGCAGAGGTCCATCACGCCCCAGAACCAGTGCTGTTAGAGGCTCCGCAAAATGCGGAAGCAACTCCGTCTGAACCCACGCCGGGCGATAGAAACGACGGACATTTTCCGCTCCCATACCTGCAGCGACCAGCTTTCGAATAGCCCGCGCCTTGAAGCCGAGGATTTCGGCAACAGGTTCACCCGCTTCTGTAAAGAGCCGGATATCGCCCTCAATGCCGGCTTCGGAACGACGTGTCAGAGCAGCATGAGCCAGAAGGACTTTATGGTGTCCTCCACGATAGACGACCTGCCGCGCGCCTGTCGGAACAAAAACTCTTTCTTCCGCAGCGCTGTATCCGGCACCGATCAATGCCTGGAAAGCACCATCAAGCAGTGCCGGATGAAGAAAATACTCTGTGATGCTCTCAGCATCTGCCAACTCCAGACGCGCGAAGGCAATGCCTTCACCGGCCTTCAGCTCTTTGATCGTCTGAAAAGCCGGGCCATACGAGAAGCCATGCTCTGCAAGTCTCGCGTAGAACGTTCCTGGCAGAATTTCGTGTTTGAGATCGGCTTGTAAGCTCTCAGGAGCCACCGGGTCTGCTGCCCATGGCACACTTGCCAAAACACGGAGCTTAGCGTGCTGAATCCACTCTTCTTCACCATCGTCGCCATGAGACGATGATACCGTCAGAACGCGCGTTTCTTCATCAAATGCCCACTCGACAACAGGTGGCGTGAGGCTATCCAGAAGGAGAGCCTGACCAATTTCCAGATCTTCCAGAATTGCGGCATCAGAGCGTTCGATCTGACGATGTAAAGCCAAGCCGCCTTCAATATAGCCCGCAGCCGGAAACAGGCAGATCCCGTCCACTTTATGATCGGGCAACCACGGCATGTAGTTGCGATTAATGTCCGCAAGCCACCCCGGCCGGGATGCGCTGACTGGAATACCGAGAACCGGATGAACGGTTCCGTCGAGGCGATCCTTGCGCGAAACCTCAGTCTCAGACCAGAACCGGCTTCGAGACCACGCATAATGAGGAAGGTCCGTCCGATGCCCTCCCGTCAGCAGAGACCAATCCAACGGCACGCCAGCCATGTAGAGTTTGGCGATACTGCGCGCTATGGCTGTATCTTCCGCGTCTTTGCGGCTCAGGCTGGCAATGACGGCAACGTCCCCGTCAATCTGCTGCGCTGTTTCCCTTATCAAACCGCCCAGCACCGGGTGTGCACCAATCTCAAGGAAAACCCGGTGCCCGTCGCCCATTAAGTTCTGAATAGCATCATGGAACAGGACGGGCTGCCGCGCATTTCCGTACCAGTATTCCGCATCATGAAGAGCATCGTCAGCCCAGCGCGTGCCCGTTACTGTTGAATAGAGCGGAATGTTCGGGTTTCTCGGAGCGAGTGCTGCAAGCGGGTTTAGAAGATCATCTCGGATCTCTTCCATCAGGATACTGTGATAGGGGACTTCAACTCTGAGAAGGCGATTGAACGTGCCATCCTGATCACATCGCGCAGCAAGCTCTTTAAGGGCGGCCTCCTCACCCGCAAGCGTCGCAGACTTCGCGCTATTAAGAGCGGCGACTGACACCCGGTCTTCATAGCCTGAGAGTAATTTTTCGGTAGCCTGTCTGCCAGACATCCCAATCGCGAGCATCGCACCACGCCCGGCCAAACGCGCCTGTTGCTGGCTCCGATGAAAGATAACAGTTACAGCATCTTCAAGAGACAGGGAGCCAGCGATGTAACTCGCGGCGACCTCACCCACGCTATGGCCAACGATCGCCGCGGGTACCACGCCATGAAAACGGAAGAGCTCAGTAAGAACAACCTGAACCATAAAGATGGCCGGCTGGGCGACAACCGTTTCATCAATGCGGGAATGTTCCGCAGGCTTCAGGATTTCATCCAGAATGGACCATCCTGCAAGTGCAGAAAACAGGCTATCGATCTGCTGAATAGTGCTGGAAACAGGTTCAGGGGCCTGCCTGAGAATATGCTGCCCCATACCCTTCCACTGGGAGCCCATTCCTGAGAACACAAAGACAGGATGCTGCGTCTCACCATTTCGACGCCGCCCCACCGTGACCGCTGGTGAAGATTGCCCTTCAGAGAGCGCTTTCAAGCCTGCAATCAGCTCTTCCCGATCCCGGCCAGACACGACAGCCTGCATTGGCAGACGCGTCCGGTAGGTTGCTGCAGAAAAACAGACATTAGCTACGGACGGAGCGGCAGAAGATGCCAGAAGACTTGCATAAGAGCGCGCAAGTGTTTTCAAAGACGCGTCTACCAGCGCATTCACAGGCAGCAGGAAACGTCCAGATGGCATCCTGACGATCTCTTCCAGCCTTTTCTGAGACTGGTCAGCTGCCCTCGGTGCTCTGAGAAGCGCAACTGCGTTTGTTCCGCCATACCCAAACGAATTGACGCCTGCATAGACCGTTCCGGCCTCAGCCTTCAGCGGGGTGAGAGTGTCCTGGGCGACCTTCAAATGAAGATCTGCGAACGGGATTGCAGGATTAACCTGTGTGAGGTTCGCCTGCGGCGGGATAGCGCCATGTTTCAGGCAAAGGAGCGCCTTGATAAGCCCGGTAACACCGGCCGCGGCTTCCAGATGTCCCAGATTGGCTTTGATGGATCCGACAATCAGGGGGCTTTCTGAGGCACGCTTGTGACCGATCGCCGTTCCCAATGCACGCGCCTCGATAGGGTCGCCAACTGGTGTGCCGGTACCATGTGCTTCTACATATCCAATCGCGGCGAGATCTATGTGCGCCTTTTGAGCCACCTCTTCGATAAGCGCACGTTGAGCATCTTCGCTGGGCATCGTTAATGACAGTGTACGGCCGTCCTGATTGACGCCCGTTCCCGCGATCACACCGTGAATAACGTCTCCATCCCGTTTTGCATCCGCAAGTCGCTTGAGCAGGACGATGCCTGCGCCCTCCCCGCGTCCATAGCCGTCCGCATCAGCAGAGAAGCTTTTGCAGCGCCCATCAGCCGCCAGAAAGTGCCCTTTGGACATGGTGATGGAAGCAGGTGGAGCAACCATGATGTTGACGCCACCGGCCACGACGACATCACTTTCCCCATTCAGCAAGCTGATACGGGCCTGATGAATGGCCACCAATGATGATGAGCATGCCGTATCGATAGACATGCATGGCCCCTGAAGACCAAGATTATGCGAAATACGCGCGGCAAGCATCGTGGCTGACGCAGCAGTTGCGGCAAAATGATCCGTGATCAGGGGCCGGTTAAGAGGGGAACCGCAAGCAACGAGCCAGTCCAGAGAAAACGTGCCGATGAAGACACCGGTGCGGGTTCCTGCCAGGGTGGCAGGAAGAATTCCGGCATTTTCCATCGCCTCCCAGACGACTTCCAAAAGAAGCCGCTGCTGAGGATCCATGAGGGTGGCTTCACGCGGCGAAATACCGAAAAACAACGGGTCCATTTCATCGATCTTCTGATCAATGAATGATCCACGTCGCATATAGGTCTTGTTGGGGGTTTCGTATTCAGGATCGTAAAAACGCTTGATACCCCACCGATCAGCCGGAACATCGGATGTGGCGTCGCCTTGTTCACACAGAAAGCGCCAGAGAGCCTCGGTTGTCTCTATTCCCCCGGGAAGGCGACATCCGATCCCGACGACTGCCACTTCATGTCCGTAATCGATCATTTAAAACCCGCTTTTTGTCTTCTAATCTGTATGGAACGGAGCATATGAAATATTATTGTTCAGGAGGATTTGACTGCCTTTTGTAAAGCCACTCTGTCAGGCTGGCCGTCCTCGGTCCGGGGAAGAGCATCAATCCACACAGCCGCCGCATCCGGCAGATTGGGAAAATCCTGCCTCATCCATTTTGAGAGCAGTTCGAGGTTAAAATCATCTTCTGTCACGAGAGCGACCCATGGCGTTGGAAGTCCCTGATCATCAGGGACAACAAACATCGCACCATCCTTGACACCGGCACATGCCAGAAGCCGCGCGTCCAACCTCTCCAGATCGAACTTATCCCCGCCAAAACTGATCAGATCGTCGGCGCGGCCCCGCAGGTGCAATGTTCCATTGGCGTCCACAAAGCCGGTATCACCAGGGTAGAACCATCCGTCCCGAAATTGTACTGCAGTCGCAACCGGGTCCAGATCGTATCCGCCGATAACCCCAGTGCCGCTGACACGAATGCGCCCCACCTCACCGGCAGAAACACGTTGATGATTTTCGTCCACGATCTCCAGTCCAACCCAGGGAAGTGGCTTTCCGACGTCATCATCGCTGGACTGAACGTCCGTCGAGACAATGGTAATCACTCCACATTCATCAGCGCCGTAAACAACCTGAACATTCGGGGTGAGCTTTTGCCGGATGGAGGCACAAAGCGCTTTTGGTAACTTCCCTCCCGCAACCGTCAGAAACAGATTGTCCAAGGGACTCATGCCGGGTGGTAGCTGAGAAAGTATGCCCTCCACATGCCGAGGAGAAACAACGGCAACTGTCGGAATATCCTGGCTGAAGACGAGCCCTAACTCGGAACCCGTCATCATTTGCAAACGCGTCCCGGCTACCAGGGCAGAGAGAATGATGAGAAAGCCGCTAGAAGTCTCCGCCCCCAGCGTCGGTAAGACGCGCAGGTTTTCAGGACGATGGGTGTGGGACAACACATCCTGAAACAGCAAGTGATAAACCGCAGTTTCCACATATCGCGATGTCAGGGCGATACGACGCGCATCCTGGCTTGTCCCGCCAGCTACAGAGAAACGCACGACGTCGTCAGGCTGAACTGTGATGGTTTCAGCACATTCTGCCCCGGTCTGGCAGACATGCTCAAACCAGGCGTCGTTCAGTACCAGAACCTGTTGCTCGAGCCCGTCGACAGGCTCATCAAGCAATATGATGTCCGGAGACAGGATTTTCACAGAGCGGTGGAAGTTCGCATCCACATATCCCGGCAACGAAGCCGAGGGTATTCCGAGCCGGGCTAAAGCAAGAATGAAAACCCAGTGTCTGTATGGATGTACGCATCGAATGGCCACAACTGACGGGAGAAGATCCCGAAGCTGAAAAAGTGCGTTGGCAACTCGTCTGACATCGCGGGAAAGCTGATCGAAGCTTGCTTCTCCCTCAAACCAGCTCATCGCAATTGAGGCCGGATGTCCGGCTGCATATTTCAGGGCCAGACGTTCAAACATATTGCGTCAACCTATTCCTCGGAAC
Organism: Gluconobacter sp. GP1; assembly: GCF_032913585.1. Lineage (NCBI taxonomy): Bacteria > Pseudomonadati > Pseudomonadota > Alphaproteobacteria > Acetobacterales > Acetobacteraceae > Gluconobacter > Gluconobacter sp. GP1. Next base: position 885,401 of record NZ_JASGXC010000001.1, read on the forward strand.
TCTATGAAAATCCTGCAAATAGAAAGAAGGAAGTAACATGCGTTCCTGAAACGCACGTTACTTCCATTTCGTTCAACTTTCTAAGCAGTTTTTCAGGATGCGATGACAGCTACGTTGTCAGTCTCATCTTCAAGCAGGTATGGCCCTGCATTCTTCACTTCAATTGTCAGAACAGCGATCGAAAGATCCTGACGCGCAGGAAGCTTCAGAACAGCGTTGCCATTCGTCCACCGAACGCCGCCCTCTTCGCGGTTGTTCCAGCCGGACAGTTCGTCTTCCGTGATGTGTGCAGTCAGGCTCTTCTGACCGTTACCTGCCCAGAGGCTGATACCCCCGACCAGAACGCCAAGGTAACGACGGTCATCAACCACCGGACCAAAGACATCGGCCGGACGAGACGCACGGGACATGATACGGACTTCGTCAACGCCAGCAGGAAGCATGAAAACGAAGTCGCCGTTTTCTGCACGACGTGCCGCGTTAATCCGATGACCCGCAGGCGTCACAAGATGCAGGTTGGCATCTTCGGTTAGAACAACGGGCTTCCGCTGGTCTGGAATGGACATTTCTACAGCGCGTTCTTCAAGTGCACGATAGATTGGCTCAACCAGATCACGCGTCACTGCCAGCGGTGCCGCTGCATCAACGCTCCATTCACGAACCGGACCACTGACAAGACGGACAACACCACCCTGCTGACCGAATTCACGACGGTTTCCAGTATCCAGATAGCTTTCGCTAAGGGCACCGTTGGACCACAGAATGGAATGATTTTCCGTCTCAACGTGGAAGTACTCGTAGTTCGTCATTGTCAGATCGTAGAAAACGCTACGACCATTAACGAGCATACGAGCCGGGACGAAGCGCCCTTCGAAATACAGGCAATGCTCGGGAGTGACCACGAGATCCTGATGCGGCACGCCAGGAGAAATGGCGTCCTTAAGGATACGGACAGGATATCCAGCCTGATCAACCGGCAGATCCGTACGAACCTGCGCCGTACGATGACCAACCCAAGTGATAGGCTCGATGACTTCACGACCAGCCACATATGTGATGGCGCGGTCACCAATCTGAAGGTCCTCGACGCGCTTTTCGCCATCTTCTGTAAGGATCAACGTCCCGGCGCAGAAGCAAACGAACGTTGCAATCGTGCTGCCATCGGTGTCACGGCCAAGCACGAAATAGTCGGTGCTCTTGAAGGTGCCACCAAATGTTGTCTGCCAGGTGGAACCACCTTCGGAAATCGTAAGGGTGTTACCGTCAAGCTTAACAGTGCCGCCCGAAGCGTAGGTCAGCGTATCGACATCGATAACTGCACCCTGAGCAACCTGTGTTCCAGACAGAACAGCGCCAGCAACAACTGTGAGCGAGCCGCCGGAAGAGACTGTCACGTTGTAAGACGTTGCACCGGAAGCAACAGATTCCTTGCCGCCGCTGAGCACTGTGCCGCCAGAAATGACACCACCAGACAGCACGCTCTCCGTACCGCCAGACGATACAGTCACGCTGGATGCAGTTGCGCCACTTGAGACAGTAAGCTTGCCCCCGGCGCTTACGACCGCACCGCGGAGAATAGCAGCAGCATTCAGCTGAACAACACCACCAGAAATGTTTGTCGCACTGATGGTGGCGCCACCGCTCGCAACCGTCGTACCACCAGAGGCAACAATCGTCCCACTGGTGATAGCACCACTATACAGGTTCTGAACGCCACCACTGTTGACGGTGTTGCTGATCGTGAGACCACCGGCAGAAACATACTGACTGCCCTGGATCAGGGATCCCCGGTCAGTACCACCACTCGTGATGATTTCCTGTGCCCCAGCATGCAAGGTGCCAGCCGAGACAATGCCAGGCCCACTTAGATTTGTCAGTCCCTTGGACGTCAGGATCGCAGAAGCAGACGTGTTGAGCGACTGGTCGCCAACGAAAACTGCACCACCTGCTGCTGCATTATAATTCGTAACGGTTCCACCGTTAAAGGCCAGAACTGCGGCAGAGTTTCCAACCGTTGCGCCAGTAATGGTCCCGCCGGAAGCAAGCAGAGCACCCGCGGACGTCGCAGAAAGGTTTGTTCCGACATCGCCAGTCTGAGCTATAATAGCTCCGTACTGCGCCGCAGTAGAACCAGAAAGCGTATTATTTATTAGAAAATACGATTCATTAACGGTCACATCTCCAAAAATATCTGTCGATGTAGAGCCGGATATTGTCCCACCATTAGCAAGTGAGTACTGCCGAGTACTATTATACGTTGTTCCGCCAGCCATGCTTAATTCCTCCATCACTAGAAGCGTTAAGCATTTATTAACGAATTATAAATTGTTAATCCGTGCTCAGCGCCGGAATCGAACATAAGGTAGGACGTTAATTTTAATCAATAGGAATCATTGGCGATGTTGATATAAAAAAAACCAAATAACTATCGATTAACGATATCGGTTATCGTTCCGCGAATTTCGGCGTAAATTAATCGTCATACGGTATGGGTCAAGGTAAAATTCTCGGCATCATTCTCAATTTCTTCCACACTCATGCAGCATATTGATCAATATCAAATTAGCTGAGAATTCGACCTCAGAGCCATTACAATGCGACATGCGCGCAGCCGCACAGCACGAGCCGATGCTGCGCGGCTTGCTCTTTATGATTGCTTTAAGGGTACTGTTGCGAAGTAGAGAGGCAAACTATAGGTCGTTTACTTATCGAGCAGATAGGCGCGCACCGCTTTAAAACGGCTTCAACGAGCATGCATCTCGTTTCACTCGTAAATTATTCGTAAATCTCTTCCGACGCTGAAAACTGTGGCGCTCTTATGTATACGCCCACAGTTCAGTCGTGACGCTTCGCTTTCCGGGCTTCTCTATTAAGACGCAACTGCTCTCGCCGCTCCGCTCTTCGTCCCGCTGGATTTTTCTGCTCCTGCAGCAGGATTTCATGCTTCATCTTGAGCCAGTTATTCCAACGCCGCTCATCAAGCTTCCCATCTTCACGAGCCTTTCGGACCGCACAACCGGGCTCGGCTTCATGTTTACAGTCCCGGAAGCGGCATTGCTGAGCAATCTCTTCGACTTCAGCATTGAATTCCCCAAATGCGGCGGCGAGACCCTCCGCTGCATTCACCATGCCGAGTTCACGCATTCCTGGCGTGTCGATCAGCAGGCCACCCGAAGGCAGGCTCACCATCTCCCTATGGGTCGTCGTATGTCTGCCCTGCCCGTCATACTCGGAGACAGCGCCCGTCGCAGCATGGTTGGTTTTCATTAGAGCATTAAGAAGTGTCGATTTTCCTGCCCCGGAACTTCCCACCATGACGCCAGTGCGATGTCCGTCGAGATAGGCCGAAATCTCGTTCAGCCCCGTACCCTCAAGAGAAGACACGATCCTGAGATCAACCCCAGGGGCGCAAGTCTTGGCAGCATTGGCGACTTGCTCAATATCCTCACACAGATCAGCCTTGGTCAGGACCATGACAGGCTTTGCGCCGCTTTCTCTTGTGAGAGCCAGATACCGTTCCAGACGGGACAGGTTGAAATCTGCCCCAGTTGTCATAACCAGGAATGCGACATCAATATTAGCTGCGATGACCTGCGATTGCGTCCGCTTCCCGACTTCTTTACGGACAAAACAGGTCGTGCGCGGCAGAACAGCCTGAATGGTGCCACGTCGTTCGTAAAACCTCGGATGGCACACCACCCAGTCACCAATAGCCGGCCGATCCAATGGATCCGACGTATGCAGAAGCTTCCCTGCAGTATCAGCCTGAATCAGACCACTTTCAGTAATGACACCAAGAAGGCCTCGTTGCTGTGCAACGACACGCCCAGGGATCAGCTCACTTCCGGAGTAAGGCTGGAAGGCCAACGCAGTTTCAGCGCTCCACCCATAAGATGTCAGTACGGTCAGGGATCTTGTCTTTCGTTCAGGCTTGGGTCTCTGCCTGCTTTATAAGCACTGTCCCAGCGTTTTGGTATGCTCCTTTATTGGGGCACTGGGTAGTCCTTTAAGCAGCAAGTCCTGTAGCCCCAATAAAAAGTACCCTGACCCTGCCCCTCAAATGTGTGGGGCACGCCGCCAAGGTGATGTCGCTTTGTGCCGCCATGGCATGGCAACGTATTCCAGTAGCAGCAGCATTGCGAAAGAGCCAATACCAATCAACGTCATCAGAAGCATGGCACCATAAACCCCGACAGAATTCATCTGCGCGTTCGCCGCCAGCAAGTATGTTCCCAGTCCCATTTTGGAAGATGCTGTCCACTCCCCAATCACCGCCCCCGTTACAGCGTAAGAAGCGCCGATCTTAAGGCCGGAAAAAAGCGGTCCCAGGCAGGCTGGCAGGCGTATGTAGAGAAATGTCCGAAGGCGCGTCGCCCCAAGCAGACGGGCGAGATTGATCTGGTCACGATCTATATGCGCCAGTCCGTCCATCATATTGACCACGACCGGAAAGAAGACGATCCAGGCCACAATAATAAGCTTTGGCGTCATACCGAAGCCGAAGATGATTACGAGCGGCGCTGCGATACCCACAATCGGAATGGCCTGAGATGTAACAAGTGCCGGATATAGCAGGCGCCCCAGCCCCGGCAACTGTGACATCATGACGGCCAGGAGCACACCAACCGCTGCACCTACAAGATAGCCTGCCAACGTTTCCTTGAAAGTCTGCCACAACAGTCCGCGTATCATGACCTCATTCTGGAACAAGGCACTTATCGTGGCGACTGGAGACGGAATGACAAAAGCGGGGACGTGGAACACGGAAACAATGGCCTGCCATACCCCCAAAAGCATGAGCATGGCCACAGACCAAAAACCCATGGATTTGACTACAGGATGAATAAAAATCGACCGGATCAGGCTCATTTCAAAATTCATTTCTGATAAGGGTCAACGATAAAGGAGATCAAGCGCTTCGGCTTTCAGTGATATGAATGTGCTGGACGTCATGCATGAAACATCTCGGGGGCGCTCCAGATCAACGTTGAGAATACGACCGATCCGTCCCGGCCGTGGGAGCAGCACGACAATCCGATCTGCGAGGAAGATCGCCTCATCCACATCATGAGTGACAAACATGATTGTACGTCCTGTCTCAGCCCAGACCTGCAGTAACCATTGCTGCATGCTCAGTCGCGTCTGACTGTCCAGTGCGCCAAATGGCTCATCCAGCAACATAAGATCCCGGCCAGCCGTAATGGTCCGCATAAGTGCAATACGCTGGCGCATCCCTCCTGAGAGGGTTGTCGGGTAATTGTTCAGATAGGCGCCAAGACCATAATGCGTGGCAAGCGCCATAGCCCTAAGTCGGTCATCCTGAGTGGCACCGCGGGTCAGAGATGCCCCAAGAACAATGTTATCCAGCGCTGTCAGCCACGGAAGGAGCAGGTCCTTCTGCAGCATATAACCCACATTACCCGGCTTTCCGACGATATCTTCTCCATCAAGCCTGATGCTACCCGTAGTGATAGGCAACAAGCCGGACACCGCATTAAACAGCGTGCTTTTGCCGCAGCCAGATGCCCCCAGAACGCATACAAACTCTCCCGGTGCGATATCGAGGCTGACATTGTCCAGCACGAGATTATCACCGAATGCATGCGACACCCCATCAATGGAAAGCTTGACGGCACGACCTGCAGTATTCCCGTTCGCACCGGTATGCGCCTGCGAAAAGAGTGCGTCGGAGGTATTGGGCATCATGAGGTCTTTCTGTTGAAGGCGCATCCAAGGCGTGCCTCAGCCAAGCCCGGCACGGTGATCGTGTATGACCGTCAGACCATTTTAACTAAGCCATGATCGAAGTAATAAATTTCCTCATATTTTACGGCCAGAGAGCTACCAACCTTCGCGATATGAGGCTCGAATGTGAAATAGTTTACACTCCCGAGAAGGCGTTCATTTCCCTTCTCCATAATAATGAAATCATTGGTAGAAGCAGCGATGCTATGACCATACGCATCGAGCAAATCGAGGTTTTCATAGCCCTTTTCGGAGACCAATGCCGACATCTTCTGATGTACATCCCCGAATGTCATGTCTGGCTGAACAGTCTTTATGAAGACGCCATGAAGATAGGTTTCAAAATCCATGGCCTCCTCCTCTTCCTCACCGGCTTCCGCGGCGGGCACGATAATCCCGTTACGTAGGAAATAGGTTCGTGCGCTATCTCCGAAGTAATCATCAATGCGAGGGCCCACATCAATCGTAATGGTTTCGTTTTCGCCAAATAGCTTCGTAGACGGAACATAACTGCTATCAAACACAGACAGCCGAAGCCGCTCTCCCGCCAATACAAAAGCGGGCGTATTGCCCCAAAAATCGGTTGCTCCGTGTGCAAGCATGAGGTCATGGCATGCCTGGTGCACACTCGCCTCAGATGCACCGGGCACGATCTGGGCTGTAATATCGGTCAACACTGCACGAGCAATGTCCTGTGCAGCGGTGTAGTGACTCAGATCTGAGGGAAGTGATGCAGTCATGATCTACCTCGGCAGAAAATCGTTGGTGTAATAAGTGGCCAGCGGACGAACTTTTGAAATCAGACCAATGCGATGCATTTCACTCGCAAGCTCTGACCAGGACTGTGATGTCTGGCTCAAAGCCGTGTCACTATTTCCAAAATAGGGGACAGCGGCCGCCCAGCCAGCTTTATCGTAGAGCGGACTATCCACTTCTGGATAAATTCTGCTGAAGAGGGCTGCTGCCTCGATCGGGTGAGCCATCGCCCAGAGAAGGCCTTCACGCGTCGCAGCCAGCCAGGCCTTGGCATCCGCACCATGCAATCTCAGCCACTGAGGCGTTGCCGTGAAGGACCAGATGGGAATGTCTGGCACCCCGGTGACATTCGGACATGCAAGACTAGGCATTTGTCCGTCTTGCGCTATGGACGCCGCGATCGCAAAGGACGCCGCATTGGTGGCAAGATCCAGACGGCCGGAAAGCAGTAATGGCAAATCTTCAAACTGCGTAATGATCTGCTGGACATTCTCCGCATTTTTCACACCACTTTTCTCAAACAGCAGATGCATCATCACCGCCGTCCATGAGTCGGTAAAAATTCCTATTTTCTTACCTTCAAGGGTGCGCAGATCTATGGGCTCGCCCGGTCTGCCGACAACGCACCAGCTATTATGCTGATCGTAATTGGCGATGGAGAGCAGCGGCAGTGAAACCTCTGCCGCAAAAACCACATCCGTCCGCGCTTCCATGCCGATTTCGGCCTGCCCTGTTGCGAGCATACGCGCCGTAGTCTGAGCATCTGGCGGCAGAACAATAGATACATCCAGTCCATATCGTCGATAAATACCCTGCTTCTGAGCAACGACGATAGGAATCAGAAGAAAGCCCTGTACTGGCCAGAAATAAACCAGACGGACATGGTGCAGACTTTCTGAAGCACACGCCTTGTGGGGTAAGCACGCCAGCAACAGGCATCCTGAGACAACAGCAGACGCCCACTTGCGCCAGGGCCGCCTGTTCACAGAACTTGCCTTATTCTGTGTCATCCGTTCAGGGAAGAAGGACTGTCATTTGCACACGTCCCTTCGATAGGTGACCAACCCTGCTCCACCAGACGAAACATGGGGATATGCCCTATCGCCTGAACCAGCGCGGGGAGATCCGGCCCGATTTCGCTCAAAGCCTTGTACCAGGCCCATCCTTCGGTAAGAGGCGCCACAACGCCAACTATGTCTGCACCTGCCTTGCGTAGAAGCCTGATGGCCGCCCCTGCGGTCTGACCCGTGTTAATGACGTCATCCACAATAACAACACGCCGCCCTTGCACGCGCTCTACAAGCGCGGGGTCAAGATAAAGCCGCTTGTTGTGAAGTGGGCTGGTTGAAGAAACCAGTGGCTCAGAAAGTTCTTCATCGTACCAGAATTTGCACGAATGCCCGAGTGCCACATAATCGTCCAAGCCAATATTCTGAGCGACAGGACGCGCATAAGCCAGTCCCATCGTCGGCACCCCCACGATGGCTTCAGGGGCAAGGTCATGAACCAGATCTGTCAGCAGGCGGATGATCTCATGCTCAACAGCAAAGCTTGTCTGATTAGACATAAGGAGCGCAATTGCCATTTCTCCACCCGGAAGTGCTCGCAGGGGAAGCTGAAGCACCGAACCGTCTCTTAGCGGAACAGGGTAGCTCTCGGAGTATATCGTCGCTTCCTCTAAAGATGACCTGGGGAACCAGCGAGCGTGATAGGGCTTCACCTGCGTCATGAGTGTTCCCCTGCATGGCTTTGGGCACCACTTCCAACGCGACAGAAGCCCGGAGGAAAATGCTGAGAGACCTGAGCAAAACAGGCTTCATCAAGCATTCCAAGATTGACGTGCATGACGCGCGAGCGAACACCCCGCCCATCATCATGCAGATCCGTCGCCAAAAGCGTTTTAACCTTCAGCCCCGTATGCTGCGCAATGAAATCCCGGCCTTTGTTCTCAGTCTTTTCACCGATGGTAAAGATTTCAAGGACCTCGGCCCCGGCGGTGGTGATCGCCTGAATGAGAGAAACCAGTGTTCCTCCAGTACTAATCAGGTCGTCGATCAGAATAATACGGTCCGTAGGGCGGACACCATTCAGGTACAGATCCGTAGACCCTTCTGCGAGATACTCGTTACTCAACGGGACTTTAACTTCCCCAGGAGCACCTGAAGGCGTCCAACGTGCAAGGGTGCGCGGGAGACGATACTGCCGCAGAATATCCGCAGTGATCATAGCGCCTCTATCTTCCTCCCCCACACCCAGCGTCGCATCGTCTGCGTGCGCTATATGGAGACGAGAAAGCAAACAGATAGCATCCGCCAGCTCAGGTGAAAGCGGAGGAATATTATCCGTTACGGAGGTCGGGAAAAAAGAAAAAGTCTTTCCTCCCTTTCCCGATACAACATTGGTACCCCGGTCATGAAAATCTTTCACCACCAAGCGAATGGCATCCACAACCGCGCTACTGTTGATTGGAACGCCTAGGGTGTGAGCGGTGAAAGCCATATATGACACGGGACCTCACTTGATCAGTAAACCGGTTTACAATGACTAACTTTCGGACCATATCATTGTCAATAAGCAACATAACGATTCCGATTTGGAGTTTCATGGCCTCATTCCCTGAGATGCAACTCTAAATCGTACCAACCCCATGCCTGACAAGTTGAGCTTCAGATGAGTAAAGGCCCCACGATCAGTGACGTCGCCACTTTAGCTGGCCTCTCGAAAGGCGCCGTTTCTCGCTATCTGAACAACAAACTCGTGCTGCCTGCCGAAACTGCGGCGCGACTGGAGGCAGCCATTCAAACCCTTGGCTTCCGTAGAAACCACTTTGCGCAACGCTTAAGCCAAGGGAAAAGCGAAACAATCGGGCTAGTTGTGCCTGAAATTTCAGATCAGTTTTTTGCCGAACTTGCCGAAGGTGCTGAACTCGAAGCCGCGTCAGCCAACTATGGCCTGATTCTGGGAATTGGCCGCAATGACGTATCGCGCGAGATTGATTTTCTTCGATGGCTCGACACTCACATGGTTGATGGTCTGCTCTTCGTTTCAAACCGACCGGATGATGGACAACTCCGAGATCACCTTAATCGCTATCGGAATATTGTTATTCTGGATGAAGATATTCCCGGCAGCCATGCAAGCAAGGTCTTCTGTGACAATGTGCAGGGCGCACTCTACGGCGTCAGACATCTTATCAGCACAGGGCATCGACGTATTGCTCACGTGAGCGGCCCATCTGCTTTGATGAGCGCGGGTGAACGCCTTTCGGGTTACAGACAGGCTCTAGAGGAAGCAAACCTCTTATTTGACCCTGCCCTTGTCCTAAATGGCCTTTATAGCCGTGATTATGGTCGTCAGGCGGCTGTAGCGTTATCTGCCATGCACCCCAGGCCTGATGCAGTCTTCGCTGGCAGTGACTATATTGCGATTGGCCTGATCGAAGGATTTCTTGACCTAGGCCTTACCGTTCCTGGTGATCTTTCCATTCTTGGATTTGATGATATCGCTCCGGCTGACATGGTCACACCCTGCCTGACGACTATTCGACAGAATGCACAGACCATGGGACGCGAAGGTGTACGCCAATTGCTGGCAACCATGGGTAACCCAGCACGTCCTGCCATGGAAATCAGAACGCCAATCGCACTGGTGCGGCGCGGCTCCGTCAGACACAGGGGGCGAAATCCACCTATATAAGTAAATATTACTAAATATAAAATTTCGCAATAAGATAAATTACTAATTGTTATTATTTTATTTCTGATTGCGACATTCAAGAACATAATTTGAAATTTCAAATTTAAAAATACCGTTTTATTTTAAAAACCAATTTAGGTTACGTTTCCGTTATGGATTAAACCCGCATTATCGCTCGGTCGAAATCCATAATGATAAGAAACAAAAACAACTTGGTTCCACATGAAAGGAAGCCATGTGATGCGTTCTCGTGCTCCGAAAATTCGCTCGTTAAATCGGCGCCTCCTCGTCATGACTTGCCTAGGAACCAGCCTACCAGCCGGAATCATTGACGCCACATCGTTCTCGGAAGCACAGGCCGCTGCGACCGAACAGGAGGCGGAGAAATCTACTCCTCATCGGGAGACCCGCTCACGTCGTCACGACATTCCCAGCGTGTCAGAACATCCGAAACCCCGACATGCGCGTACGGAAATTAATTCCACGGCGGATGAAACTGTTCACGTGTCCAGCGTACAGCGGAGCCGAGGCGGCGGGATGATGCGTGTTGAAACTGCCCCATACGCAGTACAGACTATTACAAAATCGTTTATTGATATGCGGAGCCCCACAAGTACTGCCCTCGAACTCGTTCGAAATCTTCCAAGCGTTAACATTGCAGTCACCGATACGTCTGGCTTGCAAGGTGGGCGCATTCAAAGCCGAAGCCTAACAGATGCTGATATGGCACTGATGATTGATGGCGGCCCTGCAGCCAGCGCGGCGTATATGGCAGAAAACGTTGAATCCGAAGACGTCGACAGCGTCAGCATGATGCCGGGTTCGTCTCCAATCGATCTTCCAGTAACATCAGCAGCAGCTGGCGTTTTAAATCAGGCCACTCATGATCCCTCACACAAATTTGGGGGAACGATGGATTTTTCATACGGTACAAACAATCTGGCACGCCAGTTCATCCGCCTTGAGTCAGGAGACGTTGGAAACACGGGAAGCAGAGGATTTGTTTCCTTCGCCCATACCCAGGCACGCTCATGGTTTGGCGGAGGACGCAACGAGAAGATTCACGTGGATGTCGGCGTGCGAAAAGACTGGGCCAATGGCTCATATGCCCGCGCATTCATGGGATGGAACCTCGAAGACTTTGTCGTCGACAGATATGGCACCGCCAATCAGTTTTATGATTTTAAACGGACGGGAAATAGCTACGGCCGGAAGGCTGAATTCGATGCGGCCAGTAACGATTACTGGAAAAACAACATCAACCACTGGATGCAGCTTTTCCTGACTGCGCCAATGCATGTTGTCCTCACACGACACCTCCATTTTGATCTCCGCCCCTACTACAACTGGGGACGCGGCTGGAGCGGAAGCGCGGGCGCTTTTTCAGGCGCAACGAGCGGCAATACCTATAAATCCGGAGTGCCGGTTGCCACCGGAACTCCCGTAACCAGCTTTTTCTTGCAGGATGGCGCATTCAGCGTCGGCCTAACAGCAATTCTTGGATACGATATTGATAAGCACAATCACTTTGAACTTGGCTACTGGTACCAAAATCAGGATTACACCCAGCACTTTCCAAGCAGCGTGACAACTGCCGAAGGCGCTAACCCAAGTCCCAATAATTCTACTTATCAGATCTATCGAAACGGCAGCCGCGTTTATCCAGGCAACACGGCAGGCTTTGAAATTCATTCGTTATTTTTTCAGGACACTGCAAAATACTTCCACGACCACCTTTTGGTTAACGCTGGCTTCAAATATGTCATGTCGAATGTTTGGTATATCGTTTATCCAAGCAAGCAAAAGCTTGGACAGAACCTGACTGCCCCATTGCCGCATGTGTCAATCAGCTATCACTTCAATGAGCACCATCAACTTTACATGAACGCAGAAGGTGACTTCAGACAGCCCGCCTCCTCTGCGGTAGCGAATACGAATATCGATGGAACATTGCCTAAAAATCAGTATTCAATCAGAGAGGAGCTCGGCTATCGTTATAACGATAAATACTTCATCGTCGATCTTGATCTGTTCAATTACAATATTACAAATCGCCTCCTTTCCACTTATGTCGGGAACAACCAGACTGGCGTCGTAAATGCTGGAAATCAAACCGCTCGCGGCGTGGACTTGATGGTATCAATACAGCCCATTCACGGGCTCAGCCCTTATTTCTCTATGGAATATCTCAACGCCACAACTGATACCAATATCGCTGCTTCAGATATTAACGGAAGTCTTACAGCCTTTGCGAGTAAAGGAAAGCAGGCCCCGTTAGCTCCACATTTCATGGCAAACTTTGGCCTGACTTACACCTATAAAGGCATTTTTGCTAACGGTGCCCTTCACTATACTGGCCCCCAATCCACAACGCTTGCGGGGGACCAGCGGATGCCGGGTTATTTCACAAACACGCTTTCACTTGGCTACCATTTCAAGCCTTTCTGGCACGCAAAGTCACCAACAATCCGACTGAACTTTACCAACCTTACTGGTGCAATCCTGCGAACAGGAGTTGTTGGCGTCGGCACAAATGCCAGCCAGGTCCGCCTTATGAACGGAAATCTCTCTAATATGGGCTCTGGTGCACAGTTTATTCTGGAACCCAGATTTACAGTTACAGGCACGGTCTCAACAGCTTTTTAAAAGTTATGAGAGATCTCGCACGAGGCACTTAAGAAGACGGGAAATTCATATTCCAGTGATATTTCCCGTCTTTGAAGGAGAGTTTTTAGAATAAAATCCATTACTTAGGATGACGAAATATACGGTGCGCCGATAAGGTCCCAACATCCCTGGAACGCCAATAATTATAATGATGCGACATCCTCAGAAATTTCAAAATCACGAAACATTTGCCTGACTCTAAAAATTGGCCGAAAGACTATGTATGTCGGAAGCAGAAACCACTCTCGTCCTCCTCGCCATGATCGTTGTAAGCAGTCTGGCCGTTAAGGCGCTTTCCAATCGTGTCCCTGCCCCTTTGGTTCAGATCCTGCTCGGTATTATTGCGTCTCTTCTCGGATTGCATATTGGACTGAAGCCAAGCCTGTTCATGCTGGTTTTCCTGCCCCCACTCCTTTTCACAGACGCTTTTCGTATGCCGTTGCGTGAGTTCTCAGAACTCCGTAGCGTAATTCTGTTTCTGGCATTCGGCCTTGTTGTGATTTCGACAGTCCTTTGCGGCTACGCAATTCACTGGATGATCCCGGCCGTTAGTCTCGCGGTATGCTTTACACTGGCTGCCGCCCTCTCTCCCACAGATACTGTTGCAGTCTCCAGCCTTATTGCAGGGCGCAGGGTGTCTGAGCGGCTGATCCATATCCTGAACGGTGAGGCTCTGTTCAACGACGCGTCGGGCCTTGTCTGCTTTCATTTTGCAATGATTGCCGCAATGACGGGAGAATTTTCATACCGTCATGCTTTCAGTTCGTTTCTGCTGGTCTCGTTCGGAGGATTAGCCATCGGAGCAGGACTGGCATGGATTGCCGTACGCGCTGAGCGCATCCTGCTTCGCCGGGGATTTGACGATCCTCTCATGCAGGTTTTGATGATCGTGCTTCTGCCATTCGGTATCTATCTCGCAGCCGAGACAGCACATGCTTCAGGCATTCTGGCAGCTGTCGCCGGATGCATGGTTATCAAACTGACAGGAGTATCAGACGAAGCTGCAACCTCGACCCGACTGCAGGCGAGCACAGTTCTGGACACTGTCAGTTATGTTTTTAACGCCTTGATCTTCCTTCTTCTAGGGCTACAACTTCCCTGGCTGCTGGATGCTGGCGTCGAGTTGGCTCACGAGCACAGCGCGCATTTCTGGCAACTCTCGTTACTGGTCGCGAGTGTTTATGCCATTATGTTCATTATTCGCTTTTGCGGAATTTGGGTTTCCATCATTCGCAGATGGGCAACTGCCCGAATGTCACATCGCACCTTCGCGTTCCCACATATCCTCGAGGTTGTGTTGCTCGCCTTCTCGGGCGTCCGTGGCGCCGTTACGCTGGCAGCAGTGCTTTCGCTGCCAGTTATCGGGATTGACCCGGAAGCGTTTCCTGAACGCAGCTTTGTAATTACTGTCGCAACTGGGGTAATTGTTCTTTCCCTCGTTATGGCGGCGATCGCTATTCCGCTGTGTATCCGATATCTGCCACGCGATATGGCAGACAAGCACGCTCAGGAAGAAAGTCTTGCCCGCCAGCGCCTGCTTCAAGCGACTTTGCAGCTTCTGCACCGTGAACAAAGCCGCACAGAGAAAGACCGAAGTGAATCCCTTGACCAGGCAGACAGTGATCATAGCAACGAAGATATGAGGCTAGAGGTTCTCGGACGCCTGCTACAGACCTATGAAAACCGCCTCAGCCAAATTGATGGCCCAACCCAGTCCCCAGTTTTGACGCGGACGACGGCGCTGCGCCGTGAACGGATCGAACTGGCATTGCGCCTGATTGTCCTGAGGCTGCAGCGACAAACACTTCATGCGCTGGTGGATGCACGCGACATCAATGATCAGACGGAATGGGACATTCAGCGTGAACTCGACTATGAGGAACAGGTAATCCGCAGTCGCGTTCAGAGATTGCCTCAAGATATTTGATATCAATAAAAATAATACAATTAATATGAAGTAATTAACTAAAAACACTCTCCGCGCACCTATGACATTATAAAATATTAAACCTGAAAAGCGGTTATCCTATTTTCGATTTTTTAAGCTCGCGTTCGATTTCAATAAGCCTGTGTTTCCGCCAGAGACCACCACCATATCCCGTCAAGGAGCCGTCCGCGCCAATAACGCGGTGGCATGGGATCATCAGCGCTATCTGGTTGGCACCATTGGCGCGCGCAACAGCTCTCACTGCGGAAGGGCGGCCGATCTGCCGTGCAATGTCAGAATAGCTTCTGGTTTCACCAGCAGGAATTGTTCGCAAAGCCTCCCACACCTTTTGTGTAAAGGCGCTTCCGCTCACAGCAAGAGGGGTATCAAACCTGTCTGATCGCGCAGAAAAATAGGCCGCGAGTTCCGTTTCAGCCTGCTCTGATGGCGGCATACGGCCGATACCAATTCCCTCCGACGAAGCCTTGTTAAGTCTCTTGAGCTCCGCAGGAAGCGCTTTTCGATCTACAAACTCCAAAAGATGCAGATGACTGCGACTGCTGACAGCAATCATATCGCCCAAAGGTGTCGGTATCCACGTCGCCTGTAAAAGCTTATTGGGGCGCAATTCTCCCGGTGCACATCCCAGCAGACGAGAAAAAGCCGCACGAAACGCACTTGCTGACTCAAAGCTGGCCTCATGTTGAGCCGTAATGACCTTGCCACCCTCGGCCAACGCTTCGAACCCTTCTCTCAGACGCCTCTGACGCGCCATTTCCAGAAATGTCATTCCAAACTGTCGCTTGAAGCTCCGGCGGATTGTAGAAGGGTCGTAACCCAATCTGATAATACAGTCTTCGGACCATCGCACGTCAGGATGTGTATCCAAAGCCTGCAAAAGGGCCAAAATCGCGGGGTCGGCAAGAGCCGCAGCCTGAAGAGGATGACAACGCTTGCATGGACGAAAACCCGCTTCAATACAGTCCCCAATCGTCGGGTAAAACGTACAATGCTCGCGCTTCGGTTTTCTGGCCGGACAGGTCAGGCGACAAAACACCCCGGTTGACGACACACAGACGAATGCCTGTCCGTCGAAATATTCGTTCCGGGCAAGCAGAGCGGCATAGAGAGTGTCTGGGTCAGGAAGATCGAATAGCATTCAGAAAACCTATAGCCACCAACTCTCAAATGTCGCCGGTTTTCAGGCGTTGATTTTTTATTTTCGGCGTAGCCTCTTCCATGGCACACAGATATCCGCCACGGGACGGATATCATTTTCTAAAGTTCGCTCGCCTAACGCCTCCATGAGAGGCGCAGATTTCAATTCTCTTCAGTCCGCAGATGAAAACACGTGATCTCGGATGGTCTGCCAAGCCGTAGTGCAAAACCTGGCCACAACCCGGTCCCATTACTGACGTAGAGCGTCATATTACCCACACTGTAGCGCCCGGAGACGAACCCGTTATTACCGCGGGCCACCAAACGATCTAACCCCAAAATCATTCCGCCGTGCGTGTGACCGGATAACTGCAGGGCAACGCCATATTCGGCTGAGACACGCGCAGCCCCTGGTTGATGATCGAGCAATATGACCGGCGCTCCGTCCGGACTCCCCTTAAGGGCTTCCTCTAAATCTGGGCCAGGCTGCCCATGGCCGGACGCTGACCTGTCTGTTACGCCCGCAACTACCAACTGATCTTGCCCCTTGGTAACCACTGCATGGTCGTTCAACAGCATATGGAAGCCTAATCCCGACAGGTGCTGCATCCAGTCGGAATAATTGAAAAAATATTCATGATTTCCGGGAATTGCCAGTACACCATCACGCGCCTGCAATCGGGCGAGTGGTGCGACATCAGCACGCCGCATCTCCACAGATCCGTCGATAAAATCTCCCGTCACAACGATCATGTCTGCTGCTGCCGCGTTGGCACGCTCGACCATTGCTGCGGCCCACGTGGCCGGAAACAGCCGACTGATGTGCATGTCACTCAACTGGAGCAGCCTGTATCCATCAAACACCTTGGGCAGACCGCGAATGGTGATCGTCACATCTTTGACTGGCGGTACGCGCAAAGCATTCGCAACACTCACAGCAGCCAAAACGCCCGCAAGGCCGCCAATAGCCTCTCGCGCACTAGCGGAGATATGGACTGGCTGCCATTCCGCGAGAGCGAAGACCAGCGCACCAACATCAAGCGCGATCTGAAACAGCATGAGAAACAGGATTGCCCCAAAACCCCAGTTGAACAGGACGACGAAAGGTCGAGGAAATTCCGGCGCGAAAACGGAGCCCGACGAGAGCCGGGACCAGTAATGATAAAGCGCGGCAACGATCACCAGAACGCTTCCAAACATTTTCGCAGCGAGAGGCAGCGGAAGCGGCCAGAGCCAGTTCAGGATCACGACAAGGAGGGGCAAACCGAAAACAACAAGACGCACGGCAATCAGCCTCCTCGCATAAAAGCACCAAGAGACGACCATCGCCTCTTAGCCGTAGAAACATTCACTACGTCCATGTGCTGGACGTCAAAACTACGCATGATCTCAAGACATGAGACATGCTTACATTTCAGGAAAAGCTCTCTCCAACCATTTCTTCGCTCTTCTTCCAAAGAGCCTCGGCATGAGCCAGATCGAGCGCATAAGACCGCACGCCCTCATCCCCCAGACCAAGCGGTTGATCATCAGAGACGATTGGGCTCACGTGGCAGTCTTCACAGTAACGACCACCTATAGCATCTGCATCCGCCACAATCCCTGCCCAAACTGATGTAGCGGCGCCTTCCGGGATGGTCTTGAACTGGAATGGCGGCTTTCCCTCCTTGGCCGCCTGTTCATTGATGCCTGTGACCATAGCCTCGATTGCTCCTGCAGGCATATGACGAGGGAGTTCAGTCAAGATACCGCCGGGATGAACGGCTGTAGCCCGCACGCCACGAGCACGATGACGCGCGTCGAACGCAACGGCAAAGAGGATATTGGCGGTCTTGGAGCGCCCGTAGGCAACAAATGGCTCATAGGAAGTGTGGTCAAAATTCGGATCTTCCAGATCGACATCTGAAAAGCGATGGCCCGCGGACGACAAGTTCACCAGTCGCGCGCCATTGTTCATAAGCCCCGCTATCCGGTTAATGAGGAGGAAGTGACCAAGATGATTGGTTCCGAACTGTGTCTCGAACCCGTTCTTCGTATGCCCGAACGGGGTAGCCATGACGCCAGCATTGGCAATAACCAGATCAAAAGATAGCCCAACACTGTTCAACTGGTCCGCACACGCCCGAACACTGCCAAGGTTTGCAAGGTCCAGCGCGATCAGCTCAAACTGTCCTCCCCCAGATTCGGCGTCTGCACGAACCTGAGCAGTCGCATTTTCAGCCTTATCCAGATTGCGCGCTGCCCCCACGACATGTGCACCATGAGCAGCAAGCGCACGTGCAGTTTCGATGCCCAGGCCCGCAGAAACGCCTGTTACGAGAACACGTTTTCCCTTAAGGGACAAACCAGAGAGGACATCATCGGTTGTTGATCTTGCGCCAAAAATCTTCGTCATTCGTGAAACTCCTGGGCGTGGTGAAACCACACGCGAGATGATATATGGAGCATTGCTCCGTTTTTTATATGCGGAGGAATACTCCGTTTAACAAGAGGGAGCCAATGGCTGAGGACAAAAAACTTCGACGCAGACCGCGCAGCGATGGTCAGCGCAACAGAGAGCACTTGCTGAACGTGGCGAAAACCGCGTTCACGGCGGGGGAAATCGACATTCCCCTGGATGAGGTTGCGCGGCGCGCAGGCGTCGGGATCGGCACGCTTTATCGGCACTTTCCCAACCGCGATGCTCTCATTGAGGCTGTCTACCGTGTTGAACTTGACCGCCTCGCAGACGCAGCCCCTGTCCTAGCCACACAGCATCCACCAGTCGAAGCGCTTCGCGCATGGATGCGCCTGTTCGTGGATTACATTGCCGCAAAGCAGGTCATTGCACCGGCACTTAACGGGCTGGTTGGTGGCACAAGTGCGCTCTATGCCCAGTCCGGAATTGTGCTTCAAGGAGCGATTGACACACTTGTAGCGGCGGCTGTTGCAAGTGGAGATCTCAACGCTGAGATCGAGCCGCTCGACCTGCTCCGAGCGTTGGCTGGCGTGTCGAACTTTTCAGCCGGCCCTGGGTGGGAAACAAGTGCAAAACGCCTCATCGACATTCTTATTGCCGGATCAAGGGCATCCTGATTGTAAACGAAAAAGGACGACTGATATTCAGCCTCCCTACTCTATCTAAAATGCTGGATGACTGCGCCGCGTTAGGGAACCTCCCGTGATAGGTCGATTGAGCATCAGTTGATCTGTTCTCACGAAAACAACAAAATTTCATTACGATAGCCAGGTTTCCATTATGAAAACCCGGCTTAAAAAACAGATCAGTGAGCCTGAGACGTCTGCCCATCATCAAGAGCGTAGGCGAGAATATAATCGCCTGTTCGTGTTCCCATACCGGCATGACCTCCAGCGGCAATAACAATGTATTGCTTGCCATTGATCATGTAGGACATCGGGTTTGCCTGCCCACCCGCTGGCAGACGTGCTTTCCAGACAACCTTGCCGGTGCTTTCGTCAACAGCCCGCAGGTAATCGTCTGCCGTCGCACCGAGGAAGACCAGTCCACCTCCCGTCACCATCGTACCGCCGATGTTGAACATACCGGTTGGTAATGGAAGATTGGTGTGGGTTCCAAACGGCCCCGTATCACGGGTCGTACCAATCGGGTGCTGCCAGACGATTTTCCGGCTGACAAGATCGATTGCTGTTAACTCGGCGTGACGATCCCCTCACCATCAGGTAGGATTGCTGTACTTTCGGAGCTCTTCAAAAAGCGTGCGAATGACAGGTCGTACGCCGTGACCAGAAAACTGCTCGATATAATAATTTCCCAACCCAGGGATCGCAGGTAAAGCGCTGCACACAGCCAACCCGAGAGCCTCAACCAGATTTTGGGACGCCGGCCAGGGAACAAGAGCCAGAGAAGAACGCTCCTTGACCATCATGAGGGCAAGAGGCGTTGTGTCCACAGATTCAATCGTTAAAGACGTTTCTTCAAAAACACCGGGATAACGCGCCAAGAGTGTGTTCCACCCGACCGCATGTGACCTAACATCCAGCAACTTGAAATCTGCTACCGCGTCTGCAGTCGTAATACGATCTACGTCTTCCGGCTGGCCGACCACCACATGGCTTATTCCCATTAACCAGCCAGGATGCTCACGCGTGGACATGGCATAATCAAAACGGATGACAAGGTCTGGCTCCCGATGCCTCTGGGCATCTTCGATGATCAGATCCACCCGCACGGATGGATGCTTTTTCTCAAAGGCACATAGGCGCCGCGGTAACCAGCTCAGAGCCATAAGCTGACTTGCAACAAGTGAAACACGCTCAAGCTCACGCCGAGGAAACAAAGACGCAGATTTCGCCTCGATAGCCCTAAGAGAAACCTGCACGGTCGGCAGGAACTCATTTCCTTCCAGCGTAAGCCGAACCTTGTTGGCACTTCTCAGGAACAACGGTTTCTTGAGATAGGTTTCCAGCGCCAGGATCTGCTGGCTGACAGCGGCGGCAGACATGTTCAGCTCACGCCCTGCAGAGGCAAAACTCTGATGTCGCGCTGCGGCATCGAAAACACGAAGCCAGTTCAAGGAGGGAATACGATAGGACTGCATCATTAAAGCGTAAGCTCAGCTTATGCTTTCTGCCAAGAAGAAATATATTCCGATATCGCATTTAAAATTCTAAATCGATCCAGTGAGCCTTTCCTGACACGCCTTTAGCGGAAACTTCATGAATGCCAGTTCGTGCGACATGTCTCCTTGTTCCGTTCCTGCTTCTGGCATGTTCGCCGTCTGTCGTCGCAGAAGATTACCCGCGCCACATCACAATCGCTACGGAGGGGACCTATCCACCATGGGCGTTCGCAAAACCGGATGGCTCATACGCTGGTTATGAAATGGATCTCGTGAAGGCCCTCTGTCAGCGAATGAATGCAACCTGTAAAATCGTTACACAGGATTGGAACGGCCTTATTCCTGGGCTGCGCGTTGGGCAATACGACGCAATCATTGCCTCCATGGGCATTACAGATGAGCGCAGTAAAATTGTCTCATTTTCGCACCCCTACACCCATGCTCCGAATGGATTTCTTACCTCTGGTACCAGCGTCCTCACCCATCTGCCCGGAGCTGGCATTCCTCTGGATCTGACACGTTCCCCCCAAGATGCAAAGGCTGCACTGGAAGAGCTGAACCTTGCGTTCGCAGGGAAAGTGCTTGGCGTTCAAACAGGCTCGACAGCCGCAGGATTTGCCGAGGCTTATCTGCCAGGCTTGAAAGTCATGGAGTACTCTTCCGTCGACCAGTTAGGGCTTGAGTTAATGGCCGGCCGCATCGACATTGCCATCGCCAACGTCACGACCTTCAAGACAATGATCGAAGCGGCTCCCAAGGGCGCACTCGTGTTGACCGGACCTACATTTTCTGGAGGCGTACTGGGATCAGACACGACCAATATCGCGTTCCGACCAGATGATGACAGCCTGCGCAGCGCTTTCAACGCGGCTCTAACATCCGTCAACAGCGATGGAGCCAATCAGGCGCTCTCTGAAAAATGGTTCGGCACGGATATTTCGATTCATGAATGACATCAAAACGCATGTCTCGCCGCCCGAGACATCTGCTCCGGATACGGCTGAGCAATCTTTTTCTGCTGATACAGGTTTCAAGTTGTTCGCCGCACTCGGCGCGGTCCCAGACGCCATCACTCTATTTCTGGACGGCCAACCGATCATTGTTCGCCAAGGTGATACTGTCGCCGTCTGCATGCTCCGGGCAGGCATCCCGTATAACCGTCTGAGCCCTGTCTCCGGTGCCCCGCGTTTGCCCTACTGCATGATCGGACACTGCTTCGAATGTCTTGTGGAGATTGACGGCATTGCCAATCAACAGGCGTGCCTGACGGTCGTACGTGACGGCATGAAAATCCGCCGTCAGTTGGGTGCGCCTCTGGCTTTGAAACACCCTGAAGTATGACACAAGACAACATTCCTCCGTACGACGCAGACGTGATCATCGTTGGGTGCGGCCCTGCCGGAATGACGGCGGCTGTTGAGCTCGTTCAGGCTGGCTGCTCCGTCATTGTTCTGGACATGCAGCCGACCCCAGGCGGCCAGATTTTCCGTAACCTTGAAGCTAATCTGCACGACAACAGCCCATCAGGACAAACGCTACTGGCCGCCCTCGGACCAGCCTATAAAGCGGGCGCTGAGCTTATCCAGCGCTTCCGGACATCCCGTGGGATTGATTATCGCCCCCAGACAAGCGTGTGGGAAGTACGGCCTGACGGAACCGTCGGCTGGTTACAGGGCATGAATGCTGGCTATGTGCGGGGACGTCAGGTTCTTCTGGCTCACGGCGCTATGGAGCGGCCCATCCCATTCCCGGGGTGGACGCTGCCCGGCGTCATGACAGCTGGGGCCGTCCAGACACTTCTGAAGGCAGGACACCTCAAACCTACCGGCAACGTTGTCCTTGCTGGCACAGGCCCTTTGTTGCTGTTATTGGCAAACCAGCTGCATCAACTGGGCATCAAACCAGCATTGATTGGCCGTACTGATCGCTTTGCTGATGCGCTTTTCGGCGTGAGCCATCTGCGTTTGGGCGGCCTGCTTCCCCTCATAAAGGGGCTCGGATGGATTGCGCGTTTGAAAGCTGCGGGCGTGAAGTCTGTGACAGGACTCAAGGATCTTGCCGCACATGGACACCGGACAGTCGAAGCAATCAGTTTTACCGTGAACGGCAGACAGCAAACGCAAGCCTGCGACCTGCTGATCGTCCATGACGGCATTGTGCCATCCATCGATATCCCCAATAGCGCGGGACTTCGCCTTCAGTGGGACGAAGCGAATGCAAGCTGGCGCCCGGATACAACCTTTGACGGCCAGACAGCCTCGTCTCTCCCGCCAGAACTGTATGCCGGACGTTGCGTCATTCGCGTCACGGGGGATGCCCGAAGGATCGGAGGGGCAGATGCCGCAATGGCGCATGGCAGGCTGGCAGCCCAATCTGTCCTTGCTGATCTGGGTCAGGGGACAGGACCATGCAGCAAGGCTGTTCGTTCCGTCAGAAAGTCCCTCTCAGTACGACCGTTTCTGGATGCTGCGTTCCCACCCGGTCTGTCTCGCGCCCTTCCAGAGAACGACACGATTGTCTGCCGTTGCGAGGAACTGACAGCCGGAAATCTCAGGGAGAAGATACGCTCCGGTTTCAGAAATATGGATGCGCTACGCGGTGAAACGCGTTGTGGGATGGGTCCATGTCAGGGACGCAGTTGCATGGTGACAGCCGCCCGCCTGCTTCAGGAACATACTCACGCTACCGCCTGTCCACCCACGTTCAGAGGACGCCCCCCAATCCGTCCCATACCATTAGGTGCAATAGCAAACCTGTCTGGCCTTGACCCCAGAGCCACCATACGCCTGACACTCGAAGACAAGCCCGAACATGGCGTAGAGGAGACGGTTGATGTTCCGGCAGAATGAAACCGCGCTTATAATTGGCGCCGGACTTCAGGGCTGTTCGATTGCGCTCTTCCTGGCCAGAGCGGGATGGAACGTGACGCTACTCGATAAGAATGTCGCAGGGCGCCATGCGTCCAGCGTCAATGCCGGGGGCTTGCGGACTTTGATGCGCGACTGGCGGGAATACCCTCTTTCCGAACTGGCCATGCATCACTGGAAACATCTTGACCAGCTCGTCGGACAAGACGCCGCAGCGTCCTGTGAAATCCGCCTTGGAGTTGGTCAAATTGCCGTCGCACTTGATGAGGCGGAGCTTTCCTGGACGTATAACCGCGCTCAGGACATGAAAGAGCGTGGATTAGGCGCAGAAGAGCTCCTGTCAGCAAAAGACGTCCGACAGATGCTGCCTGGCCTTACAGACAAAGCCATGGGAGGCCTCGTATCGAGGGACGACGGACATGCAAATCCGGCGGCAAGTACCCGTGCCTTCAGAGAGGCAGCTATCGCCGCAGGTGCACAGATTGTCGAAAACTGCCGTGTTCTGGGGCTGGATCGGGTGCCCGGCGGCGGATGGGCTGTTGAAACCTCATCAGGTGCATATGAAACTGGCGTTCTCATTAACTGCGCTGGAGCCTGGGGAGCACAGATCGCAGCCATGGCTGGACAGGCACTCCCCCTGAAAGTCGTTGCCCCCTCCATGATGGTTACGGCGCGGACGCAACCCTTTCTGGAACCTGTTGTGATCGGGATCGACCGTCCGCTATCGTTCAAGCAGAGCGCCGTCGGATCGCTGGTGATCGGAGGAGGAATTCTTGGAAAGCCCTGCGCGGACCATGATACCTCCTTCACCGTGATGGACCGGATGACGCAGGGCGCCGCGGCTACTCTGGAAGCCTTTCCCGGGCTGGCGCACGTGCCAGTCCTGCGCACATGGACCGGGCTCGAAGGCTCCACGCCTGATGGAATTCCCTTCATAGGTCCAGGCGAAAACAGGTCAAATTTCTGGAACGTCTTCGGGTTCTGCGGTCATGGCTTCCAGCTTGCCCCAGCCGTTGGCCATGTCGTCAGCCGGTCACTTATCAGCGGAAGAATTGATCCGCTTCTGACGCCGTTTTCCTGTGCTCGCTTTAATACGGGAGGGGCAGGATGAACACACAAAGTCTGGCTCTCGTCGGGTTTGGCCCAGACGGCTGGGGGAAACTTCTGCTGTTAGCTGCTGGTCTGACACTGGCAGCAGCAGTGTGCAGCTTCGCACTCGGCAGTCTTCTCGGGACTATCGGCGCAGCTCTGAAACTTGCCCCAAACCATGCTCTGCGTTGGATAGGGACATTCTACACAACCCTGTTCCGCGGCATTCCGGAAATTCTGGTCGTCTACCTTTTCTATTTTGGGGGATCACTTGCTCTGACGCATCTAATGCATCTGGCAGGCTTCCCTGGTTTCTTTTCGCTCCCGTCGTTCGTCATCGGGGTCGTTGCCATCGCTCTGGTTTCCGGCGCCTATCAGACGGAAGCTTTTCGCAGTGCATACTGTCGTCTGGAGCGTGGGCAAATCGAAGCAGGCAAGGCCAGTGGGATGTCGCCCACTGTCTTACTAAGGCGCATCATAGCTCCTCAGACCCTCCGATTTGCGCTCCCGGCTCTTGGCAATATCTGGCAGTCCGTCCTGAAGGAAACAGCTCTTTTGTCCATCATCGGACTTGTAGAACTTCTCCGACAGTCCACGATCGCATCCGGCGCAACACGGCAGCCTTTATTGTTTTATGGGGTGGCGGCCCTCGTCTATCTCATCATGGGGCAGACGACGGCTCTCGGCATCAGGGCCGTCGAAAAGCGCTTTTCCCGCTGCTGGGGCCGATAAAATGGATTGGTCCTTCCTTTTCGAAACACTCAAAACGCTTCTCACGGGCGTTCCGCTTACGTTGCAACTGGCGGCAACGGCACTCTGCACCGGATTTGTTCTAGCCGCCTGCATAGCGACATTAGGAGAAAGCTCCTTTGCTCCCGCGCGCTGGTTTTCACGCCTTTATGTCATGCTCTTTCAAGGAACGCCCCTGCTGGTGCAGATCTTTGTCATTTATTACGGGTTCGGGCAGATAAGCTTTCTCCGCTCTTCCTTTGCATGGCCTCTTCTGGCGCAGGCTTACTGGTGCGCCATTCTGGCCCTTTCGCTCAACACATCAGCTTATGGGGCAGAAATTATCCGTGGCGCTATCGCGGCCGTTCCTGAACGTGAAATCGAAGCCGGACGTGCGATCGGGATGGCAGGACTTCTACTGCGCCGCAGAGTTATCTGGCCGCAAGCTCTGCGATATGGACTGGCCAATTACGGGAACGAAGCCATCCTGCTGCTCAAGGCTACATCGCTGGCCAGTGTGATCACGCTGATGGACGTCACCGGTCTCGCCTACAGACTGGTTTCGAAGACCTATCGTTCAGAAGAAATCTTCACTGTTGCCGGCCTGATCTACCTTGCGATGACCTTTGTGATCGCCACCTGCGTCCATATGCTTGAACGCCATCTTAACCCCAGTCGCCGGGTCTGACCCAGACAAGCCGTCTTTTCCGGAGTTTTCATGGAACCGTTCCCGCAAGAAACAGCCCCGCTGCCCGGCGCATCCGTTATCAAAGCCATCGGGCTAACGAAGCGCTATGGCTTTTTAGACGTCCTTCAAGGAATTGATCTGGAAGCCCATGAAGGGGAGGTCATTTCCATTCTGGGGGCGTCTGGTTCAGGGAAATCGACTTTCCTCCGTTGCCTGAACCTTCTGGAGGTTCCCTCGGGCGGCGCTCTTAACATTCTGGGTGAGGATATTCGTTTCCGGCTCAAAGGAGGCGAGCAGCACATTGCTGACGCGCGGCAGATCAATCGCCTGCGATCGCAGGTTGGTATGGTTTTCCAGAATTTTTGCCTGTGGAGCCACCGAACGGTTTTACAG
Organism: Gluconobacter sp. GP1; assembly: GCF_032913585.1. Taxonomy (NCBI): domain Bacteria; kingdom Pseudomonadati; phylum Pseudomonadota; class Alphaproteobacteria; order Acetobacterales; family Acetobacteraceae; genus Gluconobacter; species Gluconobacter sp. GP1. Next base: position 911,696 of record NZ_JASGXC010000001.1, read on the forward strand.
AATGTTATGGAAGGCCCGGTCCATGTTCAGGGGCGAAACCGCCATGAAGTCCGTGATGAAGCCGAAAAAGCATTGGCCCGCGTCGGGATGCTGAACAGGGCAGAGTATTACCCTTCCCAGCTTTCCGGCGGCCAGCAGCAGCGTGTAGCGATTGCGCGCGCCATTGTTATGCGCCCGCGTGTCCTGCTGTTCGACGAACCGACCTCTGCACTGGACCCGGAACTGGTGGGTGAAGTCCTGAAAGTCATGCGGGATCTGGCATCGGAGGGCCGAACCATGCTCATTGTGACGCATGAAATGGCCTTTGCACGGGATGTTTCAAGCCGGATCGTTTTCCTGGAAAAAGGCACCGTTCGAGCCCAGGGAAACCCGCAAGACTTGTTCAAAGGTGGAATGGATGAGAGCTTTGACAGATTTATCAGCCATTTTTCCCGGCCGGGCTGATGCCCTGTAACAGAATACAGCACATCATGCGGTCAGTAGACCGTGTGTCGGAAAGGAGTTGAGATGAAGACGTGTCAGATCCTGGGTGTTCCCACACAAAGTGGAACATCCGAAAGAGGATGCATTATGGGCCCGACAGCCTTCCGCATAGCCGGTCTTCCGGAGATCCTGCAGGACCTTGGATGGACGGTGACGGATGTGGGAGATGCCGTGCCTACAGAAATGCCAGACGTAAGCCATTCCAACCCCGCTGTGCGCAATCTGGATGCGATCATCGCCTGGACCAAAAGTGTGGGCGAACGGGCCTATGAAATGGCCAAATCCTGCGACTTTCCTATCTTTCTGGGTGGCGATCACTCCATGTCAGCCGGAACAGTCTCCGGTGTTGCCCGCCACTCACAGGATCTGGATCAGCCTCAGTTCGTCCTGTGGCTGGACGCCCATACAGATCTGCACACCCTCCACACGACGACCAGCGGTAATCTGCACGGCACACCTGTCGCTTACTTCACGGGTCAGTCCGGTTTCGAGGGGTTCCCACCTCCTGCCGCCCCCGTTGATCCCCGCAACATGTGCATGATGGGCATTCGTTCGGTCGATCAGGCTGAAAAACGCCATGTCGCGGAAATCGGGATTACGGTTTTCGACATGCGGGCGATCGACGAGCAAGGAATTGTCGCTCCGCTTAACAGCTTTCTGGACCGCGTCCGGGCTGCCAACGGGCGCCTGCATGTGAGCCTTGATGTTGATTTCCTTGATCCGGACATTGCTCCTGCCGTCGGCACGACTGTGTGCGGCGGGGCAACATTCCGCGAAGCGCACCTCATCATGGAAATTCTTCATGACAGTGGCCTCGTGACGTCGCTGGATCTGGCGGAACTCAACCCCTTCCTGGATGTCCGCGCAAAAACCGCCCTGCTCATGACCGATCTGGCCGCCAGCCTCTTTGGCCGCCGTGTTCTCGAACGTAAAACAAGGACCTATTGAGATGCCTTTTTCTGCTCCCGCCCCCTCATATCTCGCCTTTGTGCCGTTCGTGTCGGTCCAGAACATGATGGCGCTCGTCCATACGATCGGGATTGAGACCTTTCTGCGCGAACTTGGAGAATATCTGGAGGCTGACTTCAAACGCTGGCCCGAATTCGACAAAACCCCGCGTGTGGCCGCTCACTCCGCCGAAGGCGTCATCGAACTGATGCCCACGAGCGACAGCAGCCTGTACGGCTTCAAATACGTCAACGGCCATCCGAAGAACATGAAGGAGGGTCTTCAGACCGTAACCGCCTTTGGCATGCTGGCGGATGTCGCATCTGGCTACCCGGTGCTGCTGTCTGAAATGACGCTGCTGACCGCGCTTCGCACGGCCGCAACGTCTGCCATGGCAGCAAAATATCTGGCTCCGGCAAACGCAAAGACAATGGCCATCATCGGAAACGGCGCACAGTCTGAATTTCAGGCCATGGCCTTCCGCGAAATAGTCGGCATTCAGGCGCTGCGGCTGTATGATCTGGACCGGGCGGCTTCGGAAAAATGTGCCCGCAACCTGAGCGGACAGGGCTTTGACATTACAATCTGCAAGACCAGTGAGGAGGCCGTTGAAGGCGCGGACATCATTACGACCGTGACAGCGGACAAGCAGTGCGCGACGATCCTGTCCGACAATATGGTCGGAGCTGGCATTCATATTAACGCCGTTGGTGGTGACTGCCCGGGCAAGACAGAACTTCAGCGCGATATTCTGCTGCGTTCCACGATTTTTGCGGAATACCCGCCTCAGACGCGCATTGAAGGTGAAATCCAGCAGCTTCCGGAAGACCATCCCGTCACGGAACTGTGGCAGGTCATTAACGGTGAGGCCAAAGGCCGCGCCAGTGACAGCCAGATCACACTGTTTGATTCCGTAGGTTTCGCAATCGAGGACTTCTCCGCCCTACGCTATGTTCGCGACAAGCTGGAAGCAACGGGTCTGTACGAAAAGCTCGATATGGTGGCCGATCCTGATGATCCGCGCGATCTGTTCGGGATGCTTCAGCGCTCCAAGGGCACGGACACGCCCTGAACCAGTATTCTGGCTGCCTCCACGAGGCAGCCAGATCAGGCCTTAGAGGCCGCCCTGTTCGACGATGAAACGGGCGATTTCGGGCACGCCCTCGCCAGCGCGGATATTGGCGAACACAAAGGGCCGCACACCACGCATCTTTTTGCTGTCGCGGTCCATCACGCCCAGATCGGCACCGACATACGGCGCAAGATCGATCTTGTTGATGACCAGCAGGTCGCTTCGGGTAATACCCGGACCGCCCTTGCGGGGGATTTTGTCCCCTGCCGAGACATCAATCACATAGATCGTCAGGTCAGCCAGCTCCGGGCTGAAGGTCGCAGCCAGATTGTCGCCACCGCTTTCCACCAGAACCAGATCCAGCCCCTCGAAGCGCTCCGTCAGTTCAGCGATGCCCGCCAGATTGATGCTGGCATCCTCACGGATGGCCGTGTGAGGACAACCGCCGGTCTCAATCCCCTTGATCCGCTCCGGCGGCAGGGACCCGGCGCGTGTCAGGAATTCGGCGTCCTCACGGGTGTAAATATCGTTCGTAATGGCGGCGATGTTGTACTCGTCGCGGAAGGTCCGGCACAGGGCATCCATCAGGGCTGTCTTGCCCGTCCCGACCGGGCCGCCGATGCCGACCCGCAGCGGGCCGTGTTTTGCTTTTGTCATGTTCTGAACAATCTCGTTGTCTGGGTTTCGTGATGCATGGCCGCGAGGTCGGAGCGGAAGCACGCGCCCCCGACATCGTTCAGGGTCCGGTGTTCCGTAACGCTCACGGCGCGTGAGAGACGCGGTTCCAGCCCGGCCAGAGCGTGCAGGCCGGCCGTCTGCCCGAGCGGGACTAGACGCACCGCCGCGGAGACGAGGGCGGCGATGGTGGCGTATCCACCCGATAGTAGCGCCTGCTCCCGCGTGATGCCGCCGCGCCGGAAGACCAGCCCCTGCGCGACCGGCAGCGGCCAGCGCGTGCCGCGCAGCTCGGAGGGATCGGGCGTGACCGGCCAGACGGATGCAGCCTTGAGGAAGGCTTCGCCTTGATAGACTGTTTCGTCATAGCGCTCCCGCGAGGAGGCGCAGGCGCAGGCAAATTCTGCCAGAGCGCGCAGGCGGGGCATGTCGTGCGCGGCGCTCCAGGCTTCCTGAAGGATAATCAGGTCGCTACCCGGCGCGCCGTGTTCCAGCAGGCAGCCGATCCAGTCGCAGAGTGTGGCGACATCTGTAACGTCTCCGCTTTCCACTGCCCATTCCAGACCGTGGCTGTAGGCGTATCCGCCCGTTGGAAAGGCTGGCGACACCCATGACAGGAGACGCAGGAAGGCGGCGCCGGTCTGCGGGAGCGGGGTTTCAGTCATGCGTGTGGTGATGGTGCCCGTCCTCGTGGTGGTGCGGTTCGTGACCACCCGCTCGGGAGGCATAGGCCCCGCTTTCCGGATCGAACGGTGCTTCCACCCGGCGCACATGGCCGCCCAGACCGTGGATCATGTCGGCGATGACGTGATCGTAGCGCACGAGGATGCGATGTTCGGCAATCGCGGCGGGCAGGTGCCGGTTGCCCAGATGCCATGCAAGCTGAAGCAGTTGCAGGGGGCTGTGGGCCGTGACTTCCATCAACTCTTCGGGCAGGGCTTCCACGCGGATGATGCGGCCATCTTCCAGACGCAGCCCTTCCCCGGCCTGAAGCAGGCGGGCATGTTCCAGCTCCAGCCGGATTTTCTCGCCGTTTTGCAGGGTCAGCATCATCCGGCGACGGTGCCGACCTTCATAATCGGCGGCGAAGGTGCCGCTGGCCTCGGTTTCGGGCCAGCTTCCGGCGGGAAGGATATCCAGGATTTGGGTCATCAGAACAGGAAATACCTCTGGGCCATGGGCAGGACTTCGGCGGGTTCGCAGGTCAGGAGCACGCCATCGGCCCGCACTTCATAGGTTTCGGGATCGACTTCGATATGAGGCATGGCGTCGTTATGGATCATGCTGCGCTTGCCGATCCCGCCGCGCACGTTCGAGACAGCCGAGAGCGGTCGGCGCAGACCCAGCTTTTTGCCAATATCGTCTTCCAGCGCGGCCTGTGACACGAAGGTCAGGCTGGTATGGGTCAGCGCGCCGCCATAGCCGCCGAACATCATGCGGCCATGCACGGGCTGCGGCGTGGGGATCGACGCGTTGGGATCGCCCATCATCGCATACACGATGGCCCCACCCTTGATGACCAGATCGGGTTTGACGCCGAAGAAAGCGGGTTCCCACAGCACCAGATCCGCCAGCTTGCCGACTTCGACGGATCCGACTTCATGGGAGAGACCATGCGAGATAGCGGGATTAATGGTGTATTTGGCGATATAGCGCTTCACCCGCGCATTATCCGCCCCACCATCCCCGGCCAGAGAGCCGCGCTGGATTTTCATTTTATGGGCCGTCTGCCATGTGCGCAGCGGGACTTCGCCCACGCGGCCCATAGCCTGACTGTCCGACGACATCATCGAAAGCACGCCCATGTCATGGAAAATGTCTTCGGCGGCGATTGTCTCACGACGGATGCGGCTTTCGGCAAAGGCGATGTCTTCCGGCACCCGCTGGTCCAGGTGATGGCAGACCATCAGCATGTCCAGATGTTCGTCCAGCGTATTGACGGTGAACGGACGCGTGGGGTTTGTCGAAGACGGCAGCACGTTGGGCAGGCCTGCCACACGGATGATGTCCGGCGCATGGCCTCCGCCCGCGCCTTCCGTATGAAACGCGTGGATCGTGCGGCCCTGAAAGGCGGCAATCGTGTCTTCGACGAAACCGCTTTCATTCAGCGTATCCGTATGGATCATGACCTGCACGTCCATGCGGTCCGCAACGCTCAGGCAGCAGTCGATGGCAGCAGGAGTGGAGCCCCAGTCCTCATGCAGTTTCAGGCAGCAGGCCCCGGCGCGCACCATTTCTTCCAACCCGTCCGGGCGGGAGGCGTTGCCCTTGCCCGCGAACGCCAGATTGACCGGGAAGGCTTCCGCCGCCTGAAGCATCCGCGCCAGATGCCATGGGCCCGGTGTACAGGTCGTGGCAGCGGTGCCGGTGGCGGGGCCGGTTCCACCCCCGAGCATGGTTGTGATACCCGATGCAAGCGCTTCCTCGATCTGCTGCGGGCAGATGAAGTGGATATGACTGTCGATCCCGCCGGCGGTCAGGATCTTGCCCTCGCCAGCGATGATTTCCGTACCGGGGCCGATGATGATGTCCACGCCCGGCTGGATATCGGGGTTGCCTGCCTTGCCGATGGTTGCGATCCGTCCGTCGCGGAGTGCGATATCGGCCTTCACGATCCCCCAGTGATCGATGATGACGGCGTTTGTGATGACGGTATCGGCGGCACCTTCTGCCCGTGTGACCTGCGACTGGCCCATGCCGTCGCGGATGGTCTTGCCGCCGCCAAAGCGGACTTCCTCGCCATAGATCGTATGGTCGCGCTCGATCTCGACCAGAAGCGCGGTATCGGCGAGGCGCAGACGGTCGCCGACCGTGGGTCCGAACTGTCCGGCATAGTCATGTCTGGAAAGACGCATCACTGATCCACACTCCCCATGACATCGCCCCGGAAGCCCACGACGCGCCGCAGGCCACGCAGGGGGACGAGCGTGACTTCACGGTCCTGCCCGGGCTCAAAACGGATGGCCCCACCGGATGCGACGTCCAGACGCCAGCCTCTGGCCTGCGCACGGTCGAATTTCAGGGCCGGATTGACCTCGGCAAAATGATAATGGCTGCCGACCTGCACCGGACGGTCGCCGGTATTCGTCACCAGAAGCGTCCGGCGCGGCTGGCCTTCATTGAGGACGATCTCACCCTCGGCGGGCAGGATTTCGCCGGGAATGGCACCGGCGACGAGGGATTCAGCGTATCGGGTCATGAACGGTCACCAGCTTTGTGCCATCGGGGAAGGTCGCTTCCACCTGCACGTCATGAATCATTTCGGCCACGCCCTGCATGACCTGATCACGCGTCAGAACACGGCCGCCACTGGCCATGAGTTCGGACACGCTTTTGCCGTCCCGCGCGCCTTCGACGACGTGATCGGTGATGAGGGCCACGGCTTCCGGGTAATTGAGCACGACACCGCGTTCCAACCGACGGCGTGCGACGTTCGCCGCCATCGCCACCAGCAGTTTGTCTTTTTCCCGAGGGGTAAGTTTCATGTCCTGCTCCGTTCCGAACTCTGTGTCATGACCGCCATGTGGCTGGCATGGGGCGCCTGTCCCGCAGGACCGGCAGGATCTGTCTGATCGTCTTTTCCAACAACCAGCCGCTGGATGCTACTCCGCGAATGATCAGCATGCCATTCCATGCTGATGCGGCAAACTCATGCGGCCCGACAGCCTCCAGCTTTTCCCTGACAGGCACAAGAAGCCCTTCTGCGGCAGGTGACACCAGCACCAGTGTGGCCATCGCAAACTGATCGTTGGCTATCGCTTTTTGTGCCAGGAGGGTCGCCACATCCGAACTCTCCAGCCGCAGAAGATCTTCCAGAATCAGACGGCCATCCCGGCGAACCGTCAACCGGTCACGAAGATTTAGCACCTGCATGACCTCTCCTGAGCCGATCCGCCCAAACATACGGCTTTCCAGAAAAAGAAAGGTGGAGGAGGCCTCCATCTCAACCGTCATATGACGTCGCAACTGGCTACCATCAAAAAAGATCGTTCCGTGAGGTACCCAGTCCAGACGTGCCTGCGTGGCGATATGGCAAGAGGTGAGAATTTCTGAGGGCTTGTCTGCCGTGCGGGCTCGATAAACGCGCTCTGCAGCTTGGGATGTGACCAGCAGTTCCGTGTCTGGCCCACAGATAATGCGTCCTTCGATCCGATCTCCGCCTGCGATACCACCGGAAATATTGACCGTGACCGCTTCCAGAGCGCCCTTATCCACGCGCGGAAACAAGAGACGGCAACATCCTCCCTGCTCCAGATCACCGCATACGGTCGCTCCGTCTCGCAGTTTCGCGGCCAGGCTAAACCACCCTCTGGCACGCTGAAGAACAGCAGAAGTCATGCGAACTTCCCGCATTTTCCTGGTCGACAAAAAGACGTGTCAATCTGCATTTCAGATATTCCCACGCATGTCTTCCAGTCCTGTGTCACGTTCTGGCTTCAGCCAGATCCATCCAATAACAGACGCACCGAAAACAAACGCGCCAATCATTTCAAAATGCGCTGACACGAAACCTGCGAAATCTGTGAGCATGCTCAGTGCGTGCAGCTTATCCGCAAAAAGGTTAGTTATTTCAATGAGCGCAATCACGAACGCCAGCATAACGGATGCGAGGGTTAAAGCGAGATTGCAGGCCGTCCCACGCTCGGCTCTTTTGTAAAGACCGTGCATCAGCATACTGTCCGCAGTGTCCAGCAACGCCATTCCGGCTGTAAAAAGCAGTGGGAACATCATGATTTCCCACACCGGCAGTCCATGCTCACCCTGGACGATGGAAATGCCGAGCAAGCTGATTTCGGAAGCCGTATCAAAGCCTAGCCCAAACAGAAACCCGACTGGATAGAGATGCCAACTGACGGACACCTGACGCAGTAGAGGCCCCAGCACACGAGATAGCCCTCTTGGAGCATTATTAACCCTGCCCTTCCGTCTGCGCCAAAGATCACGGAAAGTCAGTGCGTTTATGAGCGCCACCATGCAAAGGAACAGCGCCGAAACCCATGTTCCGAACAGGCCGCCGTGTACTGCGAATGCGTCTATCTGCGTATGATAACGCTGGCCGGCCAGAACAACGATGAGGGTCGCCAGACAGACAATCGTGGAGTGCCCTAGCGAGAAGAAGAGACCTGCGGCGCGCGCCTCTCTCTTCTCCCGCAAGGCCGCTCTCGTCACATTGTCGATAACGGCAATATGGTCTGCATCGAGAGCGTGCCGTAGCCCCAGTCCATAGGAGAGACCCGCTGCACCCAGCAGGAGCGAATTTTTATGGAAGAAAATGAAGGCCAATAGCCATACCAGGCCATTGATCAATACAAGACCCACAATCAAAGAACGCCTCTGCGGACATGGACGGACACTGTTATCTGTCAGAGGGCCTCTCCGATTGTCTGACATGCGCTTTTGTCATTTCACAAGACGATCATTGCTTCCCACGGACAATGTCGCATCATGCATTTTTCCACAATGGCAACATCATCCGGGTGGGATTTATTCTCAGAAGTTCAGATTGGCCTGTAGATAATAATACCCGCCGTTATAGCCAAGTTGCTCGATCTGATAGTCATATTGGAATGCTCCCAGATAACGGAACTCCTTTGGGATGCGGCGTTGCTTTGCATTGCCGACATTATTTCCCCCAAGCGTCAGTCCAAGCTGCGGCAAGACCTGATAGGAGACGGCAAGATTGGTCTCGAACCGCGCCTTATTCACATATCGCATGAAATCAGTGTTCGAGTAGGCCAGTGGCCCTTCGTAATAGGTCAGCGACGATGTGGCATGCCCGTAACGGACTTCATGCACAGAGACACCGAGCTTCTTGTATTGCCACGTTCCACCAAAAATCAGCTTGTTCTTCGGGGTGTAGCTTGTGATGTAGGCCGCCTGCTGAGAGTTGAGAAGGCTATTGCCGTTACCGTCTTTGCCAACATGTGTCAGGTCGGTTTCGTTAAGATTGAGCGCTACGTCCCAGTCAATCTTTCCCCAGTTCTGTAGTCGCGTCTGATAACGCGCTGTGACGTCCAGCCCTCGTGTCCGTGTATTGGCTGCATTCGCATAATAGGATGCTGTCACAGCATTGGATTCAAGTGTGGATGGGACGGAGAAGCCATTCAGACGCAGGGCCTCGATTGCATTGGCTCCGTTATAGACACCAGCGGCCAGAATTCGGTTTTTAATAGCAATCTGATACGCATCAACAGTGATGTGCAATCGCGGCAGAGGATCCAGCGTAAATCCGGCGCTGTAGCTCATCGTATGCTCAGGATGGAGTGGCTTCGCCCCGATCAAACGGGCGCCAGCGGAGTTAACGGGCAAATAGCCTGTCGCATAAGTCGGTGCCACAGACAGGTTGGACCAATGCTCCTGCAAAAGCGACGGCGCACTAAAGCCGTTGGAAATGGTACCCCGCAGAGCGAAATATTTATTGAAATCATAGCGTGTAGAGACCTTACCCGTCTTGGTGTCTCCGGCATCCGTGTAATATTCATACCGGCCCGCAAAGTCGACCTGCCAGTTTTTAAGGGGCCGCGCAGAGAGTTCGACATAGCCTGCCGTCACATCACGGTTGCTCTCACTCGCATTCTGGGGGCTCAGGCCGTGCAGACCCTGCGGTCCCGTGCCATAATATGAGTTGGCATCACCCGCCATAATATCGAATTCGTCATATCGATACTGCGCACCCATCGCGAGATTGATCGGACCAGCAAAAAGAGGCGTGTGGAAACTGCGATGAATTCCGAAATCGTTTGTCCATTGCGTGTTTGTAAACGCCATTTCATGGAACCGAGACGGTGACGCACCTGTCGCAGCATAAAGCGACGGATTGACGGTGTTAAAGAGATCCATGGATGTATGATCACTGCCATACGTCGTACTGAGGTCCCAGTTCCAGCCGAATTTTTCTCCTTTTAGGCCCAACGTTACGCTGTAATCATCTTCCGTAACGCTCTCCTTTGGGCTGAAGCCATTAGGATACATGGGCCAATCCGTGGATGCGACGCGCGCGTCCTGGTAACTCTCGCCGTAGCGATGCCCATACGTTGAAAAGGAATACAGAGACAGATCAGGAAGAAAGTCATACTGCATATTGTAGGACAGAGTTCCCCGATGCTGCCGCGGGTCTCCCTCGTCTTTAAAATCGTATTTTCCGGTACGACTGTCGGGCGAATTCCGGATCGTATGGTCTTGGTATTTGTATTCTGCACTCAGATCGAAAAACCCATGCCCCATCAGGTCAAAACCGGCATTGATCGACTCACCTGATTGAAAGCCATCCCCTGCATACCGACCACCATTCGTGGACTGCATCGTGATGCCAGACTTGCGATGCTTGAGAATGATATTGATGACACCTGCGACAGCGTCCGACCCATAAAGTGCCGCAGCACCGTCCTGAAGGATTTCCACATGATCTATTGCCGAAATCGGGATCATGTCGATATCGACGCCGTTTGATCCTTGCTGCGGCCCGGAATTGTTCGAAAGGACCGAAGTGGAATGCCGACGCTTCCCGTCTACAAGAATAAGGGTATGATTTGGAGATAGGCCACGCAGACGAAGCACATCCACCATGTTGGCATTCCCGATCAGCAGCGGAGCACGCGTCAGAGATGGTGTCAGCTGTGTGAGGGCGTCACGAAGGTCGGACTGACCGGTTCTGGAAATTTCCGCAGACGTCACAACCTGAATAGGGCTGGCACTTTTTCGGACAGTCTGGTGAGGGTCACGCGTTCCTGTAACAATCAGCGTCTCGTCTTCTTTAGGGCGAGAGACATTTTTCTTCTTGGAGGTAATATGAGAACTCGCTTTCTTAGGAGACTGAGCATCTGCGCCATGAAACTTCATATCAGCTGCATAAGCATGCATAGCGACCAACTGGCTCGCCGCACATGTGAGCAACATCACACCAAGAGGAATTGAGAGTTTCTTCATCGCTGATGTTCTTCCCGTCCATCTGCCCCCTGCCCGTCGCCCAATTCAGACATCAGAGAGTTCGGAGCATGTCTCCAGTGATCCTCCGCATTTCGCCGATCACTCTGGAAGAAAACTTAACGGACTTTGAAACGATAACGGAATGTATGTTTTTTTCCGCCCCAGCGTAAGCTGATCTTATCCTTGCTGAAGCGCATCGATATGGAAATTTCAGGCATGATTTCGTGGTTCGGACTATAATAAGTAACCACAAGTAAAAATACTGAAGTTTGCGAGAATAGTACGCTCCTTAGACGTGAACATAAAAATGGAGAGTAGGTTTCACTCCTCCCACCCTCCACTTTTAATGAACATTAAAAGCGAGCGTCAATTCGGCCGAAGTAATATCCGCCAGTCATTGGGACTTGAGCGGAATTAGCATCATAGATTCTCGCTCCATAGTTATTGTTTAGGTCGTTAACCCGACGAGGGCGAATATTGAAAATATTATTCGCTCCCACAGTGAGATGCCAGTGCGAATTGATACGGTATCCGACTTCAAGATCAGTAAGCCACCGTGGCGTATTTTTGAATTGAGCAAAGCACTTATTGGAATACCGTAATGCACTAGCAACACCGTTGCTGACACACTGGGCACTGCTCGGGGTCCAGTCCTGATACGCCAGCATCGCCGTTGTTTCACCATACCGGGTCTGCCGCAGGTTGATATCCCAGTTATCAACCGTCCAGTAAGCATTCAGGATAAGCTTGCTGCGAGGGTAAGACGTCGTGATGTAGCTAGCGCTGGCGGCCGTTAAAAGAGGTGTCGTCACGCCATTGACGGTTGTAGTTCCTACATGGCTCAGGCGCGTCCGGTTTAGATCAAGTGAAGCAGAGAGAGCCAGATTTCCGTAGTTATGCAGATGCAGAAGATAATCAGCCTTTACGTCAAGACCTTGCGTTCGCGTACTGGCCCCGTTCGCAAAATAGTACGTACTGACTGCATTGGGATCGAGGCCAGACGGCAGCACAAAACCTAACTGTTGAACGGCATTAATGGCTGCCTGCCCATTGGTCGAACCGCCCGCAATGATACGATCTCGAACATTGATCTGGTACGCATCGACTTCGACATGAAAGTCTTTCAGAGGCTGCAGAACAAAGCCTCCACTGGCATTTGTGGACCTTTCAGGTTTGAGAGCGGCGGCTCCAAGGGTACGGGCAGATTCAGAACTGACGGGTAATAGGCCGGACACACTGGTTGCGCCAACATTGATGGCACTAAAATGCTGTTCAGCCAGCGTTGGCGCGCGAAACCCGTTACTGATAGTCGCCCGAAGGGCAATGCGCGGCGTGATATCATAGCGCGTCGAAATTTTTCCGTTTTCGGTATTTCCAACGTCCGTATAATGCTCAAAACGACCTGCGAAATCCAAGTCCCAGTTTTTCGTCGGATGGAAGTCACCATCCAGATATCCCGCCCAGATATCGCGGCTCCAGTTTCCCGCATTCTGCGGTTGAAGGCCTACATATCCTGCCATTCCGCCAGCTTCGTAAGAGGGTGGCGTCCCCTCCTCGATTTTGTAGGTCTCAAGGCGATGTTCTGCGCCAAACGCGACAGTGACCGGAACTCGAGAAGCAATGTTGAAGTTTCTCTTGAAATCGAGATTGTTCGTCCATTGCGCCATACGGTACGTTTCAGCGCGCGTTGTCGTGGGAGACCATCCACAGCCATCAGTCGAAAGATAAGGACTTGTGCTTCCAGGGTTCGCTGACCGCACGAGGCAATTGCTGCTCAACATGCCGGCGTTAATACTGTTTTTATCGCCTATATCGTTTTCGTCTGCGCCGTATGTGGTGCTAAGATCCCATGAAAAGCCGAGAAAATTATTCCCTTTAAGACCGAGAGTTGCCGCGTAATCATTTTCTTCAATCGTTTCGAGCGGAGAAAAACCATAAGGGTAGACAGATGGGAGTGTGCTGGGAACGCGATAGTTCTGATAAGATTCAGCATGCCGATGTGCATACGTGATCAAACCATAACCTTCGATACCGTCCGTCAGCTTCTTTCCGAAATCTATACTCAGGTTCTGTCGGGTTTCCTCTGGCGTGCTCGTCACCTTATTTGAATCTTTGGGTACGGAGACTGAGCCCGTATACATTGAAGTGCCCGCGCCTGCGGGCTTGTAATTCAGCAGGCGATGATCTTCAGTATACGGCACCATATGATCCGTATGATACAACTGACCGCTAATGTGCAGGTATCCATCACGCCCCAAAGACAGTCCACCGTCGACGCTGGCCTGATACTGCCACCCGTCGCCGTTATAAGCATTGGCACCAGTCTGAAAACTGGTGTTCAGGCCGTGGTTTGTCTTCTTGGTGATGATATTCACCACGCCTGCGATGGCATCAGATCCGTAAAGCGCCGCCGCACCATCCTCCAAAACCTCGATATGGTCGATCGCGGCGGCCGGAATCATGTTGAGGTCGACCGGCGTCGCCCCGAAGGCAGGCCCCGCATCTGCATAGATATTGGCTGTCGTATGACGTCTCTTGCCATCTACCAGAACAAGAACCTGGTTGGGATTTAGCCCACGCATACGAAAAGCTGATGTCAGAGCTCCCGCATCATTGCCCATGTTGCTGACGTTAATGGAAGAATATGTGCGTGTAATGGCTTGAGCGAGGTTCATTTCTCCAGAACGACGCAACACCTCGGCCGAGATAACGGAAATTGGCGTTGTGCTCTGCCGGGCTTTACGATTTGTGGCGTGTGTTCCCGTGACAATCAGCGTCTCATTGCTGCCAGCCTCAGCAGAATGACCTGGCTTCGTTTTTGCGGAATGCTGCTTTACGGGCGCAGACTTAGCTTTCGAGGAGCCCACAGCATCTTCTGAGTAGGCGCTTGCACTCAAAAGCGACGAAAACAGGCACGAAGTTACAAAGAGGGATTTTCTGATTTTCATGAAGACGTTTTCCAGGCAGGAACCAGCGGTCAGTGAACCAGGCTCTCCTACAGCCAACCTGCTGCGAAAAGGATGAAATAAATATGAAACCGCAGGTTATATTATATAATATTTCTTGATTAATTATCGATTTATATTTCTAAATTAATCCTGATGCTTGCATTTAGCTAGAGAAATACCGGGAGCTCCAACTTTGTCACATTGCAATCGCCGCACTCTACTGCAGACTGCCAGCCTCGTCCTTCCTGCTATCGCCACGATCGGAGCGCGATCGGTTGCACATGCCGCAGAGCTGCAACATGCGCGGCTTAATGTTACAGAAAATCCTTTTGGCCCCTCTCCTGCCGCAAAACGCGCCATTGCACAGAGCATTTCGCAAGCCGCTTACTACGTGGAAGACGAACATGCCCTGCGAGACCTTATTGGAAAGCGGGAAAATCTACCCCGTGAGAAAGTCGCGCTTTCCAACGGCTCATTGGATGCTCTCTCTCTTCTTTGCACCGATATCGGCCTGAAAGGTCATATCATTGCCCCTCAACCCGGATATTCCACTCATTTATCGTATGCTGCACGTCGCGGCGTTAAGACTCGTTTTGTTCCATTGAAAAACCATCAGGTCGATTTGGCGGCCATGAAAAATGCCATCAACTCAGAAACGGCTTTAGTCTATTTATGCAACCCCAATAACCCGACAGGTCAGATGATCCCACACGATCAGCTGACAGCTTTCTGCCGCGACGTTGCAAAAAGCATTCCAGTTATCATTGATGAAGCTTACTTTGAACTGCTTCCCGCCGCAATGCAGCAGACAATGGCCTCACTCGTCCAATCTGATCTGGATATCATCGTGACGCGGACATTTTCAAAAGTCTACGGAATGGCCGGCCTCAGAATTGGATATGTCCTGGCGCAACCAGCACGCGTCCGTCAGCTCTACGGTCTCACAACAACATCTCGCAATCAGCCTGGATACGCCGCGGCAATGGCGTGCCTTGGTGATGAACACTATTTAGCTGGTGCGATTGAATACCTCAAAACCTGCCGAAACATGCTTTACAAGATTTGTGACGAGAACAAACTTTCGTACCTCAATAGCCAAGGAACGTTTGTTTATATCGACACAGAAAGATCCGCCTCGGCTGTAAAAGAAGCGCTGGCACAACGGGGCGTAGATATCCGGACGTTCGATGCTCCGGGTTATGAAACATGGATCCGCGTGGGAACGGCAACGCCAGACGAACTCAAACTTTTCCAGAAGACGTTACCTGCCGTTTTGGCGGCAGTCTCTCGAAGTCCCAAACATGGATAACATAGACAGGCTTCCGAGAAAGCTTAGAGCGTATATGCATTAAAGCTCTACCCTTTTGTGTAATCAGGCCTGCTTTAGCTCTTTGCAGAAGCAGGTCTGAAGTGATCATGATCAACGGGGTGTATAAGCTTATTTTTTAATTCGAGGTGCCTTATCCCGATTATGAACTCCGAAATGAGCTCTGATAACAGGGCTTTCACCCGCATTCTGAGCAATAAAAGACGACCCCCTCTCAACCAATAAATCTCGTCGCTACAAAATTTTTGCTGAACGCCTTGAAAACATACCGTCCGGACGGTATTTGAAAATCTATGGCAAACCTTTCCAAACGCACCAACCGTCCGGAAGCCGTGAAAAGCGACCTTCTGAATGCTGCCGCGCAGATCCTGACAACACGTGGAATTCAGGCCTTCACACTTGAGTTGGTGGCGAAGGAAGCGGGCGTGAGCAAAGGAGGTCTTCTGCATCATTTCAGCAATAAGAAGGCTCTCCTCGATGGTCTTTTCATCCGGGAGATGGAGGCCTTTCGACAGCACATTCTTGCAACGATGCAAAATGACCCCGTCAAAGTCGGCCGTGCTGCACGTGCCTACATTGGCATCGGACAAGCCCCTACATCCGCACCACCAGGCATTATTCGTCATCTTCTGGCTGCCATGCTGATTGATCCACAAATCAGTCAGGAATGGACACACCATTATTGGCAAACCATCAAATCCATTGGACTTTTCGAGAACATCACTACACCCCAGCTTCTAGCGTGCTTAGCGATGGATGGCTTGTCTCTGTGGGATATTCTTGAAACCGATCTCCTAAGCCAGAAGAGCCGCGACGATCTGGAGAAATTCATGATCGAACTTACAGGAAAATCAGAGAAAAATTCCTGAAATGCTTGGGTATCTCTATATTTTCATCACGGTTCTTTCTGAAGTCGCTGCGACCACAGCTCAAAAAGAAACGGATGACTTCACCAAGATAATTCCTACGGCCATTATGGTTGTAGGATACGTTTCGTCATTTATATTTCTCTCACTCTCTCTTCGACTTGTCCCTATGGGAACAGTTTACGCAGGATCAGCCGGGCTTGCTATTGTCATGGCAAATCTCGCTGGCTGGATCTACTTCCGTGAAGGACTGGATTCATCCCAAATTATTGGCATTGTTCTTATTTTACTGGGAATTTCAGTAATAGCCCGTGCGCGGGTGACAGGATGACCCACCTTTCTCTCGTGGAAAATATGCTGCTTGCTCGTTGTCATTTTCCTCGCATCGTTCGGGTCATAGCAACAATACCAGCTCTCTGGCTTGCAGGGTGCAAACCGGCAAATACATCAGCGCCCCCATCAACGTCTCCTTCCGTGCAAACGATGCGAGTACAAAGTGCCGATTTGGAAGCTCAGTCCTTCATTGGCACGTACCAAACAAGGCGCACGATCCCATTGGGCCCAAGCCAAGCGGGCCGGATAGCAACGATAAAAGTTGTTAACGGCCAATATGTGCACCAGGGAGAGGTACTGGTTGGTTTGGAAAATAGGCTCTTACTGGAAGCGGTAGCGCAGGCCCAAGGCGAAGTTGACGCGTCGCGTGCGGATGCAAAGCAAGCTGTGTCCACTCTCAGAAGAAGCCAGGGCTTGGATGTTGCGGGGGGGATTTCAAGCGGGACTTTGGAAGAACGTGCCGCTTTAGCTGAGGCTGCTCAAGGAAAATACAGAGCCTCCATAGCCGCGTTGCATCAAGCTCAAATCCAGCTGGCCGAAGCAGATATACGCGCACCGGAAGATGGGTGGGTCATTAGCGTTTCAGGCGTAGCGGGACGTCTTGAAGATGCAGGAACAGAAGTCTTACGCCTAGCAGCCGGAGAGCCCGATATTCACGTCAAGGTGCCTGCCCGGTCTCACTTTAAGGTTGGTGATGCGGCTGAAGTTACCGATCAATCAGATCAACACGCTCAATTTGTGCATGCAAGCGTCAGAGAACTTGGCCCTGTCGATGAGACCTCCCAAATGCAGGACGTCTACATCCGGCCGGATCATTCTCTTCCCGTGCCCTTAGGCAGTCTCGTCACTGTTGCGTTGGCTCCTCCCGTTCAGCCACACGCAGTTCGCGTTCCTCTCACAGCACTTATCTCGGATGATCAGGACCATGCGCATCTTTGGAGCCTCACAGAAGACAAAGCCCCGCAGCTTGTTCAGACATCTGTCATCATCGTTGGACTAAGAGGGGCAGATGCCCTTGTTGACGGCCTAAAGCCACAAACACGGATTGTCACCAGCGGCGTAGACTCACTCCAAGCAGAAGAACATGTTCATATCTCCAGCATTACAAGTGAACGCTAATGATGGACCGTTTCAACGTCTCCCGCTGGGCTGTTAGCCATCCAGCTTTAATCATTTTCATGATGGTCGGCCTTTTCCTGGCTGGTGGCTACGGCTTTCTGAACCTAGGGCGCGCGGAAGACCCAGCGTTTACCCTTAAAAACATGATTGTTTCGGCACAGTGGCCAGGCGCCAGTGCTGAAAAAATGCAGCGACACGTTGCAGAGCCGCTGGAACAGAGCCTACGAAACATTGAAGCCATCGATATTCTGAGCACCTATTGCGTATCATCAGCCTGTGTCACACAAGTTTACCTGAGAGACGATGAGCACAAAGAAAAGGTTCCAGCAATTTGGCAACAAATTCGCAACAGACTGACGGACCTCGCACCCGACCTTCCAGAGAATGTTACGCTAGCGGCTAATGATGACTACGCAGATGTCTACGGGTATGTTTTTGCCCTAACCGGCGCAGAGAATGCGGCGCTTATTAAAACAGCCGAAACATTGAAGAAAGCATTTCAACGCGTCCACGGCGTTGGAAAAGTTCAGATCAGTGGCGAAGTTCCCCAGCAGATCAATGTTGACCTTGATCTGCAAAAAATTGCTGCCCGAGGACTGGTTCTTGAGGATATCGCACGGTCGCTCCGGCAACGATCAGTTTTAGGGGCTGCCGGGTCAATAGATTTTACAACGACCGTTCCACTGAGCATTTCCGGGAACCTGGAAAGCCTGAAATCTGTCGAAAATACGCCCATAGCTGGCCAGGCTGGCTCGTTACAAGTCAAGGACGTCGCACAGGTTAGCCGCGATTATGCAAGCCCTGTCCCCTCTGTGATCCGGTACGGAGGAAAGCCAGCAGTCATCATTGCTGTCGCGATGTCTTCAGGCGGAGACGGTCTTACCCTGGGTGCCTCACTCCGTAAAATCACAAGCGCATTCGATCTCCCTGCTGGCATGAAATTGACGCAGGTTGAAGACCAAAGCCTTGTGATTGGAGAGGCTGTAAACACGTTTCTAATAAAATTTGCGGTTGCGCTCATCGTTGTTCTTCTGGTGGCTTTCGTAAGTCTGGGATGGAGATCCGGCATCATTGTCGCCTGCTCCGTTCCCCTGACACTCGCTGGCGTCAGCCTTTACATGGGAATGAAGCATATCGGGCTGGATCGCATCTCGCTGGGCGCCCTCATTCTTTCTCTGGGTCTTCTGGTCGATGACGCCATCATCAGCATTGAGGCCATGGTAGTGCAACTGGAACAGGGGAGCAGTCGGGAAGAAGCAGCCTCTTTTGCCTGGACACACACGGCCTTCCCCATGCTGACAGGTACGCTTTTGACTGTTGTCAGCTTTCTGCCTGTCGGCCTGGCCACATCCACGACAGGCGAATATGCCGGTGAAATTTTCTGGGTCAGCGGTGCGGCGCTTCTGTTCAGCTGGATCGTCGCGGTTGTCTTTATTCCGTTTCTAGGTGTTCACCTTCTGCCAGAACCAAAACATACAGCAAACGATATTCCGCAGATTTCTGCGGGAACGACAAAGCTCCAGAAAGTCCTCTTATTCGTTCTGAACTATAAAAAAGCGGTAGCAGCAGGAACGATTGGTCTTCTTGCCCTGGCATGTGGTGGTTTTTTCTTCGTTGATCAGCAGTTTTTCCCACAGTCTGATCGTCCGGAACTCATTGTGGACGTCGCCATGCCCCCCGGTACATCCATCAAAGAAACAGATCAGGCCGTCGGCTTTCTGGAGCGTCATCTCGCCGGTCTCTCCTCGCTGCGTCACATGGAAGCGCATATCGGAGATGGCGCGCCCCGGTTTTATCTTCCTTACGCTCCCGCCACCCCCAGTGCAGCACATGCGACCCTGCTTTTGGTTGCGAAAGATCTGAATGCCCGGGAAGAGCTTGCTCGTCAGATTACGACAATTCCGGTTCCCATCGCCGTACACCTCCATGTGCAGCGCCTGTCCTTAGGCCCTACAGCCGATTTCCCTGTACAGTACCGCATCATCGGCCCTGCCGCAGACAAGCTGCTTACAATCGCCCATGAAGTAAACGGAATCGTCGCTGCGACTGGCGCAGCAGTCTCAGTACAATCCGACTGGGGCAGCAAGGCTCCGACCCTGATGCTGGAAGCAGATCCTGACAAACTGGCACGCTTCCAAATAGACCGTGCCAATCTTGCTGCTCAACTCCAAGCAAGTATTTCTGGTGAAAACGCAGGAGACATTTCTAAAGATCACCATGCCATCCCCGTGATCGTACGAGCAGCGCAAGGCATGCGCTCCGATCCAGGGCAGTGGCAATCCATGCCAATCATGACAGGCGCTGGAATTCTTCCCCTTGGTCAGCTTGGAACAATACAGGTGACAAGTGCCTTTCCGATCATATGGCAGAGAAATGGTGAACTCTGCATGACCGTTCAGTCCGGTGTGACTGGAGATGTACAGCCTTCTCGCGTCCTGCAGCTTGCGGCTCCCGCAATAGATGCGCTCCAGCAAAGGCTTCCGGCAGGTTATCGCATTGAAATCGGTGGAGATGCAGAACTCTCATCAACGGCAAATGACGCAATCTTCGCGCTGTTACCGGTCACAGGCGGCCTGATGCTCTTGTTCCTGATGCTTCAGTTACAGAGTTTCAGCCGTTCTCTACTGGTCATCTTTTCAGCTCCGCTCGGCGTCATCGGCATGGTGGCTGGCCTCTTGATATCTGGTGCGCCCTTCGGATTTGTCGCTTTGCTTGGACTGATTGCTCTCGCGGGCATGATCATGCGCAACACAATTCTTCTCGTTGATCAGATCCAGGCCAACCATACCAACGAGACTTCGCTCCATGATGCAATCATCAAAGCGACGCTACTGCGTGCACGACCGGTCTGCCTAACAGCCATAGCCGCTGTTCTGGCCTTCATCCCGTTAAGCTTCAACGTGTTCTGGGGGCCTATGGCCATTGTCATGATTAGCGGCCTTATCGGCGGCACTCTGCTGACGCTTGTCGCCCTACCTGCGTTTTATGCGCTTCTGTTTGATCGCTCACCGTCAGCATCTAACGGTTCACGTCATGCCTAAACCATATTTTGGATCAAAAACGGCGTTTATCGTCCTGTGTGCAACTATTATTGGCTTGGACGGATGTACCATGGGCCCCAATTTCGTCAGCCCGAAGCCTGTTCTGGCGGATCATTGGCAAAACGCAGCTCCCAACCCGAGCGATCAGCACGCGGCAGCTCAATGGTGGACTGTTTTTAACAGTCCCTGCTTAAATACTCTGATACGTCGTTCCGAAAGCGGCAATCCAGACCTCGCCATGTCGCGTGAGCGGATCAGAGCCGCCCGAATACAGCGTGGCGCCGCATCGGCGGAAAGTCTTCCTACACTGAATGGGCAGGCAGCTTATAGCCGTGAACGGCTTGCCACAGCGGGGGTAGGACAGGTTCTTCAACCACTTCTTGGTCTCTCTTCCAGCACTACGGGCAATGAGCCTGAAGGTGTGTCTTACAACAACTACAACATTGGTGCCGTAGCTTCGTGGGAGCTCGATCTGTGGGGCCACCAACGGCGCTTGCAGGAAGCCGCTGCATCTGAGCTTTTAGCCGTAGAAGCCGACGCAGATGCAATGCGCCTTTCCAATCAGGCTGAAATTGCTCGAACCTATTTCCAATGGCTCGACACGAACGAGCGCCTCGAACGATCAGAAGAAACACTCGACACCGCACAAAAATTACTCTCGATTGCTCAGACAGTGCGTGCACATGGGCTTCTCGCAACTATCGACCTTGATGAGCAAAACACCTTTTACCGCACCGCCCAGGCTGAACGCGACAAACTGGCTGCGCAAAAAGCCTCGCTTTATCGAGCGTTGAGCACCCTTGTTGCAGGCAGACCTGATGCCGCAATGCCAGAGCTTAACGCAAAGACCTCATTGCATGACATCAAAATTCCGGAAATTTCTGCCGGTGTTCCTTCGGAAATAGTGCGTAAGCGCCCTGATATCCGTGCGGCAGAAGCACGCCTTCACGCAGCAACAGCAGTGATCGGTATGGCAAAGGCCGACTTCTACCCGCAGCTCACACTCACGGGCCAATTCAGCCTGGATGCCCTGACAATTGCAGAACTCGGATGGAATGCACGGAATACATCCTTTGGCCCAACCCTCTCCCTTCCTATCTTCAATGGCGGGCGCCTCTCTCGACAGCTGGAACTTCGTCACTCCGAGCAGTGCAGCGCAGGCCTTTATTACCAGAGTACTGTTTTAAACGCATGGGTCGAGGTTGAAAATCTTCTGGCAAGCCGTACACTTCTCCAAGAACGGCACAAAAGCCAGAACTCACTCTCCGAAGAAAAAGAAGAAAAGAGTCAAATTCTTGAAAAACTATATCACCGCGGAGAGATTGCTCAGAAAGATCTATTCACGTCAAAGATTTCAAATATAGAATTTCAGAATGACCGTACAGGAACACTAACTGCAAGACTCATCAATGCAGTAGATCTCACAACAGCATTAGGTCAATAGAATTGAAATCAGGGAAATTTAATATTACTAAAAATGTTACCATGTGATGATCACATCAAGAAATATCGCGGTGTCAGACATGTCGCACTTCAGAAGTACTCGTTGCTCTTGTGTAGATGCATAGACGCTACTCCCCTGCTTTAGCGACAGGGGAATAGCATTCTGTCATTCACAAGGCTGGTTTTGTGCCGCCATGGAGCTCCAACCAGCTCCCCGCAACATCCACCGAAATCGTCGCAGGTTTATAAGCCTCTTTCGGCGCGAGCATGATATTTTCTACGTAAGTCTGAGGGTTTCGATCATACAGCGGAAACCAACTCGACTGGACCTGTATCATGATCCGGTGTCCCGGCAGGAACGTATGATTCACCATCGGCAAGCGCACTGGATAGACCTGCTTCACATTCGCAGGGATCGCTTCGGGGTGCTCAAAACTTTTCCGATACCGCCCGCGAAGAATATTTCCAGAAACCATGAGCTGGTAACCACCCATGGAAGGCTGTTGAGCCACTTCATCTGGGTACACGTCAATCAGCTTCACAACAAAATCGCCGTCTGTTCCTGTCGTGGCTGCAGTCAGATGCATCAACGGCTCACCCGTTACAGTGAATGGCTTCGTCAGAACGTCAGACGTCAGAGACAGAACATCGGACCGCGAAGCAGCGTTACGCTGATCCGTCGCCAGCCACCAGCGCCACTCGGAGCCTGCCTGCCCTTTTGAGATGACAGGACGGGAAACATAGGACACCGGATGTTCAGGATCAGAAACATAACTCAGTTGCCCCGCATTAACCGGAGGCTTGCCGAAGCCAAGTCCATGATCAGGCTGGAAACGCAGGATCGAGCATTGGCTGTCACAATCTGGCGAAGGAAGAGCATCCATAGTCTCCCACTCGTTCTCGCCTGACCGATAAGCCGTCACACGCGCGGGTAACGGGACTGTTCCATCCTTGAGATAATGCGCAAGAAACGGACTCAGGACATGTTTCCGAAAGTACAGCCCGGTATCGGAGTGAAGATCCACTGCCCCCAGCGTACTGGCGGCATGAATTTCACCCCCGTGATTCCACGGCCCCATTGCCAGCCAAAGGTTGGATCGTGCATCGAAATTCTTACGCAACGCGTCGTACATCGCGATGGCGCCATAGTTGTCTTCCTGATCCCAGAGGCTATGAACCAGCATCGTCGGAACCTTCAGACCTTCTTTAGGCAGAAGTCGGTCTAGGGCCTGCAACTGCCACCATGAATCATACGCGGGATGAGCCAGAATCTGCTTGAAAAAGCCGATTTGATCCATACCGCGTGACTTACCAACAGCCCCTGCGGAAACACCGTTCAAGAAGAGCGTGTATGAATCATAAGCGCTATTCCACCATTCGACAGTGTTTTTCCGAGTAGCTCCCTGGTCGTAAATATAGGGCAGCATTTCTTCACGAAACGCACCGTTATGGAACCAGTCGTCCCCCATCCAACCATCAACCATCGGGTTCATCGGCACAGACGCCTTCAATGCCGGATGAGGATGGAACAGAGCTGTGATAGCCGTGTATCCGTCATAGGATACACCGAGAATGCCGACCTTCCCGTTACTTTGCGGAACGTTATGAGTCAGCCATTCGATAGTATCCCACGTATCGGTACTCTCATCGACGTCCGTGCCATTCAGTGGGCCCCGCATCGGGCGGTTCATGACAAAAGCCCCTTCAGAACCGTATTTTCCACGAATGTCCTGAAGAACCCGAATATATCCGCCCTCGGTTATGACATCCGGCATGTTGTCATAACCGGGCAGGATCGACGCTAGATGATTGCTTGAGCCGAGCGATGCCATATGCGCCGCATTGTAAGGAGTACGCGTCATCAGCATTCCAGCGTTTTGCGCACCTTTTGGAACCAGGATAACGGTGTGTAGTTTCACGCCGTCCCGCATCGGAATCATGACGTCTCGACGCGTATAATCGAAACTGGCATCGGAAATATGAAATTCAGCCGGCATGTCCGTGTAGACCGAGCCGTCAGCCTGCTGGGCCAGAGCAGACTGCGAGAAAGCCAGCACACAGGCCGACACCATAAGAATTTTTTTCATAATCGTTCCAGGAATAAAGGACGCGCACGGTGCAGACGGCATGTATATTACACCCGATTGCACCGCACCATCATGTCACATCAGAACTCAGCAGAGACTGTGCCGAAATATTGACGCGGCGCTGCGACGAAGAGATTGGCGTTATTGTCGCCTGAGACTGACGCCGCCCCGTAAATTCCGCCGATGTAGTTAGTGTCAAACAGGTTGGTGATACCGAAGGTGGCTTTTAAATTCTGTGCAAAGCCAACTTTGCCGAAATTATAGGCAAGATTAAGATTTGCCTGCCAATAAGACGGAACATACTGGTCGTTGAGGTAAGTCATCGGACGCGCACCAACGTAATTGACGTTGAAATTAAACATCGCCCGACGCCAAGTATAATTCAAATTCGCCTTATACATGAATTTTGGATAATAGACCTGATGCTTACCCTTCAGGCTATATGTACGACCGCTATAATTAATTGAAGACGTCTGATACTCTGCGTCGTTCCAGCTAAAGCTGTTCGTAATTTCCAGCCCACGAAACGGGCGGATGGTGGCAACGGCATCAGCACCATTCATGGTCTCCCGCCCAACGTTCAGATAAGCGCTGTGTGCGGTCGCAGTGCTACCCTCTGTGATAGACGCCAGTCGATTATAGTAATCGGTATGGTAAAAATCTGCACTTCCCGAGAAAAAGCGGGAATCATATCGATACCCCACGATATAATTCCAGGTTCTCTCTGGCTTGATGACCTTTTTATTCGCATCGAACACGGATTGAGCAGACTGAGACGAATTGCCCAGACCACCCCATGGCGTCGCGCTGGACGTCTGTGAATAGTAGTCGTAGGCACGCAGGTTTTCAGCGATATCCCAGTAAATTTCATGATGATCGAGGAAATGATAATCAAAATTGAAATGAGGCAGGAATGCACCTGACGCTGTCAGCGTACCACTTGCTGCATGACGATAATACGTGTTCCACCCTTCAGCAGCGAGTTGATCTGTATAATCGTTTTTTGTACCGCCATGGGTCGTTTGTGTCAGTGACTTGAAACCGGCAAGCAGCGTCATGCCAGGCATGATCTTCCAGCGATCCTGGAGGAAGAACTGAAACGTGTTGGTATTATAGGCGTCATTATACCATGTGCTGCCGGTCCCTTTTTTGAACCCGGACAGCGGATTATGACCAGTTGTCAGACCGTCTTCATAGAGCATGGAATCATATATCCAGCGGCTATTTTCATACCAGACGCCACTTTCAATATAGTTGTCATGCGGGGCTTCATACGAGAACTTCTGCGTGAACCCCAGTCGTCGCATATCGGCATGTGACATGCCCAGCGCCATGGGAACCCCCGTGACCGACCCGTCCGCCTGCAACGAGGGCGTGCCATAGCTCGGCGATGTCACAAAGTTATTGGTTCCTCCATACAGACCACTGCTGACATTTCCATAAGCAACCGTGTCCGAGTGAATTTTTTCGGAGAGATCGAAATGACCCGTCACGGCCGAAAGATAGGTTCTCTGCACCTGAGAGGCGTCCCATGCATAATCACCAATCTCATCATTGGACAATTTCCCCTCATAACCTGGAGGAACATCCGACGTGTACTGAGCGTAATAGGCCCACTGTTTGGCCTTCTCGTAGTCCGGCTTCAGATAGGTCGTATCGCGTCCCATCTGCCGCCACATGTTTTTGGTGAGCGTCAGATAATTCATCTGCTGGAAATTGCCATAACCGAAGAACCCCGTGAGCTTTCCATGCTCGCCCACAGGCTGAACAATCTTGGCATCAGCCTGTAATTCGCTTTGTCCCCCTGCCCCTTTCCACATGTCCGTGTCAGTGCGCGCAAAAGAGGCATAGAATTTTGTGCCCGTAGAGTTCAGGATACCACTGTCTGCGCGAACATACGTTCTGTAAGCATTGTAGCTACCAAACGTCTGGCTGATTTTGCCGCCCGCCTTGTCCTTCGGATCAGAAGACGTGTACGTCATGGCGCCGCCAAGGTTCTGAGCAGAAAATGAATCCAGCGCCCCGGCGCCCTGCGACATTGTCATGCCGCCAACATCATCCTGGATCATCGCCTGAGTGATTGAGACACCGTTATTATTGGCGAAACCTTGCGTCCCCAATGGTATGCCATCAAGCGTTGCGCCGATCTGCATCTGGGTAAATCCGCGCACATAGAACGTGTTGCCGTAGGTATCGAGACCAAAGGCGTCGGTCGACGTGAAATTCGCACCTGGCGTAGTCATCGCGAGGATCTGCATGGGGTTTGTGCCTTCAACAAACCTGTCCATGACTTTACGCGTGACAGCCACTTCAGGCCCGTGACTCCGTACACGGGACACACTAACCGAAATCGATTCCGGATCAGCACCTTCAACCGTATGATGTCGCTGAGGTTTTGAAGCCGCCTGGGATACAGCTCGCGGCGACGAAGGACGGGCCTTCGTAGTATGGTGCGACTTCGTTGCAGCACCTGCTCCCGTAGACACCACACTTGCAACAACCATGCTGAGGATGCTCGTCGTGAACAGATAACGAGATCTTCTTCTCAGCTTACCTGACGATTTCACAACACACATCCGCCGCACTCCTGGAAAGACTTTGATTAAGTTACGTTACGTGTCCGATATGTTGCGCGTCCATATTGCTTTATTTTCGCAGCTGATAGACTGAGGTTAACTCGTCGTCACCGTTGAGGCCTCGCAAGACCGAAAAATACCGACGAGATCCGAGCATTAAGCTTCTCTGATCAAAAAGTGCCCTCCTTGCGCAATATTTCCCAAATGATTGTAAGAGAGATATGAAGACCCTCTTCCCAGTCAGTGGGTTAATACCGTTACTCGTTTGTTCCCAGGAGAGTATACACCGTGAGATTACGTCAGATCGAAGTCTTCTATGCGATCATGACGACGGGATCGCTCCGAAAAGCCGCAGAAGTCCTGAATGTTTCGCAGCCGGCCGCCAGCAAGGTTCTCCGTTATGCTGAGCATTCTCTTGGCTTCGCATTATTCGAGCGCAAAGGTGGTCGACTTGTCCCCACGCGGGAAGCGCAGATCATGCTTCCTCATGTGAATGCCATTTTCGGCAAACTTTCTGACCTGCGGCGCCTTACCCATAACCTGCGCTATGCCCGGGCAGGGCATTCCATCAGTATCGGGTGCGTGCCAAGCCTGGGCCTGAGCCTCATCCCCCGTGTGGTCCGCAGTTATTGTGCTGATCATCCCGATACAGAGGTCACGATTGATGCACTGCATGGCTCAGAGATCGTCTCACGAATTTTCAACCATGATCTCGATCTTGGCGTTGTATTTGGCAACTACTCACGAGAAGGCCTGACGGCCCAGCACATTGGCGACATCCCCTTGGTCCTGATTGATAAAGAGAAGGATCAAGGCCCCGTAGCACTGACAGATATTGATCAGAACCGTTATCTCGGCTTGTCCGAGAAAGATCCGACTGCTGACCTGCTTGATATGGCGCTTGACGAAGCAGGCATATCCGCCACCCCAGCCATTCGAGTGCGGACGCATTTCATGGCGGCAGAACTCGTTCGGTTAGGTGTTGGGTGCGCGATCGTAGATGCGCTGACAGTCCTGCATCATCCGGGGCTTCCCCGCCCTTGCACACTCTCTCCCCCTCTCAGCATCAAATGTACAGTCCTTTACCGCGCGGATTATGCTCTTTCACATATTTCGCGCGATATTCTCGGCCTTTTAAGGCACGAACTCGACAAAGATCTGCAGGATTTGGAAGCAATGGTTTAGCCTTAGGTTATCACCTACGTATATCTCGTCACGGGACACTCCCCTGATTCCATGCTTTATTTCTCTTATCTGACACAGAGGTTCGTTTCTGGACCAATATAAGATGAGAGTTTTCGAGCCGTTATGAACAAGCGTCGCGCCCTGTATGGAACTGCTCTTCTCGCAGGGGCGCTGATGCTCCATCCGGCATATAGAGTTCAAGCCGCAGAGCTACCGTCTGGGTTAACGGCTCCATATATCGATGCATCTGTAGAGCAGGCACGTAAGGCTTTTAACGTGCCTGGTATTGCTGTCGCTGTCGTGCAGGATGGAAAAATCGTTTTCAAGCGCGGTTACGGACGCCGCGCGGAGGATGTCCATAGCGCGCCTGTGGATAGCAGCACCCTGTTTGCCATTGGGTCGAATACAAAGGAATTCACGGCCACCGCTCTGGCCCAGCTTGTAGATGCCGGGAAGCTGAAGTGGGATGATCGTGTTATTGATCACCTGCCGGAATTTCGTGTTTCGGACCCATGGATCACACGCGATTTCCGTGTCTCAGACCTGCTGACTCACCACAGCGGCATGGGTCTTGGCGCGGGAGACCTGATGCTCTTCTCCCACAGCACATTCACCCGCAAAGACGTTTTGGCTGGGCTTGCATATATGCCTTTTACGGCTCCTTTCCGGAAGGAGTACGCCTACAACAATCTGCTTTATGTCGTGGCTGGTGCGCTTGTGGAACGGGTAACAGGCCATAGCTGGGAAGATGTCGTCCAGACCCGCCTCGTCGACGCATCTGGGCTGGCAGCATGCCAGTCAACACCACCATATAAGGGCGAGACAGACGTTGCGACCGGCCAAGGGGATCACACACACCTACCCGAAAAGGCAGCTCGCCGTTTTCCAGCAGTTGGTCCGGCGGGCAGCATATGGTGTAGCGCAGAAGGCATGGCGCGTTGGGCTCAGATCTATCTTGGAGGAGGACAAACGCCAGAAGGAAAGCGCATTTTCAGCAGCGAGAGCCGCGACACGCTTTGGGCGCCCCATGCTCTTCTTCCCTTGCCAGACATGGCGGCTTTAACCGGAACGCATTTTCGCGCCTATGGCTACGGGTGGTTCATGGAGGACTTCTTCGGGCACAAGCGCGTCTGGCATACCGGCACGATCGGAGGAATGGTCAGTTACGTCACGTTCCTGCCGGAACTGAAAAGTGCCGTTGTGATCCTGACCAATCATGATGACCACAATGCAACCTACGCCCTGGCGACCACATTGAGCGCGCGCATCGCAACCGGTCACAGTGCTGACTGGATCAGTTACTGGAAACACGAGGAAGACGAAGCAAAAGCGCACGATAGCGTAGCTGCGACTACGACTGGTCCCGGATCGCCTGCTCGTCCTTTCGTGACACTCCAGACGTCACAGCGACAGGACTATATCGGCGACTATCTGGATAACTGGCGCGGACCAATCTCCGTGACTGAGCACGGTCAAGACCTGCGTCTAACATTTTCCAAGGCCGATGGCCTGGCGGGGACCTTAAAGGCTCTTCCGCATGACCTGTTCGTCGTACGCTGGGATAACCGCGAGGAAGACAGCGAAGATGACGCGTATGTCCAGTTTGAACGCGATGTCACGGGCAAAGTGACGAGTATGAAGATGCAGCTTTTAGGGTCTGACTTCAGTTTCGATGCACAGGACCTCCACCCCCGTAAAGTAGAGACAGCGCACGGAGAGGCACATCCGTGAAACAGCATATTGCGGTTATCGGCGGTGGCGTCATCGGGCTTTCGACGGCTTATGCCCTCATCCGAGCGGGCCATCGCGTAACTCTGATCGAACAGAGCGCAGATGTCGGCCTGGGAGCAAGCTATGCCAATGGCGGTCAGCTCAGCTACCGCTACGTCACCCCTCTAGCTGATGCTGGTATTCCGCGTCAGGCGCTGCGCTGGATGCTGAAATCCGGGTCTCCGGTCTCCCTTCGTCTTCGGGCCGATCCGAAACAGTGGCGCTGGATGCTGTCCTTTCTCTCCGCCTGCACTCGCACAACAAACCGTCGAAATGCAAAAGTGCTTTTACAACTGGGCTTGGAAGGACAGGCCGAGATGAAAATATGGCGCGAAGAGGGATTGAAAGGTTTCCTTTGGCGACAACCAGGGAAGCTTGTCCTCTATCGGAATGAAGCCGTTTTCAGGAAAGCCGTATCAGGAATACAGAACACAACCTTGGAACGGGCCCTTTCTCCTGCCGAATGCGCTGAGATAGAGCCAGCTTTCGCTCACCTGACACCAGATCTCGCAGGAGGCATTTTCTCCCCCGAAGATGAGGTCGCGGACAGCCACCTCTTCTGCAAGGCCTTAAAGACAGCTCTTCTGGACGCACCTGGATTTCAATACCTTCAGGAAAAAGCCACGCTCGCACCTGACACGAACAACACGTGCATGCTGATTGTCGGCGGCCGACATCTTGAAGCAGATCAGATTGTCCTGGCTGCGGGCCTGAACTCACGCAAGCTCGCTGCCCCGCTGGGCATCCATCTACCTCTTTATGGCCTGAAGGGTTACAGCCTTACACTCCGCCCCTCACCCAAGACGCTACCGTCTGTGAGCGTTACCGACTACGACAACCGAGTAGTCTATGCACGCCTTGGCGACGCACTGCGTGTTGCCGCGATGGTCGATATCGGGGCGGAAGATACATCTCTTAACCCAAAGCGTCTCGCATCGCTGCGCGCCCTCGTACGGCAAACGCTCCCGCAGGCAAGCACAGATCATAGCCCTGACTCTCCATGGGCCGGTCTACGGCCTGCCACTCCCACGGGTGTCCCCATTATCGGCCGGAGCAAATGTGACAACCTTCTGCTCAATGTAGGTCATGGCGCGCTCGGCTTCACACTTGCTGCCGGTTCAGCAGCGCGGATCGCCCAATTAGTCGCCGCCGTTCATACCGATGGAGTTCAGAAATGAATGCACACCTACGTCGTCGACTTTCTGCATTCCTGCTTATGGCAAGCGCTGGCACAGCATATGCCGTTCCCCCTGCTGCCACAGACGCACTGCTGACGCACACGTTAACAAATGGGGAGGCCCGCCCGCTGGCAGCACTCGCCGCACTGCGCATCCATAATGGTGCCGTGTCCTACCGATATGTGGGCGGTTTTGCGCGCAAAAATGGCGCTGAAGTCACCCCCGCCCATTCAGATACCCTGTTTCGCATCGCATCTGTCTCGAAATTCGTTACGACGATCGGTCTGATGCAACTGGTGGATCAAGGGAGGATCGATTTGGACGCCGATGCCTCCAAGTACCTTGGCTTCCAGCTTCGGAACCCTGGTTTTCCAGATACACCGATTACAACACGCATGCTGCTCAGCCATACGTCAAGCATCGCAGACGCAGACGACTATGTAATACCCGCAGATCACACCGTTTCAGAATTTTTCGATGCGTCCCGCCGCCCGGGAGCCGCAAACTACCACTTCCTGCCCGGACGGAAGCCGGGGTCATGGTTCAGCTATTGTAATCTGTGTTACGGCTTGGTCGGCACCATAATCGAGCGGGTGAGCGGAGAGCGCTTCGATCTTTACCAGCAAAAGCACGTGCTAACGCCACTTGGTATTGATGGCAGCTATGACCCGGCGCTTCTTTCCCATCCTGAACGTCTCGCAACGCTCTATCATCATACCGCCACTGGCTACGAAGCCGCCAAAGACAGTGACACGCATTTCGCTCCAGAAGCCTCCGCCCAATATCGGATCGGGACGAACGCCACGATTTTTTCACCACAAGGTGGCCTCCGTATTTCCCTTGATGGTCTCTATCGTCTGTCGCAGTTCGTGTTCGGAAACGGGACGCTTCAGGGGGTGAAAGTCCTTTCCTCCCAGTCGCTTCAGGCGATGCTGCATTCGGGCTGGCATTACGATGGTCATAATGGCGAAGGACCTTATCCCATCGCAAGCTACGGTCTGGCGACCATTCAGTTGACCGGCGCGCGCGACCCATCAGGGCACCCGACAACCCCATGGCGTGGCTATCAAGGCGGCCTGGTTGGGCACCTTGGGGATGCTTACGGTTTGAGGTCCGGGTTCTGGCTCAATCCGGCAACGCGCGATGGCTATCTGTTCATTGCCGATGGTTTTCCTGAGGACGGCAAGGAAAAGCCAGGAAAAATATCGTCTTTTACCAATGTCGAAGAAGAGATTTTTAGCGCGCTTTCAAACACAGGGTCTGTTTCAGGAACGGTTCAATGAAGATTACCATGCCCCATAGCCGCACATGCGCGTTGGTCTTGTCACTTCTCTCATGCACATCCTGGACAGCACACGCTCAGGACGACGCATCGACGCAGTCACGCCTTTCCAACTTAATGGCAATGCCATTTGCGACGGATATGGTAGGAGCCAAGCACGCGCAGCGTCTGGCATGGGTAGAACAACGCAAAGGCGTGCGTAACGTCATGATCTCGGATGCCGGGAACGCTCCCCATCAGGCCACAACCTACTTAAAGGATGACGGAACCTCCCTTTGGGGCCTGGCGCTCACACCGGAGGGCAAGGCCCTGGCTTATGTAGAGGGCGGCGATCCAGAAGCCCTCACAGCCCCTGCTCCCAACCCGGAAAATGCCGCCTATCGCCCTACGGCCACAGTCCATGTCGTTCGCGATGGCAAACAAAACACCATTGCAGGACAGGGCTATCTTCCGAAGTTCTCTCCCGACGGGCGGCAACTCGCTTTTGCACAAGGAGGCACTCTGCTGCTCGGGGCAACCGGCTCTTCTGCCCGGGCGGTCATGACTACGGACGGAACGATCACGGCCCTCCATTGGTCCCCGGATGGCACGTTTGTCGCATTGGAGATCAATCGTGGTTCACACGGCCTGATCGCGTTATGGGACACGAAGCACAGCGTTCTCAGCTTTATTCCGCCAGGTTTAGGGTTCGACCGGCTACCGACATTCTCACCTGACAGCAAGCATCTTGCTTTCGTCCGTGTACAGCAACCTCCATTACTGACGCGTACAGAAAACGGCCGGTTCTGGTCCCTCCATAGCTACGACCTGACAAGCGGTGCAGAACAACTGCTCTGGACACCACCAAAAGGGCCTGGAAGCAGGTTTTGGGCAGCAGACGACCTTGATCTTACATGGACGCCAGACGGGCGCATCCTGTTTCCTTGGGAGGGAAGCGGCTGGCTTCGGATCTGCGCCATTTCTGCTGCTGGCGCTGTCACGCCGCAATGTTTAACCCCCGAACAAGCCGAGGTTTCATCCTATCTCCTGTCATCCGACGGTAAGTCGCTTTTCTATACCTCCAATGTCGGGGAGCTCGATCACTGGCGCGTATGGTCCAAGCCGTTGGACGGGAATGCAGCCGCTCTGACGGATGCAACAGAAGAAGCAGGCTCGCTTGCTATGGCTGGCGAGGACCTGGCAGTGATGGTCACAAGCGCCACCCAGACGGCTCACCCTATCCTTCGCCACGAGGGACAATGGAGAGCGCCGGTAACGCCGACACTTCCTAAAGATACCAACTTCGTTGCACCGCAGAGTGTGCAGTTTCGCAGCGAAGACGGAACTAACATCCACGGTCAGCTTTTCCTTCCACCGACTGAAATGCATGGACCTCATTCAGCGCTGGTGTTCGTCCACGGCGGGCCTAATCGGCAGATGATTCCGGCCTTCAATGCCATGGGATACTATTCCAACGCTTACATGATGAACCAGACACTCGCATCACACGGTTACGTCGTGTTGTCCGTGAACTATCGCAGCGGTACGGGCTATGGACAGGCGTTTCGTGAGGCCGACAAAATAGGAAGCGCGGGAGCCAGCGAATACCAGGATGTCCGTGCCGCCGCGCAGTATCTGCGAGCAAGACCAGACGTAGCATCGAAGCATATCGGGATCTGGGGCGGAAGCTGGGGTGGCTACCTTGTCGGATTAGCACTGGCCCGCGATAGTGGGTTGTTCGCTGCCGGTGCAGACTTCCATGGCGTCCATGACATGACAGAGCCAGATCATCCCGGTCTGTCCCCTGAAGAAAACCGCAAGCAACACGAAACGGAATGGCGCTCGTCCCCTCTGGCAGACATCGCGCACTGGCGCGCGCCGGTCCTGCTTGTCCACGGGGATGACGATCATGACGTGGAATTTGAGCAATCGGTGTTGCTGTCCAAGGCATTAACTGCGTCAAGTGTGACGCACGAGGATCATATATTCCCAGGTGAACGACACGAATTTCTTCGGCAGCAAGACTGGCTGAAAGCATACGGCTGGACCATTCGATTTTTTGATCACTATCTCGAAAACGCTGAGGTGCCGTAGAGCGGCTTACCCCACAACAGATATTATCTGGATATTTTCACGCAAACTGTGAGCACGCCTAGAAAAAATCGACTTTGATATACCTGTTCGCTATAGAGGCAACATTCTTCAACCGGGTCTTCAAGGGTTAGTTTGTGCAGTGCGAGTGGCGTAGATCTTATGACAGGCTGGTTCCAATGCTGATCAAAGAACATTTCGGAGACCCGGGTGTCCTTACGCGGCAGTTCCCCTACATGAAGTCGACGTATCTATGGAAAAACGACGACTTTATCATCACGGCAAAAGCCCTTTCCAACCCGAATAGCAAGTATCATGAGCTTGAACGACAGGCCGTAGCGCTTCATCAGGCCGGATCTTGGCGACTTGCCGGTGAATATTGGCTAATTGCGGCCGGATGGCGTCGTAATATGATGGACGCAGGCAATGAACAACACGTAGAGGCGCTCCAATTCGTGCTTCGTCATGTCGAGTACAACAGAGCACTAGCGGAATGGAAAAAGAAGAAGCTTAGCCGAAATGCTATGCCCTATCCTGATCAGTTCGGAATTCCCGAAGAGTAAAATTTCGATATCGTCTTAGTTCCTAATTCTACACAGATTCTCAATATTTTTGAAATTTCAATTTTCAGAGGGTGCGAATTCATTAACTCGCACTCAAAACCAATTGCGTTTATTCTCCACAAGTACACATAAAAATACTTTCGATCTTCTATTCCACTTCTTCGGTGTCTCTATAATTCCAGAGACAGCAAGTTTTCATAGAAAAATAGAGGTTTTTCTAACCTCATCCGTCATCAAACACCGCAGATTCAACATTGATAGCAGAACGCTTCAAGCGGGCTCGCTCGAAGGTGATCGACCTAAAAAGCGTGCTGATGCGTTCTTTTCCTCAGTGATCCTCTGAGGACGAAAGATACGATGAAGCGCTTCTACAATCACCGCGATACTCTTGTTGCAGAAGGTCTTGACGGTCTTCTGAGGTCATCCGTCGGGCACCATCTCTGCCGACTTGAAGGGCACGAGAATATCCATGTCGTTCTCAGAAGGGACTGGGATAAGTCGAAAGTAGCCATCATTTCCGGCGGAGGCTCAGGCCATGAGCCAGCTCACGCTGGTTTTGTCGGCAAAGGCATGCTGACGGCAGCAGTCTGCGGTGCACTCTTCGCCTCCCCCAATGTGGATGCCATTCTCGCCGCCATCCTTGAAGTGACTGGCGAGGCAGGATGCCTCCTGATTGTTAAGAATTATACTGGAGACAGGTTAAATTTCGGCCTTGCCGCAGAACAGGCCCGCACTCTTGGAAAGAATGTTGAACTCGTCATTGTGGCGGACGATATCGCACTTGGCCGCGGATCTCATGCCCGAGGTATCGCTGGGACAGTCCTTGTTCAGAAAATCGCGGGCCATCTGGCAGAAACGGGATCTAGCCTGGCAGATGTAAAACAGGCTGCCACTGATGCGATCCAATCAACAGCGTCGATCGGCCTCGCTCTATCAGACGTCAATGTTTACGATGTGGAGCATAAAACGCGGCTAAATGACTCAGAGGCGGAACTAGGCCTTGGCATTCACGGCGAACCTGGCGCTGAGCGGATCTCTGTAGATAAACTCGATGTTTTAGTTAATAAAGCCGTAGATACACTCGAAAAAACTCTAACAGATGATAAGCAAGTCATTATGGTCAACATGCTGGGCGCAGTTCCAGTTCTGGAGGC
Organism: Gluconobacter sp. GP1; assembly: GCF_032913585.1. NCBI lineage: Bacteria > Pseudomonadati > Pseudomonadota > Alphaproteobacteria > Acetobacterales > Acetobacteraceae > Gluconobacter > Gluconobacter sp. GP1. Next base: position 947,742 of record NZ_JASGXC010000001.1, read on the forward strand.
TCAGGCCATAGTTGATGCTCTCTCCAGAACCGCATTTGCAGACCGCATAGAATTTATTATCGGGCCTGCCCCGATGATGACTTCCTTGGATATGTATGGATTTTCTTTATCCGCCATACCTGCAAGAGAAGACTTCGTCGAGGCCTTGAAATCTGCTGTTGAGCCTTGGGCTTGGCCGGGTTTAGCCCCTTTTAAGGAAGTACAGACAAGGCAAACTCCGACCTTGCCTGAAACATTCTCCTACGAGCCCTCATCCGACGCTTATGTGGAGAGCCTTATCACTCATGGCGCAAAGGTTCTCATAGACAATGAAAAAGATCTCAATGCGCTTGATGCTCTGATCGGCGATGGCGATGCAGGCTCAACTTTCGCTGAGGCGAGCCGCGTTATTCTCAAAGAAATCGGCCGCCTTCCCCTCGCTTCTCCCCAACATCTCTGTGAAACGATAGGCAGGCTTCTCGCGCGCAATGCTGGTGGCTCCAGCGGCGTTTTGTTGTCCATCATGTTTGCCACAGCAGGACAACAGCAGGATTGGCGCACCGGGCTTGAGGCAGGTCTGGACCGTATGCACAGATACGGTGGAGCGTCTCAAGGAGATAGAACAATGCTTGATGCGTTGTTTCCAGCAATAACGACACTTCAAACTGGAAATCTCCAACAGGCTGCCAAGGCTGCTCGTGAAGGTGCGGATGCCACCCGGAAGATGCCAGCACGAGCTGGCCGCGCAGCTTACGTTCCGAAAGAACAACTCAAGAATATCCCTGACCCAGGGGCAGAAGCCATTGCTCGCCTGTTGGAAGGACTGTCGAGTTTAACCTAAAAAGTAGTGGCGCTTTAAAATTCTCATTGCGCGTTGTTACGATTTTTACCAATCGCCAACAACGTGCGCACATTTTTTCCTGCGAAATTCCAACACTTCCACAATACATATCTAGTTTTTACAAAATTAAACTACATCTCGCCCTCTTTGAATGGAGAAAAATTATTCTAAATATCATTACCATACAAAAAAACGTATATCATTTTCGAACTAAGATAATCATAGCCGCCATAAATAACCATAAGATATAGAACTATAAAAATATTTTTATTCTATTTGTTTATCACTCTCATATATTTTTCCCTCCTTATTTCGTCATGCTCAAAAAATCGTTACCACATCAAACTGTTGCCAAAAAAATACACACGATTTCATAAATCATTCGTTTCTGCATCAGAACCGCTTGCTTGGTTGCAATTAATATTGAAACAGCAACAAAATGTAGCGTTCCGGACGGCTGATCCGTGATCCCAACCGTCATCGAAAGAAACCCATGGTGTATCGAAGCAGAAAGCGACGTCGTACAATCATGCTTTTTGGTGCTACTGCGCTGGCATCAACCTCTATGTACGCGGGTGCGTCAAAAGCACAAACTGTCAGCCAGGGCGCAGGCACTGCTGGAAACCAAAATCCAGCCGTGGTTGCCCCTCATCATCGCGGCAAGAGTGCCAGCAAGAAAAAAACACCCACACAAACAATCAAACCCTCTGGTGCCGAAGCCCCGGCAGGCTCCGCAATAACGACTGACAACGCTGCCAACAGGCGCGTAATTGCTGATGCGAAGGCGCAAGGAGCCGCCCCTCGGTCCAGAGAAGAGAACGTTGTTGTAACAGGAACGCTCTTCAGTGATCCAAACGCGACCAATGCGTCGCCGATTGAACACATCACCCGCATGGACATGCAGCGGCGCGGTCTCAAGACAGTGACCGACGTGCTCCAGTCCCTGTCAACGAATGGCGCAGGCAATCTGACAAACGGCTGGTCTGCTGGTGGTGGTTTCGCAACTGGTGGGTCTGCTCCGTCGCTTCGTGGCCTCTCTACCGACTCAACTTTGACGCTCATAGACGGTCAGCGCCTCGCCTATTATGGCCTTGCCGACGATGGCGAGCGCAATTTCGTGGATACCAACTGGATCCCGATGTCGATCATGCAAACGGTCGATGTTCTTGAAGATGGTGGCTCCGCCACCTACGGTGCAGACGCTGTCGCAGGCGTCGTCAACATGGTGACACGCAAGGAAATTCAAGGCGTTGAGGGAAATGCTGAGGGCGGCTTGTCCCAGCGTGGCGATGCCGGTCATCAGCGTCTGTGGGCAACATATGGCCACGGCGATCTGCACCGTGATGGATACAATTTCTATATCAACTCAGAATATCAGCAGGATGACCCTCTTTACTACCGCCAGCTTCAGTCCCCTTACAATAGTGGCGACCTGACAGGTATTGGAGGTGGAAACGCCAACTATAACACCCTGCTCCCGGATGGAACGATCAGTCCTTTCGGTGTAACGCCTGCGGCTATCGTCCGACGTAGCGATGGAGCAAACAGCGGAACAGGGGCGTGGCAGCTTCTGAATCCTTCTGCTGGATGCGGCTCTTTTGGATCGGTTGTTACCGGCAGTGTCGTGAGTGGCGACAACGGTAAAAGCCAGACCTGCACCATGAATTCGCAGCGTTATGCTCAGGTCGCGCCAGACATTCGCCGTATCAATGCCACCGCGCATCTTACGGTGAACGTGACACCGCGTTCCCAGCTCGTGGCCATGTTCAATTACTCACAGGCCATGACGACTGTTACAGGCACACCAACAACCACAAGAACTTACAGTCAGGCTGAACTGGCAAACACGCTAAGCACGCCAATTCCTGCTTATCTTCCGAACGGACAGCTCAACCCTAACGATCCGTTTGCTGCCGAAGGCAAAGCGGCAGAGGTCGATTACCGTTTTGCGGACCTTCTACCGACCACAACAGAGTTTAATCAGAACTTCCGCGGGTCCGTTCGCTACGCAGGATGGGAGCCCTCTGACTGGGGTTCAGACTGGCATTATAATGCCGATTTCGTAGGCATGGCGACACGCCTGACCCAGACTATTACGGGCGTCCCCACAATCAACAGTCTTGAGAACGCGATTACAAGCGGCGACTACAATTTCGTCGATCCTTCGCAAAATTCACAGGCCGTTCTAAACGCGCTGGCTCCTCGGAGTGTTATTACAGCCACAACATCTGAATATTCTGGGAATCTCACCGCCAACAAAGGTCTTTTCAAGCTTCCGGGTGGCACAGCCAACCTCGCAATTGGCGCCAATTTCCGCCATGAAGCATTGAATGATCCGTCGGCCAATCCGCTAAATATTGCGGATCCTGGAGCACAGTACGTTGGCACGATCAATCCCGTGAATGCAAAAGGAAGCCGTTGGGTTGAATCTGGCTTCTTTGAAGTCGGCTTACCATTCCATAAAATGGTCAATGTGGACGTCTCGGGCCGTTACGACAATTACAACGAAAGCACGGGCAACAGCTTCCACCACTTTTCACCTAAAGTGGGCCTACAGTTCAAACCGACGAAAATGCTGACCCTTAAGGGAACATTCAACCAAGGTTTCCGAGTTCCAAGTTTCTCTGAAACCGGTGGCTCGAATGTCGGTTACGTGACCTATGATCCGTCTGCTGTCACATCTTTCGTCAATCAGCATCGGAGTGCTGACGGCTCAGCCAATACCTACGCCCAGCCTTATTCAATCGGTGAAAATACGTCTGGCAATCCAAACCTTCGACCAGAAACATCGACTGGGTTTTCCGGAGGGCCAGTATTCAAACCGACCGACTGGCTGACAATCAGCGCAGATTACTACTATATTCGCAAAAACCACTATATTGCGCCTAATCCCTATGGTGTCGCTGCTATGGCGACCGACTATCTAGAGGGGAATGCTCTCCCAAGCGGCGTAACCGTTACCCCTGACGTTGCTGACACGCAGAACCCGAGTGGACAGCTACGCCCTGGCTTGATCAACCTTGGCTACGTTAACACGAAGAAGCTGATCACGGATGGTTTTGATCTGAAAATTCAGGCACAGAAGCACCTGCCCGGTCCGCTACATGATGTTCTCTGGGTGAGTAAGGGCGAAGCGACTTTTGTCCATCGTTACAATATCTATCTACCTGCCTCATCCGGCGGCGGTGTAGAGCGCTTTGCAGGAACACTTGGCCCTTACAGTGCAGTTTCTTCTTCAGGAACACCACGCTGGCGCGCGAACTGGGCCAACACTTTCATGTGGAAAGGGCTCTCCGTCACACCGACCGTATATTACACAAGTGGTTATCGCCTGACTGCGGACGACTATTCCGGAGCTGGCACAAGCGGCGGTTGCGCTAACGTAATCTCCAACAGTGCGTATTATCCCTCCCAGTGTCATGTAAAAGGTTTCTGGGATGTTGATCTGACGGTCAACTATCAGGTGAACCGTCGCTGGAATATTTACGCGAACGTCTACAATCTTCTTGGCTTTCGAGCACCGTATGACTTTGGTACATATGGCGGCTATCTTTACAACTCTTCCTGGGCTCAAAATGGCGTTGTCATGCGTTCATTCCAGTTCGGTGTAAACGTTACGCTGTAGTCCTTGATGCTCATTTATTGTGATTTTGAATTTTCGCTGATTTAGGAAAATTTAATAGACTGCCTGCGGACGAGTAAATAACTCGTCCGCAGCTTTCTTCGATATGGCGTCGCAGATCGCGAGATGAACGGCTACCAGATTGAAAAAGCTTATCGCCTGTTTTTCACGGCCTTAGCCCCTCTCTGCCTGGAAACTCTCTCTCAGATCAGCAGCTGGCTGCATACCATACTCCGTCACCACAGACGCCCGACACTCTATTTCTCAGCCATCTGCTGCGTAGCAACGATCATGGTCCGGTTATGAACCGTCAGCCTATGGCAAACGCCTTTTCATACAGACGTAAGCCGCTAGATAAATAGCCATATAAAAGAACGGGATGAAGAAGATAGCGCCTTCCAGATCACCCATCATGACAGTTTCTCCGTGTTTGCAACGCCGTCTTCCTGAGCATCAAGAAGCACGGCGCCCGCCCCGGAAATCAGAACGATCATGATCGTTCCAATGACCCATGCGAAATACCAAGGCCCCTGATCGCCAACGAAAACAGCGAACAGCAGCGCGACGACTAGGGCCAGAGCAAGGCCGGCCAATCTGAAGATTTTCATGAAGCGTAATTCCTCAGTAGCTATGAGAGTCATTCATGACGTCCTGAACCCGCACACGGCCACGCATCACATGGTAGCACCACGACGTGTAGCTCAGGATGATCGGTACAAAGATAACCGCCACAACAAGCATGCAACTCAGGCCATAAAGGCTTCCGGTACCGTTCCAGACAGTGATGCTTTGATCGGGTGCGGTCGTGGATGGCATCAGGAAGGGAAACATCGCGGCCCCAACCGTTATGATAGTTCCAGCCCAGGCCCCTACCCCCAGCCACCAGCCCAAGGCGGGACGATTGGCGCGTAAAAGAAGCGCTTCACCGACCATACAGACCGTACCAAAAACCGGCAGCAGCCATAGAACCGGATGAGCATGGTAATTACCAAGCCACGCACCGGGGCGAATTGCCGCGGTTTGACCATGGAGCGGGTTGGCAGGCATTGCCGGATCAGACAGGGATGTCAGAACAAAACCGGGCATGTGCGCGATCCAGAAACCGCCAATGACAAACAATGCGGCCGCAACAAATCCACCCACCGAACCATAAGCCCGTGCCCGGCCATAAATGGGATCTTCCGAGCGCAGCATCAGCATCGCACCGCCCTGCTGCACACTTAGGGCAACGGACATCAAGCCGCACAGGATGGCAAACGGATTGATCAGATAGCTCAGGAAAGACTCATCCTGAACATATTGGCCCGTCCAGGTGAAGTGATAGCCCACCCCTTCCAGAATATTTCCGAATGCCGCGCCGTAAACGAACATGGGCACAAAGCCGGAAATCAGGAAGGTCACATCCCAGCTTGCACGCCAGTGTCTGCTATCGGCTTTTGAACGATATTCAAATGCCACAGGGCGCAGAATCATGCTGAACAGCAACAGGATCATGACAACATAGAAGACAGAAAACGACGTGCCATACAGTGTGGGAAATGCCGCAAAAATCGCCCCACCACCCAGAATGAACCACACCTGATTGCCGTCCCAGTGCGGGCCAATGATGTTGAGCGCCGTCCGGCGCTCCCCGTCATTACGCCCCACGAACCGCAGCAGCGTACCAACGCCCATATCCATCCCGACCATGGTGCCAAGCCCGATGAACAGGACACCGAGAATTCCCGTCCAGATCAGTTTAAGAAGTGCATAGGTCTCCATGTCAGACCCTCCGGTTTTTAAAAGGAAGAAAAAAGACGTTCATTTCAGGCGTGGCTCCCGTGGAAGTGGGACAGCAGAGCTTCTGTTTTGTCGTGATGAGCTCCATGCGCTTCCGGACCGAGGCGGGCAAAACGGAACATCAGGTAGAGCTCAGCCGCGATAAACACGCTGTAAAGCAGCGCAAAACCGGCTAGCGAGAACACCATGTATCCAGTGCTGTGCCCTGAAGCAGACAGGAAGGTCGGCAGCTTATTGAAGACGGTCCAGGGCTGACGACCGGCTTCGGCAGTGATCCAGCCAAATTCCGTTGCCAAGATCGGCAGCGGAATGGACCACATGGTTGCTCTCAGCAGCCATGGATTGGCTTCAAGTCGGTTTTTCAGACTCAAGAGCGCTGCCACGGCAAAAATCGCAAAGAAATAGCCGCCGAGGAATACCATGAACCGGAAAGACCAGAACGTCACAAACACGTTCGGCAGAATGTCAGGCTGCGTCTGCTTTACGACCGTATCAAGCTGATCCGCAGGGATATTTGTCACATCCTGCTTAGGAGCATGCCGCGTCGCGAGGAAGCCGAAACCCATATCGTCCTGATGCGCGTTAAACATGTCCAGATCGGCCTTGTCATGCGTCTCGCCATAATGGCGGAGTGCGGTCAAAGCGATGATACCGGAGCGAATGCGCGGGCCTGCCTGCTCTTCCAGTTCATACATGCCCGTAACGGGCTGATTGAAGCTGTGCGTAATCAATGGCGTTAAAACGTAGGGAATATTGATTTCGAAGTGGTTGACCTGCTTTTCATCATCTGGAAGAGCCGCAACGATCCACGGTTCGTAAGGTGGCTTCGTCGTGTGCCACAGGCCTTCAATGGCGGCGATTTTCGTTGGCTGCTTTTCGTAGTCCATCCGGCCCAGCACATCGCCCAGCGTAATAACGGCGACCGATGAAATGATGCCAAACAGGGCGGCCATACGGAAAGACCGGGCGGCCAGTTCACGATGCTGCTCACGAAGCAAATAGAATGCGCTGATCCCCATGACGAACATGGACGCAGCCACATAGCCAGCCACAGAAGTATGTACAAACTTGGCCTGCGCATCCTGGCTGAAGACAACATGCACAAAGCTGTCAAACTGCATGCGCATCGTATCCGCGTCGAAATGCGCGCCTTCAGGAACATTCATTCCGGCATTGGCAATCAGGATCCAGAGGGCGGAAAGGTTGGATCCGAGTGCCACAAGATAAGTGATGGCCAGATGTCCAGGTTTACTGAGGCGATCCCAGCCAAAGAACATAAGACCCACAAAAGTGGATTCCATGAAGAAAGCCATCAAACCTTCGATGGCGAGCGGCGTACCGAACATGTCCCCAAAGAAATGCGAGTACATGGACCAGTTGGTCCCGAACTCGAATTCCATGGTCAGACCGGTCGCAACACCTATGGCAAAGTTAATACCAAACAGCTTGCCCCAGAACTGGGCCATGTCCCGGTAAATCTTTCGGCCGGTGACAACATACACCGTCTCCATTGCGGCCAGCATGAATGTCAGCCCGAGCGTCAGAGGCACAAACATGAAGTGGTAAAGGGCCGTCAGCGCGAACTGGAGACGCGAAAGATCGACGACCTGCGGGTTAGTTAAATCCACGATGGGATCCTCCTGTGAACAGGACAGAAAAAGGAACGAAAGGCCGGTATCCGGCGTGCTTCATCGTCGGATCACGGCAGTCCCTCCCGTTCATGAAGTCGGCCGTCTTCCAGTCGCAGAATACGCTGCATGAACTCCAGCGGCTCAGGGCGATGGGTAATACAGAGCACTGTTGCCAAGGGCAGCGCTGCCAGTAGGGACGCGATCAGGTCTCTGCCTTTTTCAGGGGGCAGTCCTTCGGTCGGTTCATCCAGAATGACCCAGCGCGGCCGACGCAGGATAATCTGCGCAACGGCCAGACGCCGCGCCTGCCCACCAGACAGCCGCATACCGTGCTCACCGACGAGGGTATCCAGCCCGTTTTCCATAAGCCGGACTTCCTCGAAGACGCAGGCGCTGGACAATGCGGCCCACATGTCCTCGTCAGTTGCGTCTGGGCGGGCGAGCAATAAATTGCGGCGAATACTGCCCTGAAACAGATGAAAATCCTGCGACAGAACGCTGATCTGCGTTGAAAGCGCCTGCGTATCGAGCTGTTTCAGATTAGCCCCACCCCAATGGATGGAACCCGACTGATACTCTTCCAGCCGAAGCAGCAGCCGAATAAGAGAGCTCTTTCCTGCCCCTGAAGGCCCGACAATCCCAACACGCTCTCCGGCGTGGATGCTTAGGGAACAGTCCTCCAGTACCGTCTTCCGACTACCAGCATAGCCAAACCGGACGTCCCGCATCACAAGCCGCGTGAAATCGGCGCCTTCCCAAACGTTTTCCGCTTTAGCAACAGGCAGGGGCGCCTCGCACAGTGTCATGAGGCGACGTATTGAAACCCGCGCCCGAGCCAGAGCCTGCCGCGCCGGAACGACGCCCGAAACAAACTCCATTGCCGCCAGGGTCCCCAGGATGAGCATAGGCAGTTCGGGAGCACTCAGGGCTCCAGATTGCAAAGCTCGCGCACCGATCATCAGCACCCCAGCAACCGCGAGGGCCGCTATAAAAGCCCCTGCCTGCCGCGATGCATGCGACCATGCGAGAGAACGCAACTGCTTCTTGCCGAAGAGAGTCTGCGTGGCATTCAGCGCCTCTGCCGTCCGCGCAGTTGCGCCACACAGAGTGATATCGCCAGCACACTGCACAGCTTCCACGAGATCCGCACGAAAGTCGTCGCCCAGCCCTGCCAGACGCTCCACGTCATCATCAACCTTCCGGCCAACAAAAACTGGCACAGCCATTCCACTGAGCAACAGCGCCAGAGCCAGAATCAGCCCTGCTTGCAGGGAGAACACGGATATTATGACAACGCTGACCGTCCCGCAGACCATCGCGACGCCAAATGGTATAAGCGCATCAATTGGAGACTGACCGACAATCTCAGTATCGGAGACCAGTCTTCCTAGAACATCCCCGCTGCGGTGGTCTGTCAGGAGCGTCGAACGCGGGATCAGGCGTTCAAACACCCGAGCCCGCAGAACACTGACACTTTCCAGTGCTGCGTCATGCGTTACCAGTCGTTCCCCGTAGCGTGTCAGGATGCGGGCGGTCGCAAAAAACCGTACGCCCGCCGCAGGCAAAAAGAGGTTGAAAAGATTGCGCGTTACTATGCCACCCAGACCCGCCGCAGCCGCAGCCGCAATCAGCCATCCCGACAGAAACAGCAGCCCGAACCCGGAGAGAGCTGCCAAACAGGCAAGGAAAAAACCAAAGATCATCTTCCCCCGCGCAACTGCGATCAGGCGAAAGGCATACTGAAGCTCCATCATGCTACAGCTCGCTGGATTTCATGGGACTGGATGACACCTTCTCGAAGGTGAAGAACCTGGTCGGCCTGATTGATAATGTCCGGGCGATGAGAAACCGCGATCACGATGCGACCGGCTGCCAGGTGCTTGATGGCGGCTGCAATCATGTTTGCATTCGTCGCGTCCAGATCAGCGGTTGGCTCATCGAAAACCAGAATATCCGGCGTATTTATCAGCGCGCGCGCTAACGCCAGCCGCCGGATCTCGCCACCAGACAGGGCTGCGCCACGATCGCCCACTACGGTATCTAATCCGTCGGGTAATGCGTCGATAAAGGAGAAGACTCCAGCCAAGGCCGCAACAGACCGCAGCCCGGCATCATCAATATCCGGATTTGCCAGATGCAGATTGTCCCGAATTGTCCCGTTGAGGAGACAGGGAGACTGCGGGACCCAACCAATACGCCAGTTCTGCACGGCAATGTAGGTGCCCGTATTATCAACGGCGACAATATCTCCAGCTCGGACCGGAATCATCCCGAGCAGAACCCGCAAAAGCGTGGTCTTCCCGCTACCACTGGCACCCGTTACCGCCGTAATGGTGCCGCGATGAGCAGTAAAGGAAATACCACACAGAACGTCTGGACCCTGTCCGTAGCCAGCGGAAACATCATTGAAAATGAGCTTTTCAGGTGCCCCTGTCGTGGCCTGATGAGGGTTCTTGCCCCGGTCGACACAGAGTTCCGGAAGACGCATGAATGCCATAAGCCCATCCATGGCCGAAAGCGCGTTCTGGCGAGCATGATAGCTGGCAGAAAAATTACGGAGTGGTGCAAAATACTCTGGAGCCAGCAGCAGAACAAAGAAGGCTGTGTAAAAATCGACATGCCCTGAGAGCAGACGGGAGCCGAGAACTATCGCTACAAGCGCGACCGCGAGGCTGGAAAAGAACTCCAGAACAGCAGATGTCAGAAACGCAACGCCCATGACACGCATCGTCGCCAGCCGGTGCGCCTCTGCCATGGACTGCACCATTTTCACGCTTTCCTGCGCGCGCCCAAACAGACGCAGCGCTGTCAGTCCCTGCACTGCGTCTAGAAAAGACGCGCCAAGCAGCAGAAGCCGCGTCCACTGCCGATCCATCAGGCTTTGAGCGCTATAACCAACCAGAGCCATAAAAACCGGTATTAGTGGCCCCGTCACAGCCAGGATCAGAAAACTCCACCCATCCAGCCCTGCCACGACCGCCAAGATAAGGAGAGGCAGAACAACCATTGCCGCGGCGCGCGGAATATACTGCGCAATGTAGGGCTGAAAGGCCGCTACGCCATCCGTCAGAGATGTTGCAAGGCGCCCGGTCTCCATGCATTGCAACCCGACTGGCCCCACTCGAAACACATGCCGGATCATCTCTTGGCGAAAGAGAGTAACCGCTCTCTGACCAGCCATTTCTCCTGCCATATCCGAAACCCACTGCACACAACCGCGCGTGAGTGCGACACAAAGAAAACCAACGAACGGCCTAGCATCTGCCATAATCGACAAGCTTTTGAAGGCAAGGTCATCCACGAGTTGCGCCAGAAGCCCCATTTGCAAGACCAGCAGGACAGCCGCCACTGCCGCCAAGGCGACCGCGATAGCCAACGTCGGTGATGCCTTGCGTGTGACTTCTGAAATGCCCGAAACCCTACCCCCAGACATTGGTGCCGACCTCATATTTGTTTTCTTAATTATATTAAGTTTGAATATTATAAATTTAATTAAGTCATAAAGTCAATTCGTATTTTTTGTAGCAGCACCACGTTTTGAGAGGGGAAAATTTGAGAAATATGAGGGTTTTTTGGACGATTCAAGCCTGAAAAGCGGACAGAGCCAGAAGATATAAAATCGTGTTTTTGATAAGTTTGTTTATTGGTTTTATTAATTATAAAGTTTTTTGGAAAATTTTCCTATAATCTGCCCAAGGCATCTATCGATTATAAAGCCACATTGATTGTGAGAATCATGGGGGTGTTTTCACTGTCTGACAGCCCGTTTCACCCTGATAGGTGCAGCATTCAGTAACCGAGCGACTTCAGGCAAATCAGGAAACCAAATTAGGTTCAGGTTCTATTGATTTGAGCTGGACGCTCTACTTCACGCAGCGGGAAAACGTAAAAACGTTGTTTATGGAAAATAAGAAATAAAACTATTCGTCTTTATTTTCTACACCGACCTGACAGGAGCAGGGTTGGCCCTCTTGCATTGGCGAGGCACCGCATGGAAATAAAATCCGCGCAAAACAGCGCAAAGGCACTGAAAAAGGCAGCCCGCAATTGAGTGTCTTTCTGGGGATGGGTGCAAAATTTTGCACCGTCAAGCTAAGACAATCCCATCGACAAATATCGTTATATCGTTTTTTTTTCTATAAAATTTGCATTTTCAACGATCGGAAATTTTAGGCATCCCAAAAGTTGGAAACGACAGTGATCGAACCAGTCTATCTGGAACGGGAGATTTCAGCCTCAAAGGTTCATAGGAAAAAGCCGCCTCCTATTCCCGATCTTCAGATCAAATACTGGAAATTTAGTGATTCAATCTCGTGTCGAACGCGCCTTTCTCGATCAAAAAACATATAAAACATGAATTCGAATAATTGGCGTCAATAAGTCCATAACAAGAATTGGAACGACTAATATTGTTCATCAAAACACCTGTATTTAATTTTAACGAAATAGTTTAATTGTGCAGAAGGAGACAGGGAAGTGACCTCTGCCTCATTCCAGCGCCAGGGGGAAGTTAATATCCAGAAGACCTGTTAATTTCTCCAACCATTTCCGCCCCCTTCTCAAACTGTAAGATATTTTTCAAAATCATTTCTCCACCTGTCTCAGCATGCGAAGAACTTGCAATGTGCGGCGTAAGGGTAATCAATGGATGGTTCCAGAACGGATGGTCCTCAGGAAGGGGCTCCGGATCGGTCACGTCAAGAACGGCTTGGCTCAATAGTCCCTCATCCAACGCTAAAAGCAGATCATCCTGTGCAAGGTGACCGCCCCTCCCACAGTTGATAAGACAGGCTCCCTTGGGAAGCTTGGCGAATAATTCTTTGTTCAAAATCCCTTTTGTGGCGTCAGTCAGGGGCATCAAGCAGACAAGGACATCTGTGGCCGCCAGAAAAGCATCCAGCTCTTCAGGCCCTGCGTAACTTTTGATTCCGGGAATGTCATGTCGGCTTCTGCTCCAGCCATGACAGACGTATCCGAACTGCGACAACTTTTTCAGGACAGGTGTACCAAGCGCTCCCATGCCCATCACCCCAACCCGAAACAGGCGTGAAGATACGTTTGGCGTACCTTTCCAAACATGCGCCGCTTGCTGACGCGCGTACTGGAACATATTCCGATGGTAAGAAAGAACAGCCCAGAGGACGTATTCTATCATTCCCTCCGCCAAGCCTGGCTCCATCATACGGACGACCCGGACATTTTCAGGGATTGAGGCAAGGTTCAGTTGATCCACACCTGCACCAACAGAAAAGAGCACCTCAAGATTAGGAAAGTTTTCTGCCAGATTTTCCGGTGGCTGCCACGCGGCCAGATAGCGAACTTTCTGCGGATCGCCGGTCTCAGGCCAGACATGAAATGCAAGTTCAGGCAGTTCGCTAGCGAACATTGGCTTCCACAGACGTGCACGCTCTTCAGTAGATTTCAGCACAAAAGACATTTCAATAATCCTTAACCGAGAGCCTGACTTGTCAGAGCAAAATATTGCGGAGCATTTTCAGAGATCACCACAGGCTCGGTCGACATTGTGTTGACGACATCCACGCGGATCAGCCCCATTTCATCCAGCCAGCCTGAGAGACCAGATGAAGTCGGCGTATCAATTCTGATAAATTCTCCACCATACGTTCCGATCCAATGCGAAATGAGCGCCTTTGCCTGCTCTGTCGTTTCCGCTGCGACAGGACCAATCAGCCATCCCCACCCGAACCGACGACAGAACGAGTATCCCCGGATCCCCTCTTCCGTATCGATCACAACGCCTTTGGCGTTCTGCACCAGATCTTCAACAAGCGCAGATCGATCCATCCCCGTAGCAGCCCTGTCGAACGCTATGAGATCCTGAAGATCATACTGAACAACCGGCCGCAGCCGCTGGCCCTCATCCAGAGCGATGATGGGAGAGGACACACCATTACCCTGATGCTGCTCCACAATTCCCGTCGGAACAAAGCCCAGTTTTTCATAGAGCGGCTGGCCAGCCGGTGTCGCATTAAGGGATATTGAGCGGCCAGGCAGAAGCCTGCGCACCGTGGTCAGCATGTTTGTACCGATCCCGTGCCCTTGCCACGCCCCATTGACAATAATCAGTCCGACTGTGGCGTGACGCTCCCCAAACGACCACCACATAATGGTGCCTATGATTTCTCCACTTTCCAACGTGGCGACTAACCCACGACCAAGACGCAGCATGAAATCCCAGTCTTCAAGGCGGTGCGGCCATCCCAATACCTTTGAAAGACCCGATGTCGCCCCCAGATCTTCCTCGGTCATACTCCGGAGGTTAATGGCCGTCTGTTCACGTTCATTCGCATTTTCCAGGCTCATAACGAACGCTCCGTGTTTCTGGTAAGACTTTCGATCAGAAATGCTGGCTTCAGAATGGGAGATTTTATAACAATATAACTAAAGTACTTCTCGATACCGATATTCTGATCCAGAAGAGCTTCGATTGTTTCCTGATAATGATCAATGTTTCTGACCATGAATTTCAGAAGGTAATCGTACCCACCACTGATAAGATGCGCCTCCACCAGAGATTCCACTTTCTGCATTGCAGTCTCAAAGCGAAAAAAATCATCTCGCCTGTGATCTGAGAGTGTGACTTCTGTAAAGACAGTCATGACGCTTGAGATTTTTTGCAGGGCAATCTGCGCCCCATATCCCACAATGTAACCGGCTGCTTCCAGCCGCTTGACGCGAATGAGACATGGACTTGCAGACAGACCAACGCGGTTTGCCAGTTCCACATTGGTCAGCCGGCCATTCTTCTGCAGCTGAGCAAGGATTTTAAGATCAATACGATCAAGCTTGGGCGCGATTGCCATAAGTCAGGCCATTCTCTCTTCAGCGACGGTCATTGTGCAGTCGGCAGTCCAATGTGAAAGCTCTTCACTTCCAGGAATTCTTCGAGGCCCAGTGCGCCCCCTTCCCGGCCGAGCCCTGACTGCTTCACGCCCCCGAAAGGTGCTGACACAAGAGAGATGGAGCCAGTGTTCAATCCTACCATGCCAAAATCGAGAGCCTCGCCAACCCGCCAACCTCTCGCGATGTCATTCGTGAAGAAATAGCTCGCCAGACCGAAGGGGGTAGCATTGGCCTGCTGAACGGCATCCTGCTCGTTATCGAAGCGGAACACGGGAAGGATCGGACCAAACGTTTCTTCCTGTGCAATCCGCATCTCGGACGTCACATCCGCCAGCAGCACGGGAGAGGCGAACCGACCGTTAATGTCCAGTGGTTTACCCACAATGCGAGCGCCCTTAGCCAAAGCGTCTTCTACATGTTCCTTTACCTTGGCGACGGCAGCCTCGTTAATCAGTGGTCCGATCTGCGTTTGCGGATCAAATCCGTCGCCCGTCTTCAGGGTCATCACCTCTGCTGCGAGTTTTTCCAGAAACGCATCATGAATTCCGGATTGAACGTAAACGCGGTTTGCGCAGACACAGGTCTGCCCGGCGTTCCGGAATTTGCTCAGCATTGTTCCGGACACGGCAACAGAAAGATCGGCGTCATCGAAGACAATGAGAGGAGCGTTTCCGCCCAGTTCAAGACTGAGCTTTTTAATCGTATCTGCGGACTGACGCATCAGCAACGACCCGACTTTCGTAGAGCCCGTGAAAGACAGTTTGCGCACAACGGGACTTGCGGTCAATTCCGGGCCAATCTCCTGCGCATAGCCCGTCACCACAGACAGGAGCCCTTTAGGAAGGCCTGCACGTTCTGCCAAAACAGCTAGAGCCAAAGCAGAATACGGTGTGAGTTCGGACGGTTTGATCACCATGCTGCACCCTGCGGCAAGAGCCGGGGCACATTTGCGGGTAATCATGGCAAGAGGGAAATTCCAGGGCGTAATGGCCGCTGTCACTCCCACTGGCTCTTTCAGGATGATGACCCGGCGATCGGCTGTCGGTACCAGTGCACTGCCCTGTACGTGCTCGGCCTCAGCCGCGAACCATTTAAGGAAAGACGCAGCATAACCAACCTCTCCTTTGGCTTCTGTTAGAGGCTTGCCTTGCTCAAGTGTCATGATCTTGGCCAGGTCATCAGCATGGTCCAGCATCAGTTGGTACCATGCCATCAGCAGACCCGCACGATCTGCGGCTGAGCTCCGACGCCATTTGCCCTGCGCAATCCGCGCGCTTTCAATGGCAGCGCGGGTTTCTTCAGCCGTGCAGGCCGGGATACTGCCGATGATCTCACCCGTTGAAGGGTTATCGACGGTCAGGGTCTTGCCACTCGTGGATGCTTTCCAGTCTCCTCCGAGAAAGGCGGTCTGACGGAAAAGATCTGGATCATTCAGGGAAAATGTCATGTCGAAAACTCCGAACAGATTGACGCAGGCAAATGACAAAGAACTCTGGGACCTCCTGGAACAGAGCGAACAGGAGGAGGAACCCTGTCGCAGAGGCCGCTCACACGATCAGGGCACCGCGCAAGAAAGCAGCATAGTTCCGGATCAAGAGAGAGTGAATTTAATAGGGTTGCAGGCATGGCCTCATCCGCGTGCTTTATTCGTGTGCTCTCCAGCCACCCTGGCTCCATGAGAGGAACGGAATCATGCAACAGCCGGGTGTATGGATGATGTACGCCCTTCCCCAATGCCATGGCTGGCCCAACCTCCACGGCCTGCCCCGCATACAGCACGGCAACACGATCACAGATGGACTGAAGAGCATGCAGATCATGGGTAATGAAGATGAACGAAAGCCCCAGATCACGCTGCAATTCCTTCATCAGATCCAGAATGGCAGCCGCCACAACCGTATCCAGGGCCGCTGTGATTTCGTCGCACAGTACGATCTGCGGATCGGCTGCCAGCGCCCGTGCAAAGTTGATCCTCTGTTTCTGGCCGCCAGATAGCTCCGAAGGCAGACGGGAAGCGAGAGAGGGCGAAAGGCGAACCATATCCAGCAACTCATTCACACGCCGGGTGGCGGCAGCCCCCCGTAAACCACCATAAAAACGAACGACCCGCGCAAGGGTTTGTCCTATGGGCTTCGAAGGGTTCAGCACGCTATCTGCGTTCTGAGCCACAAGCTGCAGATGGCGCCGCTGGTCAGGCGTACGCTCTCTCACGTTCCCAGCCAGCGGTTCTCCATTCAGCAGAAGCTCTCCGGTTGCCCAGGGCTGAAGGCCGGAAATCGCGCGCGCCAAGGTGCTCTTTCCACAACCGGATTCCCCGATCACGCCCAGCATACGTCCTTTCGGAACACTGAAGCTGACATGATTGACAATCACGTTCTCTGGCAGTCCAGCAGCGGTGCGTTGCCCGTACCCCACCACCAGATTACGCACGTCCAGCAGGCTACGTTGCTCAGGCTGTCCGGTAAGGCCCGCTTGTCGTGAACGGGGTTCCGCAGCGGCAAGAAGGGCCTGACTATAAGGATCGTCGGGCTGAAACAGGATCTTCGAGACCGTTCCAGCTTCCCGGATGGCTCCATCTTTAAGAACGACGGCATGGTCGGAAATCTGTGCCACAACCGATAGATCATGTGTCACATACACGCCCGTTATCCCGCGCTCTGCGAAAACGGCTTTGAAGGCTGAAAGCACTTCAATCTGGGTCGTGACGTCCAGAGCTGTTGTCGGCTCATCGAAAACGACGACTTCAGGGTCTGTCATCAGAGCCATGGCGGCCATTAACCGCTGCAACTGGCCACCCGACAGCTCTCCCGGATACCTTTCACCGATTGTTTCGGGGTCAGGAAGCGCTAACGCCCGGAACAAGGAAACTGCCTGGGCTTCCAGATCCCGCCTAGGCAGAGTGCGATGAACCAAAGCTGGCTCTACGACCTGCCGCATGATGGACAATGCCGGATTGAAGGCGCTTCCGGCATTCTGCGCGACATAGCTGATCACTCGCCCCCGGATGGCGCGGCATTCATGCGGGGTCAGAGCCGTCACGTCATATCCCGCAACCCGGATCGTCCCCCCGGCAATCCTGCATCCTTTCCGGATATGGCCGAGCAGTGAAAGTGCCACCGTCGTTTTTCCGGACCCGGACTCCCCAATCAGCGCCAGCATTTCTCCGCGCTGGACCGAAAAACTGACATCACGGACGATCGGAAGTTCCGTGCCCTTCCCTCGCCGCCCAACGATCTCGAGATTTTCAACCTGAATGGTGGCAGCCATGCTCAGCGCCTTCCACCGCTGGAATCCAGCGCAAGGTTAATGCCGACCGTGAGTATTCCAATCACGACGACCGGTACGATCATCGCAGGCGAACCATATGCCATGCCCAGCATGTTCTCCCGGACCATGGAACCCAGATCAACCTCCGGCGGCTGAACACCAATCCCGAGAAAGCTGAGATTGCTGAGCAACAGCACCGAGTAGATAAATCTCAGCCCCACGTCTGTGATCATCGGGCCTGTCATGTTGGGAAGAATTTCCTTCAAGATGATATAAGGCGTGCTTTCGCCTCTGGCGCGCGCCACGGTCACGAAATCGAGCCGTGCAATCCTTTGAGCCAGCGCACGGCTCGTGCGATATGCCCCGGGCGTGTAAATGACTCCCATCGTCACAATCAGAGCCGTCGTCGATGTTCCAAACACGGCAATGACCAACAGAGCGAAGAGCAGACTGGGAATGGACAAAAAACCGTCTGCCAGCCTTCCTGTCAGGGCCTCCACCCACGGTCTGGCCGTAACCGCTGCAATTCCCAAGAATGTGCCAACAGAACAGGACACTAGCGTAGATGCGAAGCACAGGAGCACTGTGTGCCGAATACCGTTCAGCAACCGCGCCAGTGTGTCCCGTCCAAGATAGTCTGTTCCCAAGAGATGAGCGACTGAAGGAGCCGAAAAGACAGGCTGGCTACCAATCGCGCCCGGATCGTGAGACGAGCACAACGGCCCGAGAAATGCCAGAAGAAGCCAGAACACAATTAGTAGAAGCGCCCGGTCGTGACTGCTGCGTAACTTCCCGATCATGGCGATCATGCTTTTCTCCCTCTCGGCAGAGACAGGATCGTAACAACGTCGGCAAACGTTGTGAGAAAAAGATAGGTCACACAGAAAACAAGCGCACAGGCCTGTACCGTCGGAACATCGCGTGAACTGACAGCATCCACCATCAAGCCAGAAATTCCAGGATATGTGAACACAACTTCAATCACGACCACCCCGCCAAGCAGGGAAGAAAGACTCAGAGCTACGGCATTGACGATCGGTCCGATCGCATTGGGAATGGCATGCACAAGGATCAGTCGTATCGGCCCGACGCCTTTGAGGAGCGCCATTTCGATATAGGGCGCGGACAACGTATCGGCCATGGCAGCACGTGTCATACGCACCATCTGCGCGAGAGTTACGAGCGCAAGGCTGGCGACAGGCATAAAAAAGGCAGAAAGAAACTGCCTGAGCGAATGAACGCTTCCGACGTCTGCCAGTGCAGGCAACAGGTGTAACCGCACAGCAAAAACATACACCGCCATCGTGGCAATCACGAACTCAGGGACGGATACCATCCCCAGCGTCATGATCGAGACGACACGATCATAGACCGTGTCTTTCCAGATGGCAGACGTGATGCCCAAAAAGAGCGAGACAGGGACGGAAACCGCAGCAGAGGCGCCCGCAAGGAGTAGCGAGTTGTGCAGACGTGGCCCAATTGCATCCGCGACGGATAGACCATTCAGAAGAGAGTGCCCAAAATCGCCGTGCAGAACGCCCCAGAGCCAGAACCAGAAACGAAAAAATACAGGCCGGTCGAGACCCAGATCATGCCGCATGACCGCTACCGCCTGCGGCGTCGCGCCCTGGCCTAAGACCGCATCCGTCGCATCGCCAGGAAGGATATTTGTGATGGCAAAAACAGTCACGATCACGAAGACAAGCGACATTGCAGCGGCAAAGAAACGCCGACCAATCAACTTCAGGGTCTGGCTGTTCAAACCTTCTTCCCCCGATTTTCATTGAGCCAGACCGAGCGCGCAAAATCATAGCCCATCAACTGACCAGCCTGACTAGGACGAAGCCCACATACATGCGGAGCATAAGCATCAAGACTATTCGTGAAATTCGGGATACATACCCCCGATCCAGACGAAACAAGCTCCTGCATATCCCAGTAAAGCTGACGTTTTCTGCTCTCATCCCGCGTCGATTTGGCGTCCCGCAGGAGGCCGTCGAAATGCGGATTACGCCAGCGGGATTCATTCCACGGAGACGTGCTGGCAAAACCAAGCTCAAATGTCAGGCTGGGCGCTGGCCTCGGGTTGATATTGCCAAAGCCCAGAGGGGCTTTCATCCAGTACTGCGTCCAATAGCCATCTGCGGGAACACGATGCACGGCCATTTTCTGCCCGATTTGAGATGCTGCATATTGCAGAACAACAGCAATATCGACGGATGCCAATGCAGCAGGAGAACAGACCAGCGGAATTGTTTCGCCCAGAAACCCACTTCGCTTCAGTAGGAAGTGCGCTTTGTCCGGATCGTAAGTGCGCTGGGGCAATTGATGATTGAAGTATGGACTTTCCGGTGGAATGGGCTGGTCATTCCCAACCCGAGAAAAGCCCAGAAAGACGGATTGCCGGATCTGCTCCCGATTAAGAAGGAATTTGATGCCCTCGACAAAGTCCGGCGAGCGTCCATACCTCTGATCCAACCGAATAGATAAGTCCGTGTAAGTCCCCACGGGGCTTTCCACAATGCCGAAACCGCCCTGTTTCAGCATTTGAACAAGCCGCGGGTTGACAGTTGCGATCAGGTCCACATCCCCGGACATCAGGGCATTATGCCGTGCCATCTCATCAGGGATAGCAATCAGTTCAACACTCTCCAGATAGGGTCTCGCACCCCAGAATTCCCGGTTTCTGACGGCTACTGTTCTAATACCTGGTGTAAATTCCTGGCACCGAAAAGGACCTGTACCGTTTGGAACTTTGAAATCTGTTGTTCCAGCTTTCACAATAGCAAAATTACTGATCCCCAGAATGGCTGGAAAATCCGAATTGGGTGCATCGAGAACAATTTCTACCAAAAGCGGCGATACCGCGCGCACAGACTGCATGGTGCGAGCAAGGGCGTATTGTTGCGAGCCCACCCCAGGGTCCTGATGTCTTCGTAGAGAAAAAACGATATCATCTGCTGTCAGGGTAGTTCCATCGTGAAACTGAACATTCCGGCGCAAACGGATTTTCCAGGTTAGAAAATCGTTGCTGTCCAGCGCTTCCGCGAGGGCAAAGCGGGGGTTAAGCCTATCATCCAGCGAGATCAGGCCATCGTAGAACAAATGACCTCGGATATAGTCCGTAGCCATGGATTGACGTGCCGGATCAAGGGTCTCTGAAGCCGATCCAACCGCCCCGGCTACTTTCAGATGCCCACCAGAAACAGGAACTGCCTTCACGGACTGAGACGTCATTCCAGCAACCATAAGCCCTGCCCCTTTCAGAACAGACCGCCTATGAAGGACAGAGGCTACCTGCATTTCCGTTCCTCAGAAAGCGAAGCGCGTGAGCGGCGAGGCATGAAAAACAACAGAGCCAAACATCTGATTCAAAGAAGTCATTCAAGTCTCCGTTGCCATCATGCAAGCCTCGTCGGAGGGCTGCTTTCATTTCGATAGAAACACGGATTGGCTAATTATTTTACTCAAATTGCTTTTCATTGCAGAGAAATCTGCTGAATGGCTTTGACCATGCAGCAGATTCAACGGCGCCCTTAGGCAACCATGACAAGCTCACCGCGATCCGCAGCATCAGCCAGTTCAGCAAGGGTATGATAATGATAATCAGGTGTCGTCAGTTCCTGCACCGCCACAGTACCTCCAAAACCGCCACCAACAGCCTTCCGCCGCTCAATCCAGCACACGGTATAACCTAGCTCCCGGGCAATTCCGATGTCATGGAACTGGCTCTGGGCAACATGCAGCACATCGTCCTTCGTGTAGCCATCTGGCGCAAGCTGTTCCAGCACATAGCTGAAATACTGCGGGTCAGGCTTTTCACAACCACTTTCGTCTACCGTAAACCCCTTGAAAAAAGGGTATTCGAGCGTCTTGTCCATACCATAAAATGCCCATCTCCGTGCATTCGTCATGGCGACAAGATGGAAATGTTTTTGCAATCTTTTCAGAGCTTCCACACTGTCGTTAAAGGCCGGCCATGACGTAGCACTTTGGACAAACGCCTTCTCTTCTCCCTGCCCCGTTGGAAGGGAGAATTTTTCTGCCAGGATCAGATAGATAGGTGCCAAATCTTCTGGAAACAGCAGTTTGTCTGGACGGTTCCGCAAAGCTCGGTATTCCGTTAGAAATGCTTCAAAATCCAGTATTGCACTCTCCTTTCCCAAAATTTGCAGCAGGGCATTTTTCATCCCATTTTCAAAATCGATCAGCGTTCCAACCACGTCGAATGTCAGAACTTTAGGTTTGCGTGTCATGATCTGAATTTTCCTGGAAAAGCTGATTAGAATCCGGTTGTGAAGGAAAGAACTCCAGCAAAGCCACCGCCGACAAAATAGGTCGGTGAACTTCCGGCTATTGTGGTTCCGTAAACACCCTTCGTAGATTTGGCGTTCGTACTGAGGCCACTTACCCCGGAAAGGAAACCATTGTTGCCAATATTCATAAGGTTAAGCTGAACTTGTGGATGCTTGAGATACATATAACTATGAAAGCGATATCCAAAGTTAAGATTGAACGTCTCAAAGGATGGAATGCTTTCATCATCCATAAACGTTGAATACTGTTTGCTGACATAGTTCATATTGAAGGCCCCAAAGAGGCTTCCATCGTCATAAGACAAACCAACCGCAACCGTGACCTTCGGGCTTTTAACGGCAATCTTTCCAGCAGATCGCACGTAGTCATTACCAACCTGTAGGTTGTTATCCGTCGTCGCATGCAAATACTGTGCTGAAACATACGGGCTGAAATGATGCCAAGGACGTAGTCCCATCTCGATTTGTGCACCACGAGCCGTCTGACCACCACCATTGATAGACTCTGTCACGGGCGTACCGCTGGCATACGTCGTCGTATTGATCTGTCGGTTCGTGAAATTATAGTTGAAGAGTGCTAGCGCGACACTTACGAGACCAGTGTGACGATACCCGATTTCCTCTCCAATCGCATATTCAGCTTTGGGGTTAACAGTGTGAGACCGCGTCTGTACTCCGGTAGAGACACTATAACGATCGACATATGACATGATGGAAGCTGGCAGACGAAAGGATGTTGTCCCGTTAACGTAAATCTGGTCATGGGGCGTAATCTTGTAGCTGATGGAGACCTGAGGCAGCGGCGCAGCATCACTCTGCCCATTTTGATAATTCGCACCCGGAATATTCTGGGTCACCTTACGGGTCACCATTGTTTCTTTGAAACCAGCCGTCAAAGTCAGACGATCATTCAGAGCCTTGTAAGTATCGTTTATGAAAAGAGAGTTTGTCTGTTGGATCAGATGAATATTATACTGAGACAGAAGTGAGCCATCCTGCGTTTTAACTGCCCATTGGCCATACATACTGGACACCTGCCCATCCGGACCGAGCGCTTCGTACAGAGACGGCTCGGACTGGTCAAAGTAGGAATACCAATATCCAACAGCTAGCGTGTTATTCCCCTTGGTCCAGGAGAGAGTTGTATTTATTCCACTGTAATACAGGTCATACTTATCGATTGAAACCGCCGAAAAAGAACTCCCGCTACTGGTTCCCGTGTTCTGCAGAGAGCCAGCAGGCTGATTGCCGTAATAGCTGCCATTTCTCGACAGTGTCGTACCGCCGTTATCGTATCCGGTAGCGTAGGTGAAATATGGCGTTGTGTTGAAACTCAGCCCATGGCCAAGATTCAGATTAACCGGTGCGCCGAGGATAAGCGTGCGGTGCACGTTCTCCTGAAGCTTATAGTAATCCGAACTTCCTTTTGTATACTTGTCTGCGTAATTGTAATTCACGCCCTGCTGGCGCCACAGAGACTTTGTAGGGGCGCGCAGATAATATTGAAGAGGATCGTTATAGGACAGGACGAAGGACGCCTTGTTCCCCTCTCCCCACTCCTTCACGAATTTCCCATCCACATGATAACGCCGCGTCTGACCAACACCGCGCCATTCATCAGCCGTTCTTGCCGAAAAGGATAGAAATCCACGAATTCCTGTATGGCCGATATCTCCGGTATCCATACGAATGAACTCTCGCTTCAGGCTAAAAGAGCCATAAGAGAAGTTGGCAAGGCCGCCAAACTTGTGTGACGGATCACGAAGGCTTTCCGTCAGCTCTCCCCCCACCGCGTTGTATAGAGGCGACGTGATGTCAGGCGATCCCTGCGTCAGAGTAATGCTCTGGATGTTTTCGTTATCCGCTGTGGAAGACGTATATGGCAGGAGATAGACCGGAGCAGCAGTAGGAATACCTTCGTAAAGATATCCGATTTCCGTTTGATCCAAACCCCGAACACTCAGCCCCTGCTGATCATCGTTCGTGCCCAGAGGGTCATTCCCAGAATAAACAACCCCTGGAAGACTGGCCACCATAGACACAGGGTTTGCCGTTGGGCTCTGCTTTGCGATGAAGTCCCGCGTGATCCCGCTACGCGACTTCGCCACGGTCTGCGGAGGCATCAGACCACCTCCCGGCGTTGTGTTCGTCACACCCGTAGCTGAGGCTACGCCCCTGTGGACTACGACGCTTTCAGTTGCGTGAGACTCAACATCATGATGCACAGGAGCCGCTGCAGGAGTATTATTTTCCTTAAGGGGGCTTACACCATGGTGCACGACCTTGCTGGAAGGGCGGGCATGCCGGTGATGAGCAACGTCTGCAGCGACCGCCCCTTGCATGGACAGCCAGGTTGAGAGCGTGAGGAGAACCAGGCGTCCCGGCTTCTTTGCCGCTTTTGAGAGAGCCTTGGAACCGAAACATTGAAGAACGAACATTTGCGCTGAATCTGACATGTCTGTTCCCATCGGTAGCGGGCTCTCCTCGAATTCTCAGAGAACCGTATTCGCATTCTTTCTGTCAGACAATTCGTTGCATATTCGGTTCAGTTCATTCTCCCGTTTCCCCTCTTTGAGCGGCATATGATTCCGTTATTGGAACGGTTTCCCCATGTTAATCTTCGGTGCTTATCAAATGCCTGAAGTCAGCGCTTTTGCGATGGCACTCCCTACATCTGACGTCCTGGCAAGGCCTCCCATATCGGGCGTACGGGGAGCACTCGGGGCTGAAAGAACGTCTGTCATGGCTTTCAAAATCAGAGCGGCTGCCTCTGCCTCTCCAAGATGATCCAACATCATGGAGGCTGCCCAGATCTGCCCTATCGGGTTGGCAATATTCTGCCCGAAGATGTCCGGAGCAGACCCATGAACAGGCTCGAACATGGACGGATATTTTTTCTCAGGATTGATATTGGCAGACGGAGCAACAGCAATGGTTCCTGTCATTCCCGGCCCCAAATCAGACAAAATGTCCCCGAACAGATTGCTTCCCACAACTACATCAAATCGCTCTGGAGACATCACAAAACGCGCGGCAAGAATGTCGATATGATATTGATCCATACGAACATCCGGGTATTCCGCACCGATAGCGGCAAAGCGCTCATCCCAATACGGCATGGAATGATACAGGCCATTCGACTTGGTGGCGGATGTCACATGCGGACGGCCCAGCTTCCGCGCCAGTTCAAAGGCATATCGCAGGATCCGGTCGGTACCGAACTTCGTAAAGACAGCACTCTGGACGACGCCTTCTGCCTCCGTTCCCTCTGCAAATCGGCCCCCGACTTGAGAATATTCGCCTTCAACGTTTTCCCGAACGATCCAGAAATCCACATCTCCCGGCTGTTTGTTGGCCAAGGGACACGGAACTCCCGGTAAAAGCCTCACAGGACGCAGATTCACATATTGATCAAACTCTCTACGGATCTTGAGAAGAAGCCCCCATAGGGACAGGTGATCCGGAACACCTGGATAACCCACAGCGCCCAACAGGATGGCGTCGTTCTGCGCCAACTGGCTCATGCCATCTTCGGGCATCATCTGCCCGGTTTTCAGCCAGGTTTCGCAGCTCCAGTCAAAGTGGGTATAATCAAACCCGATCCCACAAAGACGCCCGACAGTGTCCAGCACTTTGATGGCTTCCGGCATAACCTCTTTGCCAATTCCATCTCCCGGCAGAACAGCAATCTTGTAAGTTGGCATGGTCAAACGTCCTGATTGATGCGCAGGCACATGTGGGCGAGTGCCACCCAATAGGCGATGCCGTGCGGAATGATTGTGTCGTCAAAATCGTAGTCTGGAGCATGCAAAGGCGCTGAAGCACCATTTCCCAGCATCACAAGCGCACCCGGCCTTTCTTCCAGCATGAAGCCAAAATCCTCAGAGGCCATGCTGGGTGTCATGTCAGGTACAACCGTACCCCGCGCGCCAACAGCCCGCGCCATAGCGGCACGCGCCAATGTCGTCTCGTTCGCAGTATTTACCGTCACAGGGTACGGTTGGTGAAACTGTACTGTGATGGTCACGTCATGCGCGAGAGCAAGCCCTGCGGCCAGACGTGTCATCCCATCTTTCAGATCATTCAGCACCTGAACATTCAGAGCGCGGATCGTGCCGCGAAGCGTGGCAGTCTCAGGAAGAATGTTGTCCGTTGTTCCCGCATGGAACGTACAGATGGAAAGAACCGCTGGCACCAAAGGGTCTGAACGGCGCGCCACCAGTAATTGGGCCTCCTGAACGAATGCCGCGCCAACAGTCAGTGCATCCCGTCCCAATTGGGGCTGGGCCGCATGTGATCCTTTCCCTTTTATATCGACCAGAAACCGCCAACCACCAGCCATGATCGGTCCTGTACGGGTCGCCATAGAACCTGCTGGAAGGCCAGGCCAGTTATGCATTCCAAAAACACGCCCGGCGGGGAATTTCTCCAATAACCCCTCTTCCAGCATGATTTTGGCTCCTGCGCCCCCTTCTTCCCCGGGCTGAAAAACGAAATGCACTGTCCCGCATTCCGGCGGGTTAAGAGCCAATGCGGCAGCAGCCCCCAGAAGCATCGTCGTATGCCCGTCATGCCCACACGCGTGCATGCGTCCCGGATGGCGAGAGATATGCGGATGATCTCCCCGCTCATTGATCGGCAGAGCGTCCATATCTGCGCGTAAAATGATGGATGGACCGGGTTTCTTTCCCTGAAGAGACGCCACAACTCCGGTTTTTGCCAGTCCTCTGGAGGGGCAGTACCCCAAAGACGTGAGAACGTCCGCCACGATATCGGATGTTCGAAACTCCTCGAACCTCAGCTCAGGATGAGCATGAAGATCTTTTCGCAGGGCGACGAGGTAAGCAAGATCCATGACGTTAGCCCTCAAACGCCATGAGAACACTTTTATAGCGCAGATTGGCTTCAACAGCCTGACGCCCCAGATCCTTGCCAATCCCGGAACCGCCATACCCGCCAGTAGGGATCACGAAGTCTGATGAGCGGCCATACCGATTAACCCAGACGGTGCCAGCTTTCAGGTTCCGCACAGCCCGCATGGCACGCCCAAGATCGGACGTATGAACGCCGGCAGCGAGACCGTAAGTCGCATGAGACGCCAGAGAGAGTGCCTCAGCCTCGTCATCAAATGTCTGGACCGTCAAAACCGGGCCAAAGAGCTCGTCCTTTACGGCCCGCGTCTGCGGCGTGACATTGGTCAGAATGCACGGTGAGAGGAATGCCCCTTCTGAGCCGTTCAGACGGCTGAGAGGAAGAAGCGCAGAGGCTCCAGCCTGCACACTATCCTGAACTGCAAGCTCAATGGATGTCGCCTGTCGCTCTGAGATAATGGGGGAGTACCGTGTTTCGGCCTTTTCAAGCGCACCAGCAACGAGGCCCTGCGCGCGCTCAACGATCTTCTCCACAAGGACATCATGAACCGCCCTCTGAACGATAAGACGCGATCCAGAAACACAGACCTGTCCCGCATTTCCCGTGAAAGCTCTCAGGATACGATCAGCAACACCATCTACATTGCGGATATCATCAAAAACGATCTGTGGACTCTTCCCGCCTAACTCAAGCGTGACAGGCTTGGGGCCGCTCTCCGCTGCCGCCTTCATGATTTCGATGCCAGTTCTTGTGGAACCAGTAAACGTCAGCTTTCCGCAGACCGGATGTCGTGCCAGAGCGTCGCCCGTGATCGGACCCGTTCCCTGCACAACGTTGAACAGGCCGGCCGGAACACCAGCTTCGACAGCCAGCTCCGCCAGACGAACAATCGAAAAAGGCGTCATTTCTGACGGCTTGAGGACGACACCATTTCCCGCCGCCAGCGCCGGAATCACTTTCCAGCTCCCCATGACCAGAGGGAAATTCCAGGGAGCAATGGCCCCAATGACGCCATAAGGCTCAGCCAAGACCAAGCCTAACAAGTCACTCTGGGTCGCAGCGACTTCCCCGCCCAACTTATCAGCATATTCAGCAAAAAAGCGGATGCCCTCTGCCGTAAAAGGCACGTCCCAGCCCGTTGTTTCTGCAATAGGCCGCGTCGAACAGACTGTCTCCAGACGCGCCAGTTCCACAGCATTTTCTTCTACAAGCTCGGCCCAGCGCCTCAGCACACGCCCCCGCTCCCGCGGGGCACAGGTCGCCCAACCCGAACGCATTTGTACATCTCTCGCCAGGCAGACAGCATAATCCACCAGATCCGCACCAGCTTCAGGCAGATGACAGAGCAACCGACCATCCGAGGGCGCATGAACAGGAATGGCGCCCTCACCTTTCAAAAGCTTTCCACCCACAAAATGCGCGTTTGGCAGCGCCACTAGGGCTGGGTCGAAGGTAATGCCTGTCATCATTCATGCCTGCGAAAGACCATTGCGGGAGGGATACAATGTGCGCAGCCGGACATGTGGAGCAAACGGCAAAATACTCACGCGGCACATTTGAATATCCCTGCTATTCCGGCCGCACCAACAGCATTTTATGCTCCGAATATTGGCTTTTCTTGCATTACATATCGCAGGCTTTGCGCGATGATCACATTCAGGATCAGGACAGGAATCATCATGGATACGCCACGTCTCGTCTCGCTTGACCGCGAACACCTCATCCATCCCGTCTCGTCATGGCAGGGGCACGAAGCCAGTGGGGCGACCATTCTCGAATCTGGCAAGGGTGTCTGGCTGACGGACAGCAAAGGCCACCGTCTTCTGGATGGTTTTTCTGGCCTTTGGTGCGTCAATACCGGTTACGGCTGCGAGAGCGTTATTGAGGCAGGTCGACGTCAGCTTGAGAAACTGCCCTATGCGACGGGATATTTCGGCTTTTCAAATGAGCCCGCTATCGAATTGGCAGCGCGGCTGACACAGCATGCTCCGGGGCACCTCAATCACATCTATTTCGCTCTTGGTGGTTCTGATGCGGTGGACAGTACGCTCCGCTTCATTCGTTACTACCAACATGCACGGGGTACGCCCGAAAAGCGCCATGTCATTGGGCTACAGAAGGGCTATCATGGCTCGTCCTTCGTTGGCGCAGGCCTGACCGCGCTTCCGGTCTTCCATCGTGATGCAGATGTCCCACTCCCGTGGCAGCATCATATTCCAAGCCCCGATCCCTACCGCCACCCTGCTGGACCGGACGCTGAAGCCATCATCCAGGCTTCGGTACAGGCGTTCCATGATGAAATCGCAAAGATTGGCGGTCCACAGCATGTTGCAGCCTTCTACTGCGAACTTGTTCAAGGGTCCGGCGGCGTCATTATCCCGCCAAAGGGCTGGGCGACGGCAATGCAGGCAGCCTGCCGCGCGCTGGATATTCTGTTTGTCGTTGATGAAGTCATCACGGGTTTCGGGCGGACTGGTCCTCTCTTTGCCTGCGCGCATGAGAACATCGAACCGGACATGATGACCGTCGCAAAGGGTCTGACGGCTGGCTACGCTCCAATGGGAGGCGTCTTTATGTCTGATACAATCTACGAGACGATCCGTGACAAGACCCCGCCAGGTATCTCCGTCGGACATGGTCAGACCTACAGCGCCCATCCCGTCAGTGCGGCCATCGGCCTCGCAGTTCTGGACCTCTATGAAGGTGGCCTGCTTGAAAACGGTACGCGTGTTGGTGCGCATCTTGCGACGCGTTTGCGCGGTCTAGGCAATCATCCACTCGTCGGCACAACCCGGTCTGTTGGAATGCTTGCCGGCATCGAACTCGTGACCGACAAAACTACCAAAACCAAGCCGGATGCCCAGCTTGGA
The DNA here is from genome assembly GCF_032913585.1 of Gluconobacter sp. GP1. Lineage (NCBI taxonomy): Bacteria > Pseudomonadati > Pseudomonadota > Alphaproteobacteria > Acetobacterales > Acetobacteraceae > Gluconobacter > Gluconobacter sp. GP1. The sequence goes on from NZ_JASGXC010000001.1 coordinate 977,783, forward strand.
ATTTCCGGAAAACTCAGCCGCTATGGCTATGAGCAAGGTATTCTTTTCCGGGCCTTTGGTGACGATGTCATCGGACTTGCCCCCCCGCTGTGCAGCACGATCGCCGAAATGGATCAACTCTGTGACGGCATTGTCTCGGTACTGGACCGCGTGATGGAAGATCCGGCCGTCGCCAGCGCTCTCAAAGCCTGACCACGCCAATGGAGGAAACAGAAGGTTGCCCCATCATGACACCTGAAGTTTCCCCCACTGGACCGGCAACCCTGGATGATCTGCCTGCTAACGGCTTTCATTCAAAACTCGCCCTGATTTCTGCCGGGGGACCGTTCTGTGACGGCTACATCCTCGGGATCATCGGTATTGCGCTCCCATCCATCGTGCGAGAACTTCATCTCACAGGCGCGGAGACAGGCCTCGTAGGCGCGGCTGCTCTTCTCGGCGTTCTGGCAGGCGGAATGCTGGGGGGCGCGGTCTCGGATCGCCTTGGGCGACGGCCTCTTTTTACGTTAAATATTGCAGCGTTCGTAGTCTTCTCCCTGTTGCAGGGAGCGTGCTCCGGTCTTGTGCTATTGGTAAGCCTTCGCTTTCTGCTCGGTGTAGCAGTTGGTGCGGACTATCCAATTGCGACGTCTTACGTCGCAGAGTTCATGCCACGTAAACTCCGCGGCCCAGTTCTTTCCGGGTTAATTCTCGCCTGGTGGGTTGGATATACCGCGAGCTACGCCGTGGGCTATGGGCTTTCCTTTTTCCCCGACATCTCTTGGCGGATCATGCTGGTCTCCAGCGCTGTTCCGTCAATTGTGCTCTTCTGCCTGCGTATGGGATTGCCTGAGTCTCCCCGCTGGCTGGTTCAGCAGGGACGGACCGAAGACGCAAGAAACGTTATACGCGAGCATCTGAAGGCTGACATACTCCCCAGTGTAGAACATCAGGGGCAGCTCTCCCTGCTTCAGATCATTCGATCTCCCTATCGCGGAGCACTCGTGTTCGTCAGTGCGTTCTGGATCCTGCAGAGCGCTCCGGGATTTGCCATCCACACCCTTCAGGCTCAGCTCCTGCATCAGTATCACGTCCAGAACGCACTTCTTGGATCTCTCTGCATTACCGGATTGACCATTCTGGGGATCCTGCCCGTCACTCTGGGGCTGATCAATCTGATGGGGCGTCGCCTGTTACTGATCGGCACTTTTGCAATCAGCATGCTGGGCCTTTTGCTCCTCGGAGTTTCAGCCACCCCTGCCAGCTGGATAATCTTTTCCGGGTTTATTCTTTATTCGGTGTCCGAGGCAGCAGGAAGCGGCCTGCAGTTTGTCTATCCTAACGAGCTGTTTCCAACAGCCATCCGTGCCAGCGCGGTCGGTATGGCCTGCTCCTTCAGCAGACTGGGTGCAGCACTCGGAACGTTTCTGCTTCCTCTGGGATACACGCAATTTGGGATGCAACCCATGATGCTCATAGCAGCCAGCTTTATGCTGGCAGGACTGTTCATCAGCTGGATGTGGGCTCCAGAAACAAAGAATGCGTCCTTGGGAGAACCTCCCTCCCAGACTCAACCGCCCTCTCCTTCCATCTGTACCTCCTGACGGAGATCATTCCATGAAACTTGTTCCCTACTGGCTGGATAGTATTTCACCTGTATCAGGTACTGCTCTGTCTGAGTTTCCTATCCGTGCAGATGTCGTGGTTGTAGGCGGCGGCTTTACCGGCCTTTCAGCAGCTCGAACCCTAGCCAAGGCCGGCAAGACTGTTGTCGTCCTCGAAGCAGACCAGATTGCATGCCATGCCTCCGGCCGAAATGGCGGACACGTCAACAACGGGACGGCTGGAAATTTTCAGAGCATGGTCGGAAAATATGGCCTGGAACAGGCCGTTGCACTGTACCGGTTCTTCGATGATGCTGTGGATACGGTCGAGCAGATCGTCACGACCGAAAACATCGACTGTGACTTCCGTCGATGCGGAAAGCTGAAAGTCGCCTGGACGGAAAAGCATCTGGCAGGCCTGCGCGCGGATCAGGACGCCGTAAAACAGCATGTTGACCCGGAAACTGATCTTCTCGACCGCCATGCCGTCGCCGCGGAAATCGGTGGCTCGACAACATTCGCAGGTGGGATGTTATATCGCAAAAGCGCACAGATGCATGTCGGAAAATTTGGGAGTGCGCTTGCAGCCAATGCCATGTCCGCGGGTGCAAAAATCTTCGAAAACACGCCTATGACCGCCCTTCGCCGTGCGGGCAACCTGTTTGAAGTCTCCTCTTCCTCAGGCGTTATTCAGGCACAGAATGTACTACTGGCAACGGGAACAAGCCGGAGAGCACCAAACTGGTTCCGGCGACGCGTCATGCCAGTCGGCAGCTTCATTGTTGCCACGGCACCCATGTCGGAAGATTTGTTTTCCCGCATTCTCCCCGGACGCCGCAATGTCGTCACAACGCGGAATATCCATAACTACTTTCGAACAACCGCAGACCGACGCTTGATCTTCGGCGGCCGGGCCAATTTTTCGCAATCCAGCGAAAAGTCTGACATTCAGTCAGGGCAGATCCTTCATTCAGCGCTAACGGAGATCTACCCTGAACTGGAAAGCACTGAAATCGACTATTGCTGGGGGGGCAACGTCGACATGAGCGTGGATCGCCTACCACATGCTGGTGAATGGAATGGCGTCACCTATGCGATGGGCCTGAGCGGACATGGTGTTCAGATGTCCGTCCATCTTGGCCATCTGCTAGGACAAAAGCTTTCCGGAGAACAGGTTGATATTCCTGTGTGGAACCGTCCATGGCAGCCCATCCCAGCTTACGGACTTGCAACGCATTTCATGCCCGTCGTGGGTGCCTATTATCGCGCCAAGGACAGATATCTCTAATGTGTTCAGATAAGCCTGCGGGAGAGTGATCCTCCCGCAGGCTTGCTATCTTTATAGGCCAAAGACGCCGGGCAGCCCGCTGATGTCCTTGATTTCTTCATATTCATAAAAGGGATTAGCTGGTTCATGGCCCCGGTTAACCCAGACTTTTGACCGGATCCCCAGATCGTAAGCGGTCATGAGATCATAGCGGAAAGACGATGATACGTGTGTGATGTCTTCTGGCCCACAGCCGAGAACATCAAGCATATATTCAAAACCGTTCATCTGAGGCTTGTAAGTCCCCGTTTCCTCCGCCGTGATGACCTTGTAAAACGGTGCACCCAACTTCTCGACATTCGACATGATTTGGCTGTTCATGGCGTTGGATAAAATGACCAGGGGGATTTCCTTGGCAACTTTGGCAAGACCCGCAGGCACATCAGGGTGAGGCCCCCAGGTTGGAACCTCATTGTAAATCTGCAAGGCATCTTCCTCACGGAATGTCACGCCATTCTTCTTGCAGGTCCGCTCCAGAGCATTGTGCACAATCTCCGCATAGGGTTTCCATGCGCCCAGCACCTCGTCGAGCCGGTAAGCAGCAAAATTCTTAATGAAGAGCTGCATTGCCTGCTCACTCAATACTTCACCATAGATCCTACGGGCCGCACCAGCCATATCGAAAAATGTCAGAGTGCCGTAGCAGTCAAAGGTAATGAACTTGGGACGGAAGGTCATATACGATTCCTTGTGAGGCCATTACTGTCTGGCATATTCGTTATGATGCCGCCTTCAGGCCGATAGTCGTTATCAGGTTTTTATTGTTTGACGCAGGAAATTTCATATTCAAACAAGGATGCAGCACGCTCTGCTGCACAGGTTTGAAAATCAGGATCAGAACCGGCGCAGAACGCAGCACATTAGATCTGCAATTCCCCACTGTGTGAGATCTTCCATGAGCCTGCTTCTTCCTGTTCAGACAAGCCCGGACTTTACCCCACGTGAATCCGTATCGACTCCAGAACGTCTTATTTCAGGCTCTCCAGCTTTCAAGACATGGGCGTTGGATACGTCCCGCAACGGGAATGTTCGCACAGGGGTATGGGAAGCCACTCCCGGCACAACCAAATCCATTAAGGGTGAAGCTTTCGAATTCTGCCATATCCTTGAAGGCCTTGTCAGAATCACAGAAAACGAAGGAGAGTCCTATCTCTTCAAAGCTGGAGACAGCTTCATTATGAAGCCCGGTTTCGTTGGAACGTGGGAAACTATCGAAACAGTCAGAAAGATCTATGTCTTCGTGGAATGACTATATGCCGTGTCCCTACTGAACCAGAGCTGAACTTTGCAATACTCTGCCATTCAGCAGCAGGTTTGCAGTGTCAAAAACTGCCTGAATGCCCCTACACTCGTCCGCATACAGCACGGAGACTTTCATGCCTGCCCCACTGCATCTGATTCAGACCAGTTCCAGCGTTCCAGCAGAAGCGGATGTTGTTGTTGTCGGCGCTGGAATTGTGGGAGTTTCAGCAGCCTACTGGCTCGCCAGAGCGGGAATGAAGGTCGTTCTTCTAGAGAAAGGCACGGTTGGGGCTGAGCAGTCCAGCAGGAACTGGGGATGGTGTCGCCAGCAAAATCGCGATGCACGCGAGCTCCCCCTGTCCACCCGAAGTCTTTCTCTTTGGGAAGACATGACAGCAGACATCGGTGAAAATCTTGGCTTCCGCCGCTGTGGATTACTGTATCTGACGAACAGTCAGGCAGAACTGGACGGATGGGCACGCTGGGGTGAATTTGCCAGAGGCGAAGGCGTGGACACTAGAATGCTGAACGCGACTGAAGCAGCACAACGAGGGAACGCTACACACCGGAAATGGCTTGGGGGCGTATGGTCGCCGACTGATGGCATCGCGGACCCGTCACTCGCCGCGCCCATGATTGCCAAAGGGGTCCTCAAACACGGTGGCCACGTCGTTCAGAACTGCGCGGCTCGCGGCGTTGAATTGGCAGGCGGAGCTATCTGCGGCGTTGTGACGGAACGTGGAACCATTCGGACAGCGCAGGTTGTCATGGCCGGAGGCGTCTGGGCACGATCTTTCCTGAATCAGGTTGGGGTTAACCTTCCGCAAGCGTCTGTCCGGTCGTCAATTCTTTCCGTCAAACCAGGTGCATTGGGCCTTCCAGACGCTCTTCATACTCACGATGCATCTGTCACAAGGCGCGGTGATGGTGGCTACACCCTCGCTATTTCCGGCAACGGTCGTGTAGATCCCACTCCCGGGATATTGAAAAGCGCCACAGAATTTCTTCCAATGTTCGCCCGACGGTGGCGTCACCTTGCACCCGGCGATTTTCAGGGTTGGCGTTATGGTTTCGACACCATCGCCAAATGGAAACTTGATCGGCCGACACCTATGGAAAAAACACGTATCTTGGATCCCAAACCAGATGCTGGAACCATTCGTAAGACCCTAAAAAACGCCCATGCACTCTTGCCTGCCCTGAAAAATGTGTCTGTTCAGGCCGAATGGGCAGGATACATTGATAGTACGCCAGACGGGGTTCCTGTTATTGACCCTGAAAGTGGCGTTCCCGGTCTCTTCATTGCGGCCGGTTTTTCTGGGCATGGCTTTGGCATTGGGCCCGGTGCTGGACATCTTATCGCCGATCTCTTGTTGGGTCGGGAACCAATTACCGAAGTCGAGCAATACAAACTTGCCCGCTTTAAAAAATCCGCTTGGGGTAAAGTATCGGATTTCTAGGCATACATTTATCATCAGACCAAGCCATGTGCCCCGGTGAGTTGCCTTTTTTATTCAGGTACACCGTTGGCAATGCTGGCCCTTTTTAACGCGGACCAAGAAAACCATTGCTTGATGTTTCGGTGAACTGATTTTCAGGATTACAGGATACTGAAGACGGGTGCTTTTGCGATGTTTTTGTTGTCTACTTGTCAGAATGTCACACCAGTTTTTACTCCAAACACAGTAATCATATTTTTCTGAGTGTACCCGCCAGGATCTACCCAAAACTGAACATTAGGCTCGAGATAAAGCCATTTTGTTGCTTGAAACGTATAATCCGTTTCAATCGCAAATTCCGAATTACGTCTCGGCCCTTTTTTGCCGTCCTGATACCAATATAAAGTCGCCAGTCGGGAATTAACGTGGTTGGTTCCGAACGCGAGTGTGACAGCATCATTCTTTCGGCCAGGAAGACCAAGATAACGGAGGCTTGCTGTCACCTGAGACGACACAGGCCCTGTTTCCTTATCCACCATTGTCAATGTGACGTAGGCTGTGAGGCCTTTTGTAACAACAGCATCCTCCCCTGGTTTCTCTGTAAATGTGCCCGTCAACTGCTGCTGGAACCACAGATATCCACCATGGCTTCCACTCCTCTGAAGCATTGACATCCCCGCCAGAGTTGCAGGCCTTCCATCATTTGCCAACAGCACGTCCGGTGCCGCAGCAGTGTTGATCCATCCCCCAATGCGATAAGCGCCTGGATAACCGTGCGGGCCAAGATGAACACGTACACCCGTTTCAAATGGGAGCAGAACGCCAGTTGCGCCATGCAGATAACCTATGAACAGGTAATTATCGAGGTTTCGATCATTCTGTTCATACGCACCCACCTGAAAGTACCAATGCGGATTATTATACTTTACAAGTCCGCCCCATACGCTGACAGGCCAGTTATACCAGCGACTTCCATCCATATTCCCCGTGGTTGCGCCACAGAAGTAATTAATCATCGTCAAGCAGGGGATATTATCAAAATCAGCACCGGTAGGCAGTCGCCCCACCTTGAAACTGAAGCCACCTCCCAGGTTCTGGTTATACCAGAGCTGGGTTAATCTGGTCGTCTGTCCTCTTCCCCACACTTCCTGAGGCTGCTGTAACGTATACAGACCTGCATCGGTGATCAGGTTACGACCAGAACGCCAAGTAAAGGTGAAGTTAAAAGATGCCCCTTTCCAATGAAGGAGCTTTTCGGCATTCACATCAAGTCCAGCAGTGATCTGATTTGTCTGTGCGGCAGTTCGCCGGTCCCCACCGCTGACATTGCCTGCAGTCTCGTTCGTCCAACTTGCTCCCAGTTCGACCCCTTTATTACGCAGATATGTCCTTGCACCACCCCATTCTCCTGTCATTGTCGGAAGGGAGTTTGGACCGTTATCAAACAGAGAATAGCTTGCATCGTCGCTTTCATTGCCATTTGTTGGCTCTGCGGCCATGGCTTCACCAAATATGCCGACAGACAAAGCAACACAGCACGACAACGCTCGGGAAACGCTGAAGCGGTCCATGAGATTACCTCTACATTTTCGGTAAACGCACAAAAATTGCGCTGTTACTTAGAGCTTATATATTCAAGATAATATTGGCTTGAATACCTATTCAGATCCGGGAAGAGAACTTCCCGGATCCTATTAAATAGTATTTGTTCCGCCAATATTATGGGAGAGTGTAAGCCATCACGTAGTCACCACGGTTTGCATTGGTGCCGGTACGCGTAGCACCGCCAACGACAACCACAACATACTGCTTACCGTCCTGACCGATGTAAGACATCGGAGCTCCCTGCCCGCCAACCGGAAGCCGGTCACGCCACAGTTCCTTGCCTGTGTCATTGTCCAAAGCACGGACATAATAGTCCAGAGTGCCATGGAAGAAGGTCAGGCCACCCTTGGTAACAAGCGGCCCGCCCATTGTTGGCATGCCTAGTGGAATGCGCACACCCGGGACAATACCGTGGACAGGAGCATCCTGAATGCTACCCATCGGAACCTGCCATTTGGTCTTTCCTGTCGTCAGGTCAATCGCTGTCATGCTGCCGAAAGGCGGCTTGAAGCATGGAACGCCCAGAGGCGACACAAACATTGAGCGCTCAACACCCCACGGCGTACCGATCTGCTCTGAGTATTCACCCTCAGCGCTCGGCTTCAAACCAATGCGCTTGGCTTCATCCTGCTTGATGAAACGGCCCCACTGCGCCATACGAATATCGTTGACAATCAGCGTTCCGGTCGAAGCGTCAATTGCGCCACCGCCCCAGTTGGAACCACCGTAATAGCTCGGATAGATCAGAGTACGCTGCTTGTCAGAGAGAGGCGTGAACTCGCCCTTCCAGCGCATCTGCTTGAACTGGATCCGGCAATACAGCTGGTCAAGGATCGTACCGCCCCACATATCGGATTCCTTGAACGGCGTTGTGCCGATCGAAATCGCGGAGAAAGGCTGTGTTGGAGAGATACGCATGCCGGGCATACCGTCCGTTGGAACCTTACGATACTCCACCGGGACAACTGGCTTACCATCACGACGGTCCAGCACGAAGACTTCACCACGCTTGGTCAGCTGAATAATGACCGGCGTCGTAGTGCCATCCTTGCCCGGGAGGTCGTAGAGGATAGGCTGAGACGTCACGTCATAGTCGAATTGGTCGTTATTCGCCGTACGGAAGTGCCAGTGCTCTTTGCCGGTCTTGATCTCAACCGCAACGATGGCGTCTGTGTATTCATCCGAATAAGGGAAGCGGTCACCGTTCCAGAAATCAGGTGTCTGGTTGCCAGTTGGGAAATAAGCCAGACCCAGCTTGGGATCGTAAGCTGCAGTGCCCCAGAAATTCGGAGTTTGCGGAGCATAATGCTCGCCGGGAGGTAGCGGTGTGCTGTCCTTGGCGCCGCGGGAAGCATCCCAAGCCCACAGAAGCTTGCCTGTGCGAACGTCATAGCCGCGGACGACGCCAGAGGGTTCGCCAACAGAAATGTTATCGTTGATCTTGCCGCCAACCATAATGACGCCATCCGCGACCAACGGTGCAGAGGTCAAATAATACGATCCATTTTCCGGAGCGTCCGTCAGACCTTCAAGAAGGTTAACAAAACCATGATCGCCAAAATCTTCGCATGGTTTGCCTGTTTCGGCATCTACTTCGAAAAGGCGAGCGTCATTGGTGTTGGAGACAATTCGCTTACGGCATGCAGCCGATAGAGCTGCAGCGTCCTGCGGAGGAGCTGCCTGATCCGTTCCTGCCTGATCCACAGCAGGTTGAAGATCTTCAGGCGGAAGCGTGGAAATATCAGCATATCCAACGCCACGGCAACGCTTCCAACCTCGATTGCTGTCAGTGATCCGCAGCTTGGGATCAAAGCGCCACCGCTCCTTACCGGTGACCGGATCAATTGCAATCACCTTATTGAGCGGTGTGCAAAGATACATCGTGTTATCGACCTTGAGCGGCGTAACCTGATATTCTGATCCATCAATAGCAAGATCACCCGTATGGTAGGTCCAGGCCAGCTTCAGATCTTTGACGTTGGATTTATTGATCTGATCGAATTGAGCGAAACGGTTACCCGCGGTGCTACGTCCATATGCAGGCCAGTCATTCCCGCTGTCTTGCCCTGCCTGTGCCTGAATGACAGGAGCAGGCCCGGAAGACTCAGCCACAATGGTCGGATGCGGGAAAAACATTCCGACAATAAACGCACCAAGTGAGCCAAGCAGAGCAATACCCAGACTGTTTGCAACTACGCGCGGAAGTGCCGGACGGCCGTCTTGCCGCGATAGTCGACGTGCAAGGGCCGTGACAATCAATGCAATAATAATGAACGCCAGAAGACGGGGTACGAGTTGCCAGAAATCAAACCCGACCTCCCATAGTGCCCAGAGCACACTGACGGCGAGCAATGCAAGCGCTGTATAAAGAGCGAATGCAGCACGTTTATAAAGACCAAAACTAATAGCAATAATGGCCGCGCCTGCTAATAAATAGAATGGTGATCCTCCGAGGAAGAGCAACCAAAGGCCGCCAAAAACCAATGTCAAACCTAGAACTACGCCTAAAAATTCAACAACCCAAAAGGCTGCTATTTCCAAGGTGCGCATCAGGAACTTCTCCCATCCCGTTATGCACGGGATCAACGACAGTAAATTTTCTTACGGTCTGGTCTAGAAACATCCCATTGGACGTGTTCGGTCTTCAGGGCGCGGAAACGGCCATGGACAACAAACATTTTCGCGAGTTACCCCCAAAAAGGAGGGTGCGATGGGTATGATTTTTAACCAGTCAGTGGTCATTATCTGTATCACCCAGCGGGTGAATATCAATCAATTCCTGCCCCAAAACAGGGGCCGTTAAATCACAGTGTGGAGAGCAGTCCTTGAAAAGCGATGAAAACAGCATGCAGGGCGTGAGCCGTGCCGCGGCGATCCTTAGAGTGCTTTCAAGCGCTCACGTAAGTCTGGGGTATATTGCAAAAGCAACAGGCCTTCCCCGGTCGACTGTTCAACGGCTTGTCAACGCTCTCGCCGTTGAAGAATTGGTAGAAGTCACCAATGACGGTATCTCGCTGTCTTGGGGGATCATGCGACTAGCGGAGGCTGCGCAGTCCAGCCTGCTCGACAAGTTCCGAAGCGCGATCGAGACCATGTTTCAGGAAACGCATGAGACTGTCGATTTCAGTACGGTCTATGGAAAAGAAGTAACGTATATTGAAAAAATTCATTCCGATCAGGAAATTCGCGTTGTCCCCAAAGCCGGGCGCCCAATGCCTCTACATGCGATGTCAAACGGCAAAGCCATGCTGTCCATTATGTCGAAATCTGAAATACAGGCTCTTATTGGTTCACAACCACTCAAAATGACCTCACATACAAAAACTAACGTGAAAGATATTCTTAACGAAATCGAGACCGTAAAGGCGACGGGATACGCTTATGATTTCGAGGAGCATAGCGAAGGAATTTGCTGTATCGCCACGCCTATCGTTCTTCCTGGCCACAGGCCATACGCGATCTCAATTACTGTTCCCTTTTTTCGTTTCGAGCAAAATCTTCCCCTATTCCGAGATGCCCTTGATCGGTGCAAGAATAAAATAGAACGTTCTTTTGGTAAAAAATAACTATGAAATTGAACTGTTCAATAAAAAATACGGAACGCATTGTATTTTTCAATACATCTGCGGTCCGTATTTACTCATCTGGAAAATCTAAACAATTATTTTCCGCCGAGCTCCCCTGTCAGGAATTGAGCCCTTCCCAGCCCGAAGGACCAGTGAGCGTCTTTATTCTCGACCACAGACACCATGACATCTGAGGAAGAAATACCACATTCCTTTTCCAGATATTCCGTAAGCAATTTGTAGAACAGAGCTGTCTTCTCTTCGCCACGAGGACGACTGAACATCTGAACCACCACAACCTTTTCAGTGCGGGGAATTCCCAGACCGGTATCTTCCACGATCATGCGGGAAGGCTTGTACTCAGACACAAGCTGATAACGGTCGCCGCGCGGAACCTCGAAGGCTTCCAGCATGGCTTCATGGGCGGCGTCCAGAAGTGTCTTGATTTCCGCATCCGTGCGGCCTTCAAGCATATGAAAATGAAGTAATGGCATGGTATTTTCTCCAGCTTTAATTGAAACGGTTCAGGAAATCGTCTGCCATTTCTGTTCCCGGTGGGAACGAACAGCCGTATCGATGATTTTCTGAATTTCCCATGCTTCCCGGAAGTCAGGAGTGCTGGGCTCGCCACGATCAATGGCACGAATGAACTCTGCCATTTCGATTGTCTTGATATCGTTGAAGCCAAGGTGATGACCCTGCGCAACACAGAACGCGCCATAAGGCGAATGTTGCGGGCCAGTCTCGATCAGTCGGAACCCGTTTGATCGGCTATCGTCACCAGCCTTGTAGTAAAGCAGTTCGTTCATGCGCTCCTGCGTGAACGACAGCGCACCCTTGCTTCCGGAAATTTCAAATTCCAGCTGCATTTTGCGCCCTGTTGCCAACCAGTTAGCCTGGATGGTTCCCGAACATCCCCGTTCAAAATTGACGATCATTCGAGCGACATCATCCACGTTGATATCTTTAAGTTCGGAAGCTCCCGGATAAGCAGGACGCTTCTTCACCACCGTATCAAGCTGGGCAAAGATCGACGTCACAGGCCCAAGTAAGAAACGGGCAATCGAAATGATGTGACTTCCGACATCTGCCAGCGCGCCCGTTCCGCCGGCCGGATCGCAACGCCAGCTATAAGGAGACAGAGGATCAGACATAAAGTCTTCCGCGTGGATCCCGTTAAAGGCGTAAATCTCCCCGAGTTCTCCCGATGCTATAAATTCACGAGCATATTTCAGGAGAGGATTCTTCAGATAATTGAAGCCACTCTGCGTCCTGACGCCAGCCTTTTCAGCCGCCTGAACAATCTCCCAGGCTTCAGATGCGGTCGGGGACAGCGGCTTTTCGCAATGAACGTGCTTGCCTGCGGCAATAGCAGCCAATGCCATTTCACGATGCAAAAGCGTAGGCGTCGTGATGGAGATGATATCGATCTCCGGATCATTGACGAGTTCCCGCCAATCCTGCGTGCTGGAGGCAAAACCAAACTGCCGCTGGAAAAGACGCGCGCGCTCCCCATCAATATCTGCGATCCTGTGCAGGACTGGCCGGAAAATGTCGTCGAAAACGTTTCCTGCGGCCTGATAGGCCAGAGCATGGGCCTTCCCCATGAAACCCGTGCCAATCAGACCAATCTTCAATGTATTCACAAACTTCACTCCTGGCCTGAGACGGCTGGAACAACTGGGGTATTGATAGGAGAGACCTGAGACGGCGCTCCTCCTGGGCGACGGCTGAGCATGACGGCTTCAATTTTCTCAAGCGATACGCCTTTTGTTTCAGGCACGAACTTGAGAACAAACCACATGCACACAAGGCACAGTCCGGCAAAAAGCCACATGGAAAATGCACCGTGGAAATGATCATTCAGAAACTTGTTGTCGCTCAGCATGGGGAAGGTCTGGCTGACGCCGAAATTCATGATCCACTGGCAGGAAACTGCAATGCTCATTCCGATGGAACGGATGGCATTTGGAAAGACTTCAGCAACCAGCGTCCACGTGACAGGGCCCCAGGACATGCCGTAGGCGAACATGAACAGGAGCATTCCGGTAAGCGCCAGAAGGCCGGTTGTCTGCGTGTAAAGTGCCCATGATACGATCAAGAGCCCGATGCACATCGCAACCGATCCAACACGGATCAATGGCAACCGCCCTTTGCGATCAATGATCCACGCTCCCAGAATAGCCCCGGCAACAGACACCACGCCGATCCAGATCGTCTGGAACAAAGCCGCCTGAATGCCGCCGCTGGTGCTCTTCAGAACCATAGGAGCGTAGTACATGATGACGTTGACACCCGTGAGCTGCTGAAGCAGTGCAATCATCGCCCCTACAAAGATAATCCACTTTGCGCCGTCCCGCTTCAGAACGGACACGCTGTTGCGTGCATCAAGTTCCATGCTGGAGACGGACTCACGGATTTCACCCAGCAACGAATGAGCGTGCTGTTCATTGGAAATCCGCTTCAGCGTCGTGAGTGCCTCTTCATCACGCCCACGCAGAACATGCCAACGGGGTGATTCCGGGATCAGGAAGATCGTGGCGCAGAAAATGGCGCACGGTACGATTTCTGATGCAATCATCCAGCGCCAGCCAACATCTCGCAGCCATTCGGTCGAGGCACTTCTCGCGATCAGATAGTTCACGATGAAGACGACAACCTGGCCAAGAACAATGGCAAACTGCTCCATTGTCAGAGCACGACCACGCATGTCCTTAGGTGAGACTTCCGACATGTACATCGGTGAGACTGCCGAAGCGACGCCCACCGCAACGCCACCAATCATGCGGTAGATAACAAACCACAGAAAGCTGTGAACGAGCGCTGCGCCGAGAGCCGAGATCGTGAACAGGATGGCACATATAAACAGCGTGACACGCCGCCCCAGTCTGTGCGCCATCCAGCCGGACAGTGCAGCACCGATGATGCAGCCAACCACCACGTTCGAAACCGCCCATCCCGTCTCTGCCGGAGAGAGCTGGAAGTAGTCGCGCAGTGAATCAATTGCGCCCGAAATGACGGACGTATCATATCCGAAGAGGATACCCCCGAGCGCTGCGACGGCGCAGATACGAAGAACATATTTTACGTCATGCCGCTCTGACTGAACGAACACGACATCCTTGATACTCGCCATGATTTCTACTCCATCACTAAGAAGCATTTCTCTCTTGGTGATTGGTTGGCCTTGTCGTTTCCTGTTGAAGAACCCTGTCGTGCAGGCTTTCTTTAGCGCTCAATATGAAAGATGCGCCTGATTGGGATCCATGGAGAATTTCCATGCCCGACGCGGGCCGGCCATCACATTGAGATAATAAAGGTCGAACCCATGCGGCGCACCGACCGGGTGATATCCTTTCGGAACCATAACGGTATCCCGATCGGAAACAGCCATGGTCTCATCGAGAGAACCGTCTTTCGTATAGACGCGCTGCAGAGCAAAACCGCTGCCCCGTTTCAAGCGATGATAATATGTTTCCTCGAGATAGGTCTCATTGGGAAAATCATCGGTATCATGCTTATGTGGCGGATAGCTTGACCAGTGACCGCCAGGGGTAATGACTTCGACAACGAGCAGCGTTTCCGCCGGTGCCGTATCCGGAAGGATATTCCGGATCAGCCGCTCGTTTGTTCCTGTGCCCCGTGCAATCTCGCCCGCCTCCTCCGGAGGGATCAGTCGTGCCGGATATTTTCCGGACGCAGGAGAACGGCACACTGCAAGCTCCACATCCGTCTCGGCTTCAGCACGCCACACCGTTCCGGGAGGAAGGTAGACTGACCACGGCAGCCCATCGAATGGACTCATCCGCTCTCCCAGCACCCCAAAATCCTGCTCCGCACCTTCGATACGGGCACGACCACTCACCAGAACGAGGCAGACCTCTGTCCGGTCCGTGGCTTCCGAAACCGTTTCACCGGCCTTGAGTGACATCACTTCAAAGCCGATGTAATCCCACCCAGCCTGTTCTGGCGTCAGATTGATAATCCGACGATTTTCATCGCGTGGGTGAGCGTGAATCAGGAGGCGCGAAGACATGACAGATGCCCCGTCTGTGAGAGAATATTGATCAGATAGTTCCGTCCCATCCGGGCATAGGTCAGCGGACTGACTTCTTTTGAATACTGTTCCGCCTCAAGAACAACCCAACCGGAATAGTCTGGAATCTCCGCAAACACCTTGCCGTAGTCGATGCAGCCATCACCCGGGACAGTAAAGACATCTCCCATGATCGCCTGCAGGAAGCTCCAGTCTTCCGCATCCGCCATCGCCCGATTGGCGGGCCGCAGATCCTTCACATGCACATGGCGAATACGATCACGATAGACCTTCGCCAGTTCTGCCGGATCCGAACCACCCCAAAAAGCATGACCCGTATCAAGCAGCAGCTTCACGGAAGGCCCGGTCAGCGTCATGAGGGCATCAATGTCCTGGCGAGACTGAACAACGGTACCCATGTGATGATGGTACACGAAGTCCAGCCCTGCGGCGGCCACGGCATCAGCCATCAGCGTCATGCGACGTGCAAATTCCGGCCACTCCTTTTCTGCCAGAACAGGGCGTCGGGAAAGCGGAATACTGACATCTGAATGAATGGCATTCGATGTTTCCGCAGCGATGAAGACCGGGGCTCCCAGAGCTTTGAGGAGCTGCAGATGCGGCTGCATTCGCTCGATCTCTTCTTCCGCACTTCGAACCAGAAGCTCCGTCGAATACCAGCCGGAAATCAGTTCCAGTCCATATGACGCAAGCACAGATTCCAGCTCAGAGGCCGTTGTTGGAAACTTGTTCCCCAGTTCCATGCCTTCAATCCCTGCCTCCCGTGCTTCGGACAGACAGGTTTCCAGAGAAATATCCCCCCCCAGAGACGGCATATCGTCGTTGCTCCAGATGATGGGATTGGCACCAATTCTAATAGCCATTGAAGACTCCCGGCCTTCCCTGAAGGCCTCACTTCCTGTGTTCAGTTTCAATTCCCGATGCGCTGACCAGCCCGCAACCGCTCGTAGGTCGTGCGAGCTTCCCGGACCGCTTCGCGCGATGACACTTCCGGAACCGCGACATCCCACCATGTGCCACCATCATCCGTGATCGCTTTCGGATCAGTATCGATAACGATCACCGTCGTACGATCTGCCGTTCTGGCCCGCTGGACGGCCGCCGAAAGCTCCGCAGTTCCCGAAACCTTTTCCGCCCGGGCACCCAGACCTTGCGCCAGTTGAATAAAATCAATTTCCGGCGTCACCACCTGCGTGCAGTTTTCCAGCAGGTTATTGAACGGCGCACCACCAAGCGCCTGCTGCAGCCGATTGATGCAGCCATAGCCCCGGTTATTCAGGAGGACGACTGTCAGCTTCTGACCCAGCATCACGGATGTCGCGATTTCAGAATTCAGCATGAGGTACGAGCCATCCCCAAGCATGACGATCACATCCCTGCTGGGATCTGCCATTTTGACGCCCAATGCGCCTGCCAGCTCATATCCCATGCAGGAAAAACCGTATTCCATGTGATATCCACCCGGCATCCCAGGGCGCCAGTGTTTCTGAAGTTCCGCCGGCAGCCCTCCGGCAGCACAAACAACAACATCACTCGCCTGAGCCACACGCTGAACAGCCCCAACCACCTGCGCATCGCTCGGCAGGGTTTCCTGCGAAACAGACGGCTCAGCCTGATAGCGCAGAGAACTTTCCGACCACGCCTCCAAACCGTTTTTGGCTTTCTGCGTCCAGTCTGGGTCAGCTTTCCAGCCAGAAAGGTGGCTTTCCAGTGCTCTCAGCCCCACGCGTGCATCCGCCACAAGCGGAGTTGCGAGATGCTTTGTCGCGTCTGCAACCTGTACG
The DNA here is from genome assembly GCF_032913585.1 of Gluconobacter sp. GP1. NCBI lineage: Bacteria > Pseudomonadati > Pseudomonadota > Alphaproteobacteria > Acetobacterales > Acetobacteraceae > Gluconobacter > Gluconobacter sp. GP1. The sequence goes on from NZ_JASGXC010000001.1 coordinate 994,386, forward strand.
TTGAGAGTGACAATCTTCACGGACGGATTATGGAAAATCCCCCAGGAACCCGTGGTGAAATCCTGAAGGCGGGTTCCCACGGCGATAATGAGATCCGCCTCTTCCGCAAGTTCATTGGCCGCTGAAGTCCCAGCCACTCCGAGGCCACCCATATTCAAGGGATGGTCCGGCAGCAGCGATGATTTCCCGGCCTGCGTTTCACCCGACGGCACGCCGTGGCGGTTACAGAACTCCGCTAACGCCCGCTCTGCACCAGAATAGAGAACACCACCCCCTGCGATAACCAATGGCTTGCTGGACGTACGGATCAGCGCCGCAGCGTCCACCAGTTCACGTTCGTCGGGTTCAGCCCGGCGGATACGGTGAATACGGTCCGCAAAGAAGCTTTCCGGATAATCAAACGCTTCCGCCTGAACATCCTGGCATAGAGACAGCGTGACCGGCCCACACTCCGCCGGATCAGTCAGAACCGTCATGGCGCGATTGAACGCCGGAATGATCTGCTCCGGTCGCGTGATGCGGTCAAAGTACCGCGACACAGACCGGAACGCATCATTCGCGCTAACGGTGCCATCTCCAAAATCCTCGATCTGCTGAAGCACAGGATCAGGAATACGATTGGCGAATATGTCCCCCGGCAGAAGCAGCAAAGGCAGCCGGTTGACGTGCGCTACGGCCGCGCCAGTCACCATGTTCAACGCACCGGGACCGATCGAACTTGTACAGGCCATGGCACGACGACGACGGGATGCCTTGGCAAAAGCCGTCGCAATATGCGTCATGCCCTGCTCATTATGAGCACGCCAGGTGACCAGTTCATCACGGGACGCATGGAGCGCCTCTCCAAGACCCGCAACATTGCCATGCCCAAAAATTGCCCAGACGCCCGCAAAAAATGGCTCTATCCGGCCGTCTATTTCGGTCTTCTGAGCGATCATGGCGCGCACCAGAGCCTGAGCCATCGTCAGGCGTATCGTTTTCATTGTGATATCCTTCCGGGCATTCGCTCAGGCCGCACTCTGGTGAGGCAGAGGACGTCCCCTGCTCTGCCAGGCCACCACAAAATGCTCGAAACGACGCACCAGCTCGTCTCTGGCCTCGCTGTCCGACAGCTTGCCCGCAAGCCATGCACGCGCCGGATCGCCGAAAATGGTACGCCCGATCGCGAAGCCTTTGACCCAGGGTGTTGCGGTGGTTTTACGGAATGCCTCTTCCAGATCCGCTACAGGTGCATCCAGTCCAAGGAGCAGAATACCCCGGCAGAACGGGTCACGCTTTTCAATGACATCGCCAATATTTTTCCACGCGGCTTCCGACGGCTGAGATTCAAGCTTCCACCAATCCGGCTGAATGCCGATGTCATAGAGCCGCTCAAGTGCGCGAGAAACGGTATCGACCTTGAGTTCACCATGCTTCCCGGCAATGATTTCCAGCAACAGTTCCCGTCCTTGCAGCCGACATGCCTCGTACACCCGACGAAGTTCACGTTCCTGCCGCAGTTTCAGATCGTCGCTATCGTCCGGATGATAGAAGCACAGGCATTTGATAACCTGATCTTTCGGCCATTCGATAAGCGAGGTTCCCAAGCTCCCCTGCCCTTCAAAATCCAGCGGACGTGACCCAGTTTTCTCGACAGGGCGAGCCGTCCACAGACCTTCCTCGGCGGCGCGGAACAGAGCGTCCTGTCCGTATCGGCCGTCCATGAAAACCCCAAAACCATCTCGCCCTTTCGCGACGCGCGCGGCAGCTTCAATAGCGAGAATTTTAAAATGGGAGATCTTGCTGAAGGGCGCCCCTGTTGCCAGGGCCATGTCTTCCAGTTGCAGCCTGTGATCACAGGCAAGTGCCATAATTGGAAAAGCCTGTTCCCGTCGCGTCGTAACCCAGTGCAGATGATTTAGAGCGTCATCATATCTCAGCACCTTGGACGTCGATCCGTGAGACAGAAAATATTGCAGTTCTTTCCAGGTCGGGATCTCAGACGAGCATAGAAGGCGGGAAACGGCGAATGCACCACACGCATTCGCATACCGGCAGCACTCAGACAGTGCCTCATCCTTAAGCCAGCCACGCAGGAAGCCGGACATAAATGCGTCCCCGGCTCCAAGTGTATTGTAAACTTCTATGGGGAAGCCTGGACCACTAATTCCTTTTTCAAGGCTGTCAGGGATGACGCCGTCAAAAACGACACATCCCATCGGCCCGCGCTTGCAGACAATCGTACCGTCGGAAACAGCTCGAATATTCCGGATGGCTTCCAGCGTATCTTCACTGCCACCTGCAATATGCAGCTCTTCTTCCGTACCAACGATCAGATCACAATCCGGGAGAATATCCTGGAGATGCGCTGTCACATTCTCAGAACGAACGTAACGCGCCTCGCCGTCTCCGATCCCAGCCAGTCCCCAAAGGTTGGGCCGATAATCCACATCAAAAGCAATGCGGCCGCCCGCCTCCCGGATTAATTTCATCGCCTTGCGCTGTGCGGCGGCAGCTTCCGGTCGTGCGAAATGCGTTCCGGTTACGACAATTGCCTTTGCACGCTGAATAAACGCTGGATCAATGTCGTTTTCATTCAATGCGGCATCGGCGCAGTCCGTCCGATAAAACAGCAGTGGGAAACTATCACGGTTTCTAACACCTAGGATCGCCAGAGCCGTGAAGCGGTCCGGATCCGTACGAATACCGTCAATCGCAACGCCCTCGCGGAACATCTGCTCCCGGATGAAACGCCCGAAATGCTCATGCCCGACACGGGTAATGATGCCGGACTTCAGCCCAAGACGGGCCGTTCCAATCGCAATATTAGCCGGACAGCCGCCGACCGCCTTACTGAAGCTGGCCATATCTTCAAGCCGGCTGCCAATCTGCTGCCCGTAAAGATCCACGGAAGCACGGCCAATGGTGATAACATCAAGATCTGGAGACATCGCAGGATACACCTTCATCGTGTCTGAACATTCCCTGAGAAATGGAATTTTTATTCTCTTTCCACACCTTCAACGCGCCTGCAATCCGATTCTTCGTTATTTATATCACTTTTAAATGAGATATTCCCTTTTTTTACGTTACATATCTCGTGACTCTCAACTGAAAACACACCGACGGTTCGATCAGGAGGGTTAAATGGAATATATTTTCCATTTGAAGTAAGGGCATTTTACAAGCTTTCTTCCAAGCACCGCCAAAAAATGCGATCATCATCAAGACATTGCGCATGATGATGACAGGAAAGGCGCAGCTGAACGACCATGACTGATCGGTATCAAATTTTCTCAGCAGAGCTTGGAGAGCGATACGCATCCCTCCCCCCACGCCTGAAGCAACTCGCCGATCTGGTCTCCAGCAATCCTGACGACGTCGCACACTGGACGGTCAGTATTCTTGCGCTTCATGCCAATGTTCAACCATCGACGGTCGTTCGCTTCGCACGAACGTTCGGCTTCCAGGGATATTCTGATTTTCAGGCCATCTTCAGAGAACGGCTCCGCGGTCTGGCGTCATCGTACCCCGAGCGTCTGCAGACATTAAAGAACCCGGACGATGCTGCGCATTCTACAATCAACCTGCTCACAGGCTTTCATCGAGCTGCCATCACATCCCTGAACAGCCTTCAGGAAAAGACAAACCCTCTCTTGCTGGACCAAGCTGTCGACATCCTAGCAAACGGACGCAGCATTCACATTCTTGGATTACGCCGCTCCATGCCCGTAGCGCGTTACTTCGCCTATCTACTGGCAAAAATGGCTATCCCCCATCAGATCATCGGAATGGAAAGCGGCATGGAAGAAGAAGCCCTTCTCACCGCAAACCCGACTGATGCCGCCCTCATCATCAGTTACGCTTCCTACGCCCCAAAAACCGTCGAACTGTTCCAGAAACTGGAAGAACGCGGCGTCCCTATTGTTTCCCTGACCGATAACAAAAACAGCCCAGTGATCCCAAAATCCGGGATGTGGCTACAAGTCGCCGAAGCTGACTTTCACGGCTTTCGCTCCAATGCAGCTTCTGTCGTTATGGTTATGACATTAGCAACCGCAATAGGAAATTATCGATCCCAAAACCTTATATAAGGGTGGGGTTTAGTTTTGGACCATGGGTTATCTGGACTTACTACGGTTATGTGCCGATATGTGATTTTGTTAGGCGGCTCGTGGGACATGCGAGACCATGGCAGTGACGCACACAGAAGAATTTCGCCGTGAGGCGGTAAGGATTGCCTTGAGCAGCGGTTTGTCACGGACCCGCGTGGCGGCGGATCTGGGGATTGGAAAATCGACATTGGGACACTAGGTTTCGCAGTATCGGACCGCTGATCTGTCAGTGCCTGCACCGCAGGCCGATCTGGCCCGGGAGAACGAGCGCCTACGCCTGGAGAACCGCGTTCTGCGGGAAGAGAGGGAAATCTTAAAAAAAGCCACACAGTTCTTCGCGAGCCAAAAGACATGAGGTTCGTCTTCATCCGTGAGCGTTTTGTCCTGAGCAACTCCACCTACGGTCGTCCTCGGATGACCATGGAACTCAAGGAGGCGGCCTCGATGTCGGCGAACGTCGTGTGGGGCCGCTGATGAAACTCAACGGGGTCCGCCCAGTGCGCACCCGTCGCCACAGGGTCACAACTGACAGCCGTCATTCCCTTGGTGTTGCAGCCAATGTTCTGGACGGCGATTTCCTGGCCGAAGCCGTCAAACGGAAATGGGCAGGCGATATCAGCTCTATCTGGACCACCGAAGGATGGCTCTACCTTGCCGTGGTCATCGACCTGTTCAGTCGACGCGTCATCGGCTGGGCGGCAAGCGACCGGATGAAAAAGGATCTCGCTATCCGGGCGCTCGATATGGCGGTGCGACCGCGCGATCCATCGCCTGGCTGTATTTTCCACTCTGATCGTGGCAGCCAATATTGCTCACACGATTTCCAGAAGAAACTGACGGAATACAGGATGATGCCATCCATATCCGGCAGGGGAAACTGCTTCGACAATGCAGCCGTAGAGACCTTCTTCAAGAGCCTGAAGGCCGAAATACTCTGGCGACAGACATGGCCTACTCGGCAGCAGGCAACCGCCGCCATCTTCCAGTACGTCAACGGCTTCTACAACCCGCGACGGCGCCATTCATATCTGGGCAACATCAGCCCTATCGCTTTCGAGGCTAAAGCCGCCTAACAAAATCACATATCGGCACATAACCGTAGTAAGTCCAATTCGCCATTGTCACTGGTGCGGGCACGGGTATCGGGCGTACGACCGCTGTCGCCGTTGCTAATGCAGGTGCAAGCGTCGCAGTAGTTGGCCGCTCGGAAGGAAATACTCAGGAGACATTACGCCTCATTACAGAAGCTGGTGGTAGAGCAATCTCCATTATTGCCGACGTCTCAAAGGAGAATGAAATCAAAAGTGCTGTTGCAAAAACCGTTGCGGAATTTGGACGCCTTGATTTTGCATTCAACAATGCGGGCATTGGACACAAGGCACTCGCAACTGCCGACCTTCCGTCGGAGATGAGGGAAAATGCTATCTCAACCAACCTGAATAGCGTTTTCTTCAGTCTGAAGCATCAGATACTGGAAATGTTGAAAGTTGGCGGTGGTGCTATTGTCAGCACGGCATCGGGCGCTGGCGTGAAGGGCTCCCCAGGAAACGGGGCCTACTGTGCATCCAAATTTGGAGTTATTGGTCTCAGTAAAGCCGCCGCTCTTGACTACGCATCTTCAAATATTCGCGTTAACGTCGTGGCTGCTGCCATCATAGAAACCCCGATGATGACCCTTTTCACTGGAGGAACCGAGGAGGGACGTCAGGCGGCTATCGGACAGGAACCTGTGGGTCGACTGGGCAAACCGGAAGAAATTGCCGGAACCGTACTGTGGTTGTGTTCGGATCTCGCTGCCTTCACGGTCGGCGTAACGTTCGTGGTGGATTGCGGTCAGACCGCATAAGTAACAGTGCTGTGGAAAGAGAATTTCCACAGCACGTCAAAAAACACTCTGTATAAGTCATTTTTTTTACTTCTTTATCTTCCCCGCAGATAAAAAAATCATATTATTGGAGGGCACTGGCATGCTTCCGAATAAAACCGAAGTAAAATCCTATATAATACGATTTAATTTCGGAATATCATACCGGATTACTTTCTCTATTTTTTTAGCTGCCACTAACCTTGCATTGTCAACGGCTCAAGCCGCACCATCCACAAAGACCAGTGAACATTCAGGGGAAACCACATGGATAAATACCAAGAATGTCAAACTCCAGATTCAGATTGGCAACACAAAAATGCTGGCGACTCTTAACAACTCGCCAACTGCACACAGCTTTGCCGCGCTGCTTCCGATAACAATGACCTTGCGAGACCTGAGCACCGCAGAGAAAGTCAGCGATGCATTGCCTAACCGTCTATCTGAAAAAGGTGCGCCGAAAAGCGACATGGGAACGATTGGTGACATCGCCTGCTATGCCCCTTGGGATAATATTGCTTTCTATCGCGACGAAGGGCCTAACGCATCAGGGGTCATCAAAATTGGAAAAATCATATCTGGCCTAGAAGCCTTAAACTCTTTTGGGCGAGTGACGATTACCATGTCGCTAATTAATCAATTTCAGCCCTGACCGGATCGGGCGCCAATCTGGTTCAGGCAAACTGGATCGTTTTTGGGTAGAGTTTTTCGAGTGCCGTTTCTCAGGATGGGAGAAACGAAAAGCGACGAAGGCATCGAAATTTTCAGATGCACAGAAGGCGGTCATTCTGAACCAAGGGACGACGGCATCCCCATTGCGGAGCTTTGTCGAAAGGCTAAGATCAACCAGGCATTATATTTTCAACTGGAAGAAGAAATATGACGGCCTACTGCTGATGGAGATGCGGCAACTGAAGCTGCTTGAGGATGAAAATGTCACGTTGCGCAAGTTGGTGGAGGATATATCGTTGAATCGGGAAATACAGCAGGACGTGATCCTTCAAAAAATCTGAGACCTGCTCGCAAGCGCGAACTCGTGGACAAGCTTAAGAAGATATCGACATGGCGCGCCTGCGCAAGGAACGTCGTCATGCGGCGCACACCAATGATAGCTGGGCAGTGGATTTTGGTCATGACCGGCTTGCGACAGGACGCATCTATGGAGGTATCAGAATGGGGGCGTGCTGACTTCTTCAGCCGAGGAAAAAATGGAGGCTTGGCGTGTCGACTACAACGAGGTCCAGCCTCTACAGGACCATCGACAAAGCGAGACCTTCTCCTAATCGAGAGAAACAGGACCGAGAGTGCTCATCACCTTAAGTGGCTTCGCGCCTCCATCACACACTTGTGAGCTCCGAGAAAAATGCGCCGGATTACCTTTTCGTCTGTTTCCTATGTGTTTCCTGCGGTGGAATTCCGGACGCAAAAAAGCCGCCTCTGGGGGCGGCATTTTTTGTTAGATATCAGTATGTTCGGTATGGTTGCGGGGGCCTGCAACCAATGTAGCCTGCGCCTTGTGAGCGGGTTCGTTGAACGTCTGGCAGCATAGCTAAACGACTGAAAAATAGAAAGCTTTTTTGGTCGACTGCAATATGACCCTTCACAACCGTAGTTCCGAAAGGCCCGGATGATCGTCCGGTCGCCTCCCCTGCGGCCAATAAAAAAGCCGGGCACCAGCATCGATCGGCCAATCGTTGATTGAGGCAATGCGTCGTCGCATCAGGCCGTTTTCGTCGAACTCCCAGTTCTCATTGCCGTAAGAGCGGAACCACTGCTCCTCCCCGTCATGCCACTCATAGGCAAAACGCACTGCGATCCTGTTCTCCCGGAATGCTCAGACCTCCTTGAGCAGCCGATACTCGTGCTCACAACCCATTTGCGGACCAGAAAAGCGACAATCTCTTCCCTCCCCCGCACGAATGTCTCCCGATTGCGCCACTCGCTGCCGGGGGTATACGCAAGCGCGACCTTCTCCGGGTCACGAGTGTTCCAGGCATCTTCGGCCAGACGTTTCTTGATCGCGGCGGTCTCGGCGTCGAAGGGCGGCAATGGCGGGCGGGTCACGGCAAGACTCCGGTTCAGCAGATTGAGGAAAGACGGGCAGCGGCTTCCCGCGCCTGTGCCTCGCGTGGAGCCAGAAGTGGCGCGATCTGATTGCGGTAACCCGCCAGAATATTTGGCGGCGCAGTCTCCGGCCTCCCAGCGATGAATGGGGGTTCGGGGGCATATTCGAGACCGAGCTGGAGCGTCTGCGCCACCTTCTCACCCGCGATCTCGGCCAGCACGGTCAACGCAAAATCAATACCCGCCGTTACACCGCCGCCGGTGAACACGCCCCCGTCCCGCACCACGCGGCCTTCGTCCGGGATCGCACCAAACAGCGGCAGCAGATGACGCCACGCCCAGTGGCAGGCCGCCCGCTTGCCGTGCAGCAGACCTGCTGCTCCAAGAATGAGGGAGCCGGTGCAGACCGATGTGACATACCGCGCTCCACCGCCGAGCCGTCGGATTTCTCCGATGAACGTGTTATCCAGCGCCACATCAAGCGCATTGAGACCACCCGGCACACACAGCAGATCGCACCCGGACACGTCACTCAGCCGACACGTGTCGGCGAAGACCAGACCTTCGCTGGCCACCGCGCCTCCGATGGAACTGGCGACGATGGTCCTGCTGCCTTGCATCCGGGAGAGAAACTGGTGTGGGCCCGTAAAATCCAGCTGGGTCATGCCAGGATAAACGGCAAAGAGAATACGGAACGGCGGCTGGCTCATGGGAGACTCCTTGATGCACGGTGATCACTTGTTCTCCAGAAGCTTGCTTGACGAAAGGACAATGATCCCTCATTTCGAGCCATGGTACGATACATCGGCATTCTGCTCTATCCTGATTTCCAGCTGCTCGACGCAGCCGGTCCCATTGCGGCATTCGAAATTGCCGCGCGCATGGCGGGTGACGCCTATGCACTGACGCTCCTGTCGCGAGGCGGCGGTTCTGTCAGGTCTTCCTCTGGCGTGTCGCTGGATACGGCAACGATACGGGACACGGGCGCACTCGACACACTGATCGTGGTTGGCGGCAATGGAAGCCGCAACGCCATGCAGTGCCCGGATCTGTTAGCGTTTCTTCGTTCCCGGATGGAAGATACGCGCCGGCTGTGCAGTGTCTGTTCCGGAGCCTTCCTGCTGGCAGCGACCGGTCTGCTCGACGGAAGGCGCGCCACAACCCACTGGCAGCGGGCCGAAGAATTATCCCGCCTGTTTCCTGATGTGCGGGTCTCCCCCGATGCCATCCATATTCAGGATGGGGCAGTCTGGACCTCGGCAGGGATCAGCGCGGGCATTGATCTGGCTTTGGCCCTGATCGGCGAAGATCTCGGGGACGCGCTGTCGCGACGCGTGGCGCAGCAGATGGTGGTGTTCCATCGACGGCCAGGTGGACAGTCACAGTTCTCGGCGCTGCTGGAGATGGGCGGAGGTGATGGACGCTTCGCCGAGTTGCTCGGGTGGATGCGTTCCCATCTCCACAGCCGGTTGACCATCGAAACGCTGGCCGACCGAATGGCAATGAGCCCGCGCAATTTTACGAGGACTTTCCGGCTTTCGGTCGGCATGAGTTCGGCCAAAGCCGTCGAACGGTTGCGGCTCGAGGCCGCCCGCGAACGCGTCGAGCATTCCGCCATCCCCATCGAGGTAGTCGCCATTGAGACCGGCTTCCGTGATCCCGAACGCATGCGCCGGGCCTTCCTCCGGGCGTTTGGCCAACCCCCTCAGGCTATGCGTCGGAACGCCAGCGCCACGTAACATTGCGCCGTCTAGAGACAGCTACGGGGGGGGGGGAAGCGGCAGGTCGGCTTTGTGTAAGGCGATCAAGAAACCGGACATGTCCATATATGTCCAGCGCAAAAAACTTTCACGTCGCTTTGATCGCCTCAATAATCCTTGATACTTTCGGGCAACCAACGCTTCCCAACGAAGCTGCAGTACCAAACCATGGCAAGATCATCAAAACATTCGTCTAGCTGTTGCTTACTAATGTAATTTATCATCGAGAAATGAGCTCTCTTAGTCGCTGTGCAACTGCAGCCGATCCGTGCAAAAGATCGACGCTTGCGATCCGCAAACGCTCATCTCCCACCATCATGGCATAGCTAGCATTCAAAGCATCGGAGCCAAGACCAACATGATGGGGGTATAGCAAGAGCAGATCGCGGCACTGATAGAGGCGGGCATACGCCATCATCTGATAGACGTCGGATTGCGAAACGCCGCGTTTCTTATCTTCGGGATTTCGACCAATCAGCTTCCATTTGGTATCTATCACGATCTGGGTCTGTCCATGGTGCTTGATAAGGATGTCAGGTGACGTTTGGAAACGTGCCCGGCCATTCTCGCTTTCTTCCATCAGGCAATAGAGCAATCCACCCTGTAAATGAACCGTAAGCTCGCTACCTTGCAGTGCCTTGCGAGACAAGGCGGCAATATAGGCTTCGAACAGATCGTTCATGGCGAATAACAGAGTGATTCCCTGACCAGCCTTGGCGTCGTGGTTGGTCCCTTGCCATTCGCGTTTCAGGAACAGCTTTGCCAATACGTAGAGTGTTTCCCAACGGCGGCTCGTCCGGTCGATGCGCACTTGGCTCCAAGGCAAAGCATTAATTGGAATATCCCCGACATCCATAAGAAGAAAACGCAGCTCATCAAGTCGTCTCTGCGTTTCCAATACGCGAGCGTAGCGGCGCAGCGTCACGACGCAAGCTTTCATCACACGCAGAAGAGGCGTATCTGGTATCAGAATGTCAAACTGGCACGCTAAGCGGTCGGGACGCACTGCATGGTGAGTGAACTGGCGAATGACATCAAGCCGCCCGCGCAGCGTTGCGAGATCTTCCTTTTGTGCGACATAACCGCGGGGCAGGCCACGACGCGCCTCGGCCAAAAAGCGATCAGCAAACAATCGAATCAGGATGTCGAGAAGGGTTTCCTTCTGGCGCGCCATGGCCAGAGCCTGTCCGTCTCCGATTTTGAGCCCGAGCGCCACATCGAGCATAGTAACAAGCCGGTGGCGGAGTGTTTCATCGCTCTCATCTGATGCGGCATCGATTTTAGGCAGAATTTCAAGACTGCATCCTGGGGCGGCAATAACGCCGACAACCTGCTGGGCTCTTATCTCGTTGTAACGATCGACAAGAATATTGCTCCCGAATTGGTTGGCCAGCGCATGTGATCGCGCCGCCCGCAGCAGAGTATTGGCCTGAGTGCGGGTAAAGGTCTCCTTCGGCGCGGAGCCGGTGCCATTATAAACGCTCGTCCGTCCCCATTCATGGATCGTCAGATGCGTCATGGACGGGAACGAGCGATAACGCGATCAGTGCGATTGGTCAGCCCTTTGTGGAAAATAAGCGTATGGACATTCATGCCTCTGCCTCTTGCAAAAGGTCGGTCGCGGTAAAGCCAAGTTTGCGCGTATAAGCATCGAGACTGAACTCAGGCCGAACGAACCAGCTAGGTTTATCCTCACCTTCTCCAAGAGGGCATTTGAGCATTCGGCTGCCGATGAAACCGTCGCCAAGCACCGCGTGAATGCGGCTCCAGTCCTCGAAGAAATACTCCTGCAACAACGGGATGACCTTGTGGCGCATGGTATCATGAACCTGCTCAGCCGTTTCACAGCCAATGAAGAAGGCGTGCCCGATGCGATGTTCCCGGTCGAGCAGATATTCAATGCGGTCATTGATGGCAGTCAAAACGCGGGCAAGATTGATCCCTGTCCGCTTACTGGCGGCCGCCAGCAAGCTGGGTTCAGGAGCCATTTCCCGAAAATTGAAACGCCGCCGCAATGCCGTATCCAGAAGTGCGATAGAGCGGTCTGCCGTGTTCATTGTTCCGATGAGGTGAAGGTTGGCAGGAACGGAAAACTGCCGTTTTGAATAGGGCAAAGACACCGAAAGCGCGTTTTCCATACCTGCCCGCTTGTCAGGCTCCAGCAGCGTGATGAGTTCACCAAAGACCTTCGACACATTGGCACGGTTGATTTCGTCGATAATGAGAACGTGCGGTAACGGATCGCCTTCCGTGCCCTGGCCACCGCTTTCTGAAATCAGTCGTGCAATCAGGGCCCGGTTGAGTTCCGCGTCCTTAAGCCGGTAAAGCGTTTTTTGGATAAACTTTGGAGGGTACAATTCGCTGACCTCCAGACCGTCCTTGTCCTGCCATAGCCATCGCACTTTCCTACGATGGCAGTACCGGCCATCGGGACGAGGCGCATATTCGTATTCGCCCTCGACAATTCCAATGGCCCTGAACCGATAATTGCCCTTGGAGATAATGAGAATATCGCCGATTTGCAGCTGATTGCGGAATACATCGGGCGATTGCACGATACCCTTGTTCGGGGTGACGTCCTCATCGGGAAATTGCTTTTTCACCTCTGAGAATATTTCTTCCCGATCCGAAAAACGCGGGTTGGTCCAGTCGATGTCGCGAAAGCCGAAAAGGCAGTAATTATTCTTGATAGATTCCGTAAAAACAAAATCATCAGCTGAATCAGCGACCTCTCCCAGCGACATTTTGTAAACCGCTCGATCAACGACATTCAAAGGCTCGCTGCCTACAACAAGGCTCCCTGTTTCTGCACGTTCTGCGATCAGTCGGAAAATACCCGGTTCTGGTTGCAGATGGAATCCAACAGATTCCCCGTCGTTGTTCCCAATGGGTACAGGGCGAAGACCCTCAACAAAGTCTTCGTAGCCATAGTTTTGGTGAAAAGTAACAAAGGCAATCCTCTTGTCGGCGACCAGTTCATTGTACCGCGCCATCAGAGCAGAGCGACCTTCTTTGGTTTCCGGATCGCTGGCGGTGCCATCACACAGCTTCACCGCTTCCAGTGCCGTGTTATAGGTTTTTCCGGTGCCAGGCGGCCCGTAAAGTATCAGATTGGTTGGCATGGTCATGTCTGTGCTTCCGGGGCTTGCCTGGTTAGGCTGGCTATATTCATCGGGCCACTTACCTTGACGCTCCGGCCGATTTTCTTGCCAGCTTCGGATGACTGGCTCAGCATCGACAATAATTCGTTCAAATCGTTCAGCGCCATTCTCATCAAAGGGGTAATCCCCCGCCAGACCAAGCGAATTACTCTGGTGCGTGAACTGCAGGAATGGTTCCGTCATTCTGCACAGTAATGCACCGAGCGTACCCTCGGCCTGTCTAAGCTGAGACGATTTTCGTCCGAACCGGGTTTGCGGAATGTCGGTCTGGTACCAGTCAAGCCCGACCGCATGAACGGCTCGCGCCATCCGGCAAAATGCAGCCCGCTGTTCGCGGGTCCAGTCAGGGCGCCTGGCGCGAAATTCTGGATTACCATCGAACCGCGCAAGGATCTGTTCGTCACCAGGCGATACCCCCTGTTCTTGACTGGGGAGCAGAATGAAACGGTAAACCATGTTACCGCCGCGCTCGCGGACAGGGCCTGAAAGGATCTCAGGCTCACCCAGGTTCGCCGCGTTACGAAATTTCTTGCCTGCGATCGTCTGACACACGTTGGGCATCTGGTTGGTCAGGTCAAGTTCCTTGTGAACATCTCCCGCCCGGATTGTGACAAGGTGGTCGCCGCGCTGGCGAGCAGGGGCGATATAGTGCGCGATCAAGTGTTGGCGGATACGCTCAGCGAGAACTTCCTTGCTACCAAATCGCCGGTTTTCGACCTCGTAGCCCAAGCGACGAAATTCGGTATGAATTGCTCCGCCTTCAGTGTCCCGGAACGTATCGCGCTGGTCTCTAACAGTCAGATTGGGATTCCCGGGAATTGAACTATAGGCAACTAAAAAGACCGCTTTGGCCGGATAACGTTGCTGTTCGCCCGGACGGAAAACAACATAATCGAAATTCGCCGCAAACCCGTGTTGGCGCATAAACACGTCACTGCTTTGATCAAATTCACGCATGACCGTTTCCACGGCCTCACGTGTCAGACTAGGGATCTCCTTGGTCAACGGCACGCCCGGCCCAGGACGCCTGTCTAAGCCGGCACGGAATTCAGCCTCGCGCATGGACACATCTCCTTGTGTTGGGAACTCCGGGCCTAACCGGTTTTCCCTTGTCACGTGCCGGGTGCTTGCTAGCGAATGGCTGTTTAGAATACTCGCACAACCACAATAAATCAAAGCGATGCAAGATAGTCAGCGCACCACGTCCTTCGGGGAGGCTGCGGGTCATAACTTCACGGTTTCTCGCTAGTCCACCCACATCCACCCTGCTGATCAATTTGGCAAACAGATCTGGATCTTTAAAGCGTTCCACGTGTCGGATTCTGATGGCCTCCGCGCACGAAGTAAACAAAGTATCTGGCCCAGCAGAAGCTCCTGCATCTAGTGCCCAGCTTGCTATGAAGGCTTCGATGTTACGTGCACTATAGGCATCCAACTGCCGACGGATAATTTTAGCTTCGCCGCATGACTGCGCATCGATTTCCAACGTTATCATCTCCCTATTTGCACAAACCGGCCACCTTCATCGAAGTCTGCTTTCAGGTGAAATTAACAGACTTGGAATGACCGTAAGGAGGGCGGAAGCCGCCTATCTTCTTCGTCTTCGATGAGAAGATAGGCGGTACAGTCGAAAAATTAAGCGTTAATGCGGAGGCATCCGAAGCATAGAATATCCTCTTTACCGTGTCATGATAAATACAGATCTTTAGCTATTCGCTTTGCCGTTATTATCATCCTCTTCTTCCATCTGTCGTTCAATGGTGAAGCACTTTATCGCTTGATGACCGACATATTGTGTAAGAGCATAGTTGAGGCTCGAACCAGCGACTACTCCCACGCCGAAAGGTATACTCTTTTCAAGTGCTTTGCGAGTAAAGGTAAGCCCAAAGCGCTTGAATAATTCCTTTACAATAGTAAGCGTCGCACCTTTTAGATATTGCTTAAGCATTTTAACGCCAGCTTTTGATGCTACCGGAACCCCAATGCCTACTCCCATTTTCTCTAATCCGCCGCTGACAGCGATAAGCGTAGTCATGTACATAGCGTCATGGTCGTTCAGGTCGTAACCAAAATTTGTCGCCAACAGCATCGTCATGTCGATCTGTATCTTCATGCAAGCTGTTGTGTCTGCCATTCCGCCCCCAACCATAGCTGCGACCGTCCCAACGCCGGGGATAATACCGGGTAGTGCGGCTACGCCACCGCTGAGCGAAGCATACCTGGAATATTTGTCGACGATCTTATGGGAGATGATTTCTTCGATCTCCGTTTCACTCGCCTTTGGGTTCGTCTTGCGTGCAGACTTTTGGTATTGGCCTACAATTTTTTTGGCTTTTTCTGGACTGATTGCAACCGCTTGAACAGCAGTCAGAAGCAGAGACCCCTGATCTCCGGAAGGCGCGTCGTTCAAGTCTAATCTCCACTTCAAGAAACACAAAGAAACATAGTTTATCGAGATGCTTCTTGCTAGGCCCATAATAAAGACCAACACGGACACCGCTTATCGTTTTGGCTCAAATATGACATTAAATGGTCTTGCCAAGGGCGCCTGATACCCGCCGGCGTAATTTCTACGCGCAATCCCGCTTTCAGCGGGGGATGGTAAGCTGAATATACCAAAACTTAGAAAAACACTCATGTCTGCTTTGCCTGCGTTCCTGCAACGCTTGTATGTCTTCCATGTAGGCGAAAAGCGTCTGTCCGTTCATGTATCACCAAGTAGATATGCTATTTTGAGGGGGATAGACGGTCTGCTTCAGGAACGAAGGTGGCAGTAGAAGATAAATTTTTGAGGAAATCGTATTATCTGGAATCGATCTTTTGACAACGAATAAATCCTCCTAGTATTAATTGGTGATCTTTAATTTGGTTCATTTGCGAGAAAATATTATGTTAGACCTTAGACAGAAAATAATATCGAAATATATCGAGATTTTGAAAGATACAAATCCGTTATTGGTATTTAGCGAGCTTCGATCGACATCAGATTACACAGGGTTCTCAAACCTTTTTCTGCCTGATGTTCCAAGAGAGTGGACACCAGGGAAACGTGTTTTAGTAGTCGGGCGTGAGACGCGTGGATGGAAGCCTGACAATCCTATAAATCCCGCTGATGGGCTGCATTGTTGCATCCAGAAGCTTATGAAAATGCACGAAAAGCACGTCAACAATATGATGGCACGGCGTGGAGAGCGCGGGATGCGCTTTTTTAACTTCGTAAGAAACGTGGCAGCAATTACCGGTAAAGGGAATGTTGCCTGGAGCAATATTTTTGCGCTTGATTGGGAAAACGGCATCCCGACAGAAGCCAAGACCCCGCATTATTCAGCTCTGAAAGAACTCTCTGAAAAACTATTAAAGGCTCAGATCGAAGTGTTGGAGCCGGACGTCATCGTTTTCGCTTGCGGCGACGCTGGAAACATCGTCCGAAGAGAGTTCTTCCCTACCAAAGGAGAAAATGCC
Organism: Gluconobacter sp. GP1; assembly: GCF_032913585.1. Lineage (NCBI taxonomy): Bacteria > Pseudomonadati > Pseudomonadota > Alphaproteobacteria > Acetobacterales > Acetobacteraceae > Gluconobacter > Gluconobacter sp. GP1. The sequence continues at coordinate 1,010,791 of NZ_JASGXC010000001.1, forward strand.
GTTTGCTTTGATGGTCGTACGTTTGAACATACTCCGAATAAATATCTTTGGTCCTTTAAGCTGTATGGAAAAATTCAATGCTTTCGTCTTGGCCACCCTTCAAGCCGAGGTGAAGCGCACCAAGCAGCGCGAAAAAAGGTCCTCCTTGAAATCCAATCCTATTTAAATACCAGCCATTTCTCATTTGGCTCACAGTAGGTGATCCCTACCGAATGTTAGCGGCTCAGTTAATTCGTTTCCGGAATGAGGCTTAAGCGGCGCTTGTGCCCCTTCTCAACCGAGCGCCTCAGACGCCAAATGCGCCACTACCCGCTGAGTTTCTGGAGCAATCCCATCTTTGATAAACCAGACCGCCGACAGGCCGCTCCAAGCATGAATCCATCGCAGGAGCCTGACAGGCTCGATCCCTGCATGTGAGCTGACAATCCTGATCCTGTGCCCAAACCTTTGTGGAGAAATAGCGTAGGGCCGTTGTGAATCCGCAAGATCGGGGTTCAGAAATAAGGCCGCAAAATCAGCGGCCCGTTCCCCGTAAAGGCCCTTCGGGTCGATCGCACGCCAGCCTCGCGTCCCGAAATCAAGAACGTTGCCGTGATGGAGGTCTCCGTGCAAGACGAACTGCTCCTGTGGATCACTTAACAACCTGTGGGCTTGGCCGGCGCAGTCCTTCAGCCATTCTGCGCTGTTCGGGGGCGGTTCGAGTAACTCAGCGAACCAGCTTCTCAAAGAGCGCATTTTTTCTTGCTGCAGGAGTGAAGCTGAGTGCAGAAGTCCTGCTGTCTCACAAAGGTTTCGCGTCGCTTCATCGTCTAAACCAGCGTAAACGAGATCGGCGAGAGTACGGCCGCTCACCGCTCTTTCAAGAAGAAGAGCGTCCCGATCATGTTCTAGAACTGCGGCAGCACCCCGCCCATCCCACCACGCCATGAGATGATTGCCGCGACGTTCATCGAGGTCGGACGTGACTTTCAACATAGCCGGAGAACCATCGCGGGTGACCGGCACCAAGTAGGAGCTTACCGTCCGAACAGGCGTACCATCATCCAGCAGATGCCATCGTGACATATAGTTAGTAGCCGCTGAAGAAAGATCCGTATGGTGCTTGGTACCGGGCATTCCATGAACTTATAGCTCTCATTCAGTGTCCGCTATTGGGAAACCCTTCAACCACGCACACTGACTATCATGAGGGCGCCTACTGATGTCTGTGTTGTAGACCTAGGGTCTGGTGAATTGCACTGCTGTGTAGACATATTCATCGAAACGGGAGCGCGCGAAGAATATCGATGATAGTCGTGCCACACCGCCCCGTCGGATCCCGATCAGGATCGTAAATAGTCAGAGTCATGCCCAGGCATCGCGCGCTGGATACAAGGGGAGAGAGGATCTGGACCAGATATTCGGGTGAAAGGCCAGGAGAACCCGGACAATCCACTGCAGGCATGATCGCCTGATTCATGACATCGACGTCGAAATGGATCCAGAAGCTTTGCTCTGGTGCTCGAAGAAGCACATCATGAATGCGCTGAGATAAAACTGACGGACCGATCTTCTGGGCTTCAAAGATATCAACCTGCTCAATCGCCGTGCCTGCGATATCGGGCCAGGCAAAGTCGGGATCGTGACTCTCACGCTCACCAATCTGGATGACATTTTCATCTGAAACCAGCGGGCCGGACACGCCAGGCCAAACAGTCAGAAGCGGTTCACCTCGTCCGGTCGTGAGCGCCAGATCCATACCGGCCGCACCGCTGAGGACTGCTGGATCGTAATTCCCCGGGTGCCTGAAGTCGCTGTGTCCGTCGATATGGACCAGTAAAACAGGTCCAATCTGTCGAGCGCCTACCAGTCCTCCAAGCAATAGGGAGCAGTCTCCCCCAATGACAAGCGCGAATTCCCCTGACTTACAGATACGCTCAACCGTTTCTCCCAGGATGAGGTCGTAAGTACGAAGGACGTGCCCGTTCCGAATGCGCGTGCCCTCCTGAGCCTCAGGACGATAATTCGGTCGCGGAAGGCTATGGAGGTGACTGTAGTTCACGGCCTTCCCGAGGCCGGCGTCCATAAGGGCTTCAGGTGCGCACCATGTTCCGGGGACATGCCCGTCATGGAGGGGACTCAGTCCAAGGTTTGTCGGGGCGAGAACAAGTTGCATGGAATTTTCTTATGGCTTCGCAATGAGACTGAATGAATGCGAGGGTTATTATGTATAGAAAATTCAATACGCCTATAGGAGATTAAGGTCTGCTTTTGGGAAGCTAAAAAGATCGGGCTAACTGTCCACTTTGTAGGCGTATGCTGCCTGTCCGCTTCACGTTCCTTGAGCGGACAGGCAGCACAGGGGGGGGG
>NZ_JASGXC010000001.1:1013231-1045674 GCF_032913585.1 Gluconobacter sp. GP1
TTAAGACGGTTATCGACCAGCTCAAGCCGTTCCGGTGCGGCCGCCAGAACGTCCGCTAACGCCGGAACCGGACCTTCGTCCGCTGGATGGTTGCCGGTCGGCTGCGCGCCCATCCAAGCCGTTCAAGTGAAAAGTTTGCGCGACTATGAGCGAACACTCTGCTTATGACCGGGGCCGAGACAACACCGTCGTGGTTAAATACAACGGTACAGTCCGATTTCTGACAAGCGCTCTCATACCTCCGCGAGGCGTTTCACAGTCCGCAGGTAAGCCAAGCCTGAATTCTCTTGCACCAGATCGAAGTTGTGCTGCCACACTCGCTCCAAGTCAGGGAACGAGGCTCGCGCCGCTTCTGGGCCTTCTACCGTCGCGATGTTCTTTCGGAAGGCTTCCAATACTTGGCCCTTACCATCCACCTCACCTTGGTATTTCCCCGCTGACGCTACGTAGCCAGCCCACCTGACCGGTCTCAGTTCGCCGTTGCTTAAGAGCGCCTCTCGCCCCATATAAAGCTCTATTCCTGCCGCTTGCCCGTTTACGTCTAAGATAGCTGGACCACTCGGTCCCACGGTTGGATACGCCTTGGCCACGTCGCTGTCGGGATAGCGCGTAACGATGATATTAAACGGAAGCTTCAAGGCTCTCGCCAGCTCGTAGGCCTGGATGCCCGCAGTGTCGTTGTCGAAGATCGCCAGAATGCGCGACGTGGATCGTGCGGCTGCAATCGCCTTGAGGAATTTTACGAGGTAGTTCGCGCCGCCGTCTACGGATAGCTCCGCGTGATTGAAGAACGAGAAATAATCCATCAGGTCTGGGTGCATCGCCCCTAGCCCAAGCCTGAGCGCGGTCAGGTCGCTGCTCCCCTCAGCCATGACCATAGTGGGAGCGAGCATCTGAAGTTGACACGGTGCATTCTCCCTCGCCCGCGAGCAGATTGGCTCATGCTCGTCGACGTATTCGCCAAGAAGATCGCTGATATCGAGGCGGACTTCTTTTATATCCGACACCGCATCCAGCAGCGCGCGCAACCCTAGATGGGAGCCGTAGCCAGCGAACCAAAGATAACCATCGTCGAGTTCGTGAAACTGCTTCCTGAATGGGTCGCTGGCAAAATCGCTTTGGATCCGGTCATAGTTGGCGATGCGGAGCGCACCTGAGGCAAAGCGGCACCATTCCTGATAGGTCAGACCGTTCAATCCCTTCAGCATCTTTGCCGCGTGCTCAGACATTGCTTCTCGGTCGGACCACCCCTCAGTGTTGTCTCGCCATTGCTCCTGTTCCTCAGTGAGCCAAGTTTCGAACGCCCTTTGAACGGCCTCGTCCGTTGCTCCTAGAATCGATAAGCGGCGTAGGATAACATCGCGGCTCGCCGCATATTCGACACAAAGGTCGGGATCTGCGCCAACCTCTTGGGTTGGCCTCGTTTCGCGCCTATCTCGCTCTTGAAAGAGCGCAGCCCAATCACCGGGCACCTCGGATTTAGATTCACAGATGCTCAACTTGTCAAAGTGGATTCCGCAGTAGCTACCCATCCAACACGGATCCCTTCGATGCTGGTGCTTTCCAAAGCCGCTCGCCCGTCTTCTCGTCGCGCCATGTCACAAAGTCGGGATAATCCCTTTCAACGGCCAAGAAAAGAGCGACTGTTTCGTAGGTGGGGATGAAATACAGCCGCTCCTCCTTATCCCGATCGCTGGTAAAGAGATCTCCACTCATGTCTCCCTCGAACGCTGCGCTCCCAACCACAATGAAGCTATGGATAAGGCGATGGGCGACAAACAGCGCGTCGCGCTGCTCCTTATGTCGGTCTTCTAGGTCGTAAAGTTCCCAGAATTCGCTTCGATTATACCAGTCGACGATAGGCGCGTCTGGCTTCTTAGGAAACCAGTCCAGCGACATCTTTGTCGCCCGTGTCTCGTCGCTCACTTTGGCGGTTGATTCGAATAGCTTCCTAACGGAGTAACAGCCAATGAACAGGTCGTGCTCATACTGAGCGCTCTGACGCTCGGTGAGCGTTTCCTTCTGACTATATTTCTCGATCCTATCCGCCATCTTTAACAGCAGCTCTTTCCAGTAGTAGCTTTCCCAAATCACCGTCGACAGTTTCTCTTGCTTCTCTCATCCCTATACCTGGGGGATGACAAATCAAACTACCCTTGGAGCCACTAGAAATGCTTTGTGCAGCACGTTCGACCTTGGAAGCAAAATGACTGGTCTCTCTAAGGAACAGTTCATGGATGCCATCTTGCATCGCGCCGTCCCCGACGAAAATGGTGCCGATCCCCGGGATGGGATGCATGCCCTTTGGCGACAACTGGTCGGCAACCGATTCCGGCTGAGTGTCAGGTATCCTTGTAATCCGGCTCCCATCCGGTCAGTCGCCTATCGGCCAGTGTCGTGCATTCGTCGACGGATCGTTGGCGGCTCTGGGAATGGCGGATGTTGGATATGAACCTGCCATTTTCGGCCATGAACGCGAACGGCTGCAATGTCCCAAACTCAGTATATCGCTACTCGCCTAACAATGTCGGCTTTCGGGAAACCATCACATCCGCTTGGGTATCTGAAATGTAGGCGTAAGCAGCAGGTCTGCTTACGCCTACATGTCGGACGTAGGGCACGGCGACCTGCATTTCCGATAGCGGACATGGTGACTGAACGAGAACTTAGCGGCCTACGTGGGCCGTTAGCAGATCATCAACTATTGCGTATCTAATCGTCAGAATACATGTGCTATCATAAGACATGCTTGAACAGCCACTTGATGCAATTTCCCTAGAAGACATCAAAGCCCTTGTAGTCTATGCGCGGTGTGAGGGGCCAACTCTTGACTTCAAAGAAGCCTTCCCCGCTGCCGACCATAAGGGCGTCAGAGACTTTCTTGCCGATGTGACAGCATTCACCCATCGAAGCCGGGACGGGAAGCGTGTGCTTCTGGTCAGTCAATCACCGACGCGGCGATGCCGATCTGGCATGGAGCATCGGGGGCATCAACAATCAAGGTAATAAACTCGTCCGACCCAAACATTTCATTCCCGAGTTCTAGGGCATCGTCCCATTTACGGTCACGCGGCTGAGGAACCATGAGATTGAAGTCTTGGATCGCGATGCTAACTTTCACCGGCACGAAGGACTATAGGGTCATCGCTGGGGACGCTTGGGTCAGCCAGGCCGCTTGGCGGCAGAATACTGCCTACCTTGGCGAGGTCATAGACGATGCGATGACCCCTGGGGTAATTAAGCCATTCAGCCAAGGCTTCTGGCGGTTGTTCGACGAAGATCGCGTCCCGCAACTTTGCGGCTGTATGGTATGCTCTGACTGTCTGACTAAAGAATAGTATATTGATTCCACGTATTATTATTCTCTACAATCTGCCGAGAGCACAATGATCTGGACTAAAAACCCCCGAGCTCAAGCCGAATTATCAGGCGCAGACGGTCGATCTCGAGACAAAAGTGGGTTGGTGCACCGTATACAGTTTACTATTCCTTGGCTGCATCTGCATAAATTGAAGTATGGCGACTTCTATCGATCTCGTCATTGAAGGGCGGCCTGAAAATTTCCAAGGCCCGCGCATGATAGCCTCGCTCAAAAGAGAACTAATATGTTGCGAATAAAAATCTACCCTGCTGGAAATGGGGACGCGTTTCTTCTCAGTGCCGCAGGATCAAATGTACTTGTCGATGGTGGCTATGCCCGAACATTTGATGAGTATATTCAGTCGGATCTTTTAGAGATCGCACTGAGAGGCGAGCGTCTGGATCTGGTCATCGCAAGTCACATTGACGCAGATCATATCTCTGGCCTTATCCGGTTTCTAGCGGTAAACGAAAAATCTGCCGAGCCGAAGGTAGTTGGTATCGAAGATGTGTTGCACAATAGTTTGCGCAGCCTGACTGCGGTCAACAACGCGCCTATTCGGCCAGAAGATCGCTTGATACTCGACGCAATTAATCGACGGGGGCACCCGGCGCATGTCGATATATTGTCGAACGACCCCAAAGAAATCAGCGCGCGTCAAGGGAGTTCGCTTGCCTCGCTGATACGCCGTGGCGGGTATCGATGGAACAATCATGACGGTACGACGAGTATTGCCGTCGAACGCACACCCGTGTTCCAATTTGCGGGAGGCAATATCCGCGTCATTGGCCCATCGCAACAACGCCTCGACGGACTTCTGAAGTGGTGGAAGGGGCGGCTGCGTCAAATGGGATACAGCGGCCCAACAGGATCGGGCGACGAGATAGACGATGCCTTCGAGTTGATTTGCGAGCATGCAGGCGAAAGTGCCGTATCGCGCCCCATCCATGTGTCAGCTCGAGAGCGAAAAACCCTCGAAGAAGTCTACGATCCCGACGTTTCAATCACGAACGGCAGCTCAATCACGACGATCATTCAACTTGGCGGCGCTCGTGTCTTGATGCTCGCAGATGCTTGGGCAGAGGATATTGTTCCAGCGCTCCAGACGCTCCAGTCAAACGGTGCCTCAATGCTCTTTGACGTGATTAAGATTTCCCATCACGGAAGTCTGCGCAACACAAGTCCTGACTTGCTCCGAATTGTCGATGCTCCTAGGTACATCGTTTCGTCGAACGGCAATGCGCATGGCCATCCTGACATCGAAGTGCTTACGGCCATTGTAGACCGGCCGGCATCGTTTTCCCGCACAATTTATTTCAACTACCCAACACCAGCTTCAGCCCTACTTCGCGATCACGTTTCTAAGAGCGGGGTACCATTTATCGTGGATGACAATGCTACGGATTGGATCGAGATTGTAGGACAAACAGATGATTGATGCCCAGATTAAGCTTGCAACTTGCGAGGTTAAATGTGACGGCGACACTGGGACCGGATGGTTGGTCACACCTTCCCGAGTGATCACGGCTCGTCACTGTGTGTATGAGGCGATCTCTACTCAGGCACAGATTAGCGTGCATTTCGATCATGAATCGGCCTCTAACGAAATCATTGCGAGCGTGATTGCAGACGATGAGAGCCTTGATGTATGCATCCTTGCGCTCGCCCGAGAGGTCGACATTGCTCCGATTATTCTTGATGAGAAGCTCCCAATACAAGGGAGCCAATTCACAGCCTTTGGCTTTCCAGTAGCGAAGCTCTCCGTCGGGCACAGGCTGGAAGGTTCAATATCGCAAGTTCTCGACACACCGAGATTAAATCTAGATCTCGATCTTCACGTAGATATGTCGTCCGCACTGACCAACTATGCTGGTATCTCCGGCGCTCCGCTCATCTGCGGCGGTCATGCTCGAGGCATGTTGCGCGTTGCAATTGACAAATCATTGGGTGCTATATCTGTCGCCAGAATGTCGGCCTTTCTTCAAACGCACGCCATACCTATTAAGGAGCTCCCAGAGCAAGAGGCTGACGGCGAAGTGCTCGCAGCGCGTCAAGTGTTCACCGAGAAATTTGAGTTGCTTGTCAGCACTTCGAGTCATGGATATGTCTTCATCGAAGGTGCCCATGGGATTGGCAAATCAACATTTTGCGACCGGTATCGTCCACTCAACTCGAGCCTTGAGCATTTCGAAACCTACAGTTTTACCCCCCATAGAGGGGCGGTCAGTCCGATGCACCTGGCCCAACCTGAAGTGTTCTTCGACTGGCTCAACACTGTAGTCTCGTCTCACCTGACCGGTCGAACTGGACGTGTCTCCGCAAAGAGCTACCCAGAACTCATTGTTGGAGTATCGGAACTTCTGGAAATTCTTGGGCAGTCGTATGTATCTCAAGAAAAGATGGCGGTTATTTTCGTGGATGCCATCGACGAAGTCGCAAAGCTGGGCCAAGGAACACTTGACCAGTTTATAGGGCTGTTGCCATCTCGGATGCCTGCTGGCGTGTCCATTGCGTTTTCGGCTCCCAGCTACATTCATCTTTCTACCGCGTTGGGTTCAAGGATCGAAAGTGGGTCATGCATTGCGATGCCCCCGTTGGAGCCAAGATCTGCGCGTGCCTTTTGCTTGGATAACCTTGTCCCAGAACGAGTATCCGCTGCGGCGGTCCGCATCATTTGCGAGAGAGGGCAAGGCCACCCTCTTTATCTTCGGTATCTCGTTGATCTGGCGAATTGCGGCACAGATGACGAACATCTTGCTGTGTTGCCGTTGATTAACGGCAGCATTCGCACGTACTACGAGACACTGTGGCCCCAGCTCTTGGTGGATCCAGAGGCCGTTAATTTGCTAGCAATCATTGCCCGCCTGCGATGGGGAGTTCCAACACAGGAGCTTGTTGAAATCCTGCAAGAGGCAGAGAGGTTGGCGCTCGTGAGCACGCTCGCTCGGATCCAACACCTGCTGCTACGTCACGACGAGACGACCATCTATCACGCATCGTTTGCTGACTTCCTAATTGAGAAGACTGCATTGCGAGAGTTGGACGTACAACGTCGGTTGCTGGAGTATTGTGCGTCGCGTCCGGATACCGACTATGGTACGCTCAATATCATTTACCACGGGCTCAGAAGCGGCCCATCTGAGGAGGCGCGTACAGTGACGATGTGCGCGCAGGATTGGGTTGACCGATGCGTTACGTTGGGAGCCGAGCCGGACGCATTGCTCGGTGACGTGAACGAGGCCTTGGCAACTGCGACGCGCCAAGGAAGCTTGGTCGAGGCTGTCCGCATCCTTCTGCTTACCCAGCGCCTTCAATTTCGCTACGATACTCTGTTAGCTCAGTCGGCGGATTTGGCTGCAGATTCCTTTCTAGCTCTTGGTAAGCCACAGGCTGCTGTGCAGCATGCGGTTCGCTATGGCCACTTAATTATACCATTGCAAGATGCCTTGCGTTTGTCGCTGCAATTGATAGCGACAAACGAGAGTGCGACTGCTTTGGATCTTCTCGAAAAAGCCGAAGCGATGATCGAGTGGGAACTTGCCAAGCAGGGGCTGACAATCTCGAACTTCATGATTCTCTTTCAGTTTAGGGTTCAACTGCTTCTTCTCAAGAGCCGGGCCGGTGACGAAGGCGCCATGCAAAAGCTCATGATGTTCCAAGGATCGTCGGCGGAAGGCATCAGGGATAGCATCTCAGACAAAGTCGCTCGCGAACAATGCTTGTCTGAACTTACTGGGTATTTTGGCGCAAGCATGGCGTGCATTGCGACGCAGTACATACCTGTGTCCATTTTGCGGGAACACTTTCCAAGTTTAACAACCCTGTTGGAGCCGATTCTCATCCGACTCCTAGCCAGCTATCAAGTGTATTGTAAGCATTTTGGCGTGGCTCCTAGTCGGAGTTTGCTGCAAAGTATATTTGCCGACGTGCAATCGCTCCGAGAAGATCACAAGACGCAAGACAATAAGCCCGACCTTGGTGAGGTCGATGCCTTGGTGGCGCTGGGCGCACCAGTGGCACTTGTGCGAGTTCTTACTGACGGGCACTTTGGTCAGCTTGGTCCTGTGCAGTTCATCGCGACAGACAACGTCAAGATGGACGTAAGTCTGTTCACCACTCGGATGGCGCATTGGCGACTGGCGTCATTTCTCGAAAATGATATTCCTTGCCCAGAGACCGCAGAGATTCAACCGGATGACTGGGGGAATGGAGTGGACCTGCTTTGTCGAGCTCTGGCGTGGTGTGATGGATCCGGGCGGCGCGCAAAGGACTGTGACGATGGGGCGAGCTTGGATGAGGTATGGTTTAATCTTGAGCAGCACGTCTTCAAGCACCTGCAATTCTTGCTGCAGCATCGAGTGAAATGGAAAGACAGCTACGGTCTTCCTGAGGCAGTTTTCCCCCATATCTACGAAAGATTAGTGGGGTTGCTTGTCAACGTATTTCCCGAGCGTATCGGCTACATGTTGTCCTTTGTGGAGCAGCGTTTCGAGGATCAGTGCGGCCTTTATTCCGAAGGGTTCCGGACTATCTTGGCAAACCTCCTGTCAGAGGTAAGCCGGATGACATTGGAGACAGCAGTCGGCGATCAAGCGTTTGGATTACTTCAACGCTGGCGGGACTATGTGCTGGCAAACGTGAAAAATCGATATGAACTGGTCCCCGAACTGCTGACTCTTGTTCCTATATTTGCCCAATTCGATGCGATGGAGGAAGCCTATCGTACTTACCAAGCCGTCTTGGCTGTATCGATGGGGCCGAGTTGGTACAAAGAGGATCAGCTATCGTTGATGACTGGGGCACTGGAGCACGTTCCTCGGGATGAGGTCTTGCAGAAAGGTCTATTGTCCCGCGTCGCGGGGAACCTGGAGGCTGCGGGCGGCGAGATGACGTTCCAGCGCTTTGTCAGATATGACAAGGCTTCACTCATTGGTGTTCTCAGTCAGCGGGGAGATTTTTTAGGCGCGGTGCGCTACTTTCAACGTCAAACCTGTGGGACGGCAGAGCAGCTGCTTGCAGAAGCTACGGAAGGAAGCATTGATCGGGTTTCCCCTCTCAGGGGCAACCGCTTCCCCGGTTGTGCGCTGGATGAGCAGGATGCCTTGTACCGAATACTTGAATCGGCAACACCTAGCGCGCATTGGCCGCTGTGCTGGGCGCTATTGGAGATCTACCAGTTCGGTGATCACCGGCATCTGAAAAAATCAGCAGAAGCGTACGCGCGTTTGATGACGCAAACGCACAGTCAGAGCGACACTCAGAGGTTGATGCTTCATCGCCTGAAGCTTATCAGCGAGTCTGAGTTCGACGTCACACAGCGGCAGGATTTCATTTCTTCGTTGCGGGACAACCTGCAGCAAGAAGTGGTGGAGGCGTTCGCAGAGCTTTTTGGCGACATATCGCACTCAGGTGAAACTGCGGCGACACCTCCCGAGGTAACGAGCTTCGCGGTCGTTCACGACACACCCAGCGAAGAAAAAGAGGAAAATCAGGCGGCTGACGAGTCGGTGCGGGACGCTTTCGTCATGCCAGGCATGTTTGGAACGTCAGGATCGATCCGAGAGGCGGACGATGCACTGGCGCGCGCCGAAAGGCTGCTCGCACGAGGGAGTATATCAGCAGCTCACACAGAAGCGATTGCTGCGCTGGGCCACCTTCAGCAAGGTGGTTGGTCAATCTGGGGAAAACCTTTGTCAAGTGCAGCTAGAGCGGAGAACATCCTGCTGCTGCAGGCCCAGTCGGCAGACGCTGTCGTAAAACTCTATTCTCCGCTCATTCTCAACGAGCGATATGATGAGAAGTGGCGTCGCGCCGACCATCTGATCAAGCGACTTGCATCTATTGCGACGCCCAACGAGCGCGCAGCCTTAATTTGGCAGACCGTTGAACATGTTGAGACAATGCTTGGCGATACTGCGGCGAAGGCACGTGAATACGGATTCTTGGATGAGGTCTCTGCATCGGACGCGTCAGCCGCCTTGGTCGAACTTCTGCTTGCTGCTGTGGACCATCCGCAATGGCTACGGCGTGACAAGGCTGCCGAACTTCTTCTATGGCTTCTTGAAAGCTTCCCGCAATATGTCCCGATGTTGGGGGCTAATGCTTTCACAATGACTACCGGCAATCTGCCCGATGTTCTCTGTGGCGTGCTCGATCAACTGTCCGCGTCGAACGCCACTCTGCTTTGGGATCGGTTGGCACCGACAATCGACCTTGCCGATATTCAGCGTAATTGCAAACACGTCGGACGTCTTGCAGTATTGATGCGGATAGCGGATCGCGCTGCTCGCAAGAGTTCGTCAAGTGCGACCGAAGCCTTGAAGAGCCTGCAAGCGACTGCTTTTCAAGCAGTCGATGGCGACGCCGATGCCTCTGCTGTACCTTGCCCAGCATGGGCGCATGTGGTTGAGGACGAATGGGCCGAACTGGCCGCAATGGGTCTTGCAACGTCAGCCCTCGCCGAGCGGGCGGCGAATGAAATTCGGGAAGCCTGTGCCCCTCTCTTGGTTGAGACAAGCATTGAGCTGGAGCAACTGCTGGCTGAGGGTTTCAGGGACCGCTCGGATCATCCTTTAGGCAGATGGAAGGCGAAGGTCCGCTTTGCATTGCAGGTAGCGGTGTTGCCTATCATTTCAAAGGCGCTTCTACCGCGTGTTGAGCAAATATTTCGGCCGTACAACCCTGTCCAGCTAAGGCGATTCCGAATTCTCGGGTTTTCGTCTCCCGCCAAGGTCTGGATGGCCAAATTGACGCGACCTGAAGGCGGGTTTGTGCCCATGAAGGGAGATGAAGTTTACTTGGATTTCTTCGAACGCATTTGGGACGGAAGGCATTGCCGACTGTTTCGGATGACCGCGTTCTTCCATCGGTGGAATGTGAGCCCTGTTCTTCCATCATCGGCCACAGAATTTCTGTCGACGGATTTTCCAGAAGCGAGGTCCGCGTTGGATATGGAGGCCTGCGCTAAAGTGAAATATCGACCTGCATTCTTCGGCAGCTTTACGCCAGCGAGTCCTTCGGCGGCTCTTATGCGAATGACTGGTGCGGTCGGCAGCGATTTGTCACGCGCGAATTGGCGAATTGGCAGGGCACCCGAAAGCTACGGTGCAGGTCCGGAGCACGAGGGGTGCTATTTAGCAATCAAGCGTGGCGCTTTGCGCTTGCCCCCAGGTATTGAGATCGCCTGGACGTGCGAGATCAATGGAATTCCGCTTGGAATTATGAGTTGTTCAATATAGGTTTACCCATGAACCCTAGAATGAAAACAATGGACACACCCAAAACGCGGGCGGAGTTCGAGCTTCGATTTAACTTTCTTCGTGAAGTGCTTCAAACCGGCAAGATGCACATTCCGTCAAGCCTATTAGAGAGCTTGTTGAAACTCAGGCATCTACCAAACGGTCGACTAGACTTTCTCAGTGTTGACGAAATGACGCGTCTGCAGGCAAACACGATGTTTCAGTTAGCGGATTTCAAAATAGGCATTCAGGAAGAGGAAGCGCAAGATTTTGTCGGAGATGAATAGCGCTCTTAGCGCGCGTTCAAGCCAGAGCGCGTGACTGAGCCCGTGGCCGGAAGCCGGGGATATAGAGTGTAGAGTACCGGCGCGGTCTCATTGGGTAAAAGCTAGTGCCAGAAACTATTCATTCGTTGAGCTAAGATTTTTTTGTGTTTCACAAGCTTGCCAAAGGAGTGCGGCTTGGGAGTAACGTGTCTTTACTTTCTGGACGCCAGATAAATCTGATCATGCCGCATTTTCCTTGGGTATATGGCGTGGGGACGACAGGCGGCTCTGAGCGGCATGGTTTGAGGGCCCCTTAACGGAATTCAATGGAAAGATGCTCCGAAAATCTACGGTCCTTATAAGACTTTATACAACGGCTTGAGCCAGTGGAGCAGCTTGAGTATCTTTGACAGAATTTTTGTCGTCCTGGTGGAGTGGGCTGGCCGTTCCAAACACCTGATGATCGAGGCGACACATCTGAAAGCACACCGGACATTCGCCTCAACATTTAAAAAAGGCTTTTCTCCCGCAACATCGAACGGACAAAGGCAGACTTAATTCAAAACTCTAAATTTCCCATCTGTTTCGCAATTGGAAATTTAGTTTACCCTGCATATTGAAGCAATAAGTGTCAGCTACTCGCGGATAGAAACGAAGAGCAGACCTTCTGCCCCCCATTGTGGTCGCCGAACTAGGATCTATGTGACCTTCTCGGAGGCACTCGACAGCACAGTCCCACCTTGGATGCGAATCTTGAGGATCTGACGCTCATCTTTGATCTGCTCGAGGTCAAAAATAACTTCCAGCGGAAGTAGGTATCGCGACATGAAGTCAGGCGTCTTGTACGTCTTGAATATCAAATTTTCAGCATAGCCGCCGCTGTGAATGTTGAATGACCCGCTCAGGACTTCTGTCGTTTCAAGACCGATCGCAGCGTAGAATTTGGCGTGTGACTGCTGCTTGAAGAACGCATCGTCCGAGTCGAGTTGCTCGAGCATTGGAGCGAGGATACCGAACTTTCGAAGCGTGGCGATGTCCAGCCCGGTGTGCTCCGCCGCTTGCAGGAAGCCATTCCATGTTCCGCGGCGCGTGACGAGCATGGTCCGGCGCGGTTCCGTGTGCCCTAGGACGAGATTCCAAAGGTCCATCCGGTCCTTCTCTCGACCAGCATAATCTAGACCGATAAATGGCACAACCAGCATCACGACTTGATTTCTAGCGCGCCATCTCAATAAAAGCTTCTTGAATATTTGGATGCACTCGTCGCGCGAGTAGATACCATCGACATCTAGCAAACGTGCCGTGTCATCGGGCCCGGCTAAGATGAACTTAGACGCTTTGTCAGGGAAGCCGTTTGCCTCGATGTAATTATGGAAAAACGACATTTCGTGCGTAGAACAGTTGCATCGAACCTCGACGTCGACCCGGATAGCATCTGCCTTGGTCTCGTGTCCTTTCATGTAAGAATTGAAGTGATGCTTAAGCGCCTCATTGATAGCATCTAGGGCCAGTGTGAGTTCTTGGTAAGCAGAGCCCTCAATGTCATCATCGCATGCTTGGCATTTGTAGATCGCCCGGTCTCCCAGATCGAACAGAGCGCCGTCGTCCTTTGGGTCGCTCTGTATGAGTGGCAAGATATCTGAAAATTTGTCGTCTAAGGAAAGGCCGTGCGCTACGAGAACGTCGTGCATGTCTTCGAGATCGTCATTCCACATAGCGACGACCTTCCCACCGCTAACGACCCGGGATGCGTCGCTCGGGTTGGTCACGGCCATGAAGGACTTCGTTCCGCAGCCATCGCAAGAGATGACGAAACTGCCGCAATCATTCATGCCACCGATGAAGCGGCCGATCGACACCTGAATTCGTTCGCCGCATCCCGTATTTCTACAGATCGCAATCACATTCCTATAGGATACGTCCACTTACCGATTTCCCACCTTTGACAATGTGCAACCGAGGTTCATCAGGCGGCGGGGCTGTCAGCAGCCAATGTGTACATCGATCCCACGGGAACATTATATGCTTCAACTGGCCGTCAGCAACTAGTCGCTATCTCGCTTGCGTGGTCCAAACCTAGCCTGTTCGTAAACAGGCCAATCATGCCAGGCGCGAGATGTCATGTTTTTTGTCAGCTTGCCCGAAACCGGACTGTCCGTTTCCCCCCCCAAAAAAGCGACATTTATCCGCCCTACGACTCACGTCCGGAATCTACACACATCTCCACCCCAACGCCGAGCAAGTGTCAGGCTGTCGCGTTCAAAAATCGCGGATTAGCCACCAATCTTTGCTCTTATCGCGCAAGCCTCACAGCCGCCCGACCTCCCGGCAGATCCCCAGAAGATGCGCGAGCTTCTGATTGAGCACGGCGCCCAGAACAATGACGCCTTCCAGAATATGGGCCGCCTCACTCTCGGCTTTCAGACCATCGAGCCTGCTGCGGAGCAGATAATGCTCGAGTTCCACCAGTCGCACCACCTCATGCAACCCTGCGTGCAACTCTTCCAGTCGAGGGTCCCGGTGAGAGGACAGGGACAGGCCATGCGCATCGTCGGTCATGAAAACCCCTTGGACAGAACAGTCGGGATATGCGAGCATCCCGCGATGACCTACGAGGCTCCGCGTCACCGTTTGATGCAGAAACATACGTTTATCCGACTATATATTCAAGCGTATTTTCGCCTAAATACAGACATCTCTGGTTCAGGATGTCTGCATGGCCCGATCACGCCCCCGAAAGCGCCCCCTCATGGATGACCAACTCACCCTCCTCCGCGAGCGCGGCGAGCGCCTGCGTCAAGCCGCCCAAAGCATCGGCATCACCCACGCAGCCAAGGCCGCAGGCGTCCCCTATACGACCCTGAGGGATTATATGGGCGGTAGTGAGATGAAGCTGTCGGCTGTCGCATCCCTCGCCCGGGTTTGTGGCGTCTCCCTGGACTGGCTTGCTTTCGGCGTTGGGGATGCCCCCATCACAGCGTCTCATGCAGCAGGCTCCTCTGAAGCCCCGACGCGTGGCGGCCACCAGACTGTCATCCCCTGGATCGATGATCGCGATGAGGGTCTGCGCGTCAGCAAAGCCTGGCTTGAAGCCACCGTCGCACGTGAGACGACCGGATTAAGACTGATCAGCGTGACGGGCGATGCCATGACACCCACCCTGCGGGAGGGCGACCTCGCCATGATCGATACGTCCAGCATCAACGTTTAGGGCGGTGCTGTCTTTGCCTTACGCGTCGAGGGCAACATTCTCATCCGTCGTCTTGAGCGACGTCTGGGCGGCGGGATCCGTGCACTCGCAGATCATGATCGCTATCCCCCGCAGGATCTCTCACCAGACGAAGCGCAGGCCCTGACACTTCTGGGGGAAGTGATCTGGTCAGGCGGACCGCTGGTCAGTTAGGCTTGCCCAGGCAGATAGAAACGTCTTATGTGATTAATCGCGCCATTCTATATACGAATAATCATTGACTAAGGCGGTTCGTCGCCTATTATGGCCTGAGATTTACCGCCCTATCGGGTATCTCAGGAGACCGCCATGATCGTTATCCTCTCTCTCCCCTACCCGCTGACCGAGCTGTAACGCTCCTCCTGCCCTTTCGCCATTTCACGAGAGCATGCGGAACGTCTGTTTCGGAGAGCGTCATGGACCAGAAAGATATCGACTTCGAGAAGATCAAAGAGCGGCTTGTGCTCTTTGCACGGCGGCCTGAAGACCTCCTGATCGCCTCCGTGATCTGTGTCATTCTGGCCGGACTTCTGCCCTGTGCCCACCGCCATGTCGAACGCGATATGGCGTCCTATCAGCAGATTGGCTTCAGCGGCTTTCATGTTCTTGGCCTACTGCTCTGGATCACGGTTGCCGCTTTCGCAGCCTCCACCCTCAGCCGGGTACGGGCAAGCTTCAATGTCCCACGTCATTACTGCGATCGCGCCTGCTATGCGCTGTCCCTGTTCTGCCTGGTCAGGATCTACATCTTCCTGCAATCCGCCCAGACGACCACAAGCGGATTTTTCTTCTTCTTTTCGACCTTCCAGCTTTATTTCACGCCCGCCATCGGTGCTGTGTTTCTCCTGATCGCCCCGGCCCTGCTCTGGCGGGCCACGCATCTCGAGAACGAACAGGTGCAGGCGATCTCGCAGGATCAGACGCAGATGTCCCCGCCCGAAGGTCCTGACACCTGACCTGACGCTTTTCGACCCGTCAGATCTCAAAGACCCTGAGTTTCCAGACACAAGGATTGGCAGAGCCGGATCCTTCACAGGGCCTGCTGCCTGAACGCGCCCACACAGCCAAATGGTCCGATTTCGAAATGGTTTTCCTCATTTCTGTCGGACATAAGTAAAGGAACACACGCCCATGAACACACCCTCAAAATATCCCCTCGCACTGGCTGGTTTGCTGATGATGGCAGGCTGCACACAGATGCAGCCCAATGACGCGATCGTGCCGTTGCAGGCTGCAACAGCACAGATGATCGGACTGGCCTCTTCCGATGAACTGACAGTCAGCAATGTTCAGGCCACCAGCCCCGACGGACTGGGCGGGCAGCAACTGTCCTATACAGCCACAACCGTGCGTGGACGTGTCTTTTCCTGCTCTGCGCTGATGACGCCAGGCCTGCTTACAGAACCCCCCAAAGTGTCAGCCCCCCACTGCACGCCCGTCCTCGTCCATCAATGATCCGGCGCTGAACCGCATCGGACGACCTCTGATGACATGCCTCCCCTGAAACACGACGCCTTCACGCCCAAAATGTAAGGTTGCTCTCCATGTCCGATACCTTTCTGTCCTCAGGTCAGTCTTTGAACACTGTCACGATCGGTGATGGTGACAGTGTCTATATCGGTTCCGGGGCCAGCACCTCGGATCTTGAACTGGCGCCTGGTGGCAACGAATATGTCATGGCAGGCGGTCAGGCCCTTGGGACCGTTGTCAGCGCAGGCGGCTTTCTTTTTGCAGCAGGCGGAACCGACGCAGCATCAGCCATCGTCTCCGGAGGCACAATCGACGCCGACGCCGAAGCCGTGATCAGCGAGAACGGTGTTGCATCGTCCGTACATGTGCAAAGCGGTGCCCTCCTCAGTGTCGTCAGCGCGGGGATCACAACCGGCAGCATTCTCTTCTCTGGCGCTTTCGAGACAGTCGCATCTGGGGGGACGGCCAGTGCAACCGACATTCAGGACGGAGGAACTCTGGTTGTCACCCCTGGAGGAACAGTCACGGACACAATGCTTGCCCCGGGCGGACACGTTGTTTCGACGGGCATTTTCTTCTTTTCATCAACCAACCCCGTTACCGTCTCCGGCATGTCCACCACGGATCAGCCCGTAAGTGGAGCCGTCCTGGGCTCAGGCGTCCACGCCATTTTACTCCCCGAGGGCGTCCTTACGGATGCGGACATCCAGTCAGGCGGAGCTGTTGCGGTCCTCACGGGAGGCATCCTCTCTGGCGGGACGATCGAGGCGGGAGGTTCGGCGATTATCGGTGATGGGGCCTCTGCGACCGATGTCACTGTCGCTAACGGAGGCTGGCTGGTGCTGTCTGGAAATACAGAGGCTGCCGGCCTTCCAGAAGCGGCGACACTGATGGGCATAACGATCGAGAATGGCGGCGCGATTGACGTTGAAAACGCAGATGTTTCTGCGTCTCTCTCGGGAGATGTCCTCACCCTCACGTCCGGAGCCCTGACGACAACGATTGAACTGACAGGCGATTATGACCATGCCTCCCTGACGATCTCAGGGGACAATAATGAAGGCACGCTCATCACCCTTGAAGACGGAACGCCCTGCTACGGCCGCGGCACACTGATTTCAACGGCAGAGGGCGAGGCCGCCGTCGAAGACCTGAACATTGGTGATCTCGTCCGGACCGCGTCTGGCGCCCTCCGCCCTGTCCGCTGGATCGGCCGACGGTCTTATTCCGGCCGGTTTGCGTCAGGCAATCGTGACGTTCTGCCTGTGGTCTTCAAGTCAGGAAGTCTGGGAAACGGCCTGCCACGACGGGATCTGTCTGTCTCACCGCTGCATGCGATGTTTCTCGAGAACGTACTGATCCCGGCCGTTCTTCTCGTCAACGGCGTGACCATTCTTCAGGCGCAGGCCATGGACGAGGTCAGCTATTTCCATATCGAACTGGACAGCCATGACGTTCTTCTTGCGGAAGGTGCGCCGTCAGAAAGCTTCATCGATGATGGCTCCCGCGGCATGTTCCACAATGCCGCCGAGTATCAGGCCCTGTATCCAACCGCTGCACAGTCCCTGCCCCAGTACTGCGCCCCACGCCTGGAAGAAGGACAGCATCTGGGGGAGATCCGCTCCCGCCTGAACGCCCATGCGGGACTGAAGACGCCTCCGAATACAGATCATGGTCCCATTGAAGGCTATCTTGATACGGTCACACGAACAGGGCTGACAGGCTGGGCGCGCAATCCCCTGTCAGATACTCCCGTGCGGCTGCGCCTTACCGATAACGGCATAACGGTTGCGGAGATTATTGCGGATCAGCCTCGTCCGGATGTGGGCGGCCCCTACGGGTTCAGCATCACCATACCCGGTGGTTTCTCCCCGAACGAACGCCATATCCTCGACATACAGCCCGTGGGAAGCCAAACAAGGCTGGGCCATACGCCCTGGATCCTGGATCTCCAGCAGGAGGTCCCCACACTGTCGTCAGAGGCGTGGCCACCTCGAGGCTGGATCGATATCGCCTCACGGGACAGGATTTCCGGCTGGATCTGCACTCCGGATGATCTGGCCACACCGGTAGCCATCCAGATCATCGTGAATGGTCAGCTTGCATCCCGCACTGTCGCGAATGCCAGACGCCCGGATGTTGCCCAAACGGGGCAGGCCTCAGAGCTCTGCGGCTTTAACGTGCTGTTCAGTCCCCCTCTTCCGCCTCATCGCCGTCATACTCTCGAAGTGCGCCGCGAAACTGACGGCCACCTCCTGTCCTCACCCGTCGTGATCGAGGCGGCGAACCGGTTTGATCCCGCCGTGGCACAGTTGCTCCGTCAGGCGGTGGCCTCGGCCGAGGATGCTCAGACACAGGCCAATATTCTGTCTTTTCTGCTCGCACAGACGGAGACACTGAAGCAGGCCCAGGCCGAGCGTGAGTCCGGTCGCGCGGGGACCGAACTGACAAACCTCAAAGTACGCCGCGGTCTGATCAAAGCCGAGCTCCCTGTTCCTCGTGCCCTGATCATCGACAGCCGTATCCCCGATCAGAGGCGGGATGCCGGTTCGGTGGCCATCCTGTCTCACATGCGGGCCCTGATCCGGCTGGGTTATGCGGTCTCGCTCGTCAGTGCGGATGGCTCAGCACAACAGGGCCAGACTCTGCCGTCTGACATCACTGTTCTTGGCCCTCCGTTCGTCTCGTCCGTCGAAGACGTTCTGCGTCGTCAGGCTGACAGTTTTGACGTCGTGTATCTTCACCGCCAGGAGATCGCCACCGCCTACCTGCCCCTTGTACGCCGTTATCAGCGACGAGCCCATGTCCTCTACGGCGTTGCGGATCTTCATCACCTGCGTCTCAGCCGTCAGGCCATCCACGAAGACAGGCCCGAGCTTCACGCCCAGGCGTTGCGTGTCCGGGCAGCGGAGTATTCGGCCGCCCGTCAGGCTGATGCCGTCCTGACGCATTCCAGCGTCGAAGCCACTCTCCTGCGCCGCGACCTTTCAGGCGTCAATGTTCATCGGGTACCCTGGGACGTTCGGACACGAGGACGCGTGCCAGGTTTCCACCGCCGTCACGGCATCGCCTTCATCGGGAATTTTTCGCATGCCCCGAATATCGATGCAGCCGTCTGGCTGGTCGAAACCGTCCTCCCCCTGATCTGGGCAGCCACCCCCCACATCCCCTGCGTGATTGCCGGAGCGGAGATGCCGGAACGCATCACGCGTCTGGCGGGACCGAATGTTGACGTCATCGGCGCCGTTCCGGATCTGCGAAACGTGCTTGATCGCGTACGGCTGACCGTCGCCCCTTTGCGTTATGGTGCGGGTGTCAAAGGCAAGGTTCTGGACAGTCTCGCAGCCGGTGTACCGTGCATCATGACGTCCATAGCCGCTGAAGGTCTTGATCTTCCGCAGGCCTTGTCCGGACTTATCGCGGACACCGGAGCTGGTATCGCGGCACGCATTGTCCAACTGCATGAAACACGCAGGCTTCATGCCGCAGCGGCGCGTTACGGCAAGGCCTATATTCAGAGTCATCACACCGAAAGCTGCGTCGATGAGCGCTTGCGTTCTGCGGTGACGCCTGCGGCCCGGAGACGATCCGCAAGCTAGTCGCGCTTCCCTCCTGATGAAGACGACGCTCTCTCCTTGCAGAGAAAGACACAGACAGGCGCTCCTCTCGGAGCGCCTGTCTGTCCTCAGGAACGATTTTGAAAACAGCTGACGGCACGCTCAAGGCGCAGCAGCGTGTCTTCCAGAACAAGCGTGATGCCCTCGAGTGGATGACTGAGGGTGTCATCCTCCTGATACACCTCGTCCATTGCACGTTTAACGCACGGCAGAACCACCTGCCGCACCAGAAGCTGCGCCTCGACCACATGATTGAAGCCGGCTGAGAACGATGTCTGCCCGGAGGATCCAGAGGGTGTCATGGTGTCTTTCCTTAATAGCCCCCATCCAAAGGGATTTCGTGCGTCCGCAGACCGTCAGAAACGACCGGGGAACCACGCAACGTCTTTGTCTTGATGGGGAAATTGGGTCCCATTGCCCGAAAAGACCGACCGGACTTTCAGGGACATTTGAGACACGGAGAACGCAAAGGCCTGCACACAAATGATGCGCAGGCCGAAAACGCCCGTTGGCTTAGTCAAAGTCGTGGAAGAACAGTCCGTCCATATCGTCGTATTCCACCACATCCCTCAGACAGCCCAAGCGTTCGGGCGGTGGGACAATGGCTGCTGACAAGGCGGCCATCATGTTGGGACGGCACCGATGCAGGAGATCCGTGGCCAGGGTCTGCACAGCCCAGAGCCGGGCGAACTCATGCGTCGAGAAAAACGTGTCCATCTCCCGAGGCAGGATATCGCTGGCGAGATTGGCCAGCCCATAACTCTCCCGCTCCGGACACAGCAGACGCGCGTTTCGGTAGAGACAGAGCCAGTGTGGTGGGCTGTCGCACACCCCTCCCAGAAGACGCTTCACAAAGGCCGCATGATAGGCCGCCATGATCAGGGGCGGTGGGACATCCCGTGGCATGACGGAGTGGAAGGCTTCGTCGCTGACAACCAGCGCTGGCCTCCCCTGATCATCCAGGGTCTGCTCAAGTCTGCACCGGGCGAGCCGGATCTGTGCACACCACCAGCTCAGCGCAGAAGTCTCATCAACGCTTTCAAAAAAGCCATCCCGTGACGCGACGATCACTTCACGCCCGGCCACCAAGGGGCCTGCTTCACAGGGGACAATATCGACGATACGGATCCGGCCCATGGGCCATCGCGGCAGAGATGCCGGCCGTTCTGCACGGCGACGAAAAGCCGCAGGGAGGGACACCCCGCTCATGACCGTGCCTCCCTGCGGCGAAGAGACGCGATCACCCTGCGGTACTCCTGCTGCAGTCCGTCCAGATCCATCAGATGGTCCAGATAGAGGCACATCGGCTCAATGCCGAGCTCCGCATAGAAGTCCAGGCGGCGATCCAGCCGGTCGAGCCATTCTTCTTCCAGAGGGTTTCGCACAATGCGGTCGGAGCCACACGCGCCAACCACTTCGAGATAGGCCGCAGAGCGCTTGAAGCGGATTGTCAGATCGGCGCGATAGTCTCCGTCTTCCGGGCTGATCGGCTGGTGCAGATCGAGTTGAAGGCCCCGCACCATGTAAGGCAGCAATTGTTCATACGCCAGACGCTCGGGCAGAGAGTCCAGCACCGTGCCGTCTTCTGCGACAGGACCACCGACCGGGAGGTCGGGCCAACGTTTGGAGACCTGGCGGAGGAAGCGCGCCCACTCCGATGTCCCGCTCTCGCCGATGAACACGAGGTGGTCGGCTTGCGGTCCGACATAGCGCAGCATTTCGGAGTTCGGGGGGACGCCGAGATCCAGTGTCAGACGTCGGTACAACTGCAGGTCGGTTTCGGTGGCATGATAGGACGATGAGACCGACCGCTTTCTGGGCGAGTAGGAATGAACACTTAACGTGGCCATACGAGAGTAATCCTGGGCGTGAGAAACTCCCCCTGACGCAGACACGGCTCAAACCCTGATTAAGGGCGCCATGCTGAGACATCCGGCTACAAGCCGCTTGATGGGGAGAGAGGTCAATGGACCTCATCTCATGCTCACTGCTCACTGCTCACCAGGAGGGTTCCCAGATGCGACTGCCCTTGCCCGCTCGAACAAAGCCCGATCACCACCAGCTCTACCATCCTGCTACTCAACCGTAAAAATCCACGCGCCGCCGCACATTCAGCTCGTTTGTTTGTTCGTCCATTCCCCAAAGGGATACGCAAAAGCGCTTGTATGCTGTTCCTGACCTTTGGGTCATTGTCGCGCGTCTTTCCTTGCACCCTTCAGCGCTGCTCAACATCCGTTTCTGACAGCCGCTTCTGCACCAAGGGTGCCTTGGTCTGTAGGGAATTATTGTGGCCGCATTTGCACCCGGTTTGCGTCATCTTCGCTCTTTATTTGCACGGAAGCCGCTTGGTTTTCAGTTCCCGAGCCACATGGAGTTTCGATCTCAAAGAGCACAGTCACCAAGACGAAAGAGCAACACGGGTCGTGTTTTAGTGCTGTCGCAGTGCATTACGCGCCTTTCGCCGAAGCAATAATTTCGACGAACACTACCATCACGATCGCAAAGGGCTTGCGGATCACCCAGTGTTTTTATGTTAGAATTCAGCGCAAAAAAATCGTGTCGACTCACGCAGCATGTTTCCAGAACCATGCCAGTCCGGAGCAGAAAAATGACGGATCTGAATATCGAAGAACTGGTCCGGAAAGCACAAAAAAGCCGCAAGAAAAAAACGCTTGAGCTTTTTATGGATGAGCATTTCGAAGAGCTTGAAGCAGCAATTCAAAAAAAGCCGGGCTGGCCAACGCTGATGATCGTGTTCCAAAAGCTCGATTTGAAAAATGCTTGGGGAAACAAACTGGCAGTCGGGACGGTCCGACGTACCTGGCACCGCGTGTGCAAATCTCGTTCATTAAGGACGCAAATATTAGTTCCGAGAAACGAAGTTGTACGCATCCTAAGGCGAAAGCAGGACCCAGTGCCTCATGAAGCCAGGGCCTCGCAAACTCATCTGGAAAGGATGGACGGTGAAACACGCGCTGGCTCCTCTCACACAACATCAGAAATTGACCGCGCCATCAGTCAATCCCGACAACGCTCCCTCCCAATGCCAGCTCGTATAGAAAGAAGGTCGCCCTCGGACTCGTGATCACGAATAGTTGAAATCACTCCGTCAAACCCAACATCGCACCGCTGTTTCTGTAAATACGACACAACCTGTTGTCTTTTGAAACACCCAGGTGTTTTCAAAACAAATCATATATCTACGGTTTGTTTTGAAAACGATATTTATTAATAATATTTCTTCTAAAATAAATGTTGCTCTCTCACCTTCGATATTCAAATCAAAAGGGTGGAAGCAGGATTAACAGACTCTTCAAATCTTGCCTCTGTCACATTCAACAATTTCTGTCGCGGGCGGCAAAGCATACCTGCTGCCTTGGGCATCGAAGCAGGAGGTCATATTGAAATGGTCAAAGGCGTTACTGAAGAACCCGGTCATACAATCGTTGCACCCTCCATGCCCGGGAGACCACGTATTGTCTTCCCACTTGGGAGAGGTAATCGCGGCAAGACGCTCCTCACACGGTGGATGATCGAACGCGCCTTCATGTCAGGAAGAGATGTCGGCATTGCAGATGCAGACAGAACGAATTCAAGCCTCTCGTCATATTTCGAGAACGTTTTGTCTCCCCAAAGCGCTGATGATTCCAGTGTCATGGAATGGTTCGAGGACATCCTCGACAAGCATATAACCGATCAGAAGTCTCTCGTAATCGATTTTGGAGGTGGCGACCTGACCGTCAAGAGAGCAAGTCTCGAACTGGAGCTCGTCAACATGCTGGACCAAGAAGGCATTGATCTTGTTGCAGCACACCTCATAGGCCCTGATCCCGATGACCTGGCTTATCTCGCTACCGTAGAAGAAAACGAACTATTTGCGCCAACAAGAACACTGTTGATATTCAACGAATATTGCATTCCTAAAGCAATGCCTCGCGACGAGGCTTTCATACGCACAGTGCGTAACCATAAGATCATCGAAAAAACACTCGATCGTGGCGCCCGCCTTGTCATCATGCCGGCTTTGCCTGTCGTACATGAACTTGATCGCCGACGGATCGCCTTTTTCGAAGCCCTCTCTGAAAAGTCTGATCCAGGACACACACCACTCTCTCGATTTACACGGCAGCGCGTCATGCTCTGGTTACGCGACATGGAAAGCGCTTTTGCAGGGGTCAATCACTGGCTTCCCTGACCCCTAAAAAAAGACCCCTTGTCAAAAGGAATTCGACAATGACCGTACAAGATAATCTGCACGATAACGATCTTGTAGAACTAGCAAGGCGTCAGGGAATTCTCAACGATGACCCATTAATGCCCGTCATCACTCTCATCAACGCGTCACTCAAAACCATTCAGCAGCAGACGTTCATTCTGAATCAGACTTTCGAAGCCACGCAAAAAGAAATCACAGGCGCTCTACGGGAGAGGGTAGATTACGCCAAAGCAGAAACCATGCGAATGAAGCAGAAAAGTGAATTTCTTCAAAAGAAAATAGTTCTTGATATTGGTCATAAGATCGCCGAACTGGCTGAGACCGCGCTCTCCCGAAATATTAAACTCGTTGAAACAAAAACAATCGCGGGCATCGTCTCAGCAGGACTGATCGCTATCTGCATCGCATATGGTCTCGGCAATGTGCACGGCTTTCACAATGGATCGCAGGACGTCCAGTTCAAGGCTGACCAGCAAATGGCGGCCTTCCGGGCGACAGCAAATGAAGCGGCGAAGCTGTTTCTCGACAGGTCTGAGGAACTGGCACTGTGGGCACCAATCATTCGCCTCAATCAACTCAACGGCTCTTCGAGGCTGCGGGATTGTTATGGCCGGTTTCTGTTCAGTTTTAGCAACAGGCCAGATCAACCCGGCTGCTGGCTCCCTTTACGAATTCCTGTTCCCCTAAAACGCCCGCAGAGCATGTCCTTGCAATTCCTTCCTCCGGCGGAATCACCGGAGAGCCCTGATCAATAATACCGGGCATCAACCGGAGCAGGACGTAATCATGACGCAGAGCATTCTTGAGACGAAACTCGACGGCCTTGTCCTGAGCCTTCATGCCATGTCGGAGACCCAGGCCATACATGGCAAAATACTCACAACTCTGCTTGACGCCCTGGGCGTTCCCGGAACTGACGGGAATGACCTCGTTCAGGTCATACGCGACGTTCTCAGCACACTTGAGAAACAGCGTCATGACACGGAAAAACTAAACGAGCAGATCATGAAACTGCCTCAACAACTGGGGGATGTCTTCGCGTCAGAACTCCAGCATTGTCTGACAGAAGAGGTCCCCTGATGTTGACCTACCGGACGGGTGCAGCAACCACACCTTCTGCAGCATCTTTTATGGCAGATCATCTCCTGGAGTTAACGGTTCCGCCCCAACAGGCGGCTCTGGCGCGGTACTATAGCGGCGCGGTTTCATCCAAAACTGAAGCAATTTGCGCCGCGGAAGTCGGTCACAATTTGAACCCTCGTCTGTTCGACACTCTTGGACTTTCACCGGGCCAGGCTGTCGGACGGGACGCAATCGCCCGTCTTCTCTCGGGCTTACGAGCAGACGGCCAACCCATTGCCGGCAAGCAGATTCAAAGCGGCACACAAAGTCTCGCAGATCTCCTGTCTCTTCCCAACACCTCGCTACCCGATCGAGAAACCCTCGAAAATATCGCGAACAGTCTTAATGACCACAACACGCCAGGAACTGCCGAGAAGCGTCACGCCTCAAAAAGATTATTCCGATTTTATAATGTTCCTGACGGACACCCCATCGACGCCCCCTTGTGCAGCCAGTTAGCCCAAGGCACGGATTTCAACGGTACCCCCGTGGACAGAAGACATTTTCTGAATGCTGTCACTGCTTCGAAATCCCGCATCGGTTATATCGATCTGACCTGGTCCGCAGATAAATCCGTATCGATTGCCTGGGCCTTTGCCAAAACTGATGCAGAACGCGCGATGATCCTTCAGGCGCATCGTGATGCCGTAGACGACGTCATGAAACAGGTAGAGATTGAAATCGGAAGAGCCCGAAAAGGTAAAGCCGGGCGATTAGGTTTTGAGCATGGCGCGCTCGGCTGGATAAGATTTGACCATTTCACGGCCCGTCCGACCATTGATATTCCCGACGTCGACACGCTCTCAGGCGAAAATTTCACTCGTCGTCTGACGATCCAAACCAATGGAGACCCACAACTCCATACACACGTCATTGTTCCCAACGTGGTTGTCACCGACAGCGGGCGTGTCGGCGGTCTTGACCTCAAGCGCCTGTCAGGTCGTGTCAAGGAGCTTGGCGCGCTTTACCAGGCTTTTCTGGCTCGTAATCTTCGTGCAGTGGGCGTCGAAGTTGCTCTCGATTGCGACACGGGGGCAGCACGCCTGACCGCAGTTCCTGACGAGATACGCCAGGCTTTCTCCAAGCGCACCATGGACGGCACGACGGCAGCACGTGTTTATGCCAAGAAACAGGGGATCGACTGGAATGCTCTCAGCCCATCCCGCCGTATCTCCCTTCTCAAACAGGGTGTGCAAGGAGATCCCCGACAGGCAAGGCAGGATGACCTGTCGGATTTCGTTTCCTGGAAACATCAGGCTGTAGCCCTGGACTGGCACGCACCACCCTTTGTGCACGTAAGACGGCAGACGCCACAGCAGGATGATCAGAAACGTCTCAACGCTGCGTTCGATATCGCTTGCAAGCTTCTTACAGCACGCTTTGAAAAAAGCGCGGTTCTTCAAGAAAGTGATGCCCGGATCTGTGCTGCACGCGCGCTGATCCAAAGCGGTATCGCTTCTGCCTCCGATATTGATGCCCTGATGTCCCTGTTTTCTCAAAGACAGATCCCCCTTCACGGTACCGAAACCCAGATCATCTGGGTGCCGGGCCCTGACGGGTTGGACGACACGCGGATGCGTCTGACAACCCAACTTCATGTTGATCGAGAAAGCGAACTGATTGCGTTTGCCCGTCAGGCTGCCTCGGACCAGAGTGGACAACTCTCCCCAAAAGCCATCAGCGCAGGGATCGTGAAAAGCAGACTGGATTTCAGTGGTCCGCACGGTCAGTCTCAACATCAGGCCATGACGGCACTTGGCACAGGGGGGCGACTGTCTGTGCTGATTGGCGTCGCCGGTTCCGGCAAAACCACGCTCCTTGCTCCTCTTGTACATGCCTGGCGGGATTCTGGCATGACCGTGTGGGGCACGGCGGTCGCATGGCGGCAGGCCGAAGCGCTTTCCGACGCCGGAATTGAAGCCTCCCATCTAAGGGCCACCTTCCCCCTATTGAAACAGATCGAGGCCGGACAGGTCGTTTTGAATAGGGAGTCGGTTGTTGTCCTCGATGAGTTGAGCCTGCTCAGTACAGAGCAATTACTTCACCTGCTGCGTGCACAAACCCATTTTGGATTTCGCCTGGTTCTGATCGGCGACCCGCTTCAGTGTGGGGCGGTCGAAGCAGGCCCCGTCATGGATCTGCTCGAACGTGCTTTGGGTCGGGAGACTATTTCTGAACTTCTGACCAGCGTGCGCCAGAAGAGCGCGCGAGAGCGCACAACCGCCCTGATGTTCCGCGATGGTCAAACGCACGAAGCGCTCCAGCGCAAATACGACGACGATACCCTGATCCTCGCACCTGGCAGTTGTCAGGAGGTTGTAGAAAAAGTCGCCGATCTCTGGCTCTCACGCTATGAGAGCGGGCGTGCGCAGGACGGGTTTAGCCTTACAGTCAGTGCTCCGACCAACGCCGATGCCCGAAGCATTGCAGTTGCCATTCGCGAGCGCCGCCGTCGGATTGGTGAACTTGGCTCAGACATAGTTCGGATTGATGCCGTAGACCAACATGGCACAGCTTACCCGATGCTGCTGGCTGCCGGAGATCGCGTAAGACTTTACGCGCGCACAAACGCACGTCGCGATGACGGAAAACGTGGCATCATCGGGAACAACGGCTCGGTGTTGACGGTGATCGGTGCGGATAAAAAGGGTTTATGGCTGCGCAATACGCAAGGTCATGACGGTTTTGTCGCCTGGGCGACGCTTAAAGATCCGGACAAAGATCGCATTCGGCTAGGCTATGGCGACGTCTTGTCGATTGACGCCACCCAGGGCGTCACAAGCACGGAACACATTGAAGCCATGCCTCAGGGATCATGCGCCGTGGATGCCCATCGCGCCTATGTCCAAGGCAGCCGTCATCGTCAGACCACCTGGCTCGTCACCTCGGAAGGCGCCGAACGACGAGAGATCTATAAACGCCGCCCTTTGGGTGACATCCGTCCAATCCGCACATCCGATCTGCTCGAGAACATGGCCCGCAACATGATGCGACGCGATCAACGCCTCTCTGCCCTTGCCCTGCTTGAACAGGCCCGGGGCGCCCAAAGGCGGACTCTCCAAGATTTTCAGAAAGCACGTCTCTCTCTGGAGCGCCGTCAGGACATAACAGGAGAACCGTCCTCGCTCATATCATTACGAAATCGGCACCGACAAAACCAACTCGCCCAAGGCGCTCTTGAACGGTTTTCTCAATCGTCCGAGAAAAGATCCCCACCCGTGGCAAAAGCATCGACAGCGAAACTGGGTGCCCCAACGACTGATCTGGCCTTGCTGATGTCGCAAGCCATTCGTCATGTCTTCTCTACAGTGGGACGCCATGTCAGAAACCTTCTTCAGCATCGGCGCCTCGACAAAGTGGCTAGAGAAGTCCGCAGCAAATTAACGGCAGATCAAATCCGGCTGTGGCGCCGAATCGAGCGCCCTCTCACTCCAGCAGAAATTCCCAGCTGGGGTTCGGAGGATTATTTTACGGGAGAGGCCAGAGAAGAGCTTCTTCGTTATGGTCACATCGACATGGCGCGCGCGGCGGCATTCCATAACCGCACGATGCAGCGTCAACAGGATGCCCGCAGAAAGGATCCCTGTGGCGTTCGTGCTGCGACGCAGCACGTCGACTGGCTGTTCCGGGTGGCCGGCTCTCAAAGAAACAGTGCTCATGTCACGACAGCAGAGACTCTGGAGATCCTGCTGCCGTTTCATACGCCCCCGGGCTCAAAGGATGTCCTTGACAACCTCCTCCGTGATCTCACCGAGATGGATATTCGAAATGACCGGGGTCCCGCCGACAAGCGTCGTCGCCTGCTGCTGACACGACAAAGCCTCGTGTCAGGCCTTGCGGCGTTTAATCTTGACACAACTACCAGTGTCTGTTGGCGATTGCTCCTCGCCAAATCCATCACAACGTCCATGGCTTCAGGATCATCAAAAGAGATGACGCGAGAGCCCGGTTCCCGACAGAAGTCAAAGCGTAGTTTTCGTCAAGGAAACAACTTTGAATGGGACTGATCTCATCAAAAAAATTGCCTCCGTTGCGAGAATGGGGGTCATATGACCCATATATCCAGATCAGGAGGATATGATTATGGTCAGACAAAAAGGTCCTTCGAGCATTGGGCCTGTCTATAAAAGAATTACCTTACCTTTAAAAACTCCTTTTTCCCGTCTTAATTTCAAATTACAGGCCGTCCTTCTTGCGACAGAACGGAGCCGACGTCTGGATCTCTTCAAAAAGCAGAAGGTGAGTGCTGACAAATTTTATTTCAATCCTGAGGCACGATATAAGCGCGTTTACGATTACATCAATCTTCACCTTATGAATGAGGCCTGGTTTCAAAGAAACCAAATGTCTGGCCTCAGAAGTTCAGGTAGTGGTTTTCTCGAATTTATCGATGGCTTTGACTTTAAAACATCCAAAGACCTCGAACAGCAGATCGATCAGGAATGGCCCACATGTCTTCTCCCAAACAAGGTCACACAGGAGAAACTGGACGACATTCTTTTATATCGGAAGGAAAGAGACCTATGGGCTTCTCAGGTCAGAACGGTTCGCCTTCAAAGAAAACTCGGCCATTCTGATCCTGCTTACGCGTTCCACGACTATGCCGCCATGCGAGCGAGCGTCATTGAAGAAGGACGCGCCATTATTGGGCTGGCCATGCAGATTGCGCTGCGACAAAGCCTGCACCACGATGCTATTCCCCTATCCTGGGAACGTCTTGCTCATGTTTTTGGTTACGCCGCAGGTGAAATCTCCCGAGGCCGCGATCCGGCCGATTACCTGATGGACGGGAGTGCCCCCCTTTTATGGAAAGGCGGC
Source organism: Gluconobacter sp. GP1 (assembly GCF_032913585.1). NCBI lineage: Bacteria > Pseudomonadati > Pseudomonadota > Alphaproteobacteria > Acetobacterales > Acetobacteraceae > Gluconobacter > Gluconobacter sp. GP1. The sequence goes on from NZ_JASGXC010000001.1 coordinate 1,042,569, forward strand.
TTTACGGACACACTATCTGAAAAGCGGGTCGCTTACAGCACTGGCCGTACCCAATTTATGGCGCTCAAGGAATACTTTCTTCCGGTTGCACATATTCTGGGCGCCATGAGTGTCATCTCCAGTCATCCATACATCTCAAAAAACCTCCTGGACAGTCGATGGCCGTCTTACCAATCGGGACCAAAAGACCTTTTAAGAGGATACCGCGCCGGCTTCAGTTTTATGGACGACCCCGACGACGAGCTCTTAACAAAAGCGACGATCATTTACGCATTGCGCTTTCAGCTGGATTTAACGCGCAAATCTGCACACGTGCGATCCAGGGCGCTGCTTCCGCCACAGCAGATCGTTAGACTTGAGAGCGACTTTTATCCAGCCGAGATCGAAAAAACTCATCGTATTATTGGCAGATCAAAACGTCATCTATTCCTTCAGGAACCATTGCTCGGCAAAGACTACAAAGCACAAGGTCTTTACGCACGGGAAATCCCGGACCAGGACGAGTCCGAAACGCCTGATTCAGAGCCCAGAAAGGAGTCTTCGGAAGAGCCGATTCAGACGTCACACCCAGCTATGATTCTTCCTCCTTTACCAAGCGCGATTGTTGATGCTCTAGGGAGCTACAAAGATGTGAATCAGAAGCCACTATAGGCTGTCTGTCAGAATCCGCTAAAATGCGGATTCCATCGCAAGTCTCAGATCTGCGCAGAGTGCCCTCCGAAAGCGAGGAGGCATTATGCAGAGTCACAGCAGAGATTTTCCCCAGATCGTTCCACTCAAAGAGTGTCCGATTTATTTCGGCTTCAGTGCCGCAACAGCCATCCGGCTGGCACGGCAGGGAGACATCCGGATCGCGCGTCTCGGAAAAGCCGGTATTGTCACAGCCTCTGTTCGAGAGATGATCAAGCGCAAAATCCGTGCCGCCGCACGCAATGAGACCGACGTGCCCAATCTGGGCACGCTGCTAACGCAATATCATGACTTACCTGCGCTCCTTCATATGAGCCACGTTGAAAGACATTTTCACTTTTCCCGCAGCACCGCCTACTGCCTTGCTGAACAACGTCACATCACCACCATCAAAATCGGGACTGCAAGACTGGTCGTGGTCGACCTGCTGCTGGTGTCCCTTCAGCAAAAAACCGTTGTGCTGTGCACAAACGACTCTTGCGGGAGCGCGTCAGGTGATTCACCATGAGCCCGAAGCATCCGGCTGAACGGCCCACCTCTCCCGACCATTCGCTCGCTTTGAAGCCTTTAAAGCCAGACAGAAACAGCCCCTCAAGTGTAGAGAACCGCCTGCGAACGGTTGTGCGCCTTCTTGCGCACAGTGCAGCACGAGAGTGGTTTGAAGCAGATCAGTTACGCCAGCAGAGCGCCCAGAAAGGCGCCACATCACCAGGAGACAGACCGCCATGAAAGTTGCCCTTTATGCGCGTTATTCTTCGGACAACCAGCGGGATGCGTCCATTGAAGATCAATTCCGGATCTGCCGCGGTTATGCGGACACACAGGGCTGGACGATCGTTGACAGTTACAGCGACCGGGCAATTTCCGGGGCATCCCTGATCCGGCCTGGTATCCAGGAGCTCATTACGGATGCCAATGCTGGTCGCTTCCAGATCCTCCTGACAGAGGCCATGGATCGCCTGTCTCGCGATCAGGAAGATATCGCTGGTCTGTTCAAACGCATGAGCTTTGCAGGGGTAAAGATCGTCACGCTTTCAGAGGGTGAGATCAATCACCTGCACATTGGCCTGACCGGCACGATGAATGCGCTCTATCTCAAGGAACTGGCCAACAAGACCCGCCGCGGTCTGCGCGGCCGCGTCGAACTCGGCAAATCCGGTGGCGGCCTGTGCTACGGCTACGATGTTGTCAAACAGCGCGACAGTCATGGCGAACCGATTTGCGGAGAGCGCGCCATTAATGATGATCAGGCCCAGATCGTCCGACGGATCTTTCGGGACTATGCCGACGGCAAATCCCCCAAATCCATTGCTCTGTCTCTGAATGCCGAAGGCCATCGCGGTCCCCTGTCCGGAGCCTGGAGTCCATCAACGATCAATGGCAACCGCGAACGCGGCACGGGAATCCTCAACAACGAACTCTATATCGGCCGGCTGATCTGGAACCGCCTGCGCTACATCAAGGATCCGAGCACCGGGAAACGGGTGTCACGCCTGAACCCTGAATCCGAATGGGTTCTTCAGGATGTTCCTGATCTGCGCATTATCGAGCAGGATCTCTGGGATGCGGTCAAAGCCCGTCAGAGCAAAACAACCTGGTCGCAGAAATCCCGCGGTACAGGTGCACATCCGCTGAACGCCCTGCAACGTCCGACCCATCTCCTGACGGGCCTTATCAAATGCGGCTGTTGTGGAGGCGGGTTTTCGATGATCTCTAAAAACCATCTTGGCTGCTCAACGGCCCGGAACAAGGGCACCTGCGAGAACCGCCTGACAATCCGTCGGGACGTTCTGGAAAAATCCGTACTCCACGGTCTCCGAACCCAGATGATGGAGCCCGCACTCTTCAAAGAATTCTGCGACGAGTTCACGCGCGAGATAAACCGTCTGCGCATGGAGAAAGGGGCCGATCTGGCTGCTCTGAAATCCGACCTTCCCAAAATCAAGCGCGAACTCGACAAGGCCGTGCAGGCTATCCTCGACGGCTTTGCCAGCCCTGCTCTCAAGACACGTATGGAGCAACTCGAAGCTCGCAAAGCGGAGATTGAGGGACGGCTGGCCAACGCCCCTTCCCCGCCGCCTCTGCTGCATCCCAACATGGCGGAGTTGTATCGCCAGAAAATCGCGACGCTCCACGAGAGTCTTCAGAATGAAGTCAGCAGAACACAGACGGTAGAAGCGATCCGGTCCCTGATCACGCGGATCAAACTCATTCCAGAGAATGGGAAACTCGGGATTTTTCTTGAGGGTGATCTGGCTGCGATGTTGAGATTTTCCACGAACAGGAAAAACGCCACGCGTCATCCGGACGCTAGCGTTCTCGAGAAGTTCTTAGTGCAGGATACATTGGTTGCGGGGGTAGGATTTGAACCTACGGCCTTCAGGTTATGAGCCTGACGAGCTACCGGGCTGCTCCA